>CAJYAD010000003.1 GCA_913064775.1 uncultured Albidovulum sp. | reverse complement strand
GCGAGGCCACCAGCATCATCGCCCAGCCGTTGATCGCGATCATCGCGGACGGCACATGGATATAGATGATCTTGACCGTCGAGCCTTGCTTGTAATCGTTCGGGGTGAAGAAGAAGCCCCAGACCAGACCGCCCACCATGAATAGCACCGCCAGCCCCGCGACCCAGGGCAATAGCCGGCCCGAGGTCTGCATGAACTTCTTGGGGTTGGCGTATTCCCAGATCGACGTCATGGCACCTTGTTTAGGGTGGAACGCGGCTTCGCTCAACTCAATTGCGCAGGTTGCGGCGCCGCGGCGCAGGGTCAGCGCAGGTTGATGCGCAGCGCCGCGGCCGAGGCGAAGGGAAGCGCCGCGATCGACCCCAGGGTAATCGCCGCCAGCAGCACCAGCGGCGTGGCCGTGGCCAGCCCCTCGGCCCCGCGCCGCACGGCCTCGGCGCCGAAGATCAGCGTGGGCATGTAAAGCGGCAGCACGAGCAGCGACAGCAAGAGGCCGCCGCGTTTCAGCCCCACGGTCAGCGCCGCGCCGAAGGTGCCGATGACCGACAGCGCCGGCGTGCCCAGCCCGAGGCTGAGCATCAGCCAGGGATAGGCCGGGCCGGGCAGATGCAGAAGCAGCCCGAACAGCGGCGAGGCCAGCGTCAGCGGCAGCCCGGTGGTCAGCCAATGCGCCAGCGCCTTGATCGTCACCACGCCTTCCAGCGGGATCGGCGCGGTGGCCAGCAGGTCGAGCGAGCCGTCTTCATGATCCAGCGCGAAGATCCGGTCGAGCGACAGCAGGCAGGCCAGCAGCGCCGCGACCCACAGGATGCCCGGCGCGATGGCGGTCAGCAGCTCGGCCTTCGGGCCGACGCCTAGCGGCACCAGCACCACCACGATCAGGAAGAAGGCCAGCCCCAGGCCGAAACCGCCGCCGGCGCGAACCGCAAGCTTCAGGTCGCGCAGAAGCAGGCCGATCACAGGAAGGCCTCGTCGAAGCCATGGTCGAAGGCGTCGGCGGCGCGGCGCGGATCGGCGCGAAAACGCGACAGCTCCAGCACCTCGGCCTCGTCCAGGCCCAGATCGATATGGGTGGCCATCAGTGCCAGACCTCCGCCCGCCAGATGTTCGCGCATCACCGCCCCGAACAGCGCGACCGAGGCGGTATCAAGCGACACGGTCGGTTCGTCCAGCATCCAGATCGGCCGCCCGGTGACCAGCAGCCGCGCCAGCCCCAGCCGCCGCTTCTGCCCGGCCGACAGGTTCTGCGCCGGGCGGTCGGCCAGATCGCGCAGATGCATCCGCTCCAGCGCCGGGGCGATGTCGCCGGTGCCGAAGATCCGCGCCCAGAAGGCCAGATTCTCGGCCACCGTCAGCATGGTCTTCAGCCCGTCGGCATGGGCGGCATAGGCGATCGTTTCGGGCGGATGCGACACGCTGCCCTCCAGCGCCGGTTGCAGCCCCGCCAGCGTGCGCAGCAAGGTGGTCTTGCCCACCCCGTTCGGCCCGCGCAGGATCAGCGCGCGGCCGGTGGCCAGCGTGAACGAGACGCCCTCCAACACCGGAAGGCTGCCACGGGCACAGGCAAGATCGGTCACGCAAAGCTCCATCCGACAGGCGTAGCCGATTGCCGCGCGTCGGGGAAGGCCAGAGGGGTGGGGAAGACCAGAGGGGGCGCGTCCCGGACGGCGGGCTTGCTAGGGGGGCTAGCTTGACGCCTGCCCCACCGGCAGCAGGGCAGCGGCGACGCGGCGGCCTTCGGACAGGGTCACGTTGTAGCTGCGGCAGGCGGCGGCCGAGGACATGATCTCAACCCCCAGCCCCTCGGCTTCAAGCCGGTCGCGCAGGTTGCGGGGCAGGGGGGCGATCTCGGCGCCCATGCCGATGAAGATCACGTCAACCGAGGGCGCCAGCGCCAGCAAAGCCGCCGCATCGGCCAGCCCGCCCCAGCTGCTGGCGCTGTCGGGGGTGACCAGCACCGCGCCCTCAATCACCGTGCCGCCGATTCGGAAGAAGCCGGGCCCATAGCCGTCCACCGGCCTGCCCGTGTCGAAATGCACCTCGTTCAGCCGCATGGTTCAACTCCCCCAGATAGGCAGCCCGGCCAGCGCCGAGCCGAGAATGATCAGATTGGCAAGCCGGCGATAGATCCCGCTCGCGCTCTGGCCTGAACATAGCGGCGCCGGTGACGCTGGCCAGGGCGAAGGGGATCAGAAGCTGCGCCCGGGATTATGGGCGCCAGCCCCAGGCGCCGCGGCAGGAACAGCGCGAAGCCGCGCACCAGACTGGCGACCGCCGCGGCGCCGGCCATCAGCGCCAGCCCCGGGCCATCAAGGCCCGGGACCGGCGCAAAGCTCATGTCTTGCCCTTCGAGAACTGGGTTCCCGCGCCCTTGTCGGTGGGCTTCGACCAGTCGCGCTTTACCCCGACCATCAGCACGATGTTCTTGGCGACATAGATCGAGGAATAGGTGCCGACGATGATGCCCCAGGTCATGGCGAAGACGAAGTTGCGGATCACGTCGCCGCCCAGCACCAGAAGAGAGATCAGCGCGATCAGCGTGGTCCCCGAGGTCATCACGGTCCGGCTGAGCGTCTCGTTGGCCGACAGGTTCAGCAGATCGCGCAGCGGCATCTTCTTGTACTTGATCAGGTTCTCGCGGGCCCGGTCGAAGACGACCACGGTGTCGTTGATCGAATAGCCGATGATTGTCAGGATCGCCGCCACGATCGACAGGTCGAATTTCAGCTGGAACACCACGAAGATGCCGACGGTCAGCGCGACATCATGGACCGTCGCCGCGACCGCCCCCATCGCGAACTGCCACTCGAACCGTAGCCAGATGTAGAAGATGATCGCCGCGACGGCCACCACGACGGACAGGATCGCGGTCTTGATCAGTTCCTTCGACACCTTCGGCCCGACGCTTTCGATCGACGGGAAGGTGACGGTGTTGTCGACCTTCTTCAGCGCGGCCTCGATCGCATGGGTGGTGTCGGGGGTGATGCTTTGCTGGCCGTTCTGGGCCTGCACCCGCACCATCGCCACATGCTTTTCGGCGCCGAAGTTCGGATCGAACACCTGGGTGATCATCACGTCGCCCAGCTTCAGCGGTTGCAGCGCCTGGCGGAACTTGCCGACGTTGATCGCC
This sequence comes from uncultured Albidovulum sp., assembly GCA_913064775.1. Classification (GTDB taxonomy): domain Bacteria; phylum Pseudomonadota; class Alphaproteobacteria; order Rhodobacterales; family Rhodobacteraceae; genus Acidimangrovimonas. The sequence continues at coordinate 192,251 of CAJYAD010000003.1, read as the reverse complement.
TGCTGCGACTGGACCCGGATCGTCGTGCCGCCCTCGAAGTCGATGCCGTAGTTCAGCCCCATCACGAAGAACAGCACGATCGAGGCGATAGTCAGCACGACCGATCCGCCGAAGGTCACGCGGGCGATCTTGAAGAAGTCGATATTCGTCTTTTCGGGGACGAGTTTGAGCCTGCGCATTGTCACACCACGATGGTTTTGGGACGGCGGCGTTCAAACCAGAGCACAATCACCAGCCGCGTCACATAGATGGCGGTGAAGACCGAGGTCAGGATGCCGAGTCCCAGGGTGATGGCGAAGCCGCGGACGGGTCCGGCGCCGAGCCAGTAGAGGATCACCGCCGTCATGAAGGTGGTGATGTTCGAATCGAGGATCGCCGAAAGCGCGCGTTCATAGCCCAGCTCGATCGCCCGGGCGGGGCCTTTCGAGACACGCAATTCCTCGCGGATGCGTTCGTAGATCAGCACGTTGGCGTCCACCGCCATGCCGACGGTCAGCACGATGCCGGCAATGCCCGGCAGCGTCAGCGTGCCGCCGATGGCCGAGAGCACCCCGAACATCATCGCCATGTTCAGCAGCAGCGCGAAGTTCGCGATCCAGCCGAACATGCCGTAGACCGCGACCATGAAGATCATCACCGCGATCGTGCCGACCATCGCCGCCAGTTTGCCGGCGGCGATCGAATCGGCGCCCAGCGTCGGGCCGACGGTGCGTTCCTCTAGGAAGGTCAGCTTGGTGGGCAGGGCGCCCGCGCGCAAGAGAACCGCGAGGTTGGTCGAGCTTTCGATGGTGAAGTTGCCGGTGATGATGCCCGATCCGCCGCGGATCGCCTCATTGATCACCGGGGCCGAGATCACCTTCTGGTCCAGCACGATGGCAAAGGGCTGGCCGACATGGGCGGCGGTGTAATCGCCGAACTGCCGCGCCCCCGAGGGGCCGAAGCGGAAGTTGACCGCCGGGCGGCCGTTCTGGTCGAACGCGGGCTCGGCATCGGTCAACTCGCCGCCAGACACCACCGGCGTCTCGTTGACGATGTAATAGACACCCGGCTGGTCCGAGGCCGGCAGCACTTCGTTGCCGATGCCGGGATTGGCGTTCTTGTCCGAGGTCTGGCGGATCACCTGGTTGAAGGTCAGCTTCGCGGTGGTGCCGATCAGCTTCTTCAGTTCCCCGGCCGAGCTGATGCCCGGCACCTCGATCAGGATGCGGTTGGTGCCCTCGCGCTGGATCGTCGGCTCGCGGGTGCCGGATTCGTCGATCCGGCGGCGGACGATTTCCAGCGATTGCTGCACCGTGCGCGCGTCGGTCGCCTTCTTCTCGGCGTCCGACAGCTGGATGGTGATGCCGTCGGCCCCGTCCTGGGTGATCGCCAGGTCCTTTTCGCCGACACTGGTCAGCGATACCACCGGCGTCGCCAGATTGCCGATCGCCTTCAGCGCTTCCTGCATGCCCTGCGGGTTGCCGATCTTGACCTTCAGCGTGCCCGGCGGGCCTTGCACCCGGCGCACGCCGCCGATGGTGTTGCGGTCCTTGCGCAGCGCGTCGCGCACCTCGGGCCAGAGCGCGTTCATGCGGTCGACATAGACGTTCTTCAGCTGCACCTCGGCCAGCAGGTAGGCCCCGCCGCGCAGGTCCAGACCCAGATTGACGATCGACGAGGGCAGCCAGGACGGCCAGGCGTCGATCGCGGCCTTCTCGGCCGCCGTCGTGGTGCCGGTCTTGTGCACCTGCGCGAGCGCGTCGTTATGCTGCTGGACGCGGGTGTAGAACAGGTTCGGCATGGCGAAGAACAATGCGGTCAGGCAGACCAGCACGATTAACGCCCGCTTCCACATAGAGATATGCATTTGCGCGCTCCGCTCGGATCGTCAGGAGGCCGGTTCGGTCTTGGAAACGACTTGCGAGATGGTGGAACGGATCACGCGCACCCGCACGCCCTCGGCGATTTCGACCTCGACCTCGCCGTCTTCCTTGACCTTGGTGACTTTGCCCAGGATGCCGCCCTGGGTGACGACCTGGTCGCCGCGCCGGACGGCTTCGACCATGGCCTTGTGTTCCTTCACCTTTTTCTGCTGCGGGCGGATCAGGATGAAATACATGATCCCGAAGATCAGGATCAGCGGAACGAAGCTGGTGAGGCTGCTGGTGATTCCGTCGGAACCGGCGGCCTGGGCAAAGGCGGGCGTCGCGAACATCGTCTTCCTCTCAAGTGGGGGCGCGCGGAAGGCGCCCTGCATGAAGCGGCAGAGGCCCTGCGGACCCCGCCGAAATTGGCCGGCACCCTATCTGCGCCCCCCGGGGTTGGCAAGGCGCTGGGGCGACGCGTCGGGGCCGGTCAGAGCGCGTCGCCCACGCCCTCTTCGGGCAGGATGTTGGGCTCATCGACCTGTTCGTCTTCGGGGGGCTGCTGACCGGCCCAGACGGCGCCGTCGCCGGGTGGCGGCAGATCGTCGTGGCCGGCGGTGCGGTGCAGATGCGCCTTGGCGATGAAATTCGCGGTCAGCGGCGCGGTCAGGAACAGGAAGATCGAGATCAGCAATTCGTGGAAGGTGGCATGCCCATGGCGCACCCAGAACCACAGCATCGAGGCGATCAGCACCGTGCCCACCCCCAGTGTGGTGGTCTTGGTCGGCGCATGCAGCCGGGTCATCAGATCGGGCAGCTTGACCAGCCCGTAGGATCCGATCAGCCCCAGCAAGCCGCCGATGACCAGCAGTGCCGAGACCCCGATTTCAAACGCCATTTCCATCCGCCGCCCCTATTCGATGATGTCGCCGCGCAGCATGAATTTCGCATAGGCCACGGTCGAGACGAAGCCGACCATGGCAAACAGCATCGAGGCCTCGAAATAGACCGTGGTGCCCTCCTTGATGCCCAGCAGCGTCAGCAGCGCGATCGCGTTGATCACCATGGTATCCAGCGCCAGCACCCGGTCCGGCACGCCGGGCGCGCGGAAGATGCGGTAGAGGTTCAGGATCAGCGCGATGCCGTAGCAAGACATGGCGAATTGCAGGGCATGGTCGATCATGGGAAAATCTCCAGCAGACGGCGCTCATAGCGGTGCTTGATCTCGTCGCGCACCGCGTCCGGATCAGGGGCGTGCAGGCAGTGTACCAGAATCGCATGCGCGTCCGAGGATACTTCCGCCGTCAGCGTGCCCGGCGTCAGCGTGATCGAGCCGGCCAGCACGGTGATCGCCTCGGGGCTGCGCAGCTCCAGCGGGATCACGATCCAGGCGGGTTGCAGCTTGGCACGCGGCACGAACAGCACGATCCGGGCGACGGTGACGTTGGCCATCACGATGTCGTATAGCACCAGCAGGATGTAGGCGACGATCTTCAGCGGCCGGTGGATGCGCGGCCGGTCGGGCCAGTAGCTCTGGGTCAGGAAGGGCACGACCAGCCCCAGAAACAGCCCGAAGGCCACCGCGCCCGCCGAGATGCTGTTCATCAGCATCATCCACACAAGCGTCAGCAGAAGTGTCAGGATCGGGTGCGGCACCAGCCGTGACAGGAACATCGGCACCTCCTATTTCGGGCCCAGAACGGCGGTGACATAGGCCGCGCGGTCCAGAAGCTGGGCCGAGGTGCCCTGCATCCAGCCGGTCACCGGCCCGGCGAAGACCGTCAGCGCGACCAGTCCGGCCAGCAGGATGCCGGTGGCGATAAAGGGCAGGGTTGGGCGCTCTTCAGGGTCCGAGATCCGGCTGCCCGGGGCGATCGCGTTGGCCTTCCAGAACAGCGAGCTGCCGGCGCGGGCGAAGCCCAGAAGCGCGATCAGCGAGGTGATCAGGATGGTGCCCCAGATCAGCGCCTGGCCGGGCTGGCCCCATGTCGCCTGCATCACCAGAAGCTTGCCGACGAAACCCGACAGCGGCGGCATCCCGGCCATGCCGATGGCGGCGGCGAAGAACAAGGCCGCGATCAGCCCGGATTGGGCGATCCGGGGCGCGGGGCGCAGCGCGCCTCCGGCCTCGCCGCGCCGCGCAATGGTCAGGTCGGCGATCAGGAACAGCACCGCCGCCGCCAGGGTCGAATGGACCATGTAGTAAAGTGCGGCGGTGTTGCCCTCGGGAGAGAACTGGGCGACGGCGATGAACAGCGTCCCCATCGACCCGATCGCCGCGAAGCTGATCAGCCGCGTCAATTGCCGCGCGCCGAGGATGCCGATCATCCCCACCGCCAGCGTCAGCAGCGCGGCGGGCAGCAAGATGTCGGCGAACAGGCTGCCCGTGGCGGGGGTCGTCGGCGGGAAGATCAGGGTGAAGACCCGCAAGATGGCATAGGCGCCGATCTTGGTCATCACCGCGAACAGCGCCGCCACCGGCCCCGGCGCGTGGGAATAGGTGTTGGGCAGCCAGAACTGCAGCGGCACCAGCGCACCCTTCACCGCGAAGACCAGCAGCAGCAGGATCGCCCCCACCCGGATCAGCCCGGCGTCACCCGGCGGCAGCGCGACCACCTTGTTCGCGAGGTCGGCCATGTTCAGCGTGCCGGTGACCGCATAGATCGTGCCCAGCGCGAACAGGAACAGGGTCGACCCCGCCAGGTTGAAGACGACATATTGCACGCCGGCCTTCATCCGCTGGGCGCCGCCGCCATGGATCATGAGGCCATAGGAGGCGATCAGGAGCACCTCGAAGAAGACGAACAGGTTGAAGGCGTCGCCGGTCAGGAAGGCGCCGTTGATCCCCATAAGCTGGAACTGAAAGAGCGCATGGAAATGCCGCCCGCGCGTGTCCCAGCCGCTGCCGATCGCGTATAGCAGCACCGGCACCGACAGCCCCGCCGTCAGCGCCAGCATCATCGCCGACAGCCGGTCGAGCACCAGAATGATGCCGAAGGGCGCCGGCCAGTTGCCGAGGCGGTAATCCAGAATCGGCCCGTTGCTGGCGCCGATCAGCAGCCACAGCGCCAGCACCGCCAGCGCCACGGTTCCCACGACCGAGAACACCTGCTGCAACAGCATGTCGAACCGCATCAGCAGCACCATCAGCGGTGCCAGCACGGCGGGGATCAGGACCGGGGCGATGATCCACTCGCTCAGGCTCATGACTGTTCCTCCGGCCCGGCGGGGTGGTGTTCGGGCCCGTCCGAGGGCGTGGCCGTCGTCGCATCGACCTGCGGTGCATCCAGCGGCTCATGCATGTCGATGCGGTCGTTGCCGGTTTCCAGATAGGCGCCCAGCGACAGAATCACCACCAGCGCCGTCATCCCGAAGGAGATGACGATCGCCGTCAGCACCAGCGCCTGGGGCAGGGGGTCGGTATATTCCTTCAGATGCAGCGACAGGATCGCCGGGGCGCCGACGATCAGCCGCCCGGTGGCGAACAGGAACAGGTTCACCGCATAGGACAGCAGCGCCAGCCCCAGGATCACCGGAAAAGTGCGCAGCCGCAGGAACAGATAGATCCCCGCCGCCGTCATCATGCCCACCGCGCTGGCCACCAGAAGTTCCATCAGCGGACCTCCGGCGCGGGGGGCGGGCCGTCGCCATCCGGCGCCACGTCGGTGCCGGGCGCGTTTTCCGGGCGTGCTTCGGGGCTGGCTTCGGCGGCGTCCTCGCGCGGATCGATGCTCATCGGGGCGCGGTTCACGGTTTCACCGGCGCGGCGGGCGATCAGCGACAGGCTGGCCAGCGCCAGCATCACCGCGCCGACCACGGTCAGGAACACGCCCAGATCAAAGCCCATCGCCGTCGCCAGTTCGAAATGGCCCAGATAGGGGATGTAGAAATGGCCGAAATCCGAGGTCAGGAACGGCCGCCCGTTGAAGAAGGCGCCGATCCCGGTGAACGCCGCCGCCAGCACCCCCAGCCCGATCAGCGCCTGGTAGTTGAAGCGCTGGCGCAGATGTGCCCAGGCAAAGCCCGAGGCCATGTATTGCATCAGCAGCGCAATCGCGATCACCAGCCCCGCGACAAAACCGCCGCCGGGATCGTTATGGCCGCGCAGATAGATGAAGATGCCCACCAGCACCGCGATCGGCATCATCACCCGCGTCGCCACCACCAGCATCAGCGGATGCCGGTCGCCGGCGCGCTTCAGATCCGGCACCCAGCCGCGCAGCCGCGCATTCGCCGGCCCGCGCAGCAGCGCGTCGGTCAGCGCGTAGATCGCGATCGCGGCGATGCCCAGCACGGTGATCTCGCCGAAGGTGTCATAGCCGCGGAAATCCACGATGATCACGTTGACCACGTTCTCGCCGCCCGCGTCGGGCTTGGCATGCGCCATCTGATAGGCCGAGATCGTCTGGAACGCGAAATTGCGCATCATCAGCGCATAGATCAGCCCGCCGACGCCAAGGCCGCCCGCGATCGCGATGATCCCGTCGCGCCATTTGCGCGGCGAGGAGCTTTCCTTCGGCGTGGTCTTGGGCAGGAAGTTCAGCGCCAGCAGCAGCAGCATCACCGTCACCACCTCGACCGAGATCTGCGTCAGCGCCAGATCCGGGGCGGACAGGTAGACGAAGGCGATCGAGACCATCAGCCCGATGATCCCCACCAGCACCAAGGACAGCAGGCGGTTGTGGTGATACATCACCACCGCCGCCGTGGCCGCCACCAGTGCGAACCAGGCGATCAGCGGCACCGGCTCCAGCGGGGTCAGGGCGCGGGTGCCGGCCGAGACGGTGCCGCTGAAATAGGCATAGGCCCCGGCCAGGATGCAGGTGACCGAGAAGATCGTCAGGTAGCGGCTGATCGCGCCGTTGTGCAGCCCTTCGGTCACCCCGCGCGCGGCGCCGGTGGCGGCGCGCATCAGCGCGTCGAAGATCCGCTTGGCCTCGGGTTTTGGGGTGGCGAGCCAGAGGCGCTCCAACGGGGCGTGCAGCGCGACCAGCAGCGCGCCGCCCGATACGGCAATGACCGACATCCACAGCGCCGGGCTGATCCCGTGCCACAGCGCCAATTCCGGGTGCACGGCGGTGCCCGTCACCGCGCTCGCGGCGGCGGTGACGATCCAGCCCGCCATGGCCATCGGGAACAGGCCGATCGCGATCACCAGCGCCGCCAGGATGCCGGGCGAGGCCCAGAGGCCGAAACCCGGGTCATGCGGCTTCGCGGGGTAGTCGTCGCGCGCCGGCCCCAGGAAGACATGGGCGATGTAGCGCAGCGAATAGGCGACCGAGAACAGCGCCCCCAGCGTTGCCACCACGCCCAGGATCCACGGATTGCCCAGCCAGTAGGTATGGGCCGCGGCCTCCAGCATCATCTCTTTCGAGATGAAGCCGTTGAAGGGCGGGATGCCGGCCATCGCAAGGCCCGCGATCGTGGCGATGGTGAAGGTGATCGGCATCAGCGTCATCAGCCCGCCCAGGCGCTTGGCGTCGCGGGTGTGGGTTTCATGATCGACGATGCCGGCGGTCATGAAGAGCGCGGCCTTGAAGATGGCGTGGTTGATGATGTGGAACACTGCCGCGACCGCGGCCGCCTTGGTGCCGAGGCCCAGAAGGAAGGTGATCAGCCCCAGATGCGAGACCGTCGAATAGGCCAGCAGCGCCTTTAGATCGTCCTTGAACAGGGCGATCTTGGCCGCCATCACCATGGTTAGCAGGCCCACGGTTGAGACGATGTAGAACCATTCCGGCCGCCCCGCGAAAATCGGCCAGAGTCGGGCCATCAGGAACAGCCCGGCCTTCACCATGGTCGCCGAATGCAGATAGGCCGACACCGGCGTCGGTGCGGCCATCGCATGCGGCAGCCAGAAGTGGAACGGGAACTGCGCCGATTTGGCGAAGGCGCCGGTCAGGATCAGCAGCATCGCCGGCAGGAACAGCGGCGAGGCCTGGATTTCCGTGCGGTGCTTGAGGATCTCGCTGATATCATAGCTGCCCGCGATATGGCCCAGGATCAGCATCCCCGCGATCATCGCAAGGCCGCCCATGCCGGTGACGGCCAGCGCCATCCGCGCGCCCTGACGGCCCTCGGCCAGGTGCTTCCAGAAGCCGATCAGCAGGAAGGACGACAGTGAGGTGAGTTCCCAGAACACCAGCAAAAGCAGGACGTTGTCCGACAGCACGATGCCCACCATCGCGCCCTGGAACAGCAGCAGATAGGTGTAGAATTCGCCCATCGAATCCTTGGGATCCAGATAGAAGCGCGCATAGAGGATGATCAGCAGGCCGATCCCAAGGATCAGCAATGCGAAGAGAAACCCCAGCCCGTCGAGGAAGAAATTGGCGTTCAGCCCGATCTGCGGCACCCAGGTGATGCGCTGCACGATCTCGTGGCCGGCCAGCACCGCCGGGGCGTGCAGCAACAGGCCCAGCAGCGCCAGCGCGGTGAAGGCGCCCGTAACCCCGGCGCAGGTGTTGCGCCCCGCACGGGCCATCAGCGCCGGGAACAGGGCGCCAAGGAAAGGCAGCGCGGCGATCAGGGCTAGGGGCATCGCGGGGCGGTCTCTTCTTTCGTTGGCGCGGCCGATCCGGCCCCAGTTTCTTGTGGTTGAGGGTCTAGATGGTGCAACCGGGCCGCTCAAGTCAAGGTGAGCGGGGCGGTTTGCCGCGCCCGGCGCCGACGAAGCTGGGGCAAGGCGCCGTGGGCGCCTCTGCGCCGTCCCTCTGCGTCCCCCTCTGCGGCCCTCGGGGGGGTGGACCTTCGTACCAGACTGCGCGCAATCTGCGGCCAGACGAGAACGGCGAAGGCGGAGGCAGGCATGCAGGCGGATCTGGAAACGGCGATCGTGCAGGGGAGGGGCGAGGCGCCCGCCGATCTGGTGCTGAAGGGCGGGCGGGTGTTCGACCTGATCACCGGCGAGTTGGTCGAGACTGATGTGGCGATCTGCGGCGACATGATCGTCGGCACCTTCGCGGAATACGACGGCACGCGGGTCATCGACTGCAGCGGCGAGATCCTCGTCCCCGGCTTTATCGACACCCATCTGCATATCGAAAGCTCGGCCGTCACGCCGTTTGAGTTCGACCGCTGCGTCACCCCGCGCGGCGTCACCACCGCGATCTGCGATCCGCATGAGATCGCCAATGTCGCGGGGCTGGACGGGATCCGCTACTTCCTTGATGCCTCGGCCCGGACGGTGATGGACATCCGGGTGAACCTGTCGTCCTGCGTGCCCTCGACCCATATGGAGACCGCGGGCGCGCGGCTGGAGGCCGCGGATCTGGTGCCGCTGATGGATCATCCGCGGGTGATCGGGCTGGCGGAGTTCATGAATTTCCCCGGCGTGATCCACCGCGATCCGGGCTGCATGGAAAAGCTGAAGGCCTTCCGCGGCCGCCATATCGACGGCCATTGCCCGCTTCTGCGCGGTCGCGACCTCAACGCCTATATCAGCGCAGGCATCCGGACCGAGCATGAGGCGACGACGGCCGAGGAGGCGCTGGAAAAACTGCGCAAGGGGATGCGGGTGCTGATCCGAGAGGGCTCGGTTTCCAAGGATTTGCATGCGCTGGCGCCGCTGATCACAGAGCGCCATTCGCCCTATATCTGCTTTTGTACCGATGACCGGAACCCGCTGGATATCGCCGAGCACGGGCATCTGGATTACATGATCCGCACCGCGATCGCGCTGGGGGCCGATCCGCTGGCGGTCTACCGCACGGCAAGCCTTTCGGCGGCCGAGGCCTTCGGGCTGAAGGATCGCGGCCTGATCGCGCCGGGCAAGCGCGCCGATATCGTGCGCATCGATAGCCTGGAAGGCTGCAACGCCCGGGGCGTGATCTGCGGCGGGGTCGAGGTGGGCGATGCGGCCTTTGCCGCGCGCGCGCTGATTGAACCGGTGGCGCGCCATTCGGTGAAGGCGCGGCGCGTCGGGCCACAGGATTTTCGCACCAAGGGCAACCGCGCCGAGACTCCGGTGATCGGCATCCTGCCCGGCAAGATCATCACGGAGCACCTTACCGAGGAGATCGCCCCCACGGATGGCGACAAGCGCCCCGATCCCGCCCGCGACCTGATCAAGATCGCGGTGATCGAGCGGCACGGGGTGAACGGCAACATCGCCACCGGCTTCGTGCGGGGTTTCGGGCTGAAGGCCGGGGCGATCGCCTCGACCGTCTGCCACGACCATCACAACATCGCCGTGGTGGGGGTGGATTACGACGACATGGCGCTGGCCGCGAACCGGCTGGGCGAGATCGAGGGCGGCTTTGTCGTGGTGCGGGGCGGGCAGGTGCTGGCCGAGGTGGCGCTGCCGGTCGCGGGGTTGATGAGCCTGGAACCCTTCGAAGTGGTGCGCGACGGGCTGGTCGGTTTGCGCGCCGCTGCGGCGGGGCTGGGGGTGGTGCTGGAAGAGCCCTTCCTGCAGCTTGCCTTTCTGGCGCTGCCGGTGATTCCGCATCTGAAGATCACCGATCACGGCATGGTCGACGTTGACCGCTTTGAGGTGATCGGGTAGCGCGCGGGGGCGGGGCCTTGGGGGGCCTTGTCCTGCTTTGGCCCGCGGCTGGCCGCGCTGCGCCGCTTCGGTTCAGGACGCCGGCGTCACGCCTGATGCGGCGCCTGTTTCGGATCTGAGGGCCGCGAATGCACCCAAAGGTGGTGTTTTGTGGGCCGCTCTACCTGAAGTTGCGGGTACTTGCGCCCGACGATGCGCTTCCCGCCCGGCTGGTTGGGCAGGTCCTTGCGTCGGAAGCAGGCGATTTGCCTGCACAGGCTCTGGAAGCTGCCGTTTTGACCGTCTGCTCGACTAATTATTGATTATTTTTACCGCAATCCCGCGCTTGTGTGCGAAAAGCAGACAAGCCGGTTGCAATGGCGGACGGGTTTTGCTTGTCTCGGGCGAGACTGAGAAAGGCACGGCGAAGTGCCGCGACCATCGGGGAGATGTAGGTGGCTAAAGACCACAACGACGCTTTTGTCGAATTCGATCGCGTGCAGAAAACCTATGACGGCGAATCGCTTGTCGTCAAAGATCTCAACCTGAAGATCGGCCAGGGCGAGTTTCTGACCATGCTCGGGCCGTCGGGCTCGGGCAAGACGACCTGTCTGATGATGCTGGCGGGGTTCGAGACCGCCACCCAGGGTGATATTCGCCTGGACGGGCGTCCGATCAACTCGGTCCCGCCGCACAAGCGCGGGATCGGCATGGTGTTCCAGAACTACGCATTGTTCCCGCATATGACGGTGGGTGAGAACCTGTCGTTCCCGCTGGAAGTGCGCAGCATCGACAAATCCGAGCGCGAATCCAAGATCAAGCGGGCGCTGGACATGGTGCAGATGGGCGAATTCGCCAACCGCCGTCCGTCGCAGCTTTCGGGTGGGCAGCAGCAGCGCATCGCGCTGGCCCGCGCGCTGGTCTTCGATCCGGAGCTGGTGCTGATGGACGAACCGCTGGGCGCGCTCGACAAGCAGTTGCGCGAACATATGCAGTTCGAGATCAAGCATCTGCACGACAGCCTTGGCATCACCGTGGTCTACGTCACCCACGACCAGGGCGAGGCGCTGACCATGTCGGACCGCATCGCGGTGTTCAACGACGGCCGCATCCAGCAGCTGGCGCCGCCGGCGACGCTTTATGAAAGCCCCGACAACAGCTTCGTCGCCCAGTTCATCGGCGAGAACAACAAGCTGCTCGGCACCGTCGAGGCGATTGATGGCGAAACCGCCCTGATCCGTCTCGACAACGGCGAGGTGATCCGCGCGACGGCGGTGAACGTCACCTCGAAGGGCCAGAAGACGCTGATCTCGATCCGCCCGGAGCGGGTGGAATACCGCGAGGAACTGATGCCCCCCGGGGCGCAGACCCTGGACGCCGAAGTGTTGGAATTCATCTACATGGGCGACATCTTCCGCACCCGATTGAAGGTGGCGGGATCGGATGAATTCATCATCAAATCGCGCAACACCCAGGGGCAGACGCGGCTGGAACCCGGCCAGATGATCAAAATCGGCTGGGATCCCAAGGACGCGCGCGCGCTTGACGCACAATAGCCCGTTCCCCCCATCCAAGGCGGGGGGGCGGTGCCAATTCAACCAGGGGCGAGGTTAACGCCCTGCAACATCGGAGGATTTTGACCATGACCAAGGACCCGGAGAACCGCAAGATGCCCATCTCACGGCGCGACCTGCTGGCGCTGGGGGCCTCGACCGCGGGCGTCGTTTCGCTGTCGTCGCTGTCGACGTTGATCGGTACGCGGCGCGCGATGGCGGCCGGCGTTGACAAGATCAACCTGTGCTCCTGGGGCGGTGCCTATCAGATGAGCCAGATCGAGGCCTATCAGAAGCCCTTCACCGCCAAGACCAAGATCGATTTCAACAACATCGAGAAATCCGGCAACGGCCCGGCTCTGCTGACCGCGCAAGAGCAAAGCGGCAACGTCTCGTGGGATATCGTCGACCTGGTGCAGGCCGACGCCAACCGCCTGTATGAGCAGGGCCTGCTGCAGGAAATCGTCTGGGACAAGGATCTCGACAACGCTCCGGACGGCAAGCCCGCGTCGGAAGACTTCACCGCGGGTTCGCTGGGCTCTGGCGCCGCCGGCGAGACCTCGGGCGGCTATGTCTCGACGATCTCGTACAACACGATGTTCGGCTACAACAAGAAAGCCTTCAAGGGCGACATGCCGACCTCGGTCAAGGATGTCTGGGATCTTGAGAAGTTCCCCGGCAAGCGCGCGCTGCAGAAGATCCCGGCGGGCAACCTGGAATGGGCGCTCTATGTCGACGGCGTCGAGAAGGACAAGATCTACGAAGAGCTGGCCAAGCCCGAGGGCGTCGACCGCGCCTTCAAGAAGCTGGACGAGCTGAAGCCGCACGCCGTGTGGTGGAGCGAAGGCGCGCAGCCGCCGCAGATGCTGGCGCAGGGTGACGCCGTGATCGCCTCGGCCTACAACGGCCGGATCTTCAACGCGATCGCCGCTGATGACCAGCCCTTCGGCTTCATCTGGGACGGCGGCATCTACGAATGGGACGGCTGGACCATCCCGGCCAGCCTGCCCAAGGACCGTCTGCAGGCGGCGATGGACTTCCTGCGCTTCTCGACCTCGACCAAGTCGCTGGTCGAGCAGGCGCGTTACATCGCCTATTCGCCGGCGCGGAAATCGTCCTTCGCCGAGATGGGCGATCTGACCTACTACAAGAACGACAAGATCAAGATGATGCCCTACATGCCGACTTCGCCGGAGCATCTGAAGCACTCGATCGCCAAGAGCGCGTCGTTCTGGTCGAACTACGGCCCGCAGCTGAGCCAGCGCTTCTCGTCCTGGCTCGCAAGCTGATCGGTAGACCATGTGCGCTGATGTAACAGTCGCAACGGGGGGGCCGGCTTTGGCCGGCTCCTCCTCGCTGAAAGCGAACCTGCGCAGGGCGGAGGCAAAGAAGCGCCGCACGGCCTTCATGCTGACGCTGCCGCTGCTGGCTTTCATCACCGTGATGTTCCTTGTCCCGCTGATCGGGATGGTCTGGCTGAGCGTCGCCAACACGGCGGTCCGTGACTACATGCCCAAGACCGTGGCGGCGATGGCCACCTGGAACGGCAAGGAATTGCCCCCTGAAAAGGTCTATGCCGCCGTCGGCGAGGATCTGACCGTGGCGTACAAGGCGCGCACCTTCGGCCGCATCGCCAAGCGGCTGAACCAGGAAATGCCGGGCGTGATGGGGGTGATCAACAAGACGTCCTTCCGCTCGAGCAAGGTCACGACGCCTCCGGCAAGCTGGAAGGACGAATTGATCAAGATCGATCCCAAATGGGGTCAGATGCCGATCTGGAATCTGCTGAAACGACAAAGCTCGATGTTCACGGCCGATTATTATCTGGCCGCGGTCGACATGCAGGTGTCGCCCACCGGGCATATCGAACGGGTGCCCTCGTATGAGCGCATCTATATCAAGCTGTTCATCCGCACGGCCTGGATGTCGGCCCTGGTTACCGCGCTGACGCTGGCGCTGGGCTATCCGCTGGCCTACTGGATCTCGCGCATGCCGCCGAGCCGCGCCAACCTGATGATGATCGCGGTGCTGCTGCCGTTCTGGACCTCGCTTCTGGTGCGGATCACCGCGTGGATCGTGCTGTTGCAATCGCAAGGCGTGGTCAATTCGCTGCTGGTCGGGTCGGGCATGGTGTCCGAAGCGGCACGACCACAGCTGATTAACAACGCCCTGGGCACGGTGATCGTGATGACCCAGGTGCTGCTACCCTTCATGGTGCTGCCGCTCTATTCGGTGATGCGCTCGATCCCCGACACCTACATGCGTGCGGCGATCTCTATGGGTGCCCATCCCTGGCGCGCCTTCTGGCGGGTGTTCGCGCCGCTGACGGTGGCGGGTGTCGGTGCCGGTGTGCTGTTGGTGTTCATCCTGTCTATCGGCTACTACATCACGCCGGAACTCGTCGGCGGGCAGAGCGGGCAGTTCATCTCGAACCGGATCGCCTATAACGTGCAGCAATCGCTGAACTGGGGCCTTGCCGCGGCGCTAGGTACGATCCTGACCGTGGTCACGCTGATCCTCTTCCTGCTTTATGGAATGATCACCGGCAAAGGAAAGGTGTCGCTCGCATGAAGCCCAAGAAGCTTCCCGGTTACCTCAGCCCGGCGGAACGCGGATGGTTCTATGTCTTCCGCTTCTACGGGCTGGTGGTGCTGTTCTTCCTGGTCGTGCCGCTGGTGGTGATCGTACCGCTGTCGTTCAACGCGACGCCGTATTTCACCTTCACCAAGGGCATGCTGGAATTCCAGCCCTCGGCCTATTCGCTGAAATGGTACGAGACGTTCTTTACCAATTCGCAATGGCTGATGGCGCTGAAGAACAGCTTCATCATCGCCCCGATCGCGACGTTGATTGCCACCACGCTGGGCACGCTGGCGGCGCTGGGTCTGACGCGGCCGAACATGCCGTTCAAGACCACCATCACCGCGCTTCTGGTGCTGCCGATGATCGTGCCGTTGATCATCACGGCGACGGCGTTGTTCTTCTACTTCTCCTACCTGCATATCGTCGACAGCTATGTCGGCGTGATCATCGCCCATGCGATCCTGGGCACCCCCTTCGTGGTGATCACCGTCACCGCGACGCTTGAGGGGCTGGAGCCGCAATTCTTCCGCGCGGCGCTCAGCCTCGGGGCGACGCCCAGGGTCGCGTTCTTCAAGGTGGTGATGCCGCTGGTGCTGCCGGGGATCGTCTCGGGCGCGCTGTTCGCGTTCATGACCTCCTTCGACGAGGTGGTGATCGTGCTGTTCATCGCCGGACCTGACCAGACGACCTTGCCACTGCAGATGTGGACCAACCTGCGCTACACGATCGATCCAACGATCCTGGCGGTGGCGTCGATGATCCTGTTGCTGGCCGTGGTGCTGCTGGGCAGTATGGAACTGATCCGTCGCCGGTCCGAGAAGTTGCGCGGCCTCAGCCCGCAGTAATCGCGCGGGCGCGACGACCGAGAAGACAGAGGGGGCCCCCGCCGGGGCCCCTTTTTCGTGCGCGGAGCGGATCCTTCGGGGGGCAGTTTCCGCGCGATCCCTGCCGCGCCCCTCCGGGCCTGTCGCGGGAACGGAAAGGTGCGAATTGGGCGGGGTTCGCGGACGCGGTGCCAGAATCGGTTCCCGGCCCGCGCCGCGATGCCGCGATCGCAAGCGTCGGGTGCGCCGGGTATCGTGTTGGCACAGGTCTTGACCTCGGGGCAGATCGGGCCATTCTTCGCCAAAATCGCGAGCGGATTACAGGGAAGGACGCAAAGATGAAGCAGCGCCAGTTGGGGGCGGGTGGCCCCATGGTTTCGGCGATCGGGTTGGGATGCATGAGCTTCGCAGGCTTCTTCGGCCCCACCGACGAGGACACCAGCCTGCGCTGTCTCGATGCGGCCCATGAGGCGGGGATCACCTTCCTCGATACCTCGAACCTCTACGGGATGGGATTGTCCGAGCAGGTGATCGGCACCTGGCGCCGGACCCGCGGCAAGGACGCGGTGATCGCCACCAAGGCCGGCATCGTTCCCGGCCCGCCGCGCAGCTTCGACAATTCCGAGGCCCATCTGCGCGAGGAGCTGGAAAAATCCCTGCGCCGGCTGGGCCGCGACCTTGTGGATCTCTACTATATCCACCGCCGCGAGGCCGAGCGCCCGATCGAAGAGGTTGTGGGCACCCTGAAACGCTTCATCGATGAGGGCAAGATCGGCGGCTACGGTCTGTCCGAGATCGCCCCCGGCACCCTGCGCCGCGCCCATGCGGTGCATCCCTGCATGGCGGTGCAGAACGAATATTCGCTTTGGTCGCGCCAGCCAGAGCTGGGGCTGGTCGACACCTGCGCCGAGCTGGGCGTGGCCTTCGTGCCGTTCTCGCCGCTGGCGCGCGGTATGTTTGGTGAGCATTTTCCCGACCCCGCCAAGATGGCCGAGCGTGATTTCCGCCGCACCAATCCGCGCTTTCAGGAACCGAACTTCGGCTACAACACCGCCGCGATCCAGCAGTTCAAGGATTTCGCCCATGACCGGGGCTGGAGCGTCAGCGCCGCGGCGCTAGCCTGGGTGCTGGACCGGGCCGACCACCTGATCCCGATCCCCGGCACCCGTACCGCCGCGCATCTGGCCGAATGGGCCGGGGCCTCTGAGATCGCGCTGACCGAGGTCGACCGGGCCGAGATCGCGCGGCTGCTGCCTGCGGGCTTTGCCCATGGTGATCGCTACAGCGACGGGCAGATGCTGGCGGCCGAGCGCTACTGCTAGATCCGCCGTTCCTTGCCGGGCCGATCGCCTCCGGCGGGAGTATTTTGGCCAAGATGAAGGGCGGATACGTGGCGGGGACGGTCAGAGGCCGTGGCTGCCGTCGTAGCCGTTCGGCGGCGGCGGGGTCCAGCCGGCCAGCGCGTCCTTGGCGGGGGCGAAGACCTCGACCCGCAGCGGGTGGCAGGCGGCGGAATCCGAGGAATGCTCGGCCCCGCAATCGCCGCCGGGGCAGGCAGAGAGCGCGCCCAGAAGGTCGATCTCGGCGAAGAGTTCCAGATAGTCGCCGGGGCGGACGGGCGAGGTCTTCATGAAATACTGGCCGGTGTCGCGGGTGAAGCCGGTGCACATGAAGACATTGAGCACGTCGTGGACATGGGGTTCGGCCTTGGCCGGGGGCAGGTCGCGGGCCTTGGCCAGCGCGCGGGTCAGGTTGGAATGGCAGCAATGGTGGTACTGCCCGCCCTGCAGCAGGTTGTGGGTATAGGGATCGCAGCGCGTCCCGATCACGTCATGCACCGCGCCGCCGAAGCTGTCGAAGCCGTACCAATCCAGCGTGTCGCGGGTGATCGTCGCCATCGGCCGCAGCGCGGGGAAGCTGGACCACAGCTGATCGCCGGTCGAGAGATGCGTGCCGTGCAGGGCGCGGGTCTTGCCGGAATAGAAGCGTTCGGACAGGTCGGCGGCGTTCCACAGGTTCAGATCGCCGACCTGCGATCCTTCGGTGCAGGTGATGCGGAAGAAGCCGCCGGCGGGCACCTCGAAGCTGCGGGCGTCGCGCGGGGGCACCGTGACCTCGTCGATCTTTCGCGCGGTTTCGCGGGCGGCGCGGTAGAGCGCGAGATCGGGCGCGGGCAGGCCGCCGACGGGATAGCAGATCACCGGGGCGCGGGCGCGGCGGGCATCGGCATCGGCGGGGGGCTGGTGGTCGGGGCTGGCAGGTTTCATGCGGTCCTCATCTGGTGACTTGGGGGCGCAGGCAGTCGTTCGGGGCGCGGCCCTGCCGGCAATCTGTCTCGGCGCCGCAGGCGGCGCAACGGAAATGCACCTGTCCCGGCGGGGCAGGGCGGTCCAGTTCGGCGCGCCAGCGGCAATCGCGGGTCAGGGTGGAATGGCGCCGCATCCACCACATGGCGGCAAGGACAAGGAGGATGACGATCGGGAAAAGTGCCATCGGTTCAGCCCTCAATTGCCCAGGCCATCTGCGCCGCCGTCTCGACCGCGCAGGGCCGCGCCGCGCGCAGCCGCGTCAGCGCAGCATCGGGGTCCTCGCCCGCCTCGACCATCAGGCGCAGCGCCACCATGCCCGAGCGCCCGCAGCCGGCGCGGCAATGGATGAACAATCGCCCGCCGCGCCCCAGCGCCGCCAGCAGACCACCCGACTGCATTGGCCACAGCTCTTGGCTCATCGCATCGGGGGCGCCGTAATCGGTGATCGCGAAGCGCCGCCACGGGATCTGCTGCGCGCCCAGATCGGCCGAAAGCCGGCCTGCGCCGGCGCGTTCGGCCTCGATCTGGGTGGCGAGGCTTAGCACCATGCCCGGGCGCCACGCCAGAATCGCCTTCAGGTCGGCGCGGTAGTCGCCGCCCAGACCCGGCAGCGCGCCGATCCCGATGGCACCCGCGCCCAGGCCGATCTCGGCGATCTCGTATTCCATCATCTTCCCCTGCCTCCTGGCCGCACCGCGCTGGACGCCGCCCCGGCCGCACCCTAGTCTGGGGCCCGATCCGAATCCAGCCAAGGCCCGCCCCCTCCGCATGAGCGACACCCCCGAGACCGCCGCCCCGAAATATCAGGTTCTCGCCCGGAAATACCGGCCCGAGACCTTCGCCGATCTTGTCGGGCAGGACGCGATGGTGCGCACCCTGAAGAATGCCTTCGCCGCCGACCGGATCGCGCAGGCCTTCATCATGACCGGCATCCGCGGCACCGGAAAGACCACCACCGCGCGGATCATCGCCAAGGGGCTGAACTGCATCGGCCCCGACGGCCAGGGCGGCCCCACGACCGAACCCTGCGGCGCGTGTGAGCCCTGCCGCGCGATCATGGAAGGCCGCCATGTCGACGTGATGGAAATGGACGCGGCCTCGCGCACCGGCGTGGGCGACATCCGCGAGATCATCGACTCGGTGCATTACCGGGCGGCCTCGGCGCGCTACAAGATCTACATCATCGATGAGGTTCACATGCTCTCGACCAGCGCGTTCAACGCGTTGCTCAAGACGCTGGAGGAACCCCCCGCGCATGTGAAATTCATCTTTGCCACCACCGAGATCCGCAAGGTGCCGGTGACGGTGCTGTCGCGCTGCCAGCGGTTTGATCTGCGCCGGATCGAGCCCGAGCAGATGCTGGGCCTGCTGCGCCGCATCGCCGGGTCCGAGGGCGCCGAGATCGCCGAGGACGCGCTGGCGCTGATCACCCGCGCGGCCGAAGGCTCGGCGCGCGACGCGACCTCGCTTCTGGATCAGGCGATCAGCCACGGCGCGGGCGAGACCACCGCCGAACAGGTGCGCGCCATGCTGGGCCTTGCCGACCGGGGCAGGGTGCTCGATCTTTTCGACATGGTGATGAAGGGCGATGCGGCGGCGGCGCTGGCAGAGCTGTCCTCGCAATATGCCGATGGCGCCGATCCGATGGCGGTGCTGCGCGATCTGGCCGAGATCACCCATTGGCTGAGCGTCCTCAAGATCACCCCCGAGGCGGCCGAGGATCCGACCGTCTCGCCCGATGAGCGCGCGCGCGGGGCGCAGATGGCGGCGGCGCTGCCGATGCGGGCGCTGACGCGGATGTGGCAGATGCTGCTGAAGGCGCTCGAAGAGGTGGCGCAGGCGCCGAACGCGATGATGGCCGCCGAGATGGCGGTGATCCGGCTGACCCATGTCGCCGATCTGCCGGCGCCCGAGGATCTGGTGAAGCGCCTGCAAAACGCGCCGCGCCCGCCGGCGGGGCCCGCTGGTGGCGCAGGCGGCGGCAACGGCGCTGGCGGCGGTGGCGCGCGCCCGGCCGGCGGCGGGCCGGGGGCCGGGGGCATGGTTCATGCACCGATGCGCGGCCCGGCGATGGCGCCTTCCCGTGGTCCCGCGATGCAGGCGGCGCCCGCCGAGGTGCCCGAGGCGCTGGGCGCACGCTTTCCCAGCTTCGACCATGTGGTCGAGCTGATCCGCACCATGCGCGACGTCAAGCTGCTGGTCGAGGTCGAGACCGGCCTGCGTCTGGCGCGCTATTCCCCCGGCCGGATTGAGTTTGAGCCCGCCCCAAGCGCGCCCGCCGATCTGGCCGCGCGGCTGGCCGGCCGGTTGCAGGGCTGGACCCATCAGCGCTGGGGGGTGTCGGTGGTCTCCTCTGGCGGCGCGCCGACGATTGCCGAGGCGCGCGATGCCCACCTGACCGAGCAGCGCGCCAAGCTTCAGGCCGAGAACCCGCTTGTGCAGGCGATCTTCGCGGCTTTCCCGGACGCCAAGATTACCGAGATCCGGGCCCCCGAAGTGCTGGCCCAGGAAGCCGCCGAAAGCGCGCTGCCCGAGGTCGAGGACGAATGGGATCCTTTCGAGGACGGCTAGCGCCTGGCTTGTGGCCGCGCCGCGCGGCACCTATCTTTGACCCCAACGGCGAACGGAGAACACCGATGTTCAAGGGAATGGGCGGTCTTGGCGACATGACCAAGATGATGAAGGCCGCGCAGGAGATGCAGGCCAAGATGGAAGAGCTGAACCAGCAGATGGAAGGCACGGTCGTGGTGGGCGAATCCGGTGCCGGGCTGGTGAAGGCGCGGGCCACGGCGAAGGGCGAATTGACCGGGATCGACATCGACCCCTCGATCTTCGTGCCGTCCGAGAAGGAGGTGGCCGAGGATCTGATCCTGGCCGCGATCAAGGACGCGCAGAAGAAGGCGACCGAGAAGTACCAATCCGAAATGCAGCGGCTGACCGGCGACATGGGCCTGCCGGCCGATTTCAAGCTGCCGTTCTAGGCCATGGCCGACATCCCGCCGCAGATCGAGGCGCTGATCGACATGATGGCGCGGTTGCCGGGGCTCGGGCCGCGCTCGGCCCGGCGCGCGGTGCTGCATCTGATCGGCAAGCGCGAGGTGCTGATGGCGCCCCTGGCGGCGGCGCTGGCCGAGGTCGCGCGCAGCGTGCGCAATTGCAGCCGCTGCGGCAATATTGGCACTGACGATCTGTGCCCGATCTGCACCTCGCAAAAGCGCGCGACCGGCGAGATCTGCGTGGTCGAGGATGTCGCCGACCTTTGGGCGATGGAACGCGGCGGCGCCTTCAAGGGCCGCTATCACGTTCTGGGCGGCACGCTTTCGGCGCTCGATGCCGTGGGGCCGGAAGAGCTGCGCATCCCGCAACTGGTCGCGCGGATCGCCGATGAGGGCATCGCCGAGGTGATCCTGGCGCTGAACGCCACCGTCGACGGCCAGACCACGGCGCATTACATCGCCGAGGCGCTGGAACCTGCCGGGGTGCAGGTGACCAGCCTCGCCCAGGGCGTCCCGATCGGCGGAGAGCTGGACTACCTCGACGACGGCACCATCGGCGCCGCGCTGCGCGCCCGCAAGCGGTTCTGACCCACACCCTGGCCGCGCCCCGCGCCGAAGGGCCGGACGCGCCCCATGCCTTTCATTGTTCTCCAAATACGCCCTCTTTACCCTCTCCGCGCCTCCGCTTAGGCTCGCGCCGACCAAGGGGCTGTCGATGCTGCGCTACCTGATCTCTCGGCTGATCTCGCTGGCGCTGAGCCTCTGCCTGGCAAGCATGGTGATCTTCGCCGTGCTGCAGGTGCTGCCGGGCGATCCGGCCAGCTTCATGCTGGGGCTGAACGCCAGCCCCGACACCGTCGCCGCGCTGCGCGAACAGCTGGGCCTGACCGGCCCGGTGCCGATCCGCTACCTGCATTGGATCCTGGGCATGCTGCATGGCGATTTCGGCATTTCCTACACCTATCGCACGCCGGTCGCGGACCTGATCGCGCAGCGCGCGCAGGTCTCGGTGCCGCTGACCATCTACGCGATGGTGCTGACCGTGACGATCGCGCTGCCCGCCGGCATCATCGCCGCCTCACGCCGCGGCAGGGCCACGGATGTGACCGTGATGGGGGTGACGCAGTTGGGCATCGCGGTGCCGAACTTCTGGTTCGCGATGCTTCTGGTGCTGGTCTTCGCGGTGCAGCTACGCTGGGTGTCCTCGGGCGGCTTTCCCGGCTGGTCGGCGGGGATTTGGCCCAATATCAAGGCGTTGACCCTGCCGGCGATCGCGCTGGCGCTGCCGCAGGCGTCGATCCTGGCCCGCGTCATGCGCTCGTCGCTGATCGAGGCGCTGCATCAGGATTACCTGCGCACCGCCCGCGCCAAGGGGCTGACGCAGGGCCAGGCGATCCGCCGCCACGCGGTGCGCAACGCGCTGATCCCGGTGCTGACGATCCTGGGGCTGCAGTTCTCGTTCCTGTTGGCCGGCGCGATCATCATCGAGAACGTGTTCTACCTGCCCGGCCTCGGGCGGCTGATCTTCCAGGCAATCACCCAGCGCGACCTGATCGTCGTGCAATCGGTGGTGATGCTGCTGGTCGCGGCGGTGATCGTGGTGAATTTCCTCACCGATCTGGCCTATGCCGCTGTCGACCCGCGGCTGAGGAGCCGCGTATGAGGCTGCCGCTGACGCTGATCCTGGGCGCCGCGCTGACCGCCTTCTTCCTGGGGCTTGCGCTGCTGTCGTTCGTCTGGACGCCCTATCCGGTGGCCGCAATGGACATCGCCGCGAAGCTGACCCCGCCCGGCCCGGCGCATTGGCTGGGCACCGACACCTATGGCCGCGATGTGCTTTCGCAGCTGATGGTGGGGGGGCGGACCTCTATCGCGGTGGCGCTGGTGGCGATGGGGATCGGCATCGCGGGGGGCGTGCCGCTGGGCCTGTGGGCGGCGGCGCGGCGTGGCAGTCTGGTGGATGAGGTGATCATGCGCGGCAATGATCTGGTCTTTGCCTTCCCCAGTCTGGTGATCGCCATCCTGATCACCGCGATCCTCGGCCCCGGCGCCTTCAACGCGATCCTTGCGATCGGCATCTTCAACATCCCGGTCTTCGCCCGCGTCACCCGGGGCGGGGCGCTGTCCCTCTGGACGCTGGATTACATCCGCGCGGCACAGGTGGCGGGCAAGGGTGCGGCGCGGATCTCGGCCGAGCATGTGCTGCCCAATATCGCGAACCTTCTGATCGTGCAGGGCACGATCCAGTTCAGCCTGGGGATCCTGGCCGAGGCCGGGCTTAGCTATGTCGGCCTTGGCGCGCAGCCGCCGATCCCAAGCTGGGGCAAGATGCTGGCCGACAGCCAGACGATGATCTACACCGCGCCGTTGCTGGCCGTATTCCCCGGCCTTGCCATCGTCGCCACCGTGCTGGGCCTCAACCTGATCGGCGACGGGCTGCGCGACCTTCTGGACCCGAGGCTGCGCCGCAAATGACCCTGCTTTCGGTTCAGGACCTGACCCTGAAGATCCGCCGCACCCCGATCCTGCACGGCGTCTCGTTCGAGATGCAGCCGGGCGAGGTGTTCGGGCTGGTGGGCGAAAGCGGATCAGGCAAGTCGATGACCGCGCTGGCACTGATGCAGCTTTTGCCGCAGGGCGCGGTGGCGGGGGGCCAGGCGCGGCTGGCCGGGACCGATCTGCTGAGCCTGTCCGAACGGCGGATGTGTGCGCTGCGCGGCAATGAGATCGGCATGATCTTTCAAGAGCCGATGACGGCGCTGAACCCGATGCGCCCGATCGGCGATCAGGTCGCCGAGACGCTGATGATCCACGGTGCCGCCACGCGCCGGCAAGCCCTGCGCGTGGCGCGTGAAAAGCTGGACCGCGTGGGCCTGACGGCCGACCGCTTCCCGCTGTCGCGCTTCCCGCATGAGCTGTCGGGCGGCCAGCGTCAGCGGGTCTGCATCGCCATGGCGGTGGCGCTGCGCCCGAAGCTTCTGATCGCGGATGAGCCCACGACGGCGCTGGACGTGACCACTCAGGCGGGGATTCTGGACCTGCTGAAGGGGCTGGTGGCGGAAGAGGGCATGGCGCTGATGCTGATCACCCATGACCTTGCCGTGGTGGCCGGCATTGCCGATCATGTCGCGGTGATGGAGCAGGGCCGCATCGTCGAGGCCGGGCGCACCGAGGCGCTGTTTCGCACCCGCGCGCATGACTACACAAGGCGCCTTTTCGCGGCCTCGTCGCATCAGCCCACGCGCCGTGCGCAGGCCACAGGCGCCCCGCTGCTGCAGGTCCGCGCGGCGCGGTGCGAATACCTGCTGCCCCGGCCCTCGCCCTTCGCCGCAGCCCCCCGGCTGACGGCGGTGAAGGATGTCAGTTTTACCCTGCATGCGGGCGAAAGCCTTGGTTTGGTGGGAGAATCCGGTTGCGGGAAGTCGACGCTGACGCGGGCGATCCTGGGGCTCGACCCGCTGCAGGGCGGCGAGATCTTGCTGCAGGGCGCGCCGGTCGGCCCCTTGATGCCCCGGGCGCAGCGGGCAGGCGTTCAGGTGGTGTTTCAGGATCCCTATGGCAGCTTCGATCCCCGCCACAAGGTCGCGCGGCTGGTGGCCGAGCCTTTCCACCTGACCCCGGCGCAGAAGCCCGAACAGCGCGACCGGGTGGCCGAGGCGCTGACCGCCGTGGGCCTTTTGCCCGAGGATGCCGACAAGTACATCCATGAGTTTTCCGGCGGCCAGCGCCAGCGCATCGCCATCGCTCGCGCGCTGATCATCCGCCCCGCGCTGATCGTGCTGGATGAGGCCGTCTCGGCCCTAGACGTGCGGGTCAGGGCACAGATCCTAGATCTGCTGGCCGATCTGCAGGGGCGCTTCGGGCTGTCATATCTGTTCATCAGCCACGACCTGAGCGTGGTGCGCGCGGTCACCGACCGGGTGCTGGTGATGCGCGCCGGCGAGATCGTCGAAGAGGGCGCGACCGAGGCGGTCTTCAACGCCCCCGGACATGCCTATACGCAGGAGCTTCTGGCCGCGACACCGCGCATCCCGAAGGGGTGGCTGGCGACTGAATAGCGCTTGCGTGCGGCCGGGGGGCGGGGTTTGCTGGGCCGGGAAGGGGAGGAGACCATGGACGGACATGCAAGCAGCCTGCGCGAGTTGTGGTTCGACCCGGCGCAGGTCTTCATCGGCGGCGTCTGGCGCGACGTGGGCGCGCATCTGCCGCTGGAAGATCCCTCGACCGGCGCCCCGATCGGGCAGATCGCGCGCGGCGGCGCGGATGAGATCGACGCGGCGGTGCAGGCCGCCCAAGCGGCGCTCGCCGGCGATTGGGGCCGTGCCACCGCCGCCGAACGGGGCCGGATTCTGGCCCGGATCGGGCAGATGGTGCTGGCGCGCGCTGACGATCTGGCCGCGCTCGAGGCCAGCGATGTCGGCAAGCCGCTGAAGCAGGCCCGCGCCGATGCGCTGGCGCTGGCGCGCTACATGGAATTCTACGCCGGCGCTGCCGACAAGGTGATGGGCGAGACCATTCCCTATCTGGATGGCTACACCGTCTACACCCTGCGCGAACCGCATGGGGTGACCGGCCATATCGTGCCCTGGAACTATCCGATGCAGATCATCGGGCGTTCGGTGGGGGCGGCGCTGACGATGGGCAATGCCTGCGTGTTGAAACCGGCGGAGGAGGCCTGCCTGACCGCGCTGGCCTTCGCACGGATCGCCGAGGCGGCGGGGCTGCCCAAGGGCGCGCTGAACGTGGTGCCGGGGCTGGGAGAGGAGGCCGGCGCGGCGCTGACGGCGCATCCCGGCGTGAACCACATCAGCTTTACCGGCTCGGTCGGCGTCGGGCGGCTGGTGCAGGGGGCGGCGGCGCAGAACCTCGTGCCGGTGACGCTGGAGCTGGGCGGCAAGAGCCCGCAGGTGGTCTTTGCCGATGCCGATCTGGAAAAGGCGCTGCCGTTTCTGGTGAATGCGGGGATCCAGAACGCGGGGCAGACCTGTTCGGCCTCGTCCCGCATCCTGGTTGAGCGGCCGCTTTACGATCAGGTCGTGGCGCGGATGGCGGAACGCTATGCGGCACTGCGCGTCGGTCCGGCGCGGGCGGATCTGGATGTGGGGCCGCTGATTTCGGCGCGCCAGAAGGAGATCGTCGAAGGCTTCCTCGGGCTGGCCTCGGGGGATGAGATCGTGGCGCGCGGGCAGATCGTGGGCGATGCCCCCAAGGGCGGGCATTACGTCGCGCCTACGCTGATGGCAGGGCTTTCGCCAGACCACCGGCTGGCGCAGGATGAGATCTTCGGCCCCGCGCAGGTGGTCCTGCCCTTCGAGGATGAGGAAGAGGCCGTGGCGATCGCCAATGGCACCGCCTACGGGCTGGTCGCCTCGGTCTGGTCCGAGAATGGCGGGCGGCAGATGCGGCTGGCGAAACGGCTGCGGGCGGGGCAGGTTTTCATCAACAATTACGGCGCGGGCGGCGGGGTGGAGCTGCCCTTTGGCGGCACCGGAAAGTCGGGCCATGGCCGCGAGAAAGGGTTCGAGGCGCTTTACGGTTTTTCGGTGCTGAAGACCGTCGCGGCGCATCACGGGTAGGAGGACGACATGCGGTTGAATGGCAAGACGGCGGTGGTGACGGGGGCGGGCTCGGGCTTTGGCTCGGGGATCGCGCGGGCGTTTGCGCGTGAGGGCGCCCGGGTCATGGTGGCCGATATCAACGAAGCCGCCGCGCGTCAGGTGGCCGAGGAGATCGGCGGCGTGGCGCAGGTCGTGGATGTGGCCGATGGCGACAGCGTCGCGGCGATGGCGCAGGCGGCGCGGGAGGTGTTCGGCGGGGTCGACATTCTGGTCAACAACGCTGGCGTCACCCATCTGCCGGCGCTGATGGAGGAGGTGAGCGAGGCCGATTTCGACCGGATCCTGGGCGTCAACGTCAAGGCCGTCTACCTGACCGCGCGGGCCTTCGTACCGGCGATGAAGGCGGCGCGGGCGGGGGCGATCCTGAATATCGCCTCGACCGCCGGGGTCAGCCCCCGGCCGCGGCTGAGCTGGTACAATGCCTCGAAGGGCTGGATGATCACCGCGACCAAGGCGATGGCGGTGGAGCTGGCGCCTTTCGGGGTGCGGGTCAACGCGCTGAACCCGGTGGCGGGCGAGACGCCGCTTTTGAAAAGCTTTATGGGCGAGGACACGCCGGAGATGCGGGCGAAGTTCCTGTCGACGATCCCGCTGGGGCGGTTCTCGACGCCCGAGGACATGGGCAACGCGGCGCTGTATCTGTGTTCGGATGAGGCCAGCATGGTGACCGGTGTCGCGATGGAGGTGGACGGCGGGCGCTGTATCTGAGGCCGCGTGCGTATTTTGGGAACAATGAAAGGATATGCGATGGACGTCGTCAATCTGGCCGCGAAGCTTGCCTTGTTCGACAGTCACTGGGATCCGCATGTGGTGGCGGCCTATAACGGCAATGATGTGATGGTGGTGAAGTTCGTGGGGGAATTTCCCTTTCACGAGCATCCCGACACGGATGATTTCTTTCTGGTGCTGGAGGGGGAGGTCTTTCTTGATGTCGAGGACCAGACGTTGCGGCTGGGGCCGGGGGAGTTGTTCATCGTGCCCGCGGGGATGCGGCATCGGCCGCGGGCCGAGGCCGAGGCGAAGGTGCTGCTGATCGAGCCGCAGGGGACTCCGAATACCGGAGATCCCGCCACCGCCGCTGCCAAGCCGAGGATCTGATGCGACCGGGGCCGCGCAATCTGATCACCGATGTGGCCGGGCTGAGGGTCGGCAATGCCGAGGACCAAGCGGTGCGGACCGGTGCGACGGTGCTTTTGGGCGAGGTGCCGTTCACCGCCGCCGTGCATGTGATGGGCGGCGCGCCCGGCACCCGCGAGACCGATCTGCTGGCGCCCGACAAGCTGGTGCAGGAGGTCGATGCGCTGGTGCTTTCCGGGGGGTCGGCCTTCGGGCTGGATGCGGCGTCGGGGGTGGCGGATGGGCTGCGCGCCTTGGGGCGCGGCTTTCAGGTAGGCGACCAGCGGGTGCCGATCGTGCCCGGGGCGATCCTGTTCGATCTGCTCAATGGCGGCGCCAAGGATTGGGACGAGAACCCCTACAAGCGGCTGGGGCGCGCGGCGCTGGCGGCGGCGGCGGAAGAGTTCGTGCAAGGCAGCGCCGGGGCCGGCTTCGGGGCCACGACCGGGACGCTGAAGGGCGGGCTGGGGTCGGCCTCGGCGGTGCTGGAAAGCGGGATCACGGTGGGGGCGCTGGTGGCGGTGAATGCGGTCGGCTCGGTCACCGTGGGCGAGGGGCCGCATTTCTGGGCCGCGCCCTGGGAGATGGCGGGCGAATTCGGCGGGCTGGGGTCGGCGCCCGCCTATCCCGCCGGGCATGAGCCGCCGCCGATGAAACGCATGGGCGAGGCCACCACCATCGCCATCGTCGCGACCGACGCGGCGCTGAGCCAGGCGCAGTGCCAGCGGCTGGCGACGGCGGCACATGACGGGATGGCGCGGGCGATCGTGCCCAGCCATTCGCCGTTTGACGGGGATCTGGTCTTTGCCGCCGCCACGGGGGCGCGGGCGCTGGCCGATCCGCTGGCCGATCCCTTCGTGCTGGGCCATGCTGCGGCGGCGTGCCTGGCGCGCGCCATTGCCCGGGCGGTGTATCAGGCCAGGCCGATGCCGGGCGATCTTCAGCCCGCCTGGGCCTCGCTGAAGGCGCGGGGGTAGGGTGGGGCGGTCAGCAGCCCTGGCCGTCGTTCCAGCCGTCCATCACCGCCAGCGCCTCCTCCGCGGTTTCGACATAGGTGATGAGGTCGAGATCCTGCGGCGCGATCGTGCCGGCCTCGACCAGCGTGTCCCAGTTGATCAGCTTTTCCCAGAAGGCGCGGTGGAACAGCAGCACGGGGATGCGCTTCATCCGGCCGGTCTGGATCAGGGTGATCGCCTCAAACATCTCGTCCAGCGTGCCGAGGCCGCCGGGGAACACCGCGATGGTGCGCGCCCGCATCAGGAAATGCATCTTGCGGATCGCGAAATAGTGGAAGTTGAAGCACAGGTCGGGCGTGACGTAGGGGTTCGGCTCTTGCTCGTGCGGGAGCACGATGTTGAGGCCGATCGTGACGCCCCCGGCCTCCTGCGCGCCGCGGTTGCCGGCCTCCATGATGCCCGGGCCGCCGCCGGTGCAGACGACGAACTGGCGATTTTGCTGCGCGACAGAGCGTTCGGTGACCAGATGCGCGAAACGCCGGGCCTCTTGGTACCAATGGGTCAGCGGCGCGGTCGAGGGGCGGTTGGGCGGCTCGGTCGCGTCCGGCGCCGGCACCCGGGCCGAGCCGAACAGGATCACCGTCGACTCGATCCCGTGTTCGCTCAGCAAGGTTTCGGTCTTTTGCAATTCCAGCATCAGGCGCACCGGGCGCATGTCGTCGCGCAGCAGGAAATCACTGTCGGCATAGGCCAGCTGGTAGGAGGGCGAGCGCCCCTGCGGGGTATCGGGCAGTTCGCGGGCGTGGCGGATATCCTCGCCCGCGTCGCGGAAACGGCTGACACGGTGCTCGTCGTTCATGCTAGATCCTCCGGGACGATGGCCCTGGCCCGCATTGCGCGGGGCCTTCGCCTCGTCTATAGCCAACGCCGCACGAGAGCCAGACCCGCAAGGAGAACGTCCATGTCGAACGCCGCACTGGAAGCCGCCATCGAAGCCGCGTGGGAGGCCCGCGACGGCATCACCCCGGCCACCAAGGGCGAGACCCGCGACGCCATCGAGGCGACGCTGAGCGCGCTCGACAGCGGCACGCTGCGGGTGGCCGAGCGTCAGGCCGATGGCCAGTGGCATGTGAACCAATGGGCCAAGAAGGCGGTTCTGCTGGGGTTCCGCCTGAAGGACATGGAGATGCAGTCGGGCGGCCCGCAGGGCGGCGGCTGGTGGGACAAGGTCGACAGCAAGTTCGCCGGCTGGGACGAGGGCGACTGGCGCGCCGCGGGCTTTCGCGCGGTGCCGAACTGCGTGGTGCGGCGGTCGGCCTTCATCGCCAAGGGTGTCGTGCTGATGCCGTCCTTCGTGAACCTCGGCGCCCATGTCGACGAGGGCACCATGGTCGACACCTGGGCGACCGTGGGATCCTGCGCGCAGATCGGCAAGAATGTGCATCTGTCGGGCGGCGTCGGCATCGGCGGCGTGCTGGAACCGATGCAGGCCGGCCCGACGATCATCGAGGACAATTGCTTCATCGGCGCCCGGTCGGAGGTGGTCGAGGGCGTGATCGTGCGCGAGGGCTCGGTGCTGGGCATGGGAGTCTACATCGGCCAGTCGACCAAGATCGTCGACCGCGAGACCGGCACGGTCATGTATGGCGAAGTGCCCAGCGGTTCGGTCGTCGTCTCGGGGACGATGCCGTCGAAGAACGGGGTGCACCTTTATTGCGCGGTGATCGTGAAACGGGTCGATGCGCAGACCCGCTCGAAGACCTCGATCAACGAATTGCTGCGCGACTGACGCAGCGCGCCAGACGGGAGAGGTGAGCATGGGACTGGGACTTCTCGCGTCGATCGTGGTCGGCGGGCTTGCGGGCTGGATCGCCTCGGTGCTGATGAGGGCGCGGACCGGGCTGTTCGCCAATATCGTGCTGGGCATTGTTGGCGCGGTGGTGCTGAACTGGATCCTGGCGCAGATCGGGATCTATGCGCGCGACGCCTGGCTGCCCCAGCTTGTCGTGGGGGTGGCGGGCGCGGCGCTGCTGATTTCCGTCTTCCGCGCGATCCGGCGCTAGGAGTTTCGCGATGACCGACGATAATCCCGAGAAACCCGAAAAGCCCGAGAAGCCCCGGCGCACCCAGCAGGTCTATACCCTGCTGGTCGAGGTCGGCCGCGCCCCCGGCGACGGGCTGCCGGACCGCGCCACCGGGGCGGGACTTCTGTGCTATGCCTCGGGCGTCGACGAGGCCGAGGCGGTGCGCGAGACGGTGGCGCTGTTGAAGACCGCCGAGATGGCGCCGCTGGATGTCACCGGCTATGGCACGCTGGCCGACCGCCGCGCCGCGGGCGAGGAGATCGGCGATGAGGAAATCGCGCTGATGGAACGCGCGCGGGCCGAGAATTCCGTGGTCGTGGCGCAGATCCAGACCTACGAGGATTAGGCGCGGGCCGCCCTTGCCGTCGCCTTCCGACCCCGTCTTATCCGGGCTTTCAGCGGCTTCGAACGCGTGTAGACTGCGCGCAGGCGGAGGCGGCACGATGAGCGAACGACTTTCCTATTTCAAGGCATCGCCCAAGGCGATCAGCGCGATGCGGGCGATGGAGGTGGCGATCACCCGGCTGACCATCCCGGCGGATCTGCGTGAACTGATCCGGATGCGGGTGTCGCAGATCAACCGCTGCGCCTTCTGTCTGAACATGCACGCGCCGGACGCGCGCGCGGCGGGGGTGTCGCAGCAAAAGCTCGACGTGCTGGCTGCCTGGTGGGAAAGCAACGCCTTCGACGCCCGCGAACGCGCGGCGCTGGGCTGGGCCGATGCGCTGACCCGGATCGAGACCACTGGCGCGCCCGATGACGCCTATGCGGCGCTGGCGGCCGAGTTCGACCCGCAGGAACAGGTGGATCTGACGCTGGTGATCAACACGATCAATGCCTGGAACCGCTTCGCCGTGGGCTTTCGGACGGTGCATCCGCTGCGCAAGGACTGAGGGGGGCGTTCGGGGGCGGCGCCTGTCCGCCCGGTGCGGGCGCGGGCGCGAGGCGAGCATCTGCCCACGGACCGGCGCCGGCCCTGCTTTGGCAGTGAGGCGTGCGCGGATCGGCGCCCTCCCGGCCCGCCGTCTGCGCGGCGGGGCACGCCAGCCCGGGGCTCATCCCGGGGGCGGCGCTGTGCCGGGGCTCCGGCCCTGCCTGGGGCTCTCCGCCCGTTCTCGGGACCGGCGCTGTGCCGGGGCTTCGCCCGGATCGGCGCTCACCCCTGAAGCGCCTCCCACATCTCCTGGTCGCGCTGGGCGGTCCAGATGCGCGGGGTTTCGATGCCGCGGGCCTCATCATAGGCGCGGGCAACGTTGAAGGGCAGGCAATGCTCGTAGATCGCGTAATCGGTGAACTTCGGGTCGCATTCGGCGCGCACCGCGTCCCAGGCCTCTTTCAGGCTGCCACCGCGCGCCGCCACCTTGGCCGCCGGGCGGAAGGTGCTTTCGACGAAATCGCGGGTGTTCTCGATCGCCTCGGTCACCTTCGCCGCGCCGACCAGCGCGTCGCCCCGACCCGGCGCGATGCTGGCCGGCTCAAACGACGCGATATTGTCGAGCGTGTCGCCCCAATCTGCGAAATGCCCGTCGCCGCAATAGCAGGCTGAGTGGTATTCGACGATGTCGCCGGTGAACATCACCTCCTGATCGGGCACCCAGATCACCGCGTCGCCAGCGGTATGGGCGCGGCCCGGATGCAGGATGTCGACCCGGCGCTTGCCCAGATAGACGGTCATTGCCTCCGAGAAGGTCATCGTCGGCCAGGTCAGGCCGGGGATCTCCTCATGCCCCTGGAAAAGCCGCGGGAAGCGGGCGAATTCGCTGTCCCAATCCTCCTGGCCGCGCTCGACCACCTGGGCGCGGGCGGCGTCGGACATGATGATCTCGCCCGCCCCGTAGGCGCTGGCGCCCAGCACCCGCACCGCGTGGTAATGGGTCAGCACCAGATGGCTGATCGGCTTGTCGGTGACCGTGCGCACGCAGTCGATCACCTTGCGCGCCAGCCGCGGGGTGGCCTGCGCCTCGACGATCATCACGCTGTCGTCGCCGATGATGACACCGGTGTTCGGGTCACCCTCGGCGGTGAAGGCATATAGCCCCTCGCCGACCTCGTCGAAGGTGATCTTCTTCTCGCTCAGGTCGCCTTGCGACGCGAATGCCTTGGCCATGCCGTTCTCCCTATTTCGCCCAGTCGGGCAGCGCCATCGCCGCCACCACCTTGCCCGCACACTCACCGAAACCGATCCGGTAGCCGGCGCCCCGCGCCGCGCCGCGCAGGGTCAGCGTATCGCCATCTTCCAGAAAATTCCGCACCCCGCCCGAGGCCAGCTCCAGCGGCTCCTTGCCGCCCCAGCTCAGCTCCAGCAGGCTGCCGCGGCTCTCCCGCACCGGCCCCGAGATCGTCCCCGACCCCAGAAGATCGCCGACATTCATCGGACAGCCAGAACTGGTGTGATGCGCCAGCTGCTGGGCCGAGGAATAATACATCTCGCGGTAATTGGTGCGCGAGATCACGCTTTCCGCGCCGCCCTTGGGCGTCAGCGCCACCTCCAACGCGATGTCGTAAAGCATCGGCCCCGGCTCCTGCAGATAGGGCAGCAGTTCCACCTCCCGCTCCGGCCCTACTGCGCGGAACGGCTGCAGCGCGGCGGCCATCACGATCCAGGGGCTGATCGTCGTCGCGGTGGCCTTGGCCTGGAACGGCCCCAGCGGCTGATATTCCCAGGCCTGGATGTCGCGCGCCGACCAGTCGTTCAGCAGCACATAGCCGAAGATCATCGCATCGGCCTCACCCACGCTGACCGGCCCGTCCGACGCCTGACCGACGATCGCCCCCATCTCCAGCTCGAAATCGAAGCGCTTGCAGGGGCCGAAATAGGGCCGCTCGGCCTGCGGCGGCTTCAGCTGACCCAGCGGCCGGCGCACCTCGGTCCCCGACACCACCACGGAAGAGGCCCGCCCGTTGTAGCCGATCGGCAGATGCAGCCAGTTCGGCGGCAGCGCGTTCGCGGCGCCTCGGAACATCGTGCCCACGTTGACGGCATGGTTCCGCCCGGCGTAGAAATCGGTGTATTCCGACACCAGAAACGGCAGATGCATCTCGGCCTCGGCCTGCGCCACCAGATGCGGCGCAACCTCGGCCTTCTCCGGCGCGCCCTCGACCAGCAATTCCGTCATCCGCGCCCGGAACGCGGCCCAGACCTCGGGCCCCGCCTCCATCAACTCGTTCCAGAACGGCACGTCGAACAGCGGTGCGCCGGCCAAGTCCATCAGCCCCGCCTCCTCCAGCGCCGCCACATCGACGATCTTGTCGCCGATCGCCACCCCGCAGCGTGGCTCGTCCTCACCGACCGAGAACACCCCCAGCGCAAGGTTGTTCAGCGGAAAATCACTCGTGGAGAAGTTCGCGCTCTCCACCCAGCTTCGCATCAAGGCCATTCCCTGCCCTTCTTTCTGGCAAAAATATCCCGGGGGTGCGGGGGCAGGGCCCCCGCCGCCGCCCTCTCAGTCCGGGACCCTACTTTACCCCCGGCGTGCCGTCGAACTTCTTCTCGAGGCTGTCCCAGCAGTCGATGTAATCGTCCTGCAACGGCGCCTCCGTCGCGGCGAAGGTCGTCAGATGCTGGGGAAAGCGGGTCTCGAACATGAACTGCATGGTGTTGTCCTGCTTCACCGGCACCATCGGCGCGGTTGAGCCATGCTCGAACGCGCCCCGGTCGGGGCCGTGCGGCAGCATCATGTTGTGCAGGCTCATCCCGCCCGGCACGAAACCCTTGGGCTTCGCGTCATAGATGCCGTGGATGTTGCCCATCAACTCGGACATGATGTTCTTGTGATACCACGGCGGGCGGAACGAATGCTCGGCCACCATCCAGCGTTCGCGAAACAGCACGAAATCGATGTTCGCGGTGCCCGGCTGCCCCGAGGGCGCGGTGAGCACGGTGAAGATCGACGGATCGGGATGGTCGAACAGGATCGCGCCGACCGGGGAATAGGTGCGCAGGTCGTATTTGTAGGCCGCGTAATTGCCGTGCCAGGCCACCACATCCAGCGGCGAATGGTCAATCCAGGTCTCATGAAACTGGCCACACCACTTGATCACCACGCGGCTCGGCGCGTCGCGGTCCTCGAACGCCGCGACAGGGGATTTGAAGTCGCGCGGATTGGCCAGGCAATTCGCGCCGATCGGGCCGCGACCGGGCAGCTCGAAGGTCTGGCCGTAATTCTCGCACACGAAACCCCGCGCCGGGCCCTCCAGCAGCTCGACCCGGTAGACCAGGCCGCGCGGCAGGATCGCGATCTCGCGCGGCGCCACGTCGATCACGCCCAACTCGGTGCAAAACCGCAACCGGCCCTCCTGCGGCACCACCAGCAGCTCACTGTCGGCGGAATAGAAATATTCGTCCTCCATCGAGCGGGTCACCAGATAGATGTGGCTGGCCATGCCCAGCTGGGTGTTCACATCGCCCGCCGTGGTCATCGTGCGCATCCCCGTCAGCCAGGTCAGCGGCGTGCCGCCCACCGGCACCGGATCCCAGCGGTACTGGCCCAGGCTGATCACGTCGCCCGCGACATGCGGCGCGGTCTTCCAATAGGGCAGGGCGATCTTCTCGAACCGGCCGGTATGCTTCACCGAGGGCCGGATGCGGTAGCACCAGGTCCGCTCGGGGCGGGTGGCGGTGAAGGCGGTGCCGGACAATTGCTCGGCATAAAGGCCATAGGCGCATTTTTGCGGCGAATTCTGGCCCTGGGGCAGGGCGCCGGGCAGGGCCTCGGTCTCGAAATCATTGCCGAAACCCGGCATGTATCCCTCATGCGGGCCGGGTTGAGACGGCGCGCGCACCATTCCGTGCGCAAGCTCCTGACGGGTCATGGCATCCTCCTGTTGCCGCGGGCCATGGGCCGCGACGCCGGGCAAGATGTATCGTTGCGATTGCAACGAGTCAAGAATTGCCCATGCACAGTCACGCGAGGCGGCGCTGCCGCTCGGGGAGCGGCGGCGCTTGAACCGGGCGGGGGAACGGTGCACTCATGACCCAGCCTGACGGGGGATGCGGATGTCTGATTTCGACCTGACCGAATTTCTGCCCTACCAGCTGGCGGCGGCGGCGGCGCGCGTCAGCCGGGCCTTCGCGGAACGCTACCGCGATGATTTCGGCATCACGATCCCGGAATGGCGGGTGCTGGTGCATCTGGCGCATTCAGGATCGGTCAGCGTGCGAGAGATCCACGCCCGCGTCGAGATGGACAAATCCAAGGTCAGCCGTGCCGCCCAGCGCCTGACCGACGCGGGCCATGTCGAAAAACGCCCCCACCCCGAGGACGGCCGGCTGATCGACCTGCGGCTGACGCCTGCGGGGCAGGCGCTGGTCGCGCGGCTGCTGCCAATCGCGGCGGAGTTTCAGGCAGAGCTGATCGCATCGCTCGGCACCGATCACGCGGCGCTGCGCCGCGCGCTCAACCGGATCATGGAGGCGAAATGAACGCGATACTTTACGATTACTGGCGCTCCTCGGCGGCCTATCGGGTGCGGATCGCGCTGGGGCTGGCGGGGCTGCCCTTCACCTCGATCCCGGTCGATCTGCCGAAGGGCGACCACAAGGCCCCCGAGAACATCGCCCGCAATCCCCAGGGGCTGGTGCCGACGCTGGACGTCGACGGCCGGGTGCTGACCCAGTCGCTGGCGATCATCGAATATCTCGACGAGACCCGCGCCGCGGGCTTCCTGCCCGAGGATTCCTTCGGCCGCGCACGGATGCGCGCACTTGCCTATGCGATCGCGATGGAGATCCACCCGGTGTGCAATTCCTCGGTCACCAGTCACGTGGTCCAGGCCTCGGGCGGGGCGATCACCGCCGAGGCCTGGATGCAGGTCATCATGGCCCCGCGGCTGGCGGCGTTCGAGGCGATGCTGGACGATCCCGCCACCGGCACCTTCTGTCATGGCGACCGGGTGGGGATGGCCGACATCTGCCTGGTGCCGCAACTGTACAACGCCCGGCGCTGGGGCGTCGACGTGACGTCGCTGTCGCGATGCCTCGAGATCGCCACTAGGGTAGAGGCGATTCCGGCGGTCGCGGCCGCCCATCCGGACAAATTCAAGGGAGAGACACCATGAGCGACGATATCGTCATCCTGTCGGGCGCGCGCACTGCGATCGGTACCTTCGGCGGGTCGCTGGCGGGCACGCCGCCGATTGAGCTGGGCACGACGGTGGCCAAGGCCGCGCTGGCGCGGGCCGGCGTCGATGCCGGCCAGATCGGCCATGTCGTCTTTGGCCATGTCATCAACACCGAACCGCGCGACATGTACCTGTCGCGCGTCGCCGCGATCCAGGCGGGCATTCCCGACACCACGCCGGCGATGAACGTCAACCGGCTGTGCGGGTCGGGCGCGCAGGCGGTGGTGTCGGCGGTGCAATCGCTGATGCTGGGGGACACCGATTTCGCGCTGGCCGGCGGCGCGGAATGCATGAGCCGCTCGCCCTTCATCCTGCCTGCCGCGCGCTGGGGCCAGAAGATGGGTGACACCGGGGCGCAGGACATGATGCTCGGGGCGCTCAACTGTCCCTTCGGAACCGGCCATATGGGCGTGACCGCCGAGAACGTCGCCGCCGAGAGCAGTATCAGCCGCGAGGCCCAGGATGCCTTTGCGCTGGAAAGCCAGGCCCGCGCCGCCAAGGCGATCGCGGCGGGCTATTTCAAGGATCAGATCGTTCCGGTCGACGTCAAGGTGAAGCGCGACATGGTGCCCTTCAATGTCGACGAGCACCCCAAGCCGACCACCGCCGAGGCGCTGGCGGGTCTGAAGACGGTGTTCCAGAAGGACGGCACCGTGACCGCGGGCAATGCCAGCGGCATCAATGACGGCGCGGCGGCGCTGGTGCTGGCCCGGGCCTCGGCGGTCAAGGCCGCGGGGCTGACACCGCGGGCACGGATCCTTGGCTATGCCCATGCCGGCGTGCGCCCGGATGTCATGGGCTATGGCCCGATCCCGGCGGTGCGCGCGCTCTGCGCCCGGACCGGGCTTGATGTGGCCGATTTCGACGTGATCGAGTCGAACGAGGCCTTTGCCGCGCAGGCGCTGGCGGTGTCGCAGGAACTGGGACTTGACCCGGCGAAGGTGAACCCCAACGGCGGCGCGATCGCGCTGGGCCACCCGGTCGGCGCGACCGGCGCGATCCTTACCGTGAAGGCGCTCTATGAGTTGGAGCGCACCGGCGGCAAACTGGGCCTGATCACTATGTGCATCGGCGGCGGTCAGGGCATCGCGCTGGCGATCGAACGGCTCTGAACGCGGTCGCTGGGGGGCTCTGGCCCCCGCGGCAAATCCTGCCCGCGCCGAAGATATGCCGAAAGCGGCCTTGGGGGGGACGGCGCCGGAAGGAAAGCACCGGGCGCGCTTTCGTCTTCTTTCTGGCCCAAATATCCCACGGGGGTCCGGGGGTGTGAAACCCCCGGCCTCAAGGCTCGCGGCTGGCGCGCCCCTATCCTCGGGCAGTCTGCCTTATCCCTCTTCCAGCGTCCGGGTCGGGGCGTCCAGCGTCGGCACGCGGCGGGTCCAGTCGGTGTATTCGCCGCTGGTCGCGCGGCCAAGCAGCGCATGCAGCGCCGCCAGCGGGTCTTCGGCGTAATCCACCCGCAGGGTCAGCGGCGGCGCGTCGCGCTGCACGACCAGCAGCGCCGCCGATTGCAGCCCGCGCGCATCGCTGCCCGCCGCACGCCCGGCGCATAGCCCCGCCAGAAGCCGTGCGGCGAAATCGCCCGCCGCGCCCAGAAAGCCCTCGGCCACCGCCCGCGGCACCGCCTTGCTGGCCAGCATGTTGCCCGCGACGATGCCACCGTCGAAGGCATGGGCTGCGACCTCGCCGGTGTTGCGCGTGCCGGTGAACAGCCCGGTACGCCCGATCGGATCCAGCGCCGAAAGCTGACGCCATTCGCGCCCCGGATCGGCCTCGGTCACGTCGCGCACCGCTTGCTCGGCACCGCGCCCAAGGCGCATGCCGACCAGCACATCCTCGCCCCACAGCGTCGAGGGGGCGGCGCCTTGGCTGGCCGACATCCCCGCCCGGATGTCCCCCCTGAGCACCCAGCCGCCGACGCAGAGCGACCCCGTCGCCGCCGCCCCGCCCAGGGCGCCGCTCTGGGGGTCGCGCGCGAGAATCGAAAAGGTCATAGGCGTCGCCCCGCAGCAAATTCATGATCTCCTTGAAATTATCATGAAAAATTGACGGGCGCAAATTATCATGATAATTTAGCCCAAGAGCGCCCCGCCAGACGGGCGCCAGATCCGACCTGCGCCAACAAGGAGAGCCTCCATGACCCAACCCACCCTGACGCGCCGCGGCCTGCTTGCGGCGACGGGCGCGACGCTATCGCTCGCGGCCTTTTCGCAACGCCTGATGGCCGAGACGCCCAAGGGCGTGCTGATCGTGGGCCAGGTGGCAGAGCCGAAATCGCTTGACCCGGCGGTCGACACGGCGGTGAACGATTTCCGTATCCTGGTGAACCTTTACGAGGGGCTGACCCGCTACAAGCCGGGCACGCTGGAGCCCGGGCCAGGCCTGGCCGAAAGCTGGACGATCAATCCGGACGGCACCGAATACACCTTCAAGCTGCGCCAGGGCGTCAAGTTCCACGACGGCACCGATTTCGACGCCGAGGCGGTGAAGTTCAACTTTGACCGGATGCTCGACGACAAGAACCCCTACCACGACACCGGCCCGTTCCCGCTGGCCTTCTTCTTCTCGTCGATCAAGACGACCGAGGTGGTCGATTCCCACAGCGTGAAGTTCACGCTGAAACAACCCTACGCGCCGTTCCTGTCGAACCTCGCCTATCCGACCGGGCTGATCGTCTCGCCGGCGGCGGTGAAGAAATACGGCCAGGATCTTGGCCGCAATCCGGTGGGCACCGGCGCCTTCAAATTCGTCGAATGGAAGTCGAACGAGCGCGTGGTGATCGACCGTTTCGACGGCTATTGGGGCGAAAAGACCGGCACCAAGGCGGTGATCTTCCGCCCGATCACCGACGCCAACACCCGCGTGGCCGAGATGCTTTCGGGCGGGATCGACCTGATGGTCGAGGTGCCGCCGACCGCGCTGAGCGAATTCAAGAGCGACCACTACAAGCTGTATGAGCAGGTCGGCCCCCATGTCTGGTTCCTGATCCTCGATTGCGCCAAGGGTCCGTTCAAGGACAAGCGCGTGCGTCAGGCGGCGAATTACGCGATCAACAAGGAAGCGATCTGCAAGAACGTGCTGGAAGGCACGGCGAGCGTCGCCAACGGCCCGATCGCGCCGGCCTTCAGTTGGGCCTATGACGACAAGCTGCAGCCCTATCCCTACGATCCCGACAAGGCCAGGGCGCTGCTGAAAGACGCCGGCGCCGAGGGGGCAGAGCTGACCTTCTACGTCACCGAGGGCGGCTCGGGCATGCTTGACCCGGTGGCGATGGGCACCGCGATCCAGGCCGATCTGGCCGCGGTGGGGCTGAAGGTCAAGATCGAGACTTTCGAGTGGAACACCTTCCTGGGCAAGGTGAACCCCGGTCTCGACGCCAAGGGTCAGCATGTCGACATGGCCGAGATGGCCTGGATGACCAACGACCCCGACACGCTGCCCTACCTGACGCTGCGCAGCGGCGCCTGGCCGCAGAAGGGCGGCTTCAACTCGGGCTATTATTCGAACCCCGAGGTCGACAAGCTTCTGGAAGCGGCCCGCACCTCGACCGATCAGGCGACGCGTGCCGAGCTGTACAAGAAGGTCGCGGTCATCGTGCATGACGACGCGCCCTGGGTCTTCGTCGCGAACTGGAAACAGAATGCCGTGTCGAACGACACGGTCCAGGATTTCCAGCTTCAGCCTTCCTTCCTGCTTGAACTGCAGGACGTCAGAAAGGTCTGAAAGACCTGAGGGGCGGGGCCTGCGGGCCTCGCCCCTCCTTTTGTCGCTTGAACGCCGGACGGGGGCGCGATGGGCCGCTACATTCTGCGCAGATTGCTTTCGGCGATCCCGGTGCTTCTGGGGATCACGGTGATTGTCTTCCTGATCATGGCGATGATCCCGGGCGATCCGGCGACGGCATTGCTGGGCGCCTATGCCACGCCCGACAACGTGGCGCGGATCAACAAGCAGTTGGGGCTGAATCACCCGCTCTGGTATCGCTATCTGGTTTGGCTGTGGAACATGCTGCACGGCGATTTCGGGCGCTCCTACTCGCTTAACCGTCCGGTGATCGTCGAGGTGTGGGAACGGCTTTCGGCCACGGCGGTGCTGGCGGGGGTCAGCTGGGTCGTGGCCGCTGTTCTGGGGATCCTGGCCGGGGTGGTGTCGGCGGCGCGGCAATACGGGCTGGCGGACAAGGCGATCACCTTTGCGGTGCTGATCGGGATCTCGATCCCGTCCTTCTTTCTGGGCATGATGCTGATCCTCTTTTTCGCGGTGGATCTGCGCTGGTTTCCCGTATCGGGCATGTACGCGATCTACGGCGGCGGCGACCTGCTGGATCTGGCCCGCCACATCGCGATGCCGGCAGCGGCGCTATCGGTGGTGGCGACCGGGGTGATC
Organism: uncultured Albidovulum sp.; assembly: GCA_913064775.1. GTDB lineage: Bacteria > Pseudomonadota > Alphaproteobacteria > Rhodobacterales > Rhodobacteraceae > Acidimangrovimonas. The sequence goes on along the minus strand of CAJYAD010000003.1, from coordinate 151,377 downwards.
GCGCGGCTGTCGCGCTCGGCCATGCTGGAGGTGCTGCGCCAGGATTACATCCGCACCGCCCGCGCCAAGGGGGTGGGTGAGCGGCGGGTGATCCTGGGCCACGCGCTGCGCGCGGCGATGGTGTCGATCATCCCGGTGCTGGGGTTGCAGGCGGGGTTCGTGCTGTCCGGTGCGGTCTATATCGAGATCGTCTTCCAATGGCCCGGCATCGGGCGGATGCTGGTGAACGCGATCCTGCAGCGCGACATCCTGCTGGTGCAGGGCGGCGTGGTGGTGGTGGCCTGCCTCTATGTGATCTTCAATATCCTTGTGGATGTGGCGCAAAGCCTGCTCGACCCAAGGATCAAGACATGAGCACCGCGGATCCAGTCGCGCTTCGTAAGTCCATGCCTGCGATGGGGGCTCTGCCCCCAAACCCCCGGGATATTTGGACCAGAGTGAAAGAGCTTTTCCACGGCTTTCCCTTTGGCGGAAATACCCCGGGGTCCGGGGCAGAGCCCCGGCGCACGGATAGGCTTGCGCTGCAGGCGCTCTGCCAGATTGCGGAGGTGGCCGCATGAGCCTCTTCCTTCGGCTGCTCTGGCGCAATCGGCTGGCTTCGCTTGGCGGCGGGGTCATCACGGTGATCGTGCTTTTGGCGCTGGTCACGCCGCTGCTGCCGCTGCAACACCCGGACGTGACGGATACCGCGCATCGTTTTCTCTTCCCTTTCTCAAAAGGGTATCTGCTGGGCACCGACCAGCTGGGGAGGGATCTGCTGTCGCGGCTGCTTTGGGGCACGCGGCTGAGCCTGGCTGTCGGCGTGGTGGCGGCGCTGGCGGCGGGGATTGTGGGGTCGGGCGTGGGCATGATCGCGGGCTATGCTGGCGGGCGCTCTGACAATGTCATCATGCGCGCCGTCGACATGCTGATGGCCTTTCCCTACGTCCTTCTGGCGCTCGCCATTGTCGCCGCGCTTGGCCCGGGGCTGATGAACGCTCTGATAGCGGTGGCCGCCGTCAACGTGCCCTTCTTCGCGCGCAACATCCGGGGGATCACCCTGGGCCTTGCGGGGCGCGAATTCGTCGATGCCGCGCGGTTGTCGGGCAAGGGACACATCCGCATCATCCTGACCGAGCTGCTGCCCAACGTCCTGCCGGTGATCGTCGTCGCCATGTCGACCACCGTGGGCTGGATGATCCTGGAAACGGCGGGGCTAAGCTTTCTTGGCCTCGGTGCGCAGCCGCCGCAGGCCGATCTGGGCGGCATGCTGGGGCAGGCGCGATCGGCGATGATCACCAGCCCCCATACCTCGGTCGTGCCCGGGGTGATGATCTTCCTCATCGTGATGAGCGTGAACCTTCTGGGTGACGGGGTGCGCGACGCGCTGGATCCGCGGCTGCGCTCCGGCGCGCTCAGCCGGCCGCGCGCGGCGACCGAGGTGGCGCGCCGGGGCCCGGTGCCCAGCCCCGAGATGGCGCCGGCCGACGCATTGCTGGCGGTGCAGGCGCTGGAGATCCAATTCCATGTGGGCGGGCGCGTGTACCGTGCGGTGAACGGGGTCGACCTTGCCGTGAAACCCGGCGAATGTCTGGGCGTGATCGGCGAAAGCGGCTCTGGCAAGTCGGTCACGGCGCTGTCGATCATGGGCCTCGTCGCCTCGCCCCCCGGCGTGATCACCGGCGGCGCAGTACGCTACCGGGGCGAAGACCTGATCGGCGCGCCCTATGCGCGGCTGCGCGACCTGCGCGGTGAAAGCGTAGCCTATATCTTCCAGGATCCGCAGGCGACGCTGCACCCGCTGTATCGCATCGGCGACCAATTGGCCGAGGCGATCCGCGCCCATCACCCCGTCTCCCGCGCCGAGGCCCGCGCGCGCGCCGTGCAGCTTTTGCGCGATGTGCGCATTCCCAACCCCGAAGGCCGGGTCGACGATTACCCGCATGAGATGTCGGGCGGCATGCGTCAGCGCGTGGGTATTGCCATGGCTCTTGCCAACGATCCGGACGTCATCATCGCGGATGAGCCGACCACCGCGCTCGACGTCACGGTGCAGGCGCAGATCCTCAGCCTGCTGGACGACCTGCGCCGCGACCGGGGCCTTGCGATCGTCTTCATCACCCATGATTTCGGCGTCGTCGCGCAGCTTTGCGATCGGGTGGCGGTTATGTATGCGGGCCAGATCGTCGAAACCGGCCCGACCGCAGAGATCCTGGCAACCCCCGCCCATCCCTACACCCGGCGCCTGATTGCCTGCGTGCCCGAACTGGGCGGCGGGCGGCGCGAACTGGCGGCGATCCCGGGGCTGCCGCCCTCGGTCGATGCCCTGCCTGAGGGCTGCGCCTTCGCCGCGCGCTGCGACAAGGCGGCGCCTGCCTGTCGCGAGGCCCGGATCGACATGACCGGGACCGGCCCCCGCGCCGTGCGCTGCCTCTACCCCGAGGAGGCCTTCGCATGACCGAGGCGCTGCGCGTCAGCAACCTGTCAAAGACCTTTCCGCGCTCGCGCGGCCTTTTCGCGCGCGCCCGGCCCGGGGTGCGGGCGCTGCGCCCGGTCAGCTTCGCCGTCGAGACCGGCGAGACCCTTGGCATCGTCGGCGAATCCGGCTGCGGCAAATCCACCTTCGCGCGGATGCTTGTGGGACTGCTGCCCGCCTCGGGCGGCGAGATCGTGATCGAGGGGCGGCGCCTGGATACCGCCGATCCGGCGCGCTTCGGCAAGATGATCCAATATGTCTTCCAGGACCCGATCAGCAGCCTCAACCCGCGCAAAACCATCCGCCAGATCATGGAGGCCCCGCTGCGCCGCCTGCATGGCATGGGCCGGGCCGCACGCGCCGCGCGCATCGCCGAGATCTTCGACAGCGTCCACCTGCGGCCCGATTTCCTCGACCGCTACCCGCATGAATTCTCGGGCGGGCAGGCGCAGCGGATCGGCATCGCCCGGGCGCTGGCCGCCGCGCCGCGCATCCTGGTGCTGGATGAGCCGGTCTCGGCGCTCGACGTCTCGGTCCAGGCACAGGTGCTGAACCTGCTGGCGCGGCTGAAGGCCGAGTTCGGGCTGACCTATCTGTTCATCAGCCATGATCTGGCGGTGATCGAGGCGGTCAGCGACCGGGTCCTGGTGCTCTATTTCGGCGCGGTGGTCGAGATCGGCCGGGCGGAAAGCATTTTCAAACACCCGCGCCATCCCTATACCCGTCTGCTGGCCGATTCGGCGCCAGTGGTCGGCCGCCCGCTGCGCGCCCCCGAACAAAGGGGCAGCGAATTGCCGGACCCGCTGGACCCGCCGCCGGGCTGCGCCTTCGCCGGGCGCTGCCCGCGCGCAACCGATCTGTGCCAGACCGAGGAACCGCCACTCAGGCCGATGGGAGAGGATCAGCTTGCCGCCTGCCACCGCCCGCTCGAAGACTGACCGCCGCTCGCGACCCGAGCGCGTGGCCGAGGCAATCAAGGCCTGGGTGGTCGAACAACGCCTTCAGCCCGGCGACCGCCTGCCCAGCGAGCCGGAGCTGATCGAACGCTTCGGCATGGCGAAAAGCACGATCCGCGAGGCGATGCGCCTGCTTGAGGCCCAGGGGCTGGTGCGCACCCGCACCGGGCCGGGGGGCGGCAGTTTCGTGCATGAGGTTTCGCGCGCCCGGGCCCAGGCGCTTTTGGGAAATTACTTCTATTTCAAGGATCTGACGATCCGCGACATCTACCAGCTGCGCCGCGCGCTGGAACCGGAACTGGCGGCGTCGCTGGCCGGCAAGCTGTCAGAGGACGTGCTGGCGCGGCTGGAGGCAAACATCCACGCCTATGACGCCCCGGCGCACACGCTGGAGGAAGAGCGCCGCCAGCATATCGACAGCCTGCGCTTCCACGCGATTCTGGCCGAGGCGGCCGAGAACCATCTTTTGGGCTTCATCATCGGCTTCATGGCCTCTGTGCTAAGCGACATCACGGTGACCCGGCGCCTCTATGCCCCGCCCAACCAGGAGCTTTGGCAACGTGGGCGCGACTACCAGACGCGGCTGCTGATGGCGCTGCGCGAGGACGACGCCGGCGCCGCGCGGGCGATCATGAAGGCGCATATGCTGACGGCCCAGGCGTTGATGGAGGGGCAGGAGGCCGAGATGTTGCGCCGCTTCATCCCCGAGCGCGGGGGCGAGGGTTGAGGCGCGGGTGCCTGACGCGGCGCGCTTGAGCGGTGCAAGCGCCGGGCGTTTCCCTCCCCGCGCTCATCGCCCGTCGCTCGGCGCCGCCAATGCCGCGCCACGCGTTGGCGCAGCCTTGGCGACGGCGCTCCAATCGCAGCCCATGACATCTTTCCGCGAAGGTGAAAGCGGAACAGCACTCTTCGCTTTCATTGTTCCTGAAATACGCCGGGGGGGCAGGGGGCAGAGCCCCCGCCGCCGGCCTCTATTGCAGGTCCTTGAAGGCCGCCTGCAGGCGCTCGACGGCTTCGACGACGCGGCTGCGGGGGGTTGCCAGATTGAACCGCAGGAAGCTTTCGCCGCCGGCGCCGAAGGACGCCCCGTGGTTCACCGCGATCTTCGCTTCCTTCTCCACCCGGGCGGTGAATTCCGAAGCCTTCATCCTGGTGCCCGCGAAATCGACCCAGGCCAGGTAGGTGGCTTCCAGCGGCATCGAGGCGACGCCGGGGATCGCGTTCACGCCGGTGTCGAAAAGCTTGCGGTTGCCGTCCAGATAGGCGGTCAGCGCATCGACCCAGGCCGCGCCCTCGGGGCTGTAGGCCGCCGTCGCCATCACCAAGCCGAAGGAATTGGCCGAGATCCCCAGCCCCGCCATCCGGGCCGCGAATTTTTCGCGCAGCATAGGGTCGGGGATGATCACGTTGCCAGAATGGCTGCCGGCGATGTTGAAGGTCTTGGTGGTGGCCGACATCATCACGATCCGGTCCAGCGCCTCGGGCGCAGCCTTGGTCATGATCGTATGCGTCTGCCCCGGCATCACCAGATCATGGTGGATCTCGTCCGACACCAGGATCAGATCGTGTTTCGCCGCGAAGGCCGCGACCTCGGCCAGCTCTGCCGGCGACCAGACCCGGCCCCCCGGATTGTGCGGCGAGCAGAAGACCAGCATCGTCTCACGCCCGGTCAGAAGCGCCTCATAGGCGTCGAAATCCAGCGTGTAGCGGCCATCGCGGATCACCATCGGCAGCTCGGTGACACTTCGCCCGGCGGCTTTGATGACCCGGGCGAAGGCGTGATAGACCGGGGTGAACAACACCACCGCGTCGCCGGGTTTGGAGAAGGCCTCGACGCACATCGCGGTGCCGTTCACGAGGCCATGGGTGGTGAAGATCCATTCCGGCGCGACCGACCAGCCGTGACGGGTTTCCATCCACCAGCTGATCGCCGCCTTGTAGGCGCGGTCATCGCCGAAATAACCGAAGATGCCGTGATCGACCATGCCCTGCAGCGCGTCCAACACCACCTGCGGCGGACGGAAATCCATGTCGGCAACCCACATCGGGATGCCATCCGCGGCCGGGACGCCGTAGTTGGGCTCCATCATGTCCCATTTCGCCGAATGCGTGCCGCGGCGTTCGATGATCTCGTCGAAATTCATATCTGGTCCTTCTCGTGCAAGTCCCGCAGTCTGGCCGCCGGTGCTTCATGCCCTGAGTCAAGAGATAACAGGGAGCATGTCTTCGTTGAAGACCGGAACGGTGAGAGGATTTCCCAAATGTTTGCCTGTTCTTGTGGAAATGGTGCGCATATTTCCGACATTTCGCGAAACCTGCCCAAATTTCACGGCGGCGTGACCGCCCTTGGCCGCTTTGCCGGGCGCAGGGGCGGCCGGTGAGAGGGGTTGCACTTTGGGCGAATTGGTTATAATTTCTGACCAGTTTTAACCGCGAGGATTCCGATGGACATGCCGACCCCCGACGCGACCATCCTGGCGGGCAAGGAGCGGATCGTGGCACGGCTGGCCGCGGTGCTGCCCGCCGACGCGCTGATCACCGACCCCGCCGAGACCCGCGCCTATGAATGCGACGCGCTGACCGCCTATCGCTGCCCACCGCTTTGCGCGGTGCTGCCGCGCTCGACCGAAGAGGTTTCGGCGGTCTTGAAGATCTGCCATGCCGAAGGCGTGCCGGTGGTTCCGCGCGGCTCTGGCACCAGCCTTGCGGGCGGCGCGCTGCCGACGGCGGATTGCGTGATCCTGGGGGTGGCGCGGCTGAACGCGGTGCTGGAGGCCGATTATCAGAACCGCTTCATCCGGGTGCAGACCGGGCGTACCAACCTGTCCGTCACCGGCGCGGTGGAGGAAGAGGATTTCTTCTACGCCCCCGATCCATCCAGCCAGCTTGCCTGTGCGATCGCCGGCAATATCGGGATGAATTCGGGCGGCGCGCATTGCCTCAAATACGGGGTCACGACCAACAATCTGCTGGGTGTGACCATGGTGCTGATGGATGGCACGGTGGTCGAGATCGGCGGCGCGCATCTGGATGCGCCGGGCCTCGATCTGCTGGGCGTGATCTGCGGCTCCGAGGGCCAGCTGGGTGTGGTGACCGAGGCGACGCTACGCATCCTGCGCAAGCCCGAGGGGGCGCGGCCGGTGCTGATGGGGTTCGACGCGAACGAGGTGGCGGGGGCTTGCGTTTCCGACATCATCAAGGCGGGCGTCCTGCCCGTGGCGATCGAGTTCATGGACCGCCCCTGCATCCGCGCGACCGAGGCCTTTGCCCATGCCGGATACCCCGATTGCGAGGCGCTCCTGATCATCGAGGTCGAGGGATCGGAGGCCGAGATCGACGAGCAACTGGGCCTGATCAAGCAGATCGCGGCCAAGCATAACCCGGTGGCTTTGCGCGAAAGCCAATCCGAGGAGGAATCGAAGAAGATCTGGCTGGGGCGGAAATCGGCCTTCGGGGCGATGGGGCAGATCAACGATTACATGTGCCTCGACGGGACGATCCCGGTGTCCGCGCTGCCCTTGGTGCTGCGCCGCATCGGCGAGATGAGCCGCGATTACGGGCTGGATGTGGGCAATGTCTTTCATGCCGGCGACGGCAACATGCATCCGCTGATCCTGTTCGATGCCAACAAGCCCGGAGATCTGGAGAAATGCGAGGCTTTCGGCGCCGATATCCTGAAGCTATGCGTCGAGGTGGGCGGCTGCCTGACCGGCGAGCATGGCGTGGGGATCGAGAAGCGCGACCTGATGGTGGTGCAGTTCGCCCCCGAGGATCTGGAGGCGCAGATGCGGGTAAAGGATGTGTTCGATCCGAAATGGCTGCTGAATCCGGCGAAGGTGTTTCCGCTGGCGTCCAGCGCCGGGCGGCGGGCGGCTTGAGCGGGCGGCGGCGGGGGGCTGTCTGCCCCCCTGCTCCCCCCGAGAGTATTTTCACCAAGATGAAGTTGGATTTGGGATGAAGCCTGAGAGCGAGGCGGAACTGGCCGAAATGGTGCGCGGGGCGGCGGGGCCGCTGGCGCTGCGGGGCGGCGGCACGCGCACGATCGGACGGCCGGTTGCGGGCGAGCTGCTGGAGACCGGCGGATTGGCGGGGATCCGGCTGTATGAGCCGGGCGCGCTGACGCTGGTTGCCGGGGCGGGCACGCCGCTGGCCGAGATCGACGCGGCGCTGGCGGCCGAGGGGCAGCGGCTGCCGTTCGAGGCGCCGGATATGCGCGGGCTGCTGGGCACGCAGGGCGAGAGCACGATCGGCGGGGTGGTGGCGGCGAATGCCTCGGGGCCGCGCCGGGTGCAGGCGGGTGCCTGTCGCGACAGCCTGATCGGGGTGCGGTTCATCGACGGTGCCGGCACTGTGGTGAAGAATGGCGGCCGGGTGATGAAGAACGTCACCGGCTATGATCTGGTCAAGCTGCTGGCCGGTAGCCACGGCACGCTGGGCGTGCTGAGCGAGGTGAGCTTCAAGGTGCTGCCGGTGCCCGAAACCGCGGCCAGCCTGATTGTCGCGGTTTCTGACGCCGGCGCGGCCGTGCAGGCGATGGCGGCGGCGATGGCCTCTCCCTACGAGGTGACGGGCGCGGCCTGGCTGCCGGGCACGGGGGTGGTTCTGCGGATCGAGGGCTTTGCGGCCTCGGTGTCCTATCGGTCGGGGAAGCTGACCGATCTGCTGTCCGGCTTTGGCGCGGTTGAGGTCGAAGCCGGGGCCAAGGCGGGGCCCGAGACTGGGCCTGAGGCGGTGGCGGCGCGCTGGGCTGCGATCCGCGACGTGGTGCCGTTGCAGGGGGCGGCAGGCGATCTGTGGCGGCTGTCGGTGAAGCCTTCGGATGCGCCGGGGGTTCTGGCGCGGCTGGGGGCCGAGGCGGTGATGCTTGACTGGGCTGGCGGGCTGATCTGGGCGCGGGCCGCCGAGGGCGAGGATCTGCGCGCGCGCTTGGGCGTGCCGGGCCATGCGACGCTGGTGCGCGCCGGCGCCGAGACCCGTGCCCGCATCGCGCCGTTCCAGCCGGAACCTGCGCCGCTGGCCGCGATCGCGGCGGGGCTCAGGGCGAAATTCGACCCGCGCGGCATACTCAATCCGGGGATCATGGGCTGATGCAGACGCATTTCACCGAAGAACAGCTGAAGGATCCGGCGATCGCCGAGGCGAACCAGATCCTACGGGCCTGCGTGCATTGCGGGTTCTGCACCGCGACCTGCCCCAGCTATCAGGTGCTGGGGGACGAATTGGACAGCCCCCGTGGCCGGATCTATCTGATCAAGGATATGCTGGAAGCGGGCCGCCCGGCCGATGAAAAGACCGTCAAGCATATCGATCGCTGCCTGTCCTGCCTCGCCTGCATGACGACCTGCCCTTCGGGGGTGAATTACATGCATCTGGTCGATCACGCCCGCGTTCATATCGAGAAGACCTACACCCGCCCGCCGATGGAGCGGCTGCTGCGCTGGACGCTGGCGAAGGTGCTGCCCTATCCCGGGCGCTTCCGGCTGGCGCTGGTGGCGGCGAAGCTGGGCCGGCCCTTGGCGCGGTTCATGCCCGACGCGCGGCTGCGTGCGATGCTGGAGATGGCGCCCGCGCAGGTGCCGCCCGCCAGCCCCAATGACCGGCCGCAGGTGTTCCCCGCCGAGGGGGCGCGCAAGATGCGGGTGGCGCTGCTGGTGGGCTGCGCGCAGCGTGCGCTGAACACCGACATCAACGACGCCACGATCCGTCTGCTGCGCCGGCTGGGCTGCGAGGTGGTGGTGGCGCGCGGCGCGGGCTGTTGCGGCGCGCTGACCCATCACATGGGCAAGGAGGCCGAGGCCCATGCGAGTGCCGCGAAGAACATCCGCGCATGGATGGCCGAGAAGCGCGGCGCGGGGCTAGATGCGGTGGTCATCAACACCTCGGGCTGCGGCACGACGGTGAAGGATTACGGCCATATGTTTGCCGGCGGCGATCTGGCGGGCGATGCGCAAAGCGTCGCGGCCATGGCGCTGGATGTCAGCGAATTGCTGGAGCGGATCGGCCTACCGGAAGGCGCCGACCAGGGCCTGCGGGTGGCCTATCACGCGGCCTGTTCGCTGCAACATGGCCAGCAGGTGAAGACCGCGCCGAAGACCTTGCTGAAGCGCGCAGGCTTTGAGGTGGTCGAGCCCGCCGACAGCCATCTGTGCTGTGGTTCGGCCGGCACCTACAACCTGTTGCAGCCCGAGATCTCGGCCGAGCTGAAGGCGCGCAAGGTGAAGACGTTGGAGGCCAGGGCGCCCGACGTGATTGCCGCGGGCAATATCGGCTGCATGATGCAGATCGGATCGGGGACCGGGGTGCCGGTGGTGCATACGGTCGAGTTGCTCGACTGGGCGACGGGCGGGCCAAAGCCCCGGGCGCTGGGCTAGGCGGCGGGCGGCGGCGGCGTATTTGTCGGAACAATGAAAGGGAAGGCCCGGGCGGTGCCATAGTTTGGCCCAAGGCCCGGGCTAGACCGGTGCGATCTGGATCTTGCGGACCCTGCCGATGCACCTTTTGCGATTGTTGCTCTTGCCTCTTCTGCTTGTCTTGCCGCTGGCGGCGGCGGCTGCGCCGGACGCGGGCCTTGAGAAGCTGGCGACCGGCTATGAGGCGCAGGGCTGGAACGGGGTCGGGCAGCTGGAGATCGGCGGGCATGGCTTTTGCACCGCCTCGCTGATTTCGCCGACGCTGGTGCTGACTGCCGCGCATTGCCTGTTCGACCCCGAGACCGGCAAGCGGGTCGATCCGTCGGCGCTGCTGTTTCTGGCGGGGCTGCGCGACGGCGTCGCCGATGCCGAGCGCGCCGTGCGCCGCGCCGTCGTTCACCCAGATTACGTCTATTCGCGGCGCAAGTCGGTCGCCGATGTGAATTACGACCTGGCTTTGCTGGAACTGCAAAGCCCGATCCGACTGCCCTCGATCCAGCCCTTCCCGACCGGCGCGCCGCCGAAGAGCGGGGCAAGCGTGGGGGTGGTCTCTTATGCGCAGGGGCGCGCGCACACGCTTTCCTATCAGAAGGTCTGCCATGTGCTGGGGAGCGAGGATTCGGTGGTGGTGATGAGCTGCGATGTCGATTTCGGATCGTCCGGCGCGCCGGTCTTCGAGATGGAGAACGGCAAACCCGTGATCGTGTCGGTCATCTCTGCCAAGGCGGTGATGCACGGCAGGAAAGTGTCGCTGGGCATCGTGCTGGACGGGCCGTTACAAAGGCTGAAGGCGGAGCTTCAGCAAAGCGAAGGCAGCCGGTTCCTGCGCCCGCCGCAGACCGGAACGGTGCGGGTGATCGGCCTGGGGTCCGGCGCGGTGCGGGCCGGCGGGGCGAAGTTCGTCCGCCCATGATTTCAACCGCTTGAGGTGCCAGCGCGCCCTCTTGAAAGGCGGCTTTTCCATCCCTACCTAAGCGCTATCCGGGTGCCAAGACGGGCCCGGCGTCTTCGCCTGTCCCCGCGCGGGGAAGGCATCACACATCGCTCATAGGAGGATGAAAATGCGTACTTTCGATCTTGCCCCCCTCTACCGTGCCACCGTCGGCTTCGACCGTTTTGCCGACCTGATGGACCGTGCCCTGACCAATGATGTCGGTCACGCCACCTATCCCCCCTACAACATCGAGAAGATCGACGAGAATGCCTACCGCATCTCGATCGCCGTCGCCGGTTTCGCCGCGGACGAGCTGGGGGTTGAAGTGAAGGAAAGCACACTTGTCGTCACCGCCCGCAAGGCCGTGGAGGCCGACGAGAAGACCTATCTTCACCGCGGCATCGCCACCCGCGCGTTTGAGCGCCGCTTTGCCTTGGCCGATCATGTCAAGGTGACCGGCGCGGCCCATGCCGACGGCATGCTGCACATCGATCTGGTGCGCGAAACGCCCGAGGCGCTGAAGCCCCGCCGGGTCGAGATCGCCCGCAGCGCGGACATCGAGGCCAAGGCGGTCGAGGCGAAACAGCCGGTCGACGCCTGAGCGCCGCACGGTAGGATGCTGACCGGGGCGCGCCGTATGGCGCGCCCTTTTTCATGCCGTACGGCCGGGGTGCGCGCGCCGCCGTTTCGCCTGCAATGCCAGCTTTTCCCCCTTGCGCAGGGCGCAATCCCGACGCATTCCCCGCGTTGAAAGGCCGCCCCTTCCGCCGCTGCCGCAAAAGTGCAATGCTGCATCGCAGCAAATCGCTTGGAGGTCCACGGCATGGCCGGCAAGATCATCACAGTGGCGCAGCAAAAGGGTGGTTCGGGCAAGACCACGCTGGCGGCCAATCTGGCCGTGGCGCTGGCGCGGGCGGGGCATCGGGTGGCGCTGCTCGACATCGACCCGCAAGGCAGTCTGGGGCGCTGGTTCATGGCCCGGGTCGAGCGCATGGGCGATGCGGGGCCGGGGCTCGATTTCTCCACCGCGTCGGCCTGGGGTGTCAGCTATGAATGCGACAAGCTCTGCCGTGACAACGATTTCGTGCTGGTCGACACGCCGCCCAAGGTGGATGCCGATCTGCGCCCCGCGCTGCGGGTCGCCGATCTGGTGCTGGTGCCGGTCGCGTCGAGCCATGTTGATCTTTGGGCGACGGAAGGCGTGCTGGATCTGGCCCGGCGCGAGGGGCGCACGGCCATCGTGGTGCTGAACCGGGGCCGGGCGGGGACGCGGCTGGCCGATGAGGTGGCCGAGGCGACCGGTGCGCTGGATGCGATCCTGGCCGAATCGCGGCTGGCCAACCGGGTTGTCTATGCCGAGACGCTTGGGTGCGGGCAGGGGGTGGCCGAGGCCGGGAACCCGGCCGCCAAGGCCGAAATCCGGGCACTGACCGAGGAAGTGCTGCGCTATCTGGCCGGTTGATCGCCGGGCCCCTTGGCCCGCCACTTCCAGCCCGCGAAGCCCCCGTCAGCGCGCAGAGACCGCCCATTCGCGATAGCCCGAGAGGCCGGCCACGACCGGAGGCCCCGCAGCGCCCAAAAAGAAGCGGCGGGGCACCGAAGCATCCCGCCGCAATCTTGCGCTCGCCGATCCGGGGCCCACCGATCCGGGGGCCGCGAGGGTGAGCCAGGGGGAGCCAGGGCCTAGCTGGGGATCTTGCCCTGGATGCCCTCGACGTAGAAGTTCAGCCCGGCCAGCGCGCCATCGTCCGCGACCTCGCCCTTCTTCAGCCAGACGCTGCCGTCTTGCTTGTTCAGCGGCCCCTCAAACGTGTGGTAGGTGCCAGCCTTGATCTTCGCTTCAAGGTCGAGCGCATGGGCCTTCACCTTGGCCGGCACGGCGTCGGTGATCTCGCCGACCTGGACCATGCCTTCCTTCAGCCCGTACCAGACGTTCTCGGCCTTCCAGCTGCCGTTCATCATGTCGCCCACGCGCTTGATGTAATAGGGCGTCCAGTTGTCGATCAGCGCCGAGATGCGCGGCGTCGGCGCAAAGGCCGACATGTCCGAATCCTGGCCGAAGGCGACGATGCCGGCCTTCTTGGCCACCGCCATCGCGGCGGTGGAATCGGTGTGCTGCATCAGCACGTCGACGCCCTCGTTGATCAGCGCCTGGGCCGCGTCGGCCTCTTTCGCCGGGTCGAACCAGGTGTAGACCCAGACCACCTTGATCTCGGCGTCGGGGTTCACGCGCTTGGCGTTGATATAGGCCGCGTTGATGCCCCGGATCACTTCGGGGATCGGGAAGGAGGCGATGTAGCCGATCTTGTTCGACTTGGTCATCTGCCCGGCGATGGCACCGCAAACCGCGCGCCCCTCATAGAAGCGACCCGAGTAGTTCGAGACGTTCGGCGCGCTCTTGTAGCCGGTGCACATCTCGAAATTCACCTTCGGGAATTTCTTGGCGACGTTGATCGTCGGATCCATGAAGCCGAAGGAGGTGGCGAAGATCAGCTTGTTGCCGGCCAGCGCCAGCTGGGTCAGCGCGCGCTCGGCATCGGCGCCCTCGGGGACGTTCTCGATGACGCTGGTCTTGACCTTGTCGCCGTAGTGCTTCTCGACCGCTTGCTTGGCGAGGTTGTGCTGATAGGTCCAGCCGCCATCGCCGGGCACGCCGACATAGATGAACCCGACCTTCAGCGGATCGCTGGCGGCCATCGCGCGGCCGGCCAGGCCGGTTGCCAGCGCGGTGCCCGCGACGGCGGAATTGGCAAGGAAAGTTCTGCGTTTCATGATCGTCTCCCCAGTGGCGGGCGCGGCGCGCGCCCGGAGTATTGGCCTCAGCTCGAGGCGTGGAAAATGCGGCCCAGCGAGGCGGGGGCGCCGATTGCGGCGCGGCCCCGCCTGGCCGACATGATGACCAGTACAAGTATCGTTATCAGATACGGTGCCATCGACAATATCTGCACCGGAATCGCGATGCCAGCGGCTTGAAGGCGCAGTTGCAGCACCGTCACGCCGCCGAAAATATAGGCGCCCAGCAGCACGCGCCAGGGCCGCCACGAGGCAAAGACCACGATCGCCAGCGCGATCCAGCCCGCGCCCGCCGTCATGCCGTCGGACCATTGCGGCACCCGCACCAAGCTGATGTAGGCCCCGCCCATCCCCGCGCAGGCGCCGCCGAACATCAGCGCCAGCGTGCGCACCGTGCGCACCCGGTAGCCCAGCGCATGGGCCGCGTCGTGGTTCTCGCCCACCGCGCGCAGGATCAGGCCGACGCGGCTGTAGCGCAGCACCGCCCAGGTGCCCGCGACCAGCGCCAGCGACAGATAGACCACCCAGTCGTGCTGAAACAGGATCGGCCCCAGCACCGGGATCTGCGTGAGCGGCCCGAAGTTCAGATTGTCGGTCTGCGGCGGGCGCACGCCGTTGTAGCCCTGCCCGATCAGCGCCGAGAGGCCGAGACCGAAAAGCGTCAACGCAAGGCCCGTGGCCACCTGGTTCGACAACAGGATCTGGGTGAGGAAGGCGAACAGCAGTGCCATCGCCGTGCCGCCCAGCGCGCCGCCGAAGAAGCCCACCACCGGGCTGCCGCTATGCACGGCGGCGACGAAGCCGCAGATCGCGCCCATGATCATCATCCCCTCGACGCCAAGGTTCAGCACGCCCGATTTCTCGGCGATCAGCTCTCCGATCGCGGCCAGCAGGATCGGGGTCGAGGCCACCATGAGCGAGGCGATCAGGACGACAAGGTCGATGCCACCGATGGTCATTTCGCATTCTCCTTGGCGCGGATGCGGTAGTTCGACAGCACGTCGAAGGCCAGCAGGAAGAACAGCAGCATCCCCTGGAACGCCTGGATCGCGGCCGAGGGCAGGTTCAGCGACAGCTGCGCCATCTCGCCGCCGATATAGGTCAGCGCCATCAGGAAGCCCGCCAGCAGGATGCCGACCGGATGCAGCCGGCCCAGAAAGGCCACGATGATCGCGGTAAAGCCGTAGCCGGTGTTGAAATCCGGGCTCAGCTGGCCGCTGGGCCCGGCCACCTCGAACAGCCCCGCTAGCCCGGCCAGCGCGCCCGAGGTGCCCAGGCAGAACGACACCAGCCTTTGCGGCGAGACGCCGGCGAAGCGTGCCGCGCGCGGCGCCTGTCCGGCCACCCGGATCTGATAGCCCAGCCGGTGCCGGTTCAGCAGCACATAGGCCGCGATCACCGCAAGGAAGGCCGTGACCACGCCCCAATGCAGCCCGCTGTTGGGGATCAGGTCGGCATTATGGGCCGAGGGGTAGTTCTGCAGGTTGCGGCTGCCCGGAAAGCCATAGCCCTGCGGGTTGCGCAGCGGCCCGAAGCTGACCCAGGACAGGATGTTCTCGGCCACATAGACCAGCATCAGGGACACCAGGATCTCGTTGGTGCCAAAGCGGTTCTTCAGGATCGCCGGGATCATCGCCCAGGCCCAGCCGCCCAGCCCCCCCGCGATCACCATCAGCGGGAAGATGTACCAATGCGCGGCCGGATAGAACGCCAGCGCCACCGCCGCGCCGCAGATCGCGCCGATGATGTATTGCCCCTCGGCGCCGATGTTCCAGATCCCGGCGCGAAAGCCCAGCGACAGCCCCACCGCGATCAGGATCAGCGGCCCCGCCTTCACCAGAAGCTGCGGCAGCGTGTAGGCGGTGTTGGCGCCAAACAGCGGCTCCCAGAAGATCACCCGGATCGCCTCGAACGGCGGCTTGCCGAGCAGCGCGAACAGCAAGCCCCCCGCCAGCATCGTCGCCACCACCGCGAGGATCGGCGTCACCACGGTCCAAAAGCGCGACGGCGCTGCGCGTTTCTCAAGCCTCAGCATGGGCCACCTCCATTCCGTGGGCGCCGCCCATCATCAGGCCGATCTCCTCTACCGTCAGGCCTGCGACCGGGCGCGCCGCGCTCAGCCGGCCCTCGTTCAGGGCGGCGAAGCGGTCGGCGACCTCAAGCAATTCGTCCAGATCCTGGCTGATCACCACCACGGCGGCGCCCTTGGCGGCCAGATCGATCAGCGTCTGGCGGATCGCCGCCGCCGCCGCCGCATCGACGCCCCATGTTGGTTGATTGACAATAATCACCGCCGGATCCTGCAATATCTCGCGTCCGATGACGAATTTCTGCAAATTGCCGCCTGACAGCGCCCGCGCCGGAACCCCCACGCCGGGGGTGCGCACGTCGAAAGCCTTGACGATTTCCTCGGCGAAGGCGCGGGTCTTGGCCCAGTCGATGAAGCCGTGCCGCAAAAGCCCCTTGCGCACCGCCCCGGTCAGCAGGGCGTTTTCGGTCAGGCTCATGTCCGGCGCTGCGGCATGGCCCAGCCGTTCCTCGGGGGCCGAGACCAAGCCCAGCGCGCGCCGCGCATTCGGCCCCAGCGCGCCGCAGGGCTGGCCCGCGATCGCCACCGCGCCGGGCGCGGTCCGGATCTCGCCCGACAGCGCCAGCAGCAATTCATCCTGGCCGTTGCCGGCAACGCCCGCGATCCCAAGAACCTCGCCGGTGCGGACCTCGAACCCCACCTCCTTCAGCGCGGTGCCGAAAGGGTTGGGCGAGGGCACCGACAGGCCGGTGACCTGCAGCACGACCTCGCCGGTGCCGGTGCCGGCGCGTTCGGGGGGCGTTAGGGTTTCGCCCACCATCAGCTCGGCCAGTTCGCGCGCGGTCTTCTCGCGCGGGCGGCAGGTGGCCACCACCTTGCCGCGGCGCAGGATTGTCGCCTCGTCGCAGAGCGTGCGGATCTCTTCCAGCTTGTGGCTGATATACAGGATCGCGGTGCCCTCGGCGGCCAGCGTGCGCAGGGTCTGGAACAGGATCTCGACCTCCAGCGGGGTCAGCACGCTGGTCGGCTCATCCATGATCAGCAGCTTCGGATCTTGCAGCAGGCAGCGGATGATCTCGACCCGCTGGCGCTCACCCGCCGACAGATCCCCCACCAGCCGCGCGGGATCCAGCGGCAGGCCGTAATCCTCGCTGACCTGACGGATGCGGGCGGCGAGGGTGCGCTGGGGCGGCGGGTTTTCCATGCCGAGGGCCACGTTCTCGGCCACGTCGAGCGCCTCGAACAGGCTGAAATGCTGGAACACCATGGCGACGCCGGCGGCGCGGGCGGCGCGCGGATCGGCCGGCTCATAGGGGGCGCCGTGCAGGGTCATGCGGCCGGCATCGGGTTTCACCAGACCGTAGATCATCTTCACCAGCGTGGATTTCCCGGCGCCATTCTCGCCCAGCAAGGCATGAACCTCGCCCTCTCGAACCGAGAACGACACGTCGTCATTCGCCACCACACCGGGATAGGCCTTGGTCAGGCCCTCGATGGTCAGAAGCATGTTTCCCGTCCCCGTCCTGTCGCGTCCTGCCGCGCCTCTGTTTCCCGTCCCCCCGCCAGAAGTCGAGCGGCGACGCCCACGGCGATTGCCTGCGGGTGCTTGCCCAGCGACGGATCGCCGATCGGGCAGACCAGCGTGGCGAGTGCCGTATCCCCATGTCCGAGCGCCCGCAACCGGTTGCGAAACCGCGCCGCCTTGGTGGCCGATCCGATCAGCCCCAGCCCGGCGTGGCCATGGCCCAGTATACGATGACACAGCTCCAGATCGAGGGCATGGGAATAGGTCAGCACAAGATGTTCCGCGCATATCGGCGCATGTGCCACAAGATCGGCCGGATTTGCCGCCCAAAGCGGCACGACCCGATCGGGCAGCGCGGCCGGAAAGCGCCCGGCGTCGGTATCCACCCAAGTCAGCGCAACACCGGGCAGCGGTGCCAACACCGCCACCAGCGCGCGGCCCACATGGCCCGCCCCCCAGATCCACAGATGCCGCGCGGGCTGGGCCACCGGCTCCACCATCCAGCCCTGCACCAGCCTTGCGGGGGGCACTTCGCCCGCCGCCCGCGCGCGGGCCAGCATCCGCCGCACCGCCAGCGGCATCTCGCCCGCGCCGCTCAGGGGGCGGGCGATCAGCGCGCCCTCCAGCTTCGCCGCGGCCTCGGCATCGTAGAGCTCGGCCAGCAGCGTCACCGCCCCGCCGCAGCACTGGCCGATGCCGGGCCCCAGCGCCACCCGCGTGACCTGCCGCGCGGTCCCATCTGCCAGCATCGCGCGCGCCCGTGCCATCGCCTGCCATTCCAGCGTGCCGCCGCCGATCGTGCCCTCGGTGCCGCCTTCCCACACCAGCATCGCCGTGCCTGCCTCGCGCGGGCTCGATCCCTCATGCGCGGCGATCACCACCCGCACCACGCGGGTCTCGGTGCTCACCCGGGCGCGGAGGGCGTCCAGATCAAACACCGCGCACCCGGTCGATCGCGGCCAGCACCCGCTCGGGCGTGGCGGGGGCGTCGAGGGCGGGATAGATGGCGCCGTCGCCACAGGACGCCACCGCATCCGACAGCGCCAGAAAGGCCGAGATCCCCAGCATGAGCGGCGGCTCTCCCACCGCTTTTGAGCGATAGATCGTCTCCTCGCGGTTCGCCTCATCCCAGAGCGCCACGTTGAAGACGCGGGGGCGGTCCGAACAGGCCGGGATCTTGTAGGTCGAAGGCGCATGGGTGCCGAGCCGACCGGCCGCGTCCCAGACCAGTTCCTCCGTCGTCAGCCAGCCGGCACCCTGGACATAGCCGCCCTCGATCTGGCCGATGTCGATCGCCGGGTTCAGGCTGGCGCCCGCGTCATGCAGGATGTCGCAGCGCAGGATGCGGTTCTCGCCGGTAAGCGTGTCGATCACCACCTCGGTCACCGCCGCGCCATAGGCGAAGTAGAAGAACGGCCGGCCCTCGCCGCGCGCCCGGTCCCAGGTGACCTTGGGCGTCGCGTAGAACCCCGTCGCCGACAGCGAGATCCGCGCCTGATAGGCCATCGCGATGACCTCCTCAAAGGCGTAATCCGCCCCGCCCACAGCCACGCGGCCCGCCGCGAAGACCACATCCTCGGGCCGCATCTGATGGCGTTCGGCCAGAAACTCCGCCAGCCGCCCCCGGATCGTGTCGCAGGCGGCCTTTACCGCCATGCCGTTCAGATCCGACCCGGACGAAGCCGCCGTGGCCGAGGTATTGGGCACCTTTCCGGTATCGGTCGCGGTGATCTTCACCCGCGCCACGTCGATCCCGAAGCCTGCCGCCGCGACCTGCGCGACCTTCTGGAACAGCCCCTGTCCCATCTCGGTGCCGCCATGGTTCAGATGCACCGACCCGTCCTGATAGACATGCACCAAGGCCCCCGCCTGGTTCAGCCAGGTCAGCGTGAAGGAGATGCCGAATTTCACCGGCGTCAGCGCGATCCCCTTCTTCAGCACAGCATTGGTCGCGTTCCAGCCCGCCACCGCCGCCTGCCGCGCCCGGTAGTCGGCGCTTTCCTCCAGCCGCGCGGTCAAGCCATGCAGGATGAAATCCTCCACCGGCATCCGGTAGGGCGTGACCTGCTCTTTCATCCTGGCGGAAATACTCTCGGGGGCCGAGGCGGGGGGCAGACAGCCCCCCGCCTCGGCCCCCGTCTCGGCATAGAAATTTGCCCGCCGCACCTCCAGCGGGTCGCGCCCCACGGCGTGCGCCACGTGATCGAGCACCCGCTCGATCCCCAGCATCCCCTGCGGCCCGCCAAAGCCGCGAAACGCCGTCGCGCTTTGCGTGTTGGTGCGCAGCCGGTGGCTTTCGATCCGCATGTTCGCGATCAGATAGGCGTTGTCGGCATGCAGCATCGCCCGGTCGCAGAC
Organism: uncultured Albidovulum sp.; assembly: GCA_913064775.1. Taxonomy (GTDB): domain Bacteria; phylum Pseudomonadota; class Alphaproteobacteria; order Rhodobacterales; family Rhodobacteraceae; genus Acidimangrovimonas. The sequence continues at coordinate 131,917 of CAJYAD010000003.1, read as the reverse complement.
CGGCAACGACAGATCCTGCGACCAGCCGCATTGCGCCATCTGCACGAACTCCACCCCCTGGATTCGGCCCTCGGCGTCATGGCCCACGTGGTAGGCGATGCGGAACGCATGGCGCTTGCCGGTGACGATCATGTCGTCGTCACGGTCATAGCGCATCTTGCAGGGCCGCCCGGTCGCACGCGCCGCCAGCGCGCAGGCCACCGCCAGCGCGTTGCCCTGGCTTTCCTTGCCGCCAAAGCCGCCGCCCATGCGCCGCACCTCGACCCGCACGGCATTCATCGGCAGGCCCAGGGCCTCGGCCACCTTGTGCTGCACCTCGGTCGGATGCTGGGTGGAGGAATGCACCACCATGTCGCCGGCTTCCTGCGGCAGGGCAAGCGCGGCCTGACCTTCCAGGTAGAAATGCTCCTGCCCGCCGATCTCGATCACCCCGTCCAGCCGTTGCGGCGCGGCGGCGATGGCGGCCTCGGCGTCGCCGTTCTGCCAGATGACCGGGCCGCCCTCGAACCGGCTACCGGCGGTCATGGCGTCGTCGATGGTCAGGATCGTGGGCAGATCCTCGTAGGTGACGCAGGCCAGCCGGGCGGCGCGGCGCGCAGCCAGATGGCTTTCGGCCACCACCAGAAACATCGGCTGGCCCGCGTAATGCACCTCGCCCAAGGCCAGCAGCGGCTCATCATGGGCGGCGGGCGCGCAATCGGGCATCGGGTCCAGATCGTCGGGGCCGATCACCGCGACCACGCCCGGCGCGGCGCGCACCGGGGCGAGGTCGAGCGCCAGCACCTTCGCATGGGCGCGCCCGGACAGCCCGAAAGCCAGGTGCAGCGTGCCTTTGGGTGTGGGGATATCGTCGATATAGCGCGCCTGACCGGTGACATGCAGCGGCGCGGCATCGTGGGGCAGGGGCTGGGTCACGCTCATGGCTGCACCTCCAGCACCTGCACCGGGGTGCCGGCGAGGTCGTGCCAGTAGCGCAGCAGCATGTTGCCAGCCGTCGTCAGCCGGTAGCTGGCCGAGGCGCGCATGTCGCTGAGCGGGGTGAAATCCTCGGCGAAGGCGGGCAGGGCGGCGCGGATCGTGGCCTCTTGCCATGGCTGGCCGATCAGGGCGGCCTCGACGGCGGCGGCGCGTTTCGGCACGCCCGCCATGCCGCCAAAGGCAATCCGGGCCTCGGCGATGCGGCCGTCCGTGAGTGTCAGGTTGAAGCCGCCGCAGACCGCCGAGATGTCCTGATCGAAGCGTTTCGACAGCTTGTAGCAGCGCAGGCCCGGCGCCTCGGCCGGGATGGTGACGGCGGCGATGAATTCGCCGGGGCGGCGGTCCTGACGGCCGTAGTCGAGGAAGAAGTCTTCCAGCGGCAGGGAGCGCATCTCGTCGCCCTGGCGCAGGTGCAGGGTGGTACCCAGCGCGATCAGCGCGGGCGGGCCGTCACCGATGGGCGAGCCATTGGCGATATTGCCGCCAATCGTCGCGGCCTCGCGCACCTGGACCGAGGCAAAGCGGCGCAGCAGTTCGGCGAAGCTGGGGTGGACCCCGGTCAAGGCGCGGCGCAGGGCCTCGATCGTGACGCAGGCGCCGATGCCGATCACCTTGCCGCGGGTCTCGACGTGGCGCAGGTCCCCGACCCCGGCAAGGAAGGCGACCGGGCCCAGATCGCGCAGCTGCTTGGTGACCCAAAGGCCGACATCGGTCGCCCCGGCGATCAGCGTGGCGCCCGGGTTTGCGGCGTACCAATCGGCCAAGTCGTCGGAATTTGCGGGGCGGTAGCCGGGGGTGTCGCCGGTCGCCAATGTCGCCCGGACCGATGGCGCGTCGATGGCGGCCTCGGGGCGTATTTCGGGAACAATGAAAGAGGAGAGGGCCTGTTGATCCGCGTCCAGCCAGGCCGGAAGCGGCGTTGCCGCGGCGGCTTCGGCTGCGCGGATGATGGGGGCGTAGCCGGTGCAGCGGCAGAGGTTGCCGGCCAGCACGTCGTCATGATCGGTGCGGCCCCGGGCATGGGCGCAGGCCAGCGCCATGGTGACGCCCGGGGTGCAAAAGCCGCATTGGCTGCCGTGATGGGCGATCATCGCCTGCTGCACCGGGTGCAGCGTGCCGTCGGGGGCGGCGAGACCTTCGACGGTGCGGATGGATTTGCCGTGCAGTTGCGGCAGGAACAGCAGGCAGGCGTTCAGCGCGCGGTGGTCCGCGGCATCCGAGACCATCACCGTGCAGGCGCCGCAATCGCCCTCGTTGCAGCCTTCCTTGGTTCCGGTAAGCGCGCGGTCCTCGCGCAGCCAGTCCAGAAGGGTGTGGGTCGGCGGCGCGTCGGTCAGGCTGACCGGCGTGCCGTTGAGGAGAAACCGGATCTCCGTCATATGCGTGTTAACCTGCCGCGTTACTTTGGTTCAAGGCTTGGCCTCCCCGCCCGATGCGGCGTAGAGCGGGAGGCACGCCCTTTGTCTTCACCCTCACTTGAAGCATGAAGCCGGGCGCTTGGCCAGTTGGCAAGCACCCTGTCTTCGCATTCGGGTGAAGGAGTTTCGCCCAGCGCCGAACAATCGGTCGCACTTCCCCGATCAGGGGCGGCGGGGTAGGCTGATCGGCACGCGGGAGACGGCGGATGAGCGATATCACGGCAGAGGGCGGGACGGTTGGCCCGATTGGCGGCGCGGCGGGCGCGGGGATGGTCTATGCGCTGATCGCGGTCGTGGGGGCGGGGCTGTGGCTGGCCTCGGCCCGCTATCCGGCGGATATGCCAGTGATCGGGCCCTATGCGTTCGAGGCGCCGATCTATGGCGCGGTGACGTTAAGCCTTTATTGGTATCTACGGGGCTTGCGGCGGCTGACGCGTCTGGGTCGCGCCGCACCGGCGCTGTGGCGGCGGGTGGTGTTTCTGGCCGGCCTCGCGCTGATCTGGATCGCGGTGCAGACCGGGTTCGAATATCTCGCGCAGCGGATGTTCTTTCTGAACCGCATCCAGCATGTGGCGCTGCATCATGTGGGGCCGGTGCTGCTGGGGCTAAGCATGGCCGGGCCGGTGATCCTGGCGGGCGGGCCGGACTGGCTGCGCCGGCTGTGTGCCACCGGGCCGGCGCGGCGGATGATGCGCGTGGTCCAGCATCCGGCGCTGGCCACGGGGCTGTTCGTGGGGCTGTTCTGGTTCTGGCTGATCCCGCCGGTGCATTTTGTGGCGATGCTGGATCCGACGCTGTATCAGCTGATGAACTGGTCGATGGCGGTCGACGGCATCCTGTTCTGGGCGATGGTGCTGGACACCCGGCCGCGGGCGCAGACGGGGGTAAGCTTTGGTCTGCGCGCGGCACTGGCGGTGGCGGTGATGTTTCCGCAGATCGTGCTGGGGGCGCTGATCACCTTCGCGACCCGCGATCTGTTTCCCTATTACGCCTATTGCGGGCGGTATTTCCCCGGCATCGACGCGGTGACTGACCAGCAGATCGGCGGCATCGTGATCTGGATCCCCCCCGCGATGATGAGCGTGCTGGCGCTGATCGCGGTGCTCAATAACATGCGCCGGGCCGAGGCGCAGAGGGCTTAGATCCCCCGGTTTAGGCGCCCCGGCTTAGTCCCCCTGTGCCAGCCGCGTCATGTCTTCGGTCACGCCCTTGATGTCGGCGGAATTGTCGTAGAAGCGCGGGATCATCAGGCGGGCATCGCCGGCGCGGTCGAAGACATAGACCGAAGGCCCGTGCACCACTTGATAGGGCTGGGTGCCGCGTTCGGGGATCACCTTGTAGGTCACCCGGTAGCGCCGCGCCACGCGGGCCAATTGGTTGGCTGTGCCGCGCAGGCCCACGACCTGGGGCGAGATATCTTCTACATAGGCTTTCAGCACCGGCGGCGTGTCGCGCTCGGGGTCGACGGTGACGAAGAGGATGCGGATGTCCCGGGCGTCCTTGCCCATCTGGTCCAGCACCTGCAACAGATTGCCCATGGTCAGCGGGCAGACATCGGGGCAATGGGTGAAGCCGAAGAACAGCATCACCAGCTTGCCGCGGTAATCGGCCTGGGTCACCAGCTTGCCGTCGCGCACCCGCGTCAGGGTGAAATCCAGCGCCGGCAGGGCGCCCTCGACATCGACCGAGTTCCAGGGGTTGTCGTCGCGGCACGAGGTCAGCGCCGAGGCGCCGATCAGGGTCATCGCGGCGCGGCGGGTCAGCTTAGCCATGGGTGACAAGCAGCGCCACGGCGAAGGCCGCCGCCAGCATCACAAGCGCGCCACCGATCAGCAGCAGCGCGAGGGCGCGGTTGGCGCCGCGCGTGCGCGTGCGCTGATCTTCGGCAGAGAGGCCGATCTTGTGGTTCGGGTCCTGGGTCATCTCGCCTCCCGCCGTGCAGCTTAACGCGGGCGGGCGGGCCTCGCATCTGGAAAAATGCCGCAGGGGAGGCGCGCGCCCTGCGCCGATGACGCGCGCCGGTGCTTTCCCTTCCCGCCGGGGCTGGGTAGGTTTGGGCCATGAACAAGCCCCCCCGATTCATTCATCTGCGCGTCCACACCGAATATTCGCTGCTCGAAGGGGCGGTGCCGGTGAAGAAACTGGTGAAGCTTTGCGAATCGCAGGGCGTCCCGGCGGTTGCCGTGACCGACACCAACAACATGTTCTGCGCGCTGGAATTCTCGACCCTCGCGGCGGGGGCCGGGCTGCAGCCGATCATCGGCTGTCAGGTGGATCTGGCCTACGATCCCGCCCAGCCCGGCGAACGTGCGCGACCGCCCGCGCCCGTCGTCTTGCTGGCGCAATCCGAGCAGGGCTATGAGAACCTGATGAAGCTCAACTCCTGCCTCTACCTCGACAAGCAGGGCGCGCTGCCCGAGGTGACGCTGGAGGAACTGACCATCCATGGCGAAGGGCTGATCTGCCTGACCGGCGGCCCCGAGGGCGCGGTCGGCAAGCTGTTGCAGGCCGGCCAGACGCCCAAGGCCGAGGCCCTGCTGCGCCGTCTGGCCGAGATCTACCCCGGCCGCCTTTACGTCGAGTTGCAGCGCCACCCCGGCGAGGGCGGCCAACCGACCGAGGCCGAGCGCGCCACCGAGAAGGGCCATGTCGAGATGGCCTATGCGATGGGCCTGCCGCTGGTCGCCACCAACGATGTCTATTTCCCGAAATCGGACATGTACGAGGCGCATGACGCGCTTTTGTGCATCAAGGAAGGCGCCTATGTCGATCAGCAGGACGCCCGCCGCCGGCTGACGCCGCAGCATTACCTGAAGTCCGAGGCCGAGATGGTCACCCTCTTCGCCGACCTGCCCGAGGCCGTCGAGAACACCGTCGAGATCGCCAATCGCTGTGCCTACAAGGTGCCCAAGCGCGCACCGATCCTGCCCAAGTTCGCCGATGACGAGGTCGAGGAACTGCGCCGTCAGGCCTGGGCAGGGCTGGAGGCGCGCCTCAAGGTGATCCCGCCCGCCGTGCCGGTGGCGGAGTATGAGGAGCGGCTGAAGTTCGAGCTGGGGATCATCGAACAGATGGGCTTCCCGGGCTACTTCCTGATCGTCGCCGATTTCATCAAGTGGTCGAAGGATCACAACATCCCCGTGGGGCCGGGGCGCGGCTCGGGCGCGGGCAGCCTTGTCGCCTATGCGCTGACCATCACCGACCTTGATCCGCTGCGCTACAGCCTGCTGTTCGAGCGCTTCCTGAACCCCGAACGCGTCAGCATGCCGGATTTCGACATCGACTTCTGCATGGACCGGCGCGAGGAAACCATCCGCTACGTCCAGGAGAAATACGGCCGCGACAAGGTGGGCCAGATCATCACCTTCGGCGCGCTTTTGTCGAAGGCCGCGGTGCGCGATGTGGGCCGCGTGCTGCAGATGCCCTATGGCCAGGTCGACCGGCTGTCGAAGCTGATCCCGGTCGAGGGGGTGAAGCCGGTTTCCATCAAGGAGGCGCTGATCCAGGAGGAGCGCCTGCGCGAGGCCGCCCGCACCGAAGAGGTGGTCAAGCGCCTGCTCGACTACGGCCAGCAGGTCGAGGGGCTGTTGCGCAACGCCTCGACCCACGCGGCGGGCGTGGTGATCGGCGACCGGCCGCTGGATCAGCTGGTGCCGCTTTACCAGGATCCGCGCTCGGACATGCCGGCGACCCAGTTCAACATGAAATGGGTGGAACAGGCGGGGCTGGTGAAGTTCGACTTCCTTGGCCTCAAGACGCTGACGGTGATCCAGAACGCGGTGGATCTGATCCTGAAGAACGGCCGCCACCTGCATGTGGCCCCCGACGGGCGCCAGCTCTATGATCCGCCCGAGGGCACGGCCGATCAGATCAACACGATCCCGCTGGACGACAAGCCGACCTACGACCTTTACACCAGCGCCAAGACGGTCGCGGTGTTCCAGGTGGAAAGCTCGGGCATGATGGATGCGCTGCGGCGCATGAAGCCCAACTGCATCGAGGACATCGTCGCCCTCGTGGCGCTCTACCGTCCCGGCCCGATGGAGAACATCCCGACCTATTGCGAGGTCAAGAACGGCCTGCGCGAGATCACCTCGATCCATCCCTCGATCGACCATATCCTGGCCGAGACCCAGGGCATCATCGTCTATCAGGAACAGGTGATGCAGATCGCCCAGGTGATGGCGGGCTATTCGCTTGGCGGCGCCGACCTTCTGCGCCGCGCGATGGGCAAGAAGATCAAGGAGGCGATGGACGCCGAGCGGCCGAAATTCGTCGAAGGCGCGAAGACCAACGGGGTCGATGCGAAGAAGGCCACTGAGGTCTTCGACCTGCTGGAAAAATTCGCCAACTACGGCTTCAACAAGTCGCACGCGGCGGCCTATGCGGTGGTCAGCTACCAGACCGCCTGGCTGAAGGCCAACCACCCGGTTGAGTTCATGGCGGGCGTCATGAACTGCGATATCCACCTGACCGAAAAGCTGAGCGTCTATGCCGAAGAGGTTCGCCGCGGCCTTGGGGTCGAGATCGTGCCGCCCTGCGTGAACCGCTCGCTCGCCAGTTTCGACGTGGTCGAACAGAAGCTGGTCTATGCGCTGGGCGCGCTGAAGAACGTCGGCGGCGACGCGATGCGTCTGGTGGTCGAGGCGCGCGCGGTCGAGGGCCGCGAAAAGCCCTTCGTCAGCCTCTTCGATTTCGCCCGGCGGGTGGACATGAAGCGGGTGGGCAAGCGCCCGCTGGAAATGATGGCGCGGGCCGGGGCCTTCGATCAGCTGGATCCGAACCGCCGCCGGGTCTTCGACGGGCTAGAGGCGCTGATGGCCTATTCGGCAGCGGTGCATGAACAGAAGGCCTCGGATCAGGTGTCGCTGTTCGGCGAGGCGGGCGAGGATCTGCCCGAGCCGCGCCTGCCGCGCTGCGACGACTGGCTGTCCGAGGATCGTCTGGCGCAGGAATTCCAGGCGATCGGCTTCTATCTGTCGGGCCATCCGCTGGACGAATTCGCGGGCGCACTGAAGCGCAAGGGCCTGCCGTCGCTGGCCGGCCTTCAGGCCGAGGCCGAACGCAAGGGTGGTGCCGTGGGCCGCGTCGGCGTGAAGGTGTCGGGGCTGCAGGAACGCAAGTCGGCCAAGGGCACGCGGTTTTTCAGGATGAACATCTCGGACCCGACGGGGCAGGTGTCGGGGATGGTGATGTTCCCCGAGGATTTCGACACCGCGCGCAAGGTCTTCGACCAGACCGACATGGTGATCATGACGCTAGAGGCGCAGTTCAACGAGGGTCAGTTCGACCCGCGCGGCCGCGGCGTGGTGCCGCTGGAGGGCGCGGTGGCGGATGCCGGCGGCGCCGGGCTGCGAGTCCATATCGGCGCGCCCGAGGCGGCGGGCTCGGTCAAGGCGGTGCTCGACAAGATGGGCGCGGGCGAGGGGGCGCGAGGCCGCGGCCCGATCCGTTTTTGCCTGAACGCCCCCGACGGGCAGGAGGTCGAGATCGAGGTGGGCGCGCATCTGCCGGTCTCGCCGCGGATCCGATCGGCGCTGAAATCGCTGAATGGCGTGGTGTTGGTCGAAGAGATCTAGCTGCGCGTCGCCGGGCCTGTTGCAGGCTTGGCGGCGGGGGCGCTGTCTCGTCGCCAGTGTCGCCCGGACCACTGGCGCTTCCAATGGCGACCCCCCGGGATATTTGGGCCAGAAAGAATAGGTGAGCGCGGGTCAGCGGCGCGTCTGCTTGGCTGAGACATGTGATCGGCGGAGGAACCCCGGGCCGGCGTCGCGTGGCAAGGGCGCCGGATGGTCGCTCAGTCGAAGGGGTTGGAGCCCTTGGCCCCGCTCTTGCCGCTGCGGAGTGCCTTCACGCAACGGATCAGCGCCGACATCGAGGCCCGGGACCCCGCCAGCGTATAGGACCGCACATGCTGGCCGCGGCTATTGTAAAGGCGCAGCGCGTCGCCCCGCGCGACCTCCAGCAGGAATTTTGAGCCCTTGCTGGAGCTGGGCAGGTTGAACAGCACCGAATGCTTGTAAAGCTCTGCATTCGTCATCCGCCAGGAGGGGTAGCTGTCGATGCGCACCTTCAGATTGCCGCGGTGGCGCGGGCCGAAGGCCCAGTCGCGCGAATAGAATTGCAGCCGTATCTGGCTGGTCGGGCTGGCCCAGATCGAGAAGATATTCCCCGATTGCGAGACCTGCGCGACGCAGCGCAGGCGCTTGTTGTCGTAGTTCACGACCCGGACTTGCCAGCTTTGCTGCTTGTAGATCGTGCGCGAGGTGACTTCGGCCACCGCCGCGCGGGGCGTCAATCCAAGCGGCAGGGACAGCGCAAGCGCAGCGGCAAGGGCGGCGGCGGAGTTCATCGGATCCCTCCCGAAGTGGCATTGGGCAGCTTGCCGCCCAGTTTGAGCCAAGGTCGCGAGGTGATCAAGTCTTCGTGATGTCAAATGTCGTCTTCGGCCCTTCAGGGCCGAAGATTCGGGCCGTTTTCAGGTGTTTTCCTACTCGGGCTCCCAATCCCAGGGGCGCGTCATCTCGCCCAGCGTGAGCGCGACCTTTTGGGGATCAACCTCGCCGGTCTTGCGCAGACGGGCCACCAGCCCGCGCTTCTTGTCCTCGATGACCTCGGCGACCTCGGCGGCAAGGCCGGCCTCGGCCAGGGCGGCGTCGTAGACCCGCTTGATCGCGCGCTTGCGCAGATCGGGCTTGAAGATCTTGCCGACCGCCGTCTTGGGCAGCTCGGGCAGGATCTCGATATGGCGCGGGATCGCGGCGCGTTCGTGGATATGGGCGCGGGCATATTCCAGCAGTTCCTCGGCCGTGACCTCGGCGCCGTCGATCAGTTCCACATAGGCGCAGGGCAGTTCGCCCGAATGCGCATCGGGCTGGCCGATGGCGCCGACGAATGCCACGGCCTCGTGGCCCGAGAGTGCCTCTTCGATCTCGGCGGGGTCGATGTTGTGGCCGCCGCGGATGATCAGATCCTTGGCGCGGCCGGTGATGAACAGATAGCCGTCCGGGTCGATCCGCCCCAGATCGCCGGTGCGCAGATGGGTGCCGCCGGCGAAAAGGCCCGTGTTCTTGCTTTCGTCGGTATAGGTCTGGCCGGTGACCACGCCGGGGTTGGCGACGCAGATCTCGCCGACCTCGTCCGGGCCGCATTCGCGCAGGATGTTGCCGGCCTCGTCGCACATCAGGATGCGCACGTCGGTATGGGGGAAGGGCAACCCGACCGAGCCGATCTTCTTCTCGCCGTCGGGCGGGTTGATCGACACCAGGCAGGTGGCCTCGGTTAGCCCGTAGCCTTCGCAGATGGTCACCCCGGTCGCCTTTTCGAAACGCTTGTACAGCTCGACCGGCAGCGGGGCCGAGCCCGAGAAGGCGAAGCGCAGGGTCGCGACATCGGCGTCTATCTTGCGCTGCATCAGTGCCGAGATCGCGGTGGGAACCGAGATCACATAGGTGATCTTCCAACGTTCGACCAGCTTCCAGAAGTTGTCGACCACGCCCTCGCCGCGGTAGCCGGCGGGGGTGGGGAAGATCACATGCGCGCCCGAGGCAATCGCCGACATCAGCACCGGATAGGCCGCGAAGACATGAAACAGCGGCAGCGGGCAGATCACCCGGTCGGTCTTGAGAAACAGCAGCCGCTCGCCAAGCCAGCCGTTGTAGACCATCCCCGAGACCTTATGCTGCGCGACCTTGGGCATGCCGGTGGTGCCGCCGGTGTGGAAGTAGGAGGCAATGCGATCTTCCTGAAGGTCTTCGAAGGTCAGCCGGTCGGCGGGGTGGCGGTTGCATTCGCGGTTGAAGTCAAGCACGCGCGCCTTGTGGGTGACGTGGATCTTCGGCCGGATCAGCGGCACCAGCAGGCGCTTGACGCCGGTAAGATAGCGGTTGAGATCGACCTCCAGCACGGTTTCGACCTTTGGCGCCAGGGCCACCGCCTGCGCCACCTTCTGGCCGACATCGGTCTTGGGAAAGCCTTTGAGCGTGACCACCACCTTGGCGCCGGTCTCGCGCAGGATGGCGCCGATCTGTTCGGCATCGAGCAGCGGGTTGATCGGGTTGACGATCCCCGCGACGGCACCGCCCAGCAGCGTCACCACCGTTTCGTTGGCATTGGGCAGCACGAAGGCGACCACCGTATCGCGGCCGATGCCGAGGCTGCGAAACAGGTTCGCGGCCTGGGTGACGCGGGCGCGCAGTTCGGCCCAGCTAAGGGTTTCGGCGGGGTCGGTGGGGCCCGACTGGATCTGGAACGAGACCGCGGGCTCTGCCGGATGACGGTCTGCGGTTTCCGAAAGGAAGCGATACATCGTGCGCGGCAGATCGCGGTCGTTCCAGGCTGCCTCGGCCTCGATCGCATTGCGATCTGCCAGTGTCGCGAACTTTCCCATATCGACCTCCCTGCGGCGCCCCTTGGACGGGGCCTTCGTTGTGCCCCAAGAGTGGAAAGAATTTCGCCACAGCGCAAGGGTTACGCAGCGCGACCGGGGGGTGGAACTCGATATCCACCGCATCGGATGCGGTTTCGCCCCACCGCCCGCGTGCCCGCCCGCCTTGCAGCGCATGGTGACGGGGCCGGCGCGCGGGGATTGACTTGGCCTCCGCGCCGCCGATGCTGGGGCGATGCGGCCGACCGCCGGGGCCGGCGCAAGGGGGAGAGATCAGATGACCGATACTGCGCAGAAAACCGGGATCCGTCTGATCCCGCCGTTTCTTTATATCGCGGCCGTGGTGCTGGGCCTTGTGGCCGGGGGGCTGTGGCCGGTCGCCCTTCTGCCCTGGTGGATCAGGCTTAGCCTTGGGCCGGCGCTGATTGTTATCGCCGTGGTGCTGGTGCGCCCGGCGATGAAGGCGTTTCGCGCGCGGGGGGTGGCCTTTGACGTGCGGCAGGTGCCGGGCACGCTGGTCACCAGCGGCCCCTACCGTATTTCGCGCAACCCCAGCTATCTGGCGCTGATCCTGATCAGCCTTGGCATCGCGGTGATCGCCGACGATATCTGGATCGTCGGCTTCGCCGCACTGGCCACTCTGATCACCCGCCAGCGCGTCGTGCTGCCGGAAGAGCGCATTCTCGCCGCCCAATTCGGCGCCGATTACGCGGCCTACAAAGCCCGCGTACGGCGCTGGATCTGACCCCGGCGCGCTGAGGTCACTCGGCCGCCAGCCCTTCGGTGAACTGCAGCCGTGCGAGGCGCGCGTAAAGCCCGTTCTCGGCCACCAGCGCGTCATGGGTGCCGGTCGCGACGATGCGGCCCTCATCGAACACCACGATCCGGTCGGCCTTCTTCACCGTGGCCAGCCGGTGCGCGACGATCAGCGTGGTGCGGTCTTTCGACAGCTCGTCCACCGCTTGCTGCACCAGGCGTTCGCTTTCGGCATCGAGCGCCGAGGTGGCCTCGTCCAGCAGCAGGATCGGCGCGTCGCGCAGGATCGCGCGGGCGATGGCGATGCGCTGCTTCTGACCACCCGACAACATCACCCCGCGCTCGCCGACATAGGCGTCGTAGCCCTTGGGCAGGGCGGCGATGAATTCATGCGCGGCGGCGGCGCGGGCGGCGGCCTCGACCTCGGCATCGGTGGCCTCGGGGCGGCCAAAGCGGATGTTCTCGCGCGCGGTGGCGGCGAAGATCACCGGATCTTGCGGCACCAGCGCGATCGCGCGGCGGAAATCGGCCCGGTCCATTTTGCGCAGGTCGACCCCGTCGATGCGGATCGCGCCCGCGGCCGGATCGTAGAAGCGCAGCAGCAGCTGGATCACCGTGGTCTTGCCTGCGCCCGAGGGGCCGACCAGCGCCACCGTCTCGCCCGGACGCACGGTCAGCTCGATCGCCTCCAGCGCCGAGCGATCGGGGCGGGTGGGATAGTGGAAGGTGACCTCGTCGAATGCGATCGCGCCGGTGGCGGGACGGGGCAGCAATTGCGGCGTGGCGGGGTCGGCGACAGCGTCGGTAGCGTTCAGAAGCTCTACCAGCCGCTCGGTCGCGCCGGCGGCACGCAGCAATTCGCCCCAGATCTCGGACAGCGCGGCGACCGCGCCCGACACCAGCACCGCATAGATCACGAACTGGATCAGCGCGCCCACGCTCATCTCGCCCGCGCGCACGTCCCGCGCCCCGATCCACAAGACGCCGACGATGCCAGCGAAGACCAGGAAGATGACGATCATGGTCAACAGCGCACGCACCCCGATCCGGCGCTTGGCGGACAAGTAGCTTTCCTCGGTCACACGGGCGAATTCGGCGCGGCTTTGCGCTTCGTGGGTGAAGGCCTGGACGGTCTGGGCGGCTTGCAGCGCCTCGGACGCATTGCCCGAGGATTTGGCGATCCAGTCCTGGTTTTCACGGCTCAGGCCGCGCAGGCGCCGGCCCAGCAGGATGATCGGCACGATCACCAGCGGCACGATCAACAGCACCAGCCCGGTCAGCTTGGCGCTGGTGTACAGCATCAAGGCAAGGCCGCCGAACAGCAGCAGCACGTTGCGCAGCGCGACCGAGACGGAAGAGCCGATCACCGACAGGATCAGCGTGGTGTCGGTGGTCAGACGGCTGAGCACCTCGCCGGTCATGATCTTCTCGTAGAAGGCGGGCGAGAGGCCCACCACCTTGTCGAACAGCGCGCGGCGGATGTCGGCCACGACCCGTTCGCCCAACCGGGTGACAAGGTAGTAGCGCGCCCCGGTTCCAAGGGCGAGCGCGGTGGCGATGCCGAGGGCGGCCAGGAAGTAATTGTCGAGCAGTGCCGCCGAGGAGGTGCTGAAGCCGTCGATCACCCGGCGCACCGCGATCGGCAGGATCAGCGAGATGCTGGAGGTGAAGATCAGAGCGAGCAGCACCATCGCGACCATGCCGCGATAGGGGCTCAGAAACGGCCACAGCCCCTTGATCCCGCCTACTCGCTTCGCTTTCTCGCGGTCTTCCAGCTGCGCGTTGGGTCGTCTGGCCATGGGTCGTTCCTTCTCGGTTCGCCTTTGGCCTTAGACCCGTCGCCGCCCCCGGGCAAGCGCCCGGGGTGCGTCGTTTCGGCCTAAAAGCCCCACAAAACCATCACAGGGGCGCGAGGCTGCGCCCCCGGCGCCCCGCCCGGCAAAATGCGCCGTCCTTCGAGCTCGGCCGCGCCCACGGCCTCTGGACCCCTGCGAGTCGCGCGCGTATAAGCCCCGCATGGCTTGCGCATTCGCGATCCTCATTCGAATTACCGGCCCGGCGTGCTGATCCTTCAGTCGCCGGGACAAGGCGCCTGAGCTTTTCGCGCCGCCCTCCTCAGACCTGATCCGACCCCTGCCCGGAGAGCCTTTCCGATGTGCGCCGACACGCCCGACTACCGTTCCACCGTCTTCCTGCCCGAAACCGATTTTCCGATGCGCGCGGGCCTTCCCGGGCGAGAGCCCGACTGGCTTGCCCGGTGGGAACGGATCGGCATCTACGACCGGCTGCGCGAGACCGCCGGCGACCGCAAGCCCTTCATCCTGCATGACGGCCCTCCCTATGCGAACGGTCATCTGCATATCGGCCACGCGCTGAACAAGACGATCAAGGACATCATCGTGCGCTCGCAGCAGATGATGGGCTTTGACGCGCGCTATGTGCCGGGCTGGGATTGCCACGGCCTGCCGATCGAATGGAAGATCGAGGAACAATACCGCGCCAAGGGCCTGAACAAGGACGAGGTCGACGTTGTCGCCTTCCGTCAGGAATGCCGCAAGTTCGCCGAGGGCTGGATCGACATCCAGCGCGAGGAGTTCAAGCGCCTCGGGATCACCGGCAAGTGGGACGATCCCTATGTGACGATGGATTTCCACGCCGAGGCGGTGATCGCGGCCGAGTTCCAGAAATTCCTGATGAACGGCACGCTTTATCAGGGCTCGAAACCGGTGATGTGGAGCCCGGTCGAAAAGACCGCCCTGGCCGAGGCCGAGGTCGAATATCACGACAAGGAAAGCTTTACCGTCTGGGTGAAGTTCAAGGTGGCAACGGAGGGTCCTCCCCTCGACGACGAGGCAGTCTCGACGCTTCTCAACGATGATACTTTTTTGTCGCTCTTCCCATCAACAGGGGGTGATACTGCAGCGCGACTGAAAATGGACATTGAAGGAGTTAGGTCGCTGGCCGGTGCCCATGTCGTGATCTGGACCACGACGCCTTGGACCATGCCGTCGAACAAGGCGGTGGTTTACGGCAAGGACATCTCCTACGGCCTCTACGAGGTCACCGACACGCCCGAGCAATGCTGGGCCGCGAAGGGCGAGCGTTATCTGCTGGCCGACAATCTGGCGGGCGACGTGATGAGCCGCGCGCGGCTGGAAGAGGGGATGTACCGCCGCCTGCGCGACGTGCCGGTGTCGGAACTGGAAGGCCTCGCGCTTACCCATCCGCTGGCTGGCGCCGAGGGTTCGGGCGGCGAATGGGACGACCTGCGCGATTTCCGCGCGGCCGAGTTCGTCACCGACACCGAGGGCACCGGCTTCGTCCATTGCGCGCCGAGCCACGGGATGGAGGAATATGAGCTTTACCGCGATCTCGGCATGCTCACTCAGGTCATCACCTACAACGTGATGGATGACGGCTCTTTCCGCGCTGATCTGCCGTTCTTCGGCGGCAAGATGATCCTCAAGCCCAACGGCAAGGAGGGCGACGCGAACAAGGCGGTGATCGACAAGCTGATCGAGGTTGGCGGCTTGCTGGCGCGCGGCAAGATCAAGCACTCCTACCCGCATTCGTGGCGCTCGAAAGCGCCGGTGATCTACCGCAACACCCCGCAATGGTTCGCGGCCGTCGATCACAAGCTGACCGATGGCATGGGCCAGTACGGCGACACGATCCGCAGTCGTGCGCTGACCTCGATCGACGATCTGGTGAAATTCACCCCGCAATCGGGCCGCAACCGGCTTTATTCGATGATCGAGGCGCGCCCCGATTGGGTGCTGTCGCGCCAGCGCGCCTGGGGCGTGCCGCTGACCTGTTTCGTGAAGAAGGGCCTGAAGCCCACGGACGAGGGCTTCTTGCTGCGCGACGCCGAGGTCAACGCCCGCATCGTCGCCGCGTTTGAGGAAAAGGGCGCCGATGTCTGGTATACCGAGGGCTTCAAGGAAGAGGTCCTGAAGGGCCGCGCGAACCCCGACGATTACGATCAGGTCTTCGACGTGCTCGACGTGTGGTTCGATAGCGGCTCGACCCATGCCTTCGTGCTGCGCGACCGCGCCGATGGCACGCCGGATTCGATCGCCGATGTCTATATGGAAGGCACCGACCAGCACCGCGGCTGGTTCCATTCCTCGATGCTGCAAGGCTGCGCGACGCTGGGGCGCGCGCCCTATCGCCAGGTGGTGACCCACGGGTTCACCCTGGACGAGAAGGGCTTCAAGATGTCGAAGTCGGTTGGCAACACCATCGTCCCGGACGCGGTGGTCAAGCAATACGGCGCCGATATCCTGCGGCTTTGGGTGGCGCAGACCGATTTCACCGTTGACCAGCGCATCGGCCCCGAGATCCTGAAGGGCGTGGCCGACAGCTATCGCCGCCTGCGCAACACGCTGCGGTTCATGCTGGGCAACCTCAAGGACTTCTCGGAGGACGAGCGCGTCGCCCCCGCCGAGATGCCCGAGCTGGAGCGCTGGGTGCTGCACCGGCTGGCCGAGCTGGACGGTCAGGTGCGGGCGGGCTACGCGGCCTATGATTTTCAGGGCGTGTTCCAGAAGCTCTTTCAGTTCAGCACGGTGGATCTGTCGGCCTTCTATTTCGACATCCGCAAGGACGCGCTTTATTGCGACGCGGCCGACAGCCTGCGCCGCCGCGCCGCGCGCACGGTGCTGGACCTTCTGTTCCACCGGCTGACCACCTGGCTTGCGCCGATCCTGGTGTTCTCGATGGAGGACGTGTGGCTGTCGCGCTTCCCGTCCGAGGACGATTCGGTCCATCTGCACGACATCCCCGAGACGCCCGCGGGCTGGCTCGACGCGGATCTGGCGGCGAAATGGGGGCAGATCCGGGGCGTGCGGCGCGCGGTGACGGCGGCGCTGGAGGTGCAGCGCAGCGCCAAGGTGATCGGCGCCAGCCTTGAGGCCTCGCCGGTGGTGCATGTGACCGACACCGCGGTGGCGGCGTTGCTGCGACAGGTGCCGTTTGCGGATCTGTGCATCACCTCGGGGATCGCGGTGACCACCGATCCGATCCCGCAAGAGGCCTTCCGCCTGCCCGAAGTGCCGGATGTCGGCGTGGTGTTCGAGACCGCCGAGGGCGAGAAATGCGAGCGCTGCTGGCGCATCCTGCCGGATGTGGGCGCGCACCGGCATCCGGGCACCTGCGCGCGCTGCAACGCGGCGCTGGGCTAGCGTCGGGCGCCGCGGGCGTATTTGGAGAACACTGAAAGGGGCGGTCTTCGGGCCGCCCTTTCCGTTTCTCCTGTGGGCCGGGGATCGGGGGCGTCGAGCAGGCGCTGCAGCGCGTCCCGGGTCAGGCCGATATCCTCGATCAGCCGGTCGTCGGGGCGCGCCAGCAGGAGGGATATCGACCGGCGCCGGGCACGGCGGGCCAGCCAGCGCGCCAGCAGCGCACGGGGGGATCGGGTAGGCATCGGGACCTCTGCGGTTGGAATGGGGCCAGTGTCCGCTGCGGATTGACATCAGGCAATGGAATAGTTCTGATGTCAGGTATGGATTGGATTGATGGCTTATGGTCCCGACGCTCGACAGTGATCTGATGCATGGCTTTCTGGCGGTGGCCGAGGCGGGCAGCGTTACCCGGGCGGCGGCGCGGCTGGGGCGGACGCAATCGGCCGTCAGCATGCAGATCCGGCGACTGGAGGAGGCGCTGGGCCAACCGCTGTTTGAGCGCCAGCCGCGCGGGGTGGTGCTGACCGCGCGGGGTGCGCAGCTTCTGCCCTATGCGCGGCGGGTGGTCGATCTGCTGGCCGAGGCGGGGCAGGCGCTGCGCGAGCGCCCGCTTGCCGGCACCGTGCGGGTGGGCATTCCCGAGGAATATGGCGAGCGGCTGTTGCCCTCGGCGCTGGCGGCCTTCGCGGCGCGCCATCCCGGGGTCGAGGTGAGCGTGCGGGTGGATTATTCCGAGCCGCAGCTTGCGGCGCTGGCCGACGGCGCGATCGATCTGGCGGTGACCTTCGCCCCGGGGCAGGAGGGGCCAGGAGAGGTGCTGGGGGTCGATCCGACGGTCTGGGTGACTTCGGCGGTGCATGGCCAGCATCTGCGCCGGCCGCTGCCGATCGCGGCGTTCTTCCGATCAAACTGGTGCCGGGACTATGCCGAGGGCTCGTTGCGGCGGCAGGGAATCGACTACCGGGTGGCCTGGGAATGCGACACCCATGGCGGGATGGAGCAGGCGGTGCGGGCGGGGCTTGCGGTGGCGCCCCTGGCGCGCTCGGCGCTGCCGGACGGCTGCCGGGAATTGACCGCCGAGGACGGCTTTCCGCCGATTGACGCCACCGCGATCGTCCTGCACCGCGCCCCCGGCGGCGCATCGGCCGCGGTTGAGGGCATGGCCGAGATGCTGCGCAAGGCTTTCCGGCCGCTGGCCGCGCAGGGGGCCGGGGCATGAGCACCGCAGTGTTCGACACGCCCACGGGGCCGGTGCGGCTGCGCGCGGCGAAGGGGGCGGTGACCGGGCTGAGCTGGGCCACGGATGTGACCGACACTTCGGGCGACACTGCGGCCGCCCCCCAAGGCGGGGCAGAGGCCGAGTTGCTGGCCGAGGCCGGGCGCCAGCTGGCACAGTATTTCGCCGGGGCGCGGCGGTCGTTCGACCTGCCGCTTGCCCCGCGCGGAGGCGCCTTTCAGCTGCAGTTCTACGCCGCGCTTAGCGCGATCCCCTATGGCGACACCCGCACCTATGGCGAGATCGCCGAGGAGATGGGGGTAAGCGCCCAGGCGATCGGCCAGGCCTGCGGGGCCAATCCGATCCCGATCCTGATCCCCTGCCACCGGGTGCTGGGGGCAAAGGGGCTGGGCGGCTTCTCGGGCGGCGTCGGGGTGGAGACCAAGGTGGCGCTGCTGCGGCTTGAGGGTGCGGCGGGCCTGCTGATTTAGGGCCGGGCCGGGGCCGGGGCCCTGCAGGCCGCTTGCCTGTGCCTCTTCGGCCCGGTAGGAACGCGGGCAAGCCAATCCAGAGGTTCCCGATGCGTCTGTCTCGCTACTTCCTGCCTGTCCTGAAGGAAAACCCCGCCGACGCCCAGATCGTCAGCCACCGCTACATGCTGCGCGCCGGCATGATCAAGCAGCAGCAGGCGGGCATCTATTCCTGGCTGCCGCTCGGCCTGCGGGTGCTGCGCAACATCGAGAAGATCGTGCATGAGGAACAGCAGCGCGCCGGCCATATCCCGGTGCTGATGCCGACGCTTCAACCCGCCGATCTGTGGCGCGAATCCGGGCGCTATGACGCCTATGGCCCCGAGATGCTGCGCATCAAGGACCGGCACAACCGCGACATGCTGTTCGGTCCCACCAACGAAGAGATGATCACCGACATCTTCCGCGCCCATGTCGAAAGCTACAAGCAGCTGCCGATGACGCTGTATCAGATCCAGTGGAAATTCCGCGACGAGGTGCGCCCCCGTTTCGGCGTCATGCGTGGGCGTGAGTTCCTGATGAAGGACGGCTACAATTTCGACCTCAGCTATGAGGACGCGATGCATGCCTACAACCGCCACATGGTCAGCTATCTGCGCACCTATGAGCGCATGGGCCTGCAGGCGATCCCGATGCGCGCCGATTCTGGCCCGATCGGCGGCGAGGATACGCATGAATTCCTGGTGCTGGCCTCGACCGGCGAAAGCGAGGTGTTCTACGACGCCGCGATCACCGATCTGAAATTCGGCGACCGTCAGGTCGATTTCCAGGACCGCGAAGCGCTTGCGAAGATCGTCGAGGAATGGACCACCCCCTACGCCCGCACCGACGAGACCCACGACGTGGCGCTGTTCCACAACATCCCCGCCGACCGCCAGAAGACCAGCCGCGGCATCGAGGTGGGGCAGATCTTCTACTTCGGCACCAAGTATTCCGAGCCGATGGGCGCCAAGGTGAACACCCCCGACGGCGAAGTCGCGGTGCATATGGGTAGCCACGGCATCGGTGTCAGCCGCCTTGTCGGTGCGATCATCGAGGCCAGCCACGATGACCGCGGCATCATCTGGCCCGAGGGCGTGACCCCGTTCCATTGCGGCATCGTCAACCTCAAGCAGGGCGACAGCGCGACCGACGCGGCCTGCGAGGGGCTTTACGCGGGGCTGCAGGCAAAGGGCCTCGATCCCCTCTACGACGATACCGAGGAACGCGCGGGGGCGAAATTCGCCACCATGGACCTGATCGGCCTGCCGTGGCGGATTACCGTGGGGCCGCGCGGCCTGAAGGACGGCAAGGTTGAGCTGACCTGCCGCGCCACCGGCGACAGCGAAGAGATGAGCCCCGAGGCCGCCGTCGCGCGCGTGGCCGAGATCTACGCGGGCGTCTGACGCCGGCCCCCTCACTGCCGCCGCCGCCTCACTTTCCTGCGGGTTCTGGCGGCGCGCCCAGGGCGGCAGGGAACCTGCGGGCGGGGGGCGTGCGTTGATCGGCCGGGCTCGGCGCTGTTGCGGCCCGGCGGGGCTTTGAAATTCCCGGCGGGGGGCCTACATCCGCCGGGGCTTCTGTTGGCCCCATCGAAGCGCTAGACGGGGCGGAGAACCCGCCGCCCGACCCACAGGAGCAGCCGTGGCCAACCGAACCCGCCCCTTCGCCGCCTTTGAATGGATGATCGCCTGGCGCTATCTGCGCGCCCGCCGCGCCGAGGGCGGCGTCAGCGTGATGACCTGGATCAGCCTGATCGGCATCACCCTGGCGGTCTTTGCGTTGGTCGCGACGCTGGCCGTGCGCTCGGGCTACCGCGCACAATTCGTTGATACAATCCTGGGCGCCAATGCCCATGTCGCGGTCTTCCCCGAGATGCATCAGGGCCAGGACGGCCGCCTGGTGCGCGAGATCAGCGATTACGACGCCATGTCCCGGCGCATCGCCAAGGTGCCGGGGGTGACCTCGGCCTCGCCGCTGATCTACGGGCAGGTGATGGCCACGGCCAGCGGACGCAACACCGGGGTGCAGGTCTATGGGATCCATTTCGACGACCTCAAGAAGATCCCGCTGATCGACCATCCGCAAAAGCACATGGGCCATATCGCCGATTTCCCCAAGGGGATCGCGATCGGATCGGGCATCGCGCAGGATCTGGGGCTGGTGCCGGGCGACATGGTCAAGCTGATCTCGCCCGAAGGCGCCAAGACGCCCTTCGGCGTGACCCCGCGGGTGAACGCCTACAAGGTGGAATACATCTTCACCGCCGGGCGCTACGACATCGACCAGACGCGGATCTACATGCCGTTCAAGATGGCGCAGGATTTCTTCAACCGCGACGGCGTGGCCGACCAGATCGAGGTGATGGTCAAACATCCGGAACAGGTCGGGCAGATGTTGCCGGCGATCCGCAAGGCGGCGGTGGAACCGGTGCAGCTCTGGACCTGGAAGGACAGCTCGGGCGCCTTCCTCAAGGCGCTGACGGTCGAGGACAACGTGATGTTCGTGATCCTGTCGATCCTGGTGCTGATCGCCTCGATGAACATCGTCTCGGGGCTGATCATGCTGGTCAAGAACAAGGGCCGCGACATCGGCATCCTGCGCACCATGGGGCTGACCGAGGGCTCGGTCTTGCGGGTGTTCTTCATCTGCGGCGCCTCCACCGGCATCGCGGGCACGCTGCTGGGGGTGCTGCTGGGCTGTCTGTTCGCGATCTACATCAACCCGATCTTCTCATTGGTGAACTATGTGGCCGGCGGCGGGGTCTGGAACCCCGAGATCTACGGCCTCTATCAGCTTCCGGCGAAGCTGGAGTGGCCCGATGTGCTGAAGGCGGCGTCGCTGTCGCTGTCGCTGTCGTTCATCATCACGATCTTTCCGGCCCGGCGCGCGGCGCGGATGAACCCGGTGGAGGCGCTGCGCTATGAATGAGGTCGTGCTGGAACTCGACGCAATCGAGAAGACCTACAAGAAGGGCACCCCGGGTGAGGTGGCGGTGCTGCGCGGCGCGTCGCTGAGCCTGCGGCGGGGCGAGGTGGTGGCGATGGTCGCCCCCTCGGGCGCAGGCAAGTCGACGCTTTTGCACATCGCCGGGCTTCTGGACACGCCCGATACCGGCATGGTGCGGATCGGCGGTCGCGACATGACCTCGCTGGGCGACCGTGGCCGCACCGAGGTGCGGCGCGGTGAGGTGGGGTTCATCTATCAGTT
This sequence comes from uncultured Albidovulum sp., assembly GCA_913064775.1. Lineage (GTDB taxonomy): Bacteria > Pseudomonadota > Alphaproteobacteria > Rhodobacterales > Rhodobacteraceae > Acidimangrovimonas. The sequence continues at coordinate 110,261 of CAJYAD010000003.1, read as the reverse complement.
CCACCACCTGCTGCCGGAATTCACCGCACTTGAGAATATCGTGCTGCCGCAGCTGGCCAATGGCGCGGGACGTGCCGCCGCCGAGACCCGGGCGCGCGAGCTTCTGGACACGGTGGGCGTGCTGCCGCGCGCCGATCACCGCCCCGCGGCGCTGTCGGGGGGCGAGCAGCAACGCGTGGCCTTCTGCCGGTCGCTGGCCAATACGCCGGGGCTTTTGCTGGCGGATGAGCCGACGGGGAACCTTGATCCCCACACCTCGGATCAGGTCTTTGGCGCGCTGATGGCGCTGGTGCGCGGCACCGGCCTTGCGGCGCTGATCGCGACCCACAACATGGAGCTTGCCGCGCGGATGGACCGCATCGTGCGGCTCGACGCCGGGCGGATCAAGGCCTAGGCGGCTCCGGGGGGGGCGCAGGGTCAAGCAGGGCGCGCCGGGGCCCGGGGGCGAAAATCTTCGCCCCCGGGCCCCGTTTCAGCGCCGATTGCCGCCAAACAGCCGCGACACGTCGCTGAGGATCTTCTGCGCGATGTTGCCACCGCCCTGATCCTCGCCCGCGTTGCCACCGACGCCGGCATTGCCGTTGGCATCCACCTTGGGCGGCAGCCGCGGGGCGGGTTCGGTCATCGGCAACGGGATGACGGGCGCGTTCTTGACCTTGTCGATCTGGGTCATCATCGCGTGCCAGATATCGGCCGGCAGTGTGCCGCCGGTGTAATGGCCGCGCATCGGCGAATTGTCGTCGTTCCCGATCCAGACCCCGGCCACATAGTTCGAGGTGAAGCCGATGAACCAGGCGTCACGCTCGTTCTGCGAGGTGCCGGTCTTGCCCGCAGCCTCGCGGTCGGCCAGCTTCGCGTGCCGCCCGGTGCCGCCTTCGACCACCTGATTCATCATGTAGATCAGCGATCTGGCCGCATCCGGCTTGATCACTTGCTGACCCGGCCCGCCGGATTGCCCCATCAGCGGCGTGTCGTCGCCGCGCAGGCTGAGCGATTCCATACCGTAGGGTTTCACCGCGCGGCCGAGGTTCAGGATCCCGGCATAGGCGCCGGTCATGTCCAGAAGCGTCGCGTTCGACGCCCCCAGCGCGACCGCGGGCCCCTGGGCGAGTTGCGTGGTCAGACCCAGCTCCTTCGCGACCTCGCGCACCTTGTCCAGCCCGACCGCGATCGCCACCCGCACCGCCGGCACGTTCAGCGATTTCTTCAGCGCGGTGGTCAGCGTCACCAGGCCCTCGTAGTTGCGCTCGTAGTTCTTCGGCGACCAGGGTTTCGAACCCGGGCGATGCACCGTCAGCGGCGTGTCCTCGACGTAATCCGAGGGCGAATAGCCCTCATCCATCGCCACGGCATAGACGAAGGGCTTGAAGGCCGATCCGGTCTGCCGTTCGGCCTGAACCGCGCGGTTGAAGCCGCCGGGCGGTTCGATCGCGCGGCCGCCGACCATGGCGCGCACCGCGCCGTCGGGGGACATCACCACCACCGCGACCTGAACCTTGGAATCCTTCTTCAGATTCTTGTTTAGGATGTCCTGAACGGCGGATTCGGCCGCCTTCTGGATCTGCGGGTCCATCGTGGTCTTGACGGTCACATCCTCGGTGGTCTGCGACGACAGGAAACTGGGCAGGCTGTCCATCACCCAATCGGCGAAATAGCCGCCCGCGCTGCTTTCGGCCGCGGTCGACAAGGTCGCGGGATGGGCCTTGGCATAGGCTTCCTGCGCCAGTGTCAGATAGCCCTGCTGCGTCATCAGGTCGAGTACCACATCGGCGCGCTCCTGCGCCCGCTTGAGGTTGTTGGTCGGTGCGTAATAGGAGGGCGCCCGCAGCAGGCCGGCCAGCATCGCCGCCTGGGCGGGGTCGAGCTGCTTCGCGGAAATCCCGAAATAGCGCTGCGAGGCGGCCTCGAACCCGCTGGCGCCGGCGCCCAGATAGGCGCGGTTGAGGTAGATCGTCAGGACCTGATCCTTGGTGTATTTCGACTCCAGCGCGAAGGAATAGGGCACCTCCTGGATCTTGCGCCACAGGGTCGAGCGGCGGCAATCGTCCTGATAGGCCTTCTCGTTCTTCCATCTCGACGCATCAAAGGGCTGGCCCAGGCACAGAAGCTTGGCCACCTGCTGGGTGATGGTAGAGCCGCCATGGCCCTCGAACGGGCCGCGGCCAGAGCGGAGGTTGATCAGCATCGCCCCGACGATGCCGCGCGGCGAGATGCCGAAATCATGCCAGAAGCGCTTGTCCTCGGTCGCCACCACCGCGTCGCGCAGATAGGGAGAGACGTTCTTGGCCGAGATCTGGTCATAGGTCAGGCCGCGCCAGGCGTATTTGTTGCCCTGGTCGTCCAGCATCGTCACCGACCCGCGCGAGCGCCCGTCCAGAAGCTTCTGCGCCGGCGGCAGCTTGACCGCGTAATAGGCGGTGGCCAGCGCGATCACGATCGCCACCACCACGCCCAGTCGCCAGCCGATGGCCCAGACCATCCGCGCGAGCCAGCGGATCAGCCGCACCGGCGCCATCAGGATGCCGCCGCCGCCACGGCCGCCGCCCGAAGGCCGGCGGGGCGGTTGCCGGCGCGGCGGCTTCGATCCGCCACCACCACCGCCACCACCGCCACCGCCACGGCGGGCCGTGGTCTTGGCGCCGCGCTTGGATGCGGTCTGGGGGCTGCGTTTCTGCGCGGCGGGGCGCCGCTCAGCCACCAGCGGTGGGCGATTGGAAGTTGCGCTCATGTTCTGACCTGCCTGATCGCACTGCCATGTGGCCGCGCCTTGATCCTGTTCACTGCTCTGGGGTCTTGGGACCCATTTGGCCGCAATTTACCCCGGCATGACCGGAAAGCGAAGACTCGACCAGACCCGCAGGCGATTCATTTTCGCCCAAAAATAGAACAAATCACCAAAATTGTGCAAAAATTGTGCAAAAATTGCAGTCTGCCCTCTGCCGCTGAGCGCTCCGCCGCTTGTCCCGGAACCGTGAAACCGGCCTTCTTTTGGCGTGGGCTTCCTCTGGCAAGCTGCCAACCGCCAAAAACCGGAAGGGAAAACGACAGTGAAACTGATCATTGCTGCAATCAAGCCGTTCAAGCTCGAGGAGGTCCGTGAGGCGCTGACCGCCATCGGCGTGCGCGGCATGATGGTGACGGAAATCAAGGGATTCGGATCGCAATCGGGCCACACGGAAATCTACCGCGGCGCCGAATATGCGGTGAACTTCGTCCCCAAGGTCAAGCTGGAGATCGTCGTGTCCGACGGGCTGGCGGATCAGGTGGTCGAAACCATCCAGACAACCGCCAAGACCGACAAGATCGGCGACGGCAAGATTTTCGTTCTCGACGTGGCCTCGGCGGTGCGCGTGCGGACGGGCGAAACCAACGAAGACGCGCTTTGACGCGGCGGTTCTAGGGAAGAGAGACAGACATGGCGAACATGAAGAAAACCCTGGGCCTTGCAGCGCTGACGACGGCGCTGATGGCCCTTCCTGCCTTTGCGGCCGACGCGCCCAAGCTTGATGCCGGCGATACCGCCTGGATGATGACCTCCTCGGCGCTGGTGCTGTTCATGACGCTGCCGGGGCTGGCGCTGTTCTATGGCGGGATGGTGCGTACCAAGAACATGCTGAGCGTGCTGATGCAGTGCTCGCTGATCACCGGTCTGGTGATGGTGTTGTGGACGCTCTACGGCTATTCGATGGCCTTCGGCGAGACCTCTGGCGCGCTGGCGCCCTATTGGGGCGGCCTGGGCAAGGCCTTCCTGCACGGCGTGTCGATGAATTCGGTGTCGGGCACGATCCCCGAATATGTATTCTTCGTGTTCCAGATGACCTTTGCGGTGATCACCCCCGCGCTGATCATCGGCGCGTTCGTCGAGCGGGTGAAGCTGTCGGGCCTGATGCTGTTCGTCGGCCTCTGGGTCACCTTCGTCTACTTCCCGATCGCCCATATGGTCTGGGGCGGCGACGGGCTGTTCTTTGCGAAGGGCGCGATGGATTTCGCCGGCGGCACTGTGGTGCATATCAACGCCGGGATCGCGGGCTTCGTCGGCTGTCTGGTGATCGGCAAGCGCATTGGCTACGGCAAGGAAAACATGGCGCCGCATTCGGTGACCATGACGATGATCGGCGCTTCGATCCTGTGGGTCGGCTGGTTCGGCTTCAACGCCGGTTCCGCGCTGGCGGCCAACGGCACCGCGGGTCTGGCGATGATCAACACCTTCATCGCCACCGGCGCGGCCCTGCTGTCGTGGTCGGCGACCGAGGCGCTGGTGCGTGGCAAGGCCTCGATGCTGGGTGCGGCGTCGGGCATGGTTGCGGGTCTGGTCGCGATCACCCCGGCCTGCGGCTTCGTCGGCCCGATCGGCGGGCTGATCCTGGGGCTGCTGGTGTCGCCGATCTGCTTCTTCTTCGTCACCACGGTGAAGTCGAAGTTCGGCTATGATGACAGCCTCGATGTCTTCGGCGTCCACTGCGTAGGCGGGATCGTCGGCGCGCTGTTCACCGGCATCTTCGCCGCCGCCTCGCTGGGCGGTGTGGGCTATGCCGAAGGCCAGACGATGGGCGGCCAGTTCATGGTTCAGGTCGAGGCCGTGGTGACCACGCTGATCTGGTCGGGCGTCGGCTCGTTCATCCTCTACAAGATCGCCGATGCGGTGTTCGGCATGCGCGTCGATGCCGACAGCGAGCGCGAGGGTCTCGACATCACCTCGCACGGCGAAGTGGCCTATCACTACTGATCCGGTCCACGGACCATCGGGAGACGGCGGGGCAGGGCCCCGCCGTTTTCATTTCCGCGCCAGCCCGGGCCTCTTGAGTGCGCGCGGCGCAATCGCCATATCTCCCTGGCAACGGTGAGAGGACAAGATGGCGACCCTGAAGACCTTTATCCTGATGGCGGCGCTGACGGCGCTGTTCATGGGCCTTGGCGCCCTGATCGGCGGCACCACGGGCGCGCTGATCGCGCTGGCGGTCGCGGCGGCGATGAACGTCTTCACCTGGTGGAATTCCGACCAGATGGTCCTGCGCATGCACAACGCGCGGGAGGTGAATTCGCGCAGCGCGCCTGAGCTTTACGGACTGGTGCAGGAGCTGTCGCGCAAGGCCGGATTGCCGATGCCGCGCGTCTACATGATCGAGACCGCCCAGCCCAACGCCTTCGCCACCGGCCGCTCGCCCGACCATGCCGCCGTCGCGGCCTCCAGCGGCCTGCTGCACAGCCTTAGCCGAGAGGAACTGGCCGGTGTCCTCGCGCATGAGCTGGCCCATATCAAGCACCGCGACACGCTGACGATGACCGTCACCGCCACCTTCGCGGGCGCTATCTCGATGCTGGCGAACTTCGCCTTCTGGTTCCGTACCGGCCGCAACAACGTGGGGTTTCTGGGGTCGCTCGCGATGATGATCCTGGCGCCGCTGGCGGCGGGTCTGGTGCAGATGGCGATCTCACGCGCGCGCGAATACGAGGCCGACCGCGAGGGCGGCGCGATCTGCGGCAACCCGCTGTGGCTGGCCTCGGCGCTGAAACGGATCGAGGCACTGGCGGGCGCCAGCGTCAACGAGGCGGCCGAACGCCACCCGGCGACGGCGCATATGTTCATCATCAACCCGCTGCATGCGCTGCCGCAGGACCGGCTGTTCTCGACCCACCCTGCGACCGAGAACCGGGTCGCCGCGCTGCGCGAGCAGGCGGCGCAGATGGGCCAGACCGAGGCGCCGCGCGCCCAGCCCCAGCGGAGCGTGCCGCGCGGACCCTGGGGCTGAGGCAGGGGGGCTGTCGGCCCCCCGTCGCCATTGTCTCTCGGGCCAATGGCGCGACCATGGCGACCCCCGAGACTAGTTTCGCCAAGGAGAAGAACAAATAGAGGACAGGGCTTGAACCGGCGCGGCAAACCGGCGAAGGTCGGGCGACCCAGATCAGGCCGCCCATGACCTCTGACCCGACCCTTCGCCCGGACCGTCTGCCCGAGGATTCCGACCGGGCGCTGCGCCCGCAGCAGCTTGAGGAATTCATCGGCCAGGCCGAGGCGCGCGCCAATCTGCGGGTCTTCATCGAAAGCGCCCGGATGCGTGGCGAGGCGATGGACCACACGCTGTTTCACGGCCCCCCGGGGCTGGGCAAGACCACGCTGGCGCAGATCATCGCGCGCGAGCTGGGGGTGGGGTTTCGCATGACCTCGGGCCCGGTTCTGGCCAAGGCGGGTGATCTGGCCGCGATCCTGACCAATCTCGAACCCCGCGATGTTCTTTTCATCGACGAGATCCACCGCCTGAACCCGGTGGTCGAGGAAGTGCTCTACCCGGCGTTGGAGGATTTCGCCCTCGATCTGGTGATCGGCGAGGGGCCGGCGGCGCGCACCGTCAGGATCGACCTGCAGCCCTTCACATTGGTCGGTGCCACCACCCGGCTGGGTCTGCTGACCACACCGCTGCGCGACCGCTTCGGCATTCCCACCCGGTTGGAATTCTACTCCGAGGCCGAACTCCATGAAATCGTCACCCGCGGCGCGCGCCTGTTGGGCATACCCGCCGCCGCCGAAGGCTGCGCCGAGATCGCCCGCCGCGCCCGCGGCACCCCGCGCATCGCCGGACGGCTGCTGCGCCGCGTCGTCGATTTCGCGCTGGTCGAGGGCGACGGCACCCTGACCCGCGAGATCGCCGATTCCGCGCTGACCCGCCTTGGCGTCGACCATCTGGGCCTCGACAGTGCCGACCGCCGCTATCTGGGCCTGATGGCCGAACATTACGGCGGCGGGCCGGTGGGGGTGGAAACCCTGTCCGCCGCGCTCTCGGAAAGCCGCGACGCGATCGAGGAGGTGATTGAGCCCTTCCTGCTGCAGCAGGGCCTTCTTGCGCGCACCCCGCGCGGGCGGATGCTGACCCAGCGCTCCTGGCGCCACCTCGGCCTCGAGGCGCCCAAGGCCCCGGGCCAGGGCGAGCTGTTCGAGGGCTGACCTTGCCGTTTCAGTGTTCCCGAATTACGCAGGCGGCGCCCGTAATCCCACGCCTACGCCCCCGCCCACTCCCACGCCCGACCCGGAGGCCCCGATGACCCCCGAAGACATCACCCCGCTGTTCACCCGTGCCGACGGCCAGTACCTCTGCGCCCGCTGGGGCCGCCCGATCGTGCCGGTGGTCTTCGGGGTCGAGGATACCACGCTCGCCACCGTCAAGGGCGCGATCGAGGCGGTGGTGGCGCTGGCCGGTCACAAGATGGCCGAGACCGACCCCGAGCTTGGCGCCAACCTGATGTTCTTCTTCTTCCGCGACTGGGCGGAACTTGTGGAGGTGCCCAATCTCGACCGGCTGATCCCCGATCTGGGCGCGCTGGTCGCGCGGCTGCAGGCACAGGGCGCGACCCAATACCGCGCCTTTCGCTTCGACGCGGAGGGCGCGATCCGCGCGACCTTTGTCTTCCTGCGCATGGATGGCGCACTTTCCGCCCTTCCGGTGCAGGAACTGGCGCTGGCCCAGGCCGCGCAGGTGATCCTGCTGTGGTCCGAACAGGCCTTTGCCAGCCGCTCGCCGCTGGCGCGGGCCGGCGAGGGGGCCGGGGCGACCGTCATCCTGCGCCCCGAGATCGCCGGGCTGATCCGCGCAGCCTATGATCCGGCGATGCCCACGGTCGGGCGCGATGCCAGCCATGCGCTGCGTCTGGCGGCGCGGCTTGCGAACGGGTAAGGTCTGCCTCGATTCTAGGGCAAGGAAAGGAATGGGACGATGCCGGTCAAGGTGTTCATCGACGGCGAGGCAGGGACGACGGGGCTTCAGATCCGCGAGCGTCTGGCCACGCGTGATGACATCGCGCTGGTCAGCGTCGATCCCGCCCGGCGCAAGGACCCGGCCGCGCGGCTGGAAGCCTATGCCGAGGCCGATGCCGCGATCCTGTGCCTGCCCGACGATGCCGCGCGCGAGATCGTCGCCCAGGCGAAGGATCTGAAGACGCGGATCATCGACGCCTCGACCGCGCATCGGGTGCATCCCGATTGGGCCTATGGCTTCCCCGAGATGACGAAGGACCAGCGCGCGAAGATCGCCGCGGCGCGCTATGTCTCGAACCCGGGCTGTTGGGCGACCTGCGCCATCGCGCTGATCCGGCCGCTGGTGGCCGCCGGGCTGATCGATCCGAAGGCCCCGCCCGCGATCTCGGGCGTGTCGGGCTATACCGGCGGCGGCAAGGCGATGATCGCCGAATACGAGAGCGGCGCGGTACAGGGGGCATTCCTTTACGGCGCGGGGCAAGGGCAAAAGCACCTGCCCGAGATCACCCTGCATGGCGGGCTGGCGGCCGTGCCGGTCTTCGTGCCCTCGGTCGGCCAATATGCGCAGGGCATGGCGGTGGCGGTGCATCTGCATCTGGATGCCGACGGGATCGCGCGGGCCAAAGAGGCGCTGGCCGAGGCCTATGCAGGCGAGCGTTTCGTCCAAATCGTGCCGGCCGAGGTGCACGCGCCGCGGGTGATGCCGCAGCGCCTGAACGGCACCAACCGGATGGAGCTGTCGGTGCATGGCAATTCCGCGACCGGCGGCGCCGCGGCGATCGCGGTGCTCGACAACCTCGGCAAGGGGTCATCGGGGGCGGCGGTGCAGAACCTCAACGTGATGTTCGGCCTCGACGAGGGTGCCGGGCTGGAGGAGGCGGGCCAGGAGGAGGCGGGCCAGGAGGAGGCGGGCCAGGAGGAGGCGGGGCGGTGAGCCACCGCTTCGGTCTGCGGGTCTATTACGAGGACACCGACCTTGCCGGCATCGTCTATTACGCCAATTACCTGAAGTTCATCGAGCGCGCGCGCAGCGAATGGGTGCGCGGGCTGGGCGTTGATCAGGCCGCGCTGAAGGCCGATCACGGCATCGTTTTCGCCGTGCGCCGGGTCGAGGCCGATTACCTGTCGCCCGCGCGCTTCGATGATCTGCTGGAGGTAGAAACCACCCTGCAGGCGCTGAGCGGCGCGCGCATCGTCCTGCGTCAGGAGGCGCTGCGCGGCACCGATCGGCTGTTCACGGCGGCGGTCACGCTGGTCTGTCTTTCGGAAATGGGTGCGCCAGTGCGCATTCCGGCGGATATTCGCCGGGTTCTGAGCGTCACAGTGGAAACTTCCCGCCGTTGACGGCCATGTGTTGGCAAATCGCCTCGAAACCGAGTAGAATCGCGATGTAATCGGGCCGTCGGCAAGAACGGTCGGTAAAGGACACGAGCAGGCACATGGATACCCACTCCCTCGCTGCGGTACACGCGGTCGATTTTTCGATGCTGGCGCTGTTCACGCGGGCCACCATCACAGTCAAACTGGTGTTGATCTTGCTGATCGTCGCCTCGTTCTGGTCCTGGGCGATCATCATTCAGAAACATCTGAATTTCCGCCGCGCCCGGGCACATTCGTCGGGCTTCGACGAGGCCTTCTGGTCGGGCGAGCCGCTGGATGAGCTTTACGAGCAGATCGGCCCCGAGCCCGAGGGCGCGTCAGAGCGGATCTTCTCTGTCGGCATGCTGGAATGGCGCCGCAGCCACCGCAAGGACGGCAAGCTGATCGCCGGCGCCCAGGCACGGATCGACCGGTCGATGGACGTGGCGATCTCGAAGGAAGCCGAGGTGCTGAACCGCGGGCTGTCATTCCTGGCCACGGTCGGCTCGACCTCGCCCTTCGTCGGGCTGTTCGGCACGGTCTGGGGGATCAAACATGCCTTCGAGCAGATCGCGATGAGCCAGAACACCAACCTCGCCGTGGTCGCGCCGGGCATCGCCGAGGCGCTGGTCGCCACCGCGCTGGGCCTGGTGGCGGCAATCCCGGCGGTGGTCTTCTACAACAAGCTTTCCGCCGACAGCGACCGCATCATCGGCGGCTACGAGGCCTTCGCCGACGAATTCGCCACGATCCTCTCGCGCCAGCTGGACGGGGCATAAGATGTCCGTAGGAGTCGCAAATCGCGGGGGCGGAACGGGGCGGGGTGGGCGCCGGCGGCGCACCGGGCGTTCGCATGCCATGTCCGAGATCAACGTCACCCCGATGGTCGACGTGATGCTGGTGCTGCTGGTGATCTTCATGGTCGCGGCGCCGCTGTTGACGGTGGGCGTGCCGGTGAAGCTGCCCAAGACGGCCGCCACCACGCTGCCGACCGAGAAACAGGCGCCGCTGACGGTGACCCTGACTGCGGACGGCAAGATCGCGATCCAGAAGACCATCGTGCAAGACGGCCAGCTGATCCCCAAGCTCAAGGCGATCGCGGCCGAGCGCAAGGATGACAAGCTGTATCTGCGCGCGGACGGCAAGGTCACCTATGACAAGGTCGCCCAGGTGATGGGGGCGCTCAATGCCGCGGGCTTCCACGACATCGGCCTGGTGACGGATTCCAACGGCCCCAGCTTCGGCGGCGGACCGAATTCTGGCGGCGGAAACGGCAACTAGGCCGGCTGGCATGGAAAACAGGGGCTACATCATTTCCGGTGTCGGGCATGTTGGCCTGATCCTCTGGGTGCTGCTCGGCGGCTGGTTCTGGCAATCGCATCCGAACCCGGCGGTCAGCGTGGCCAACGTGTCGCTGATCAGCCCCGAGCAGCTGCAGGCGCTCGACGCTGCCGCCTCGGCGCCGCCGAAAGCGCCGCAGACCAAGGTCGCGCCGCCCAAGCCGATGGCGCCCGCGACCTCGCCCGCGCCAAGGCCCGAACCCATGCCCGAACCCACGCCCCCGGCGGCCCCGCCGCCGGAGATGGCGCCAAAGCCCCAGCCCAAACCCGAGGCGCAGGATGCCCGCCCGCAGCCCGACGTCGCCCCCGCGCCGCCGCCGTCGCCGCCGGCGCCGAAGCTGAGCGAGAAGCCCCAGACCCGCAAGATCGACCGCGTGGCGCCCACGCCGGCGCCGAAATCCGAGGCCAAGGCCGCGCCCAAGAAGCAAGAGGCCGTGCAGCCCAACGAGGCGCAGACGACGCCGGCCCCGGAAAAGCCCAAGGAGGCCGCCGCCCCGAAAGAGGCCGCGACCCGCATCGCGACCGAAGAAAACACCGCCAAGGAGAACGCGGCCCCCCTAAGCCTGGCGCCCGCCGCCAGCCCGCGCCCGATGCGGCGCCCGCAGCAGATGGCCTCGGCCGTGCCGGTGCCGCCGGCCAAGCCCGAGACCCCGAAGCCTGAGACCCCGAAGCCCGAGACACCCAAGCCCGAGAAGCCGAAGCCCGAGAAGCCCGCCAAGACCCAGGAAAGTGCCGTCAACGACGCGGTCGCCGCCGCGCTGGCCAGCGCCGTGGCCGATGGCCAGGGCAAGACCAAGGGCAAGCTGGGCAATGGAACCGCGGACGAGGGTCCGCCGTTGACCTCGGCGGAGAAAGAGGGGCTGACGCTTGCGGTTCAGAAATGCTGGTATGTCGATGTGGGATCGGCCGCGGCGGATATCACCGTGACGCTGGGCTTCTCGCTCAATCCCGACGGCACCGTGGTGTCGGGCTCCGTGCATCAGATCTCGACCACCAAGGGCACTGCGGACGCGCAGCGTGCCGCCTATGATGCCGCACGGCGCGCGGTGCTGGTCTGCGGTGCCGACGGGTATAAGCTGCCGACCGCGAAATATGCCCAATGGAAGACTGTCGAGGTCACCTTCAACCCCGCTCAGATGAGGTCTCGCTGATGCGCCGGCCTTGCCCCGTCCCCCGAAGAAGATGAGGTCAACATGCGCCTGTTCCGACCGCTCGCCATCGCCATCGCCCTTCTGGGGCTTGCAATGCTTCCCGCCTGGGCACAGTCGCGCGGACCGCTGAAGATAGAGATCAACCAGGGTGTGATCGAGCCGATCCCCTTTGCATTGCCGGCCTTCGTCGCCGAAAATGCCGGCGCCCAGCAATATGTGCAGCAGATCGATCAGGTGATCAGCGCGGATCTGTCCGGCACCGGGCTGTTTCGCGAGATCCCGCAAAGCGCCTATATCAGCCGCATCACCAGCTTCGATGCGCCGGTCCAGTATGGCGACTGGAAGGCGATCAACGCCCAGGCGCTGATTACCGGCGCGGTCAGCATCCAGGGCAGCCAGATCCTGGTGAAGTTCCGCCTGTTCGACGTGTTCTCGGGCCAGCCTCTGGGGCAGGGGCTGCAATTCGCGGGTTCGGCCGACACCTGGCGGCGGATGGCGCACAAGGTGGCCGACGCGGTCTATAGCCGGATCACCGGCGAGGGCGGCTATTTCGACAGCCGGGTGGTCTTTGTCTCCGAGTCCGGGCCCAAGAACGCCCGCCAGAAGCGGTTGGCGATCATGGATTACGACGGCGCCAACGTCCAATACCTGACCAGCGGCAAGACGCTGGTGCTGGCGCCGCGCTTCTCGCCCGATGGCAAGCGGATCCTCTACACCTCCTACAAGACCGGTGAGCCGCGGATCTATGTGATGGATCTGGCGACGCGGCAGGCCCGGATCCTTGATGACCAGCAGGGCACGATGACCTTCGCGCCGCGGTTCTCGCCCGATGGCAACACGGTGGTGTTCTCGCTGGAGCGCGGCGGCAATACCGACCTCTATTTGCTGAATCTGGCCACCGGGCAGCGCACCCAGCTGACCAACTCGCCCTCGATCGACACCGGGCCGTCGTTCTCGCCCGACGGCAAGCAGATCGTGTTTGAAAGCGACCGCTCGGGCAGTCAGCAGATCTATATCATGTCCGCCAGCGGCGGCGCGGTCACCCGGATCAGCTTTGGCGCCGGGCGCTATTCCACGCCGGTCTGGTCGCCGCGCGGCGATCTGATCGCCTTCACCAAGCAATATGAAGGGCGCTTCCACATCGGGGTGATGCGCACCGATGGCTCGGACGAGCGGCTGCTGACGGCCTCGTTTCTTGACGAGGGGCCGACCTGGGCGCCGAATGGGCGGGTGTTGATGTTCATGCGCGAAACCTCGGGGGTGAATGGCGCGCCGTCGCTTTACACGGTGGATGTTTCGGGGCGCAATCTGCGCAAGGTGCCGACCCCGGGCGACGCGTCCGATCCATCCTGGGGGCCGCTCTTGCCGTGACGCCCGTCACCGCGCTTGCCGGGGCGCGTTCCCAAGGCCCGGCGGATTTGGTATCACTGTGCCATTGAGGCACGAACAGACAGAGGGACACCCCACAAATGACGCGCCATCTGACAAAGGCCCTGATGCTGATCGCCGTGCTCGGCGTGGCGGCCTGTAACAACCCCGACCGCTATGCCAATGGCACCGCAGGGGCCGGGGCCGGGGCGAACGCCGCCACCGGGATCAGCAGCTCGCCGCTGGGCGATCCGAACGATCCGAAGTCGATCGCCTATTTCAACCAGACCGTCGGCGACACCGTGCATTTCGCCGAGGACCAGTCGACGCTGGCCCCCGAGGCGCAGCAGATCCTGGCCACTCAGGCGACCTGGCTGGCGCGCAATTCCGACTATGGCATCATCATCGAAGGCCATGCCGATGAGCGCGGCACCCGCGAATACAACCTTGCCCTCGGCGCCCGCCGCGCCAGCGCGGTGAAGGAATTCCTGGCCGCTCATGGCATTTCGGCCACCCGGATGCGCACCATCAGCTATGGCAAGGAACGCCCGATCGCGCTGTGCTCGGCGCCGCAATGCTATGCCGAGAACCGCCGCGCGGTGACGGTGCTGACCCAGCCGGGCAACAGCTGAGGGGCGTGATGCGATGACCGGACCCCGGCTTAAGCCCCCGCAAGCCCTGCTGGCCGCCGTGCTGACCCTTGGATTGGGGGCGGCGCTGCCGTCCCCGTCCCCGGCGCAAGCTGTCGGCGCTTCGGCCACCACGACGGGGCCGGAGCGGACCAAGACCCTTGCCGACATCCGCAACGAGCTGGACGGCCTTTACGCCCAGATCCACGGCCTACAGAAAGAGCTGACGCCGGGGACGGGCGGCACCTCGGGCGCGCCGCAGATGAGCGGCAGCGTGCAAGAGCGGCTGGACGCGATCACCGCCCAGCTGCAGCAGTTGACCAACCAGACCGAAGAACTGCAGCACCGCGTCGGCACCGTGGTCCAGGATGGCACACGTCGAATCGGAGACCTGAACTTCCGGCTATGCGAGCTGGAAAAGGGCTGCGATATCGGCAAGCTGAAGAAGACCCCGTTGCTGGGAGTGGCGATTCCCACCGGCGTCGGTGGGGCCGGTCAGGGCCAGGGTCAGGGTCAGGCTGCGGGCGGCGCTACGGCTGGCGGCGCCAACGGGACCGCCCCGAACGAGATGGCGACAGTGTCGGTCGCGCCGGATCTGGCGGTGGGCGAACAGGCCGATTTCGATCGCGCCGAGGCCGCGCTTACCGCCAAGAAGTATCAGGATGCGGCCAATCTGTTTCGCACCTTCACCCAGACCTATACCGCCGGCCCCCTGACCGGTCAGGCGCATTTCTATCGTGGCCAGGCGCTGGCGGCGATGGGGCAGACCGCGAATGCGGCGCGGTCCTATCTGAACAGCTTCTCGGGCGCGCCCGATGGGCCGCGCGCCCCCGATGCGCTGACCCAGCTGGGGATCTCGCTGGGCAAGCTGGGCCAGGTAGAGGACGCCTGCGTGACGCTGAGCCAGGTCAAGGTGCGCTACCCGGCTTCCTCGGCCGTGCAGGATGCCAAGGCCGCGCGTCAAAGCCTTGGCTGCAAGTAGGCCGCCGGCTCTTGTATCGGCCCTGTCGCCGGCCGACGCGTTGTCGGCCGCGCTGGCCAGGGTCTTCGCCGACCCGCCCGCAAGGCTGGGCGTGGCGGTTTCGGGCGGGGGGGATTCCCTCGCCCTTTTGCATCTTTTGCACGATTGGGCCGCACCGCGCGGCGTCGGGCTGAGCGTCGCCACCGTCGATCACGGCCTGCGCCCGGAGGCGGCGGCCGAGGCCGCGATGGTCGGCCGCCTTTGCGCCGGGCTGGGGCTGCTCCACGACGTGCTGCGCTGGCGGGGCTGGCAGGGGCGCGGCAACCTCTCGGATGCAGCGCGACGGGCGCGCTACGGGCTGCTGGGCGATTGGGCGCGGGGGCAGGGGGCGGCGGCGGTGGTGCTGGGCCATACGCTCGACGATCAGGCCGAGACCTTGCTGATGCGGCTGGCGCGGGGCTCGGGCGTCGATGGGCTGTCGGGGATGGCGGCGCGGCGCGAAGCGGGCGGGATGCTTTGGCTGCGCCCGCTGCTGGAGGTGCGGCGCGAGGCGCTGCGCGATGTGCTGCGCGCGCGGGGCGTGGTCTGGGCCGAGGATCCCAGTAACCACGATCCCGCCTATGACCGGGTCAAGGCGCGCCGCGCGCTGGCCGTTCTGGCGCCGCTGGGCATCGATGCGGTTGGCCTGGCCGCCACCGCCGGGCGCATGGCGGTGGCGCGCGCGGCGCTGGCGCAGGCGGCCCGGGCGCTGGCTCAAGATTGCGTGAGCTTCGAGGCCGGCGACGTGGTGATCAACCGCCCCGCTTTTGAGGCCGCCCCGCAAGAGACCCGGCAGCGGCTGGCGGCACAGGCGCTGGGTTTCGTCAGCTCGGCGGAATACCGCCCGCGCCTGGCCGCGCTGCAGGCCGCGCTTGACGCGGCGCTGGCCGGACGGCGGCGGACGCTGGCGGGCTGCCTGATCCTGCCGCGGGCCCGGACGCTGCGCATTACCCGCGAATACCGCGCCGTCGCGGGGCTGGAAACCGGGGCCACGGCGCTCTGGGATGGGCGCTGGCGCCTTTCGGGGCCGGATTCCAAGGGGCTGACACTGCGCGCCCTGGGGGCCGAGGGGCTGTCGCTGTGCCCCGGCTGGCGCGCCGCCGATCTGCCGCGCGACAGCCTGATCGCAGCCCCCGCGCTGTGGCGGGGCGCCGCGCTGGTGGCCGCGCCCCTGGCCCATCCGGGGGCCATATCGCCCGAGGGCTGGCGCCTTTCTCCGGAAAACGGCGCGCAAGAGTTCGTCGCGGCGCTTTTATCGCATTGAACCCCGGTAGCTAATCTCTATCTTATGGGGGAAAGTTTCCGGCGGGGGCCGGCACCCTATGTGTGCGCTCCTGCCCTAGAGGAGGTCCTCCGTGGGCAATAACGCGCGAAATATCGCATTCTGGGTCGTCTTGTTCGTCCTGATTCTTGCGCTATTCAACCTGTTCAGCAATGGCCAGACGTCGGCTGCATCGCGTCAGATCAGCTATTCCGACTTCATCCACCGGGTCGATAGCGGCAACGTGACCTCGGCGCGCATTGATGGCGAGAAGGTTTATATCACCGGCAAGGACAGCCACAGCTACTACACGATCCGGCCGCAGGGCGCGGATGTGGCCGACAAGCTGCTGGCCAAGAACGTCGCCGTCGAGGTGACCCCGCAGCAGCAGTCGGGCTTCCTGTCGATGCTGTCGCTCTATCTGCCGTTCATCATCCTGATCGGCATCTGGATCTTCTTCATGAACCGGATGCAGGGGGGCGGCAAAGGCGGCGCCATGGGGTTCGGCAAGTCGCGTGCCAAGCTGCTGACCGAGAAACAGGGCCGCGTCACCTTTGACGACGTGGCCGGCATCGACGAGGCCAAGGAAGAGCTGGAGGAGATCGTCGAATTCCTGCGCAACCCGCAGAAGTTCAGCCGCCTCGGCGGCAAGATCCCCAAGGGCGCGCTGCTGGTCGGCCCGCCGGGCACCGGCAAGACGCTGCTGGCTCGCGCCATCGCGGGAGAGGCCGGCGTGCCGTTCTTCACGATCTCCGGCTCCGACTTCGTCGAGATGTTCGTCGGCGTCGGCGCCAGCCGCGTGCGCGACATGTTCGAGCAGGCCAAGAAGAACGCCCCCTGCATCGTCTTCATCGATGAGATCGACGCCGTCGGCCGCCACCGCGGCGCCGGCTACGGCGGCGGCAATGACGAGCGTGAGCAGACGCTGAACCAGCTGCTGGTCGAGATGGACGGGTTCGAGGCCAACGAGGGTGTCATCATCCTTGCCGCCACCAACCGCCGCGACGTGCTGGACCCGGCGCTGCTGCGTCCGGGCCGTTTCGACCGTCAGGTGACGGTGCCGCATCCCGACATCAAGGGCCGCGAGAAGATCCTGACCGTCCATGCCCGCAAGGTGCCGCTGGGCCCCGACGCCGACATGCGCATCATCGCGCGCGGCACGCCGGGCTTTTCCGGCGCCGATCTGGCGAACCTGGTGAACGAGGCGGCGCTGATGGCCGCGCGCGTGGGCCGGCGGTTCGTGACGATGGAGGATTTCGAGAACGCCAAGGACAAGGTCATGATGGGCGCCGAGCGGCGTTCCATGGTGCTGACCGCCGACCAGAAGGAAAAGACCGCGTTTCACGAGGCCGGTCACGCCGTGGTCGGCATGTCGCTGCCGAAATGCGACCCGGTCTACAAGGCCACGATCATCCCGCGCGGCGGCGCGCTGGGCATGGTCGTCAGCCTGCCCGAGATCGATCGCCTGAACTGGCACAAGTCGGAATGCGAGCAGAAGCTGGCGATGACGATGGCCGGCAAGGCGGCCGAGATCCTCAAATATGGTGCCGACGAGGTGTCGAACGGCCCGGCCGGGGATATCCAGCAGGCCTCGGCGCTGGCGCGGGCGATGGTGCTGCGCTGGGGGATGTCGGAAAAGGTGGGCGACATCGACTATGCCGAGGCGCATGAGGGCTATCAGGGCAACACCGGCGGCTTCTCGGTCTCGGCCCACACCAAGGAGCTGATCGAGGAAGAGGTGAAGCGCATGATCCGCGAGGGTTATGACCGCGCCTTGTCGATCCTGACCGAGAAGAAGAACGAATGGGAGCGCCTGGCCGAAGGTCTTCTGGAATATGAGACGCTGACCGGCGAAGAGATCAAGCGCGTTATGCGCGGCGAGCCGCCGCATCCCGGCGCCGATGAGGACGACGGCACTAGCGGGGCTTCGATCTCGGTGGCGTCGATCCCGAAGACCAAGCCGAAGAAACCCGCGACTCCGCTGGAGCCGAAAACCACCTGAGGCGACGGGAACCTATTGGAAAGGGCCGGAGCGATCCGGCCCTTTTGCGTTGGAAGATATGGGGCAGGGGGCGCCCGGCACCTGAGCGCCGCCGCGCCTAGCCGTCGCGCGCGGCGACACTCGCCGTATCCGAGGCGTTCGGCGGCTCTTTGAAGACGCAGCCGTCGCGTATGGTTTGCGGCGCGGTCACGCACAGGTGCTGGGCGACCTGCCACGCGGCCAGCACCTTGGGCACATAATCCCGGGTTTCGGCAAAGTCGGGCACGCCGCCTGCGGATTTCACCGCGTTCTCGCCGGCGTTGTAGGCCGCCAGCACCATCAGCGGATCGCCCTTGAAGGTGGTCATCAGCCAGTCGAGATAGGCCACGGCGCCCTGAATGTTCTGCGCCGGATCGCTGGCGTCGACGCCGAAGCGGCCCGCCGTCGCCGGGATCAGCTGCATCAGCCCGCGGGCGCCCTTGGGGCTGAGAGCATCCGGCTTGCCAGCCGATTCAACGCTCATCACCGCCAGCACCAGGGCGGGCGATACCTGGGTTCCCACGGTGGCCTTCAGGATGTCGGTGCCCCAGGTCTGGCTCAGCATGCGCATCTGCGGCAGGCGCGGGGCGTGCACCCGCGTGCCCCCCGGCCCCAGCGACAACTCTGCCAGTGCGGCCTGGAACCGGCCCGCGCGATCGTTCAGCGACGGCGAGATGGCCTTCCAGTACCAGGCATAGGTGGCTTTGCGCGGCCCGGCGTCCGGGGCAGGCATCACCCACGGCGCGCGGTCGTCGGTTTGCGGCTGATCCGCGCCGATCACGGGCTTGTCCGCCGGATCGGGAGTTTGGTGTGCGGTCACCGCCGGGGCATCCTCGATCCAGCGCTTCTGCACAGCCGGGTCGACCTGCACCTTGATGAAGCGCGTCGTCCCCGGCGTCGGCGGCTTTACCATGTGAAAGGTAAATCCCCCGGGCACGCCAGCCCCGGGTTTGGCGGGTCCCGTAACCGTTATTGTCAGGGGGGCTGCCAGAAGGGGGGCGCCGGGGACCAGCCCCAGCGTCACCATCACGGCCGCTAATCCGCGTGCCCTCATCCAGTTTTGCCCCGTTCTGCCCGATCTGATCCAATGGCGCCTGTTGTTACAGCTGTTATCGCGCCGGATTTCTTCTTGCGGAAAGGATCGCAGAATTTTGTGCGAAAGACTACCGGGCGCCTGTTTCCACGGGGCGAAATCCTGCGATTCGCTGCCAAAATGGCACCGAAACAAACATGACGCACAGAGGCAGACATTTAATTATATCAATAATATCAATGTGATAATAATTAAATCGCGAAAGTATTACCACTCTCGAAAAAGTACGACTCACGCCCAAATGTGGTCACGATTCACGGGCCATATAGGGTCATACCGAAGCGGGAAGGCCAATCAGAGGACGGCCCGTCACCCGAAGCGGTGCATCGTAGCGACAACTCATCGAGGGACCAAACATGAAACTCTTCAACCTGATCAAGACTTTCCGCAACGACGAAGATGGCGCCGTGACCGTTGACTGGGTCGTGCTGACCGCCGCCATCGTCGGCCTGGGCATCGTCGTGATGAACACCGTGGGCGGGGGCATTACCAAGTCGGCTACCACGCTGACCAAGAACCTGAACACGACTGTCGGCACCGCCACCACTTCCGGCAGCGCCAAGGGCACGACCAAGTACTGATCCTCGTCACAGCCTTCGCGATCGGCGCAAGGCCGATCCACGCCGCGTTTGTGATGCTGAAGCCACGCCCTGCTCGGGCGTGGCTTTCTTCACTTCCGCGGGCGGTTCGGGGCAGCGCACGGGGCTGATGGGGCAGTCGGGGCGCGCGAAGCTGTCCCACGGCAGGGCCTGCGTTTCCAAAATGGCGACATTTCCCCCCTACAGGCGAAGAATTTCCACGTTTTCGCCGCAATTGCACGTCATAGCCTAGGCGGACGTATTTCTTGGAGGGCGGCAGTATCCGTCCTTCCCGCATGAGAAGAGGTGACTCAATGCGCATGGTATTCGGATTGGTCCTGATCGTCGGCCTCGGGCTTGCCGGGTTCGCCGTCTACATGGCACAGGGCTACATCAACAGAACGCAAGTCGAGCTTGCTCAGGAACGCGCGGCGCGCAAACCGCCAGAGCCGACGGTGACCGTCTATGTCGCCAAGGAAAAGCTGGACTACGGCACCACGCTGACCAAGAAGGACGTGGTGGCGATCCAGTGGCCCGCGCGCTTCGTGCCGCCGAAGGCCTTCACCGCGCTCGAGGGCAAGGATCCCGGCACGGCGCTGTTCAATCCGGATGATGCGCAGCCGCGCTATGTCTCGCGGCTGATTGGCAAGTTCGAGCCGCTCCTGCATAGCAATATCACCCTGCCGGGGCAGGATCCGGGGATCACCTCGCGTCTGACATCGGGCATGCGCGCCTTCGCGATCGGGGTCGACGTGGCCTCGGGCGTGTCGGGATTTTTGCGGCCCGGCGACCGGGTCGATGTCTATTGGACTGGGCAAAGCTCTGACCGCTCGGGGGATCTGACCCGCCTGATCGAGGCCGGGATCAAGATCATCGCGGTCGACCAGAAGTCGGGCGGCGACATGGGGCCGGGTGCTATCATCGCCCGCACCGTGACCGTCGAGGCCACGCAAGAGCAGGTCGCGGTTCTGGCCCAGGCCCAGGCAACCGGGCGGCTGGCCCTGTCGCTGGTCGGCACCAAGGACGACAGCAAATCGCGCTCGATCGAGGTCGACCGCAGTGCCCTTCTGGGTATCGAGAACGCCCCCGCGCCGGTGCCGGTCGCGAAGAAAAAGGTCTGCACCGTCAAGCAGCGCAATGGCAGCACGGTTGTCGAAGTGGCGATCCCCTGCACCAACTGACCCGCGCGGACGGCGCGTGGAAAGGCTCACGGCGCAGTTACGATACGAGTTGCGATATGGGGCACCCGATCTTGGGTGCCCCTTCTCGTCGCGGGCCAGTTCTTGCGGGATGTTGCGGGTTATCCACATTCGCTTGGCCCGTCAAACGTTTGATTCTTGCAAAAAAACACGGTTTCCCGCATGGTGGGACAAATGAGGGGTGAAAAGCCCCCGTGTCGGGCATGTGTCGGAGAGGCAGCATCACATGAGACTGAAAGCATTGTGGCAGGCCGCTCTGATCGGGACTGTCTTCGCCATCGGGCAGGCGCAGGTCGCGCCGGCAGAAACCCTGCATGTGATGCGCGGGGCGACAAGCCGGCCGCTGAGCGTGCCGATGAACCGCGCCGTCGTGGTCGAAAGCGACCAGCCTTTTTCGGAGCTGTCGATCGCCAATCCGGGCATCGCTGACATTTCGACCTTGTCGGACAAGTCGATCTATGTCCTGGGCAAGGCACCCGGCCGCACCACGCTGACCCTGCTGGGGGCCGACGGCAAGCTGATCACCAATGTCGAAGTGCGGGTCACCCCCGACATCGCGGAATTCAAGGAACGGCTGGAACAGATCCTGCCGGGCGAGAAGATCGACGTGCGCACCGCCAATGACGGCATCGTGCTGTCGGGGACGGTGTCCTCGACCGCGCGGATGGACCGCGCGCTTGACCTGGCCGAACGCTATGCGCCCAAGCGGGTATCGAACCTGATGACGGTGGGCGGCACCCAGCAGGTGATGCTGAAGGTGCGCTTTGCCGAAATGCAGCGCTCGGTCGCGAAAAACCTGTCGTCGAGCCTGGCGATCAGCGGCCCCGGCATTTCGGGCGGGACCGGCACGATGCTGTCGAACAACCCCGTCACGAGCACGCCGAACTTCAACAGCGTCTTCGCCAACAAGAGCTTCGCGCCCAAGGCGAACGGCCAGGGCGCCGTGACCATCGGCTTTTCCGCCGGCAGCCTGCAATTCGCGATGCTGCTGGAAGCGCTGGAAAGCAAGGGCATGGTGCGCACGCTGGCCGAACCCAACCTGACCGCGCTGTCGGGGCAGGAGGCCAAGTTCCTGGCTGGCGGCGAATATCCGATCCCGGTGCTGGACAAGCAGGGCAACGTCTCGGTCCAGTACAAACCCTTCGGGGTTGAGCTGAACTTTACCCCGACGGTGGTGGATCAAAACATCATCAACCTGAAGATCAACGCCGCCGTCAGCGGCATCGACCCCAGCGTCAGCTTCACCAACGGCGGCATCACGATCAGCGGCTTCAAGCGGCGCGACACCTCGACCACGGTCGAGCTGCGCGACGGCCAAAGCTTCGCCATCGCGGGCCTGCTGCAGGATGACTTCACCGACCTGATCGGGCAGGTGCCCTGGCTTGGCGATATTCCGGTGTTGGGCGCGCTGTTCCGCTCGGCCGCCTATGAGCGCAAGCAAAGCGAGTTGGTGATCATCGTCACCCCGCATCTGGTCAGCCCCAGCATGGGGCAGGCTCTGTCCCTGCCCACCGACCGCGTCGCCCCGCCGTCCGAGAAGAACTTCTTCCTTTACGGCAAGACCGCGCGGACGCGGAAGCTGAAGGGCCCCGCCGGCGAAGTCGCCCGGCAGGACTTCTCGGGCTCCTACGGCTATGTGATGGAGTAAGGCGATGATGCATCCGATTCGTGGGATCCTGGCCGCTGCGGCGCTGGCGGCGCTGGCCGGCTGCTCCGGCCAGCCGATTGGCGGCGCACTCGATCAAAACAGCTTTGGCGACGCGACGGCGAACAATACCCAACTGATGTCGGGCCAGCGGCCCTATGCGGTTGCCCTCGACAAGCGCTTCGCGGCCCAGGTGCCCAACACCGTGAACTTCGCCTTCAACCGCGCCGCTCTGGATGAGGGGGCAAGGGCCGTGCTGCGCCGCCAGGCAAGCTGGATCCGCGAGTTCCCCGAAGTGCGCTTCCAGGTCTTCGGCTATACCGACAAGGTCGGCGGCGAGCGCTACAACAAGGCGCTGGGGATGCGCCGTGCCGAAGTGGTGGTGAACTATCTGGTCAGCCAGGGAATTTCGCGCAGCCGACTTCAGGCGGTGATCTCCTATGGCGAGACCCGGCCGCTGATTGATACGCCGGCGCCGGAACGCGCCAACCGTCGCGCGGTCACCCATGTTTCGGGCTTCGTGCAAAACGCTCCGCTGGTGCTGAACGGCAAATATGCCGCGGTGATCTTCCGCAGTTATGTCGACAGCGCCGTGCCCGGCGACAATTTGCAGACCACCACCTCCAGCGGTGGGTCGGGCGGGGCGTCCGGCGGAACAGGCGGTTAGACGCTGAACTCTGGTGCAACTATCGTCATTTGATAGACAATGCCGGCCCCTGAGGCCGGCATTGGCCTGAAAAGACCGAATAATAACGTCTTTTTAGCCCCAATGTTGCCAAGATTGTCGACCAGTTTCAGGGTCAGGAAGCAGTTGTGGCAGCGCAAAGCTGCCCGAGCTGCGGATCACGGTGCCCCTGCAGAAGAAGACTCCTGCGCGCCGGGTTCGCAGTTCGATAACCGAAGGACGTGAGGCAATGACGAATGTGGCGGCGCTTCAGCCGGAACCAGCCCCGATCGTGGCATGCACGATCTCGCGTGATGTTCAGAACTTCGATCTGCTGATCGAGGATATGGAAACCGAACTCGGCGAGACCTGGGGTGACCTGAGCTTTGCCGATGCTGGTCTTTTCCTTGCCCAACCCGAAGCTGCCAAGCTTGAATTCGTCGCGCTTGCAGTCGACAATCAGGACGAACAAAACCTGACGCTGATCAGTGCGTTGATCAAACAGGCGAAGGAGATGGACCTCAAGGTCATCCTCATCGCCGAGGAAGTCAGCCCGATCGCCCTGCATCAGCTTCTGCGCCTCGGCGCGGATGATTTCGTTCCCTATCCGCTGCCCGAAGGCGCCTTGCACGAGGCCATCGAACGGGTGCGCCTGCCCTCGGCGGCCACCGTCCATCCGCGCCCCAAGGGCCATGACGGCGCGACCGCGCAGGCCGCAGCACCCAGCTTCAAGGCAAGCGGCGACCGCGACGGCGTGGTGCTGCCGGTGCACGGCCTGTCGGGCGGCAGCGGCGCGACCACCTTCGTGACCAACCTCGCCTGGGAACTGGCGACGATCGACAAGAAGAACCCGCCGCGCGTCTGCATCATGGATCTCGATTTCCAGAGCGGCTCGGTCTCGACCTATCTCGACCTGCCGCGCCGCGATCTGATCTTCGACGTGCTCTCGGATACCGCGCATACCGACAGCGACGCCTTCCTTCAGGCGATGCTGACCTATAACGACAAGCTCAGCGTGTTCACCGCCCCGTCCGAGATGCTGCCGCTGGAGATCGTCGGTTCGGATGACATCGACCGGCTGCTGCAGATGGCGCGGACGAATTTCGATTTCGTGCTGATCGACATGCCCAAGACGGTCGTGCAATGGACCGAGACGGTCCTGCATCACGCCCATGTCTATTTCGCGATGATGGAATTGGACATGCGCTCGGCGCAGAACGCGCTGCGCCTGCTGCGCGCGCTGAAGGCCGAGGAGCTACCTTTCGAGAAGCTGCGCTTCGCACTGAACCGGGCGCCGAAGTTCACCGACCTGACCGGGAAATCCCGGGTCAAGCGGCTGGCCGAAAGCCTGGACATCGATATCGAGCTGCTTCTGCCGGATGGCGGCAAACAGATCCTGCAGGCCAACGACCACGGCCTGCCGCTGGCCGAGAGCGCCGCGAAGAACCCGTTGCGCAGGGAAATCCAGAAGCTGGCGAAATCCCTGCACGAGCATAACAAATCCGCAGAAGCCGGGCGCTCCTAAGACGCGCGTTCTGATCGCAAGAGGTTGAAGCATGGCGATGTTCTCCCGTTTCAAGAAACCCGAAGATGGTCGACCGCGCGCCACGACGGCGCCGGTCGCGGAACCGTTGAAGGCCCCGGTCGCCAAGCCTAGCGTCACCCGTGCAGCCGTCATCGCTCCGCGGGTGAAACAGGCCGCGCAGCACAAGCCAGTTGCCCAGGCAGCTGTCCAGGACAAGGAAAAGAAGCGCAAGGAACGGCTGGGCGAGATCAAGGTCGAACTGCACAAGCGGCTGCTTGAGAACCTCAACCTGTCGGCGCTGGAAACCGCCCCCGAAGCGAGCCTGCGTGCCGAGATCGCGGCGATCGCCGGCGAGGCGCTGGAGCAGATGTCGATCGTCCTCAACAAAGAGGACCGCTCGACCCTCAACCAGGAGCTTTACGACGAGGTCATGGGCCTTGGCCCGCTGGAGCCGCTGCTGAAGGACGACACGATCAACGACATTCTGGTCAACGGTCCGCAGCAGATCTTCATCGAGCGTGACGGCAAGCTGGAACTGAGCAACATCACCTTCAAGGACGAACGTCACCTGCTGCGGATCATCGACAAGATCGTTTCCGCCGTGGGCCGCCGGGTCGACGAATCGAACCCCTATGTCGACGCCCGCCTGTCGGATGGGTCGCGCTTCAACGCGATGGTTCCGCCGATCGCGGTGGATGGCTCGCTGGTTTCGATCCGCAAGTTCAAGAAGGAGAAGCTGGGGGTCGACGATCTGGTCAGGTTCGGCGCCTTCACCGAGGAAATGGCCGCCTATCTACAGGCCGCCGTCGCCTGCCGGCTGAATGTGATCGTCTCGGGCGGGACAGGCTCGGGCAAGACCACCACGCTGAACGCGCTGTCCTCCTTCATCGACAATTCCGAGCGCATCCTGACGATCGAGGACACCGCCGAACTTCAATTGCAACAGACGCATGTGGGCCGGATGGAAAGCCGCCCCGCCAACGTCGAGGGCAAGGGTGCCGTCAGCCAGCGCGACTGTCTGCGCAACGCGCTGCGGATGCGCCCCGACCGGATCATCGTGGGCGAGACCCGCGGCGAGGAAGTGATCGACATGCTGCAGGCCATGAACACCGGCCATGACGGCTCGATGACCACGATCCACGCCAACTCTGCCCGCGACGGGATCAGCCGTCTGGAAAACATGATCGCCATGGCCGGGATCGAGATGCCGCTGAAGGCGGTGCGCAGCCAGATCGCCAGCGCCGTCAACCTGATCGTCCAGGCCAGCCGCCTGCAGGACGGCAGCCGCCGGATGGTGTCGATCACCGAGATCACCGGGATGGAGGGCGACGTCATCTCGATGCAGGAAGTGTTCCGCTTTGAACGTCTGGGGCTAGAGCCGAACGGCAAGATCCTCGGCCGTTTCAACGCCACGGGCGTGCGCTCTTACTACGCCGAGCGTTTCCGCCAATGGGGCTATGACCTGCCCGCCGAAATCTACGAACCCATCGCATAAGGACCGGTTATCATGCAGATTTCTGCGGCTCCCATCATCTACGGCCTGATCTTCTTCGCGGTCCTTTTGCTGGTCGAAGGCGTCTATCTGACGATCTTCGGAAAGTCGATCAGCCTCAACAACCGGGTCAACCGGCGTCTGGCGCTGATGGAGAAGGGCGAAAGCCGCGAAAAGGTGCTGGAACAGCTCCGCAAGGAGATGGGCCAGCATATGTCCGTCAAGGGCATCCCGCTCTATTCCCTGCTGGCCGAGAAGGCGCAAAAGGCCAATATCGCCTTCACGCCGCGCCAACTGATCATGCTGATGGTGGCGCTGTCGGGTTTTGCCTATGTCGGGCTGACGATCGGCACCTCGGCGGCGACGCCGATCCGCGCGGTCGTCGCGGTCGCGATGGGGTTCGGTGGCGTCTATGTTTGGGTCTCGAACAAGGCCAAGAAGCGCATCTCGCTGCTGGAAGAGCAACTTCCCGATGCGGTCGAACTGATGGTGCGCAGCCTGCGGGTGGGCCATCCGTTCAGCGCCGCGGTCAGCATCGTCGCCAAGGAGGTGCCCGATCCGCTGGGCACCGAGATGGGGATGATCTCGGATGAGGCCGCCTATGGCCGCGACATCTCGGATTCGCTGAAGGAGCTGGCCGAGCGGATGGATATGCAGGATCTGCGCTTCCTGGCCGTGGCGGTGACGATCCAGCAGCAATCGGGCGGCAATCTGGCCGAGATCCTGGACGGCCTGTCGAAGGTGATCCGGGCGCGCTTCAAGCTGTTTCGCCGGGTCCGCGCCATCACCGCCGAGGCGAAGTGGTCGGGCATGTTCCTGTCTGCTTTCCCGATCGGCGCGATTGTCATGATCAACGTGCTGCAGCCACATTACTACGATGAGGCGATGCAGACCGAATACTTCATCCCCGCCTGCCTTGTGGTCGGCGTGTTCCTGGTCGTGAACGTCATCTTCATGAAGATGATGGTCAACATCAAGGTGTGAGGGCGCTGCCATGGAAATTCTGAACACGATCAATCAGTTGCTGGTCGACAAGATGGGCCCGCTGGGGCCGTTGATCGCGATCGGCGGGCTGGGGCTCTTGCTGGTGGTGCTGACGCTGCCGACGATCCTGGTGAAGCCGGCCGATCCGCTGGACAAGCTGCACGCCTCGACGCGCGCGGCGCAGGCGTCGCGCCGCAAGAACGGTGAGGGCGGCAAGACGCTGCGCAACAGCGGCAAGATCGACAAGCTGGACAAGTTCGCCAACTTCCTTGAACCGCAAAACGAGGATGAGATGAGCGCCGCGCGGCTGAAGATGCTGCGCGCGGGCTACCGTTCGCCCGATGCGGTGCGCGCCTTTCATGCGGCGCAATTCGTGCTGGGCATCGGCTTTCTGGTGATCGGCCTGATCTATACGCTCTATCTGTCGCGTCAGGGGGCGGTCTCGACCCAGGCGCAGATCCTCTACACGATCATTCCGGGCGCGGCGGGCTACATGCTGCCCAAATACTGGATCACCCGCCGCATCGCGACCCGCCAGCAGGAAATCCTCGACGGCTTTCCCGACGCGCTGGACATGATGCTGGTCTGCGTCGAGGCGGGGCAGTCGCTTGACCAGTCGATCGTGCGGGTCGCCAAGGAGATCGGCGCCGGCTACCCCACCCTGGCCGAGGAATTCGAGATGGTCGCGCATGAGATCAAGGCCGGCAAGGAGCGGGTGATGGTGATGCGCGACATGTCCGAACGTGCCGGCGTGCCGGATGTGTCCTCTTTCGTCACGGTGATGATCCAGTCCGCGACTTTCGGCACCTCGATTGCCGAGGCGTTGCGGGTGTTCTCGGCAGAAATGCGTGACAAACGGGTGATGCGGGCGGAAGAGAAGGCAAACAAGTTGCCGACCAAGCTGACGCTGGGCACAATGCTGTTCACGGTTCCGCCGCTGATGCTGATCCTGATCGGACCCTCGATCCTGGGTATCGTGACGGCGCTAAGCGGCGGTTTCGGGACCAATTGACGCCTCGACCCAGGACATCATGCCCCCATACCCACCCGGACGCGCGCTTCTTCTTTTCTCGGCCACCCTGCTGTTGACCGCCTGCCAGATGGATCAGGGCGGTCTTCAGCCGTTGTATCAGGGCATCAAGCCGCCCCCCGGCACGCCTCAGGTGCACAAGGCCGTCGACGGGCTGGTGGTGGGGCGCCGGCTGATGGCGGCGGGGCAATACGAACTGGCGCTGAGGGCCTATTACCGCGCGGCCTCGGAAGACGGGATTTCGCCCGAGATCCTTACCGCGATGGGGGCGGCCAACATCCGCCTTGGCCGGTTGAACCAGGCCGAGCAGGTGCTGCGCCAGGCGCTGAAGCTGAACCCGAGCTTCATCCCGGCGCTGAACAATCTGGGGGTCGTGCTGATGGCGCAGGGCAAGTACCCCGAAGCGCGGCTGGTATTTCGCAACGCCTTTGCGCTGGACTCGGGCAAGTCGAACGAGATTCGCGAAAATCTGCGGCTGGCTATCGCAAAATCGCAAAAATCCGCGTATCATCCGCCCCGGAAAGACAACAAATATTCTCTGGTCAGGCAGGGCCACGGCAAATATCAGCTGTTGCCCACGCAAAAATCGGCCGGGTCACCGAGGCAAGAGCAGTAAAAGGACGCAAAATGCGCCACATTTTCCTACCGGGCCTGTGCCTGCTGGGCGCGGTTGCCCTATCTGCCTGTGCGGATCAGACCGCGCGTGTCCAGAAAGCCGTGCAAAGCGTCAAGGCCAGCGACGAGCAAAGCCTCAACGAGATCATGCTGACCGTGGCCGATCCGCGCGAAGCGGTGACCTATTTCCAGAAGGGCGTGGCGACCAAGCCGAACGACATGTCGATGCTGCGCGGTCTGGCGAAATCGCTGGTGCGCGCGCAAGAGCCCGAGCAGGGCGCCGTGGTCTGGGCGCATATCGCCACGATGCCCGGTGCCACCAATGAGGACCGGGTGGCCGAGGCCGACGCGCTGATCCGCGCCAACAAGTGGAAGAAGGCCGCGCAGGTCCTGAACGCGATCAACCCGACCTATGAGACCTTTGACCGCTACCGGCTAGAGGCGATGGTGGCCGACAGCCGCAAGCAGTGGAAGAAGGCCGACAGCTTCTACAGCACCGCCGCCGGCATGACCACGCAGCCCGCGGGGATCTACAACAACTGGGGCTTTTCCAAGCTGACGCGCGGCGATTACGCCGGCGCCGAGAAGCTGTTCTACAAGGCGCTCAGCTACGATCCGAACCTGTTCACCGCCAAGAACAACCTGGTGCTCGCGCGCGGCGCACAGCGCAAATACGACCTTCCGGTGATCCCGATGACCCAGGTCGAGCGCGCCAAGCTGCTGTACACGCTGGCGCTGTCCGCGGTGAAACAGGGCGATGTCGCGACCGGCAAGAGCCTTCTGAAGGACGCGATCGACACCAACCCGCGCTACTTCCCCGATGCCCAGCGCGCGCTTGACGCGCTCGACAACAACCCAAACGGCTAGGCCGATGTTGCATCTGACCAGCCATGCCGCCCTGTGGTTCCTGATCCCGGCCCTGCCAATCGGCGTCTGGGTCGCCTGGAGCGACATGAAGTTCATGAAGATCCCGAACCTCGCCGTGCTGGCGCTGGTGCTGGTCTTCGTGCTGCTCGGCCCGTTCCTGATGCCCTTCGATGCCTATCTGTGGCAGCTGGCACATCTGCCGCTGGTGCTGGTGGTGGGGTTCGTTCTGAACCTGGCCAGGGCAATCGGGGCGGGCGACGCGAAATTTGCCGCCGCGATGGCCCCGTTCTTCGCGGTTGCCGATCTGCGGCTGGTCTTGGCGCTGGCCGCGGCGATCCTGTTGGCCGCCTTCGCCGCGCATCGGCTTCTGGGCCTGATCCCGGCGTTTCGCAGGGCCACCCCGGATTGGCTAAGCTGGCAGCGCCACGATTTCCCCATGGGTCTGGCGCTGTCGGGGGTGTTGATCTTCTATCTTGCCCTTGCAACCTGCTATGGGGTGTAGGTGCTTAATCCTTCCTGAAGCTCCCGGGGTGATGCTGCGCGCGGCCCGAGGCTGACAACACTCGTTGGATGATATCGATGGACGCGAAGACTGCAAGTTCCGTGCTGGCCCCGCCGCCACCCCGTTCGATGGCCGATACCGGGCTTTCGATGGTGATGATGCGTGACATCCTGCTGAAAACCATGTTCCGGATGAACCTGGAGGTCGTCAGCGAAATCTCGAGGGTGATCTGCCTGCCGGTCCCGGTGACGCAGGAACTGGTCGACGAGGCCCGCACCCAGAAGCTGATCGAAGCCACCGGCACCCTGCATGCCAATTCCGGCAACGAGATGGGCTATCAGTTGGCCGAGGCTGGCAAGGCGCGGGCGCTCGACGCGCTCAGCCAGTCGGAATATTACGGCGCCTTGCCGATCCCGCTGTCCGATTACGAAGAGCAGGTCAAACGCCAGTCGATCCGCAATATCCAGATCTCACGAGAGCAGCTGACCTCGGCCATGGGGCACCTGATCCTGCCGCCCGATCTGCTGGCCAATCTGGGGCCGGCGGTTACCTCGGGGCGGTCGATCCTGATGTACGGCCCGCCGGGCAACGGCAAAAGCTCGATCTCGAACGGCATCCGCGACGCGCTGGGGGACAAGATCTATATCCCCCGGGCGCTGGAATATTCAGGCCAGGTGATCACCGTCTACGACCCGGTCATTCACACGAAGGCCGAGATGGCGGTGGAAGATCCGTCCTCGTTGCGGCGCACGGGGAACCGCTTTGACAACCGCTATGTCTATTGCGAACGCCCCACGGTGATCACCGGGGGCGAGCTTACGCTTGATATGCTGGATCTGACCTACAACCCCACCGCGCGCACCTATCAGGCGCCGCTGCAGCTTAAATCGGCCGGTGGCGTGTTCATCGTCGACGACCTCGGGCGTCAGGCCGAGCCGCCGCAGAAGCTGATCAACCGCTGGATCGTGCCGCTCGAGGAACATCGCGACATCCTGGCCCTCCAATCGGGCGAGAAGTTCGAAGTGCCCTTCGACACGCTGGTGATCTTCTCGACCAACTTCCACCCGAACGATATCTTTGACCGTGCGGCGCTGCGGCGGATCTTCTTCAAGATCAAGATCGACGGCCCCACGCAGGAGGATTTCCTGAAGATCTTCGCCATGGTCGCCCGCAAACGCAAGATGCCGCTGGACGAGGCCTCTCTGGTGCATCTGCTGAAGGTGAAATATCCTGAGATCGACGGTGAATACGCCAATTACCAGCCGATCTTCCTGATCGATCAGATGATCGCGATCTGCGAATTCGAGGGCATCCCCTATCAGATGAGCCCCGAACTGATCGACCGCGCCTGGTCAAACATGTTCGTCGAGGCTTCCGAGATCATTCATTAGGCCGGCGGCTGGCGTCGAGATAGCCGCGCTCGGTCACCGCCTGCTGGAAGCCCCGGCTGACCGGCACTTTCGATCCGTCGATCAGCAGCAGGAACAGCTTGCCGTTCTGGCGGCGGCTG
Organism: uncultured Albidovulum sp.; assembly: GCA_913064775.1. Taxonomy (GTDB): domain Bacteria; phylum Pseudomonadota; class Alphaproteobacteria; order Rhodobacterales; family Rhodobacteraceae; genus Acidimangrovimonas. The sequence goes on along the minus strand of CAJYAD010000003.1, from coordinate 78,682 downwards.
CCCTGCACCGCGTCCCGCGCCACCCAATGCGACCGGTGCACCTGCATGCCCTCGACGCCGTCAAGTTCGCACATCGCGTCCGAGAACCGCATCAGGATCTGGCTCTTGCCGCGATCGGTCAGCACCTCGACATAGTGGTCGTTGACCGAAAGATGCAGCAGCGCGCCGCGATTTTCCGGAGACAACCGATCCAGGATCCGCGGCCGCGGCAGGGATTGGTGCGGCCAGGACACCTCGGGGCCGAGCCAGAGGTATTTCACCAGCCCCAAGGTCAGCGGCGCCGCGGCGACGACCAGGGCCATGTGTCCAAGCCCCATCACCGGGCCGCGCAAGGCCAGCATGATGATCCACTGGACCGGTAGGAACAATGCGGTGAACAACGCGCTGGCAAGCAGCAGGCGCAGCCAGAATGCATGGGCCGCACACCAGCGCGCGACGCCATAGAACGCCAGCGCGCAGAATAGAATCGCGACACCGAGGACCAGCGCCCAATAGGCTAATCGTCCTAGCGCGCCGAATTGCTGGTACGTCGAGAACGGCCCGGTTACCGTCATTGCGACGGTGACCAGGAACCACGACGCAAGTATGCGCGGGGGCAAAATGCGTCGAACCAGTTCACCTAGGGTCAGGCGCATGGCAATCTTGATGCAACTCGAAAGAGAATGGATTTTCCTGTTAACCCGCCGAACTCCAGTCGACAAGGCCGGACAACAAATTGCAATGCTGGAATGCAAGAAATGCAAGAACACGATTTCGCCAAGAGGGTGCGCGACAGTTTCGCCCGCCAATCCATGATGGAAACCCTGGGCGCGCGGATCGTCTCGGTCGCGCCGGGGCGGTGCGAGATCGCCGCGCCGATCTTGCCCGGCGCGTGTCAGCAGCACGGCGTGGGCCATGCGGCGCTGACCTTCGCGCTGGGGGATACGGCGGCGGGCTATGCGGCGCTGACGATGCTGCCGCCGGGCTGCGAGGTGATGACCGCCGAGATCAAGATCAACCTTCTGGCGCCCGCCGCGGGTGACCGGCTGATCGCCCGTGGCGAGGCGGTGAAGACCGGCCGCCGCCTCAGCGTCGTGCGCGCCGAGGTCTTCGCCGAAACCGGCGGCACCGAGAAGCTGATCGCGCTTTTGCAGGGCACGATGATCCCGGTGCCGGACAGCCCGTAGGACCTTTCATCTTGGGGGAAATACTCCACGGGGGTCCGGGGGTGTGAAACCCCCGGCTCGGGCCTCAGGCGGTCAGCCCCTCGGGCTCGGGCAGGCCGTGGATGCGGCAACAGGCGGTCAGCGTGTTGGCCAGCAGGCAGGCGATGGTCATCGGCCCGACGCCGCCCGGCACCGGGGTGATCGCCCCTGCCACCGCTTGCGCGCTGTCGAAGTCCACGTCGCCCACCAGCCGGGTCTTGCCCGGGCCCTTCTCGGGGGCGTCGATGCGGTTGATGCCGACGTCGATCACCGTGGCGCCGGGCTTGATCCAGTCGCCGGGGATCATCCGCGGCCGCCCCACCGCCGCCACCAGAATATCGGCGCCGCGGCAGACAGCGGCGATATCCTTGGTGCGGCTGTGCGCGATCGTCACCGTGCAACTGTCGCGCAACAGAAGCTGCGCCATCGGCTTGCCCACCAGGTTCGACCGCCCCACCACGACCGCGTTCAGCCCCGAGAGGCTGCCCAGCCGGTCGCGCAGCAGCATCAGGCAGCCCAGCGGCGTGCAAGAGACCATCGCCTTCTGCCCGCTGGACAGAAGCCCCGCATTGACCACATGCAGCCCGTCCACATCCTTCGCCGGATCGATCCGCGCGACGATCTCGGTCTCGCTCAGATGCGCGGGCACCGGGAACTGGCACAGGATCCCGTGCACGGCCGGGTCGGCGTTCAGCCGGTCGATCAGGGCATAGAGATCCTCGGCCGGGGTGTCGGCCGGCAGCTTGTGCTCGTAAGAGTTCATCCCGACTTCCAGCGTCTGGGTGCCCTTGTTGCGCACATAGACCTGGCTGGCGGGATCTTCGCCCAGCAGGATCACGGCCAGCCCCGGCGTGATGCCGTGGTCGGCCTTCACCCGCGCCACCTGTTCGGCGATCTGGCCGCGTACCTTGGCCGCAAAGGCCTTGCCGTCGATGATATCGGCGCTCATGTCATTCCCCTGTTCGCGCGCCTCGGGGCGCGGTCTTTCGTCTTTCGTTTCTGGCCGGTGTGGCGCGGCATCGCGCGTCCCGCCGACCGCTTCCCTGGGGGCCCTTTGCCGTTTCCGGGCCCCTAGTACAACCCCTCGACGAAGCCCTCGGCATCCAGCCCGATCACCTCGGCGGCGGGATGGCGGGGCAGGCCCGGCATGGTCATGATCGCGCCGCAGATCGCGACGATGAAACCGGCCCCCGCCGACAGTCGCACCTCGCGCACCGGTACAATATGGCCGGTGGGCGCGCCGCGCAGCGTCGGATCGGTCGAGAAACTGTATTGCGTCTTGGCCATGCAGACCGGCAGATGGCCGTAGCCGGCGGCCTCCCACACGCGCAACTGCTCGTGCACCGCGTCGTCGGCGACCACCGCCTCGGCGTGATAGATGCGCTTGGCCACCGTCTCGATCTTGTCGAACAGGCCCATCTCGTCGGGGTAGAGCGGCGCGAAATCGGCGGTGCCGCCATCGGCCAGCTCCACCACCTTCTGCGCCAGATCCTCGATGCCCGCGCTGCCCTCGGCCCAGTGCTTGCACAGGATCGCCTCGGCGCCCAGATCCGCGACATAGTCCTTCACCGCTTGCACTTCGGCCTCGGTATCGCCCGAGAAATGGTTGATCGCCACCACCACCGGCACGCCAAAGCCCTGCACATTGCCGATATGGCGGCCAAGGTTGGGGCAGCCCTGGCGCACGGCCTCGACATTCTCGGCACCCAGATCTGCCTTGGCCACGCCGCCGTTCATCTTCATCGCCCGCACGGTCGCCACGATCACCGCCGCGTCGGGTTTCAGCCCGGCCTTGCGGCATTTGATGTCGAAGAACTTCTCGGCCCCCAGATCGGCGCCAAAGCCGGCCTCGGTCACCACATAATCGGTCAGCCGCAGCGCGGTATCGGTGGCGATCACCGAATTGCAGCCATGGGCGATGTTGGCGAAGGGCCCGCCATGGACGAAGGCGGGGTTGTTTTCCAGCGTCTGCACCAGGTTCGGCTGCATCGCGTCCTTCAGCAGCACCGTCATCGCGCCGTCGGCCTTCAGGTCGCGGCAATAGATCGGCGTCTTGTCGCGGCGGTAGGCCACGACGATGTCGCCCAGCCGGCGCTGCAGGTCGGCCAGATCGTTCGACAGGCACAGGATCGCCATCACCTCGGACGCCACGGTGATGTCAAAGCCGGTCTGGCGCGGAAAGCCGTTCGTCACCCCGCCGAGGCCTACCACGGTGTCGCGCAGCGCCCGGTCGTTCATGTCCATCACCCGGCGCCAGACGATGCGGCGTTCGTCGATCTCCAGCGCGTTGCCCCAGTAGATGTGGTTGTCGATCATCGCCGACAGCAGGTTGTGGGCGCTGGTGATGGCGTGGAAATCGCCGGTGAAGTGAAGGTTCATCTCCTCCATCGGCACGACCTGGGCCATGCCGCCGCCGGCAGCCCCCCCCTTCATGCCGAAGTTGGGGCCAAGCGAGGCCTCGCGGATGCAGATCATCGCGCGCTTGCCGATCCGGTTCAGCCCGTCGCCCAGACCCACCGTCGTCGTCGTCTTGCCCTCGCCGGCGGGGGTCGGGTTGATCGCGGTGACCAGGATCAGCTTGCCCCGCGACCGCCCTTTGAGCGAGGCGATGAAGGCCTGATCGATCTTTGCCTTGTCATGGCCATAGGGCAGCATATGGGCCTCGGGGATGCCGAGCTTGCGCCCGATCTCCTGGATCGGTTGCTTGCGCGCCGCGCGGGCGATCTCAATATCGGTTTTCATGGCCATGTGGTCCTTCCCCGTGCTGTCGTACCCGTATCTCGATGGCCCTCAACCGGCTATAGCGGCGCGGGCCCCGGGGGAACGGCGCGATTGCGACCGATCCCCGTGCAAATTCGCCAGCCCCCCCCAGTTGCCAGCTACCTAGTCCGCAGTCCCCGGCCCCCCACAGTCCCCAGCTCAGGCGCGCGCGGCCTCCAGATGCGGCCAGGCGGGCTGATCGGGGACATGCAGGCGCAGCGCGTCCCCCAGGCGCAGAAGGCCCGGGCGCTCGACCCAGGCGGTCACGCCGCGCTTGCCCTCTGCCGCCGCCTTGAAGGCGCGGCCGGCGCCGGGCAGCGCCGCTTCGATCACCCGCGCGGGCAGGTTGCAGGGGCGGTTTTCCATGTCGATCACCAGCGTCACCCCATCCGGCCCCTGCAGGCGCGAGGACGGCGGCAGGCGCGAGAAATCCGCCAGCCCCTCGACCACGGCCGAGGCGCCCAACCATTCGGGCCGCAGCGCGCCGATCCCCATCACGGCCGCGATCTGGGCCATCTCCTCGGCCGCGATCAGGGTCAGCTGCCGGACATTGGCGATCTCGGTGCCGCGCGGATGCTGATCCAGCACCCGCGAGCAGGACGGGCGGGTGACGCCGGAATGGGCCTCGGCCTCGGGGCCGCCGAAGCCCAGGGGCAGGTGTTCCACGGGATCCGAGGCCAGCGAGGCATCACGGTCGGCGACGCGGCCAAGCCAGGTGATGCGGGCGGTGAAGGCGGTGGGTTTGAGCGCGGGCATGGCTAGAGCGTAAGGAGAAAGAAGCAGCGGCGGAAGGGGAACAGCGCGCCGCCGTCGTCCAGCCGCGGATAGGCGACGGACAGGGCCTGTTCATAGGCGGTGATGAAAACGTCGCGCTCCGCCGGGGTCAGCTTGTCCAAGAAGGGGCGCATCGCGGTGCTTTCGGTAAAGCGGCGCACCGGGTGGCCGTCGGGGCTGTGGGCGAGGTGCTGGATGTACTCGGTCTCCCAGGCCTGGACCTCGCCGAGGGGGGAAAGCATGCGCCAATAGGCCTCGGCCGGGGCGACCGGCGGGGTCCAGTCGGCGAAATCGAAGCGGTCGCCGAAAAGATGCATCGAGATGTCGCGCAGGAAGCGGTGCGAGGGCGCCCCGGTCTGGCGCGGCATCTGCACCGCCAGCGTGCCGCCGGGCGCCAGCGTGCGGGCCAGGCGCGGCAGCAGCGTGGCGTGATCGGGCAGCCAGTGCAGCGCGGCGTTGGAAAAGATCAGCGCGGGCGGCGCGTCGGGCGCCCAGTCGGCGATGTCGGCGTGGGACAGATCGGCATAGTGGCCGGTGGCGCGGGCCTTTTCCAGCATCGCGGGCGAGGCATCGACGCCGCGCAGCGGGCGGTCCGGAAAGCCGGTGGCCAGCGCCGCGCCGACCGAGCCCGTGCCGCAGCCCAGGTCGATCACGTCGCCCCGGGGCAGGGGGCCGATCTGCTGGATCAGGTCTAGCGCCGGCCGCAGCCGCAGCCCCTTGAACCGGGCATAGAGCGCCGGATTCCAATCCTTCTCGGGCATCCGTCCCTCCTTGCCGAATCCGCTTGGGTATCTGCACCGCAAATCCCCCTAGGGGTCAATCCGCCGGCGGGGTCCGGGGCGAATTCCGTCCGCCCCGCGCGTGCGGCCCCCCCCGGGGCACCTGAAGTCCGCCTAGCCCTCGTTGCCCCCGCTGAACACGTCGGCCCAGTCCGGATGCTTGCAGCGCTGGGCTTCGACGTAGGAGCATTTCGGCACGATCTTGAAGCCCTGGGCGCGGGCATCCGCGACCAGCCGTTCGACCAGCGCAAGCGCCGCGCCGGTGCCGCGAAAGCTTTCGGGCACGCGGGTGTGGTCGGCGCTTACCAATTGCGGCGTGGCGATCGAGAAGGTGAGTTCCGCCTCCTCGTCGCCGCGCGGCATCACATAGCGGCCCCCGGTCTCGCCGCGTTCCAGCCGGATCTCGGGGGTGGATCGGGGGGCCTCAGTCAACGATCGTCGCCTCGGTGGCGGCGCGCAACTCGTCCCTTGTCACGCCCTCGGCGGTCTCGACGATGCGCAGCCCACCCTCGACCACGTCGAGCACGCCCAGATTGCTGATGATCCTGTCGACCACGCCCTTGCCGGTCAGCGGCAGGGTGCATTCCTTCAGCACCTTGCTGTCGCCATGCTTGTTGGTGTGGTCCATCACCACGATCACCCGGCCGACGCCGGCGACCAGATCCATCGCGCCGCCCATGCCCTTGACCAGCTTGCCCGGGATCATCCAGTTCGCCAGATCGCCGTTCTCGGCCACTTCCATCGCGCCCAGAATCGCCGCCGCGATCTTGCCGCCGCGGATCATGGCAAAGCTCATGGCGCTGTCGAAATAGGCGGTGCGCGGCAGTTCGGTGATGGTCTGCTTGCCGGCGTTGATCAGGTCGGGGTCTTCCTCGCCCTCATAGGGGAAGGGGCCCATGCCCAGCATGCCGTTTTCCGACTGCAGCGTGATGTCCTTGTCGCCTACATAATTCGCCACCAGCGTCGGGATCCCGATGCCGAGGTTCACATACATGCCGTCTTCCAGCTCTTGCGCGGCGCGCGCGGCCATCTGGTTGCGGTCCCAGCCCTTGGTTTCTGCGGCCATGATCAAGCCTCCTCGCGCTTGCGGGTGGTGCGCTGTTCGATGCGCTTCTCGTGCTCGCCCTGGATCAGCCGGTGGACGTAGATGCCCGGCAGGTGGATCTTGTCGGGATCGAGGCTGCCGGCGGGGACGATTTCCTCGACTTCGACGACGCAGGTCTTGCCGCAGGTCGCCGCCGGCGGGTTGAAGTTGCGCGCGCTCTTGCGAAACACCAGATTGCCGGTTTCGTCGGCCTTCCATGCCTTGACGATCGACAGATCCGCGACAAGGCCGCGTTCCAGGATGTAATCCTGGCCGTCGAAGGTTTTCACCTCCTTGCCCTCGGCGATCACCGTGCCGACGCCGGTCTTGGTGTAAAAGCCGGGGATCCCCGCGCCTCCGGCCCGCATCCGTTCGGCCAGGGTGCCCTGGGGGTTGAATTCCAACTCCAGCTCTCCGGACAGATACTGGCGCATGAATTCCGCATTCTCGCCGACATAGGACGAGATCATCTTCTTCACCTGCTTGGTTTCCAGAAGCAGCCCCAGGCCGAACCCGTCGACGCCGGCGTTGTTCGAGGCCACCGTCAGATCCTTGGTGCCCGCGTCGCGGATCGCCGCGATCAGAAGCTCTGGAATGCCGCAGAGGCCGAAGCCGCCCGCCGCGATCAGCATGCCGTCGAACAAAAGTCCGTCAAGCGCCTCGGCTGCGCTGCCGTAGACCTTCTTCATGGGATCCCCCTTTGTCTTCGTCGCGTGAGTTTGTCGCGCCGGCTGGGCGCAGAGTCAACGCCCATGCCGCAGCGCAGCGGGCCTGACAGCGCCAACAGGTATTTTCACCTGGGGGTGCGCGCGGGGGCAGGCCGGGAGGGCCGGGACCCCGCCGCCCGCCTAGCCGATCGAGACCAGCGCGTGGCGCTTCTTGCCGGCGGTCAGCTTCAGCCCCGGGGCGATCTCGTCCAGGGTCATCAGCCGGGCCTCGGTCACCACCTCGTCGTTGATCCGGGCGCCGCCCTCGGAGAACAGGCGCTTGGCCTCCTTGCCAGACCCCGCCAGCCCGGCCTGCACGAACAGCGCGGTGTTGGCGATGCCGTCGCCGACCTGTGAGGCGCTCAGCACCAGGGTCGGCAGGTCGTCGCCCACGCCGCCCTTCTCGAACACCTCGCGCGCGGTGGCCTCGGCGGCGGCGGCGGCCTCGGCGCCGTGCAGCAGGGTGGTGACCTCATTGGCCAGCCTCACCTTGGCCGCGTTGATCTCGGACCCCGCCAGCGCGCCAAGGCGGTCGCATTCCTCGACCGGCAGCTCGGTATAGAGCTTCAGGAACCGGCCGACATCGGCATCGGTGGTGTTGCGCCAGAATTGCCAGAACTCATAGGACGACAGAATCTCGCCGTTCAGCCAGATCGCGCCCGACTGGCTTTTGCCCATCTTCTTGCCGTCCGAGGTGGTCAGCAGCGGCGAGGTCAGGCCGTAGATCTCATGATCCACAACCCGGCGCGTCAGGTCGATGCCGTTGACGATATTGCCCCACTGATCCGACCCGCCCATCTGCAGCAGGCAGCCGTAGCGGCGGTTCAGCTCCAGAAAGTCGTAGGCCTGCAGGATCATGTAGTTGAATTCGAGGAAGCTGAGCGATTGCTCGCGGTCCAGCCGCGACTTGACGGATTCGAACGACAGCATCCGGTTGACGCTGAAATGCCGGCCGATGTCGCGCAGGAACTCAAGGTATTTCAGTCCGTCCAGCCATTCAGCGTTGTTCAGCATCAGGGCGTCGGTCGGCCCGTCGCCGAAGCTGACATAGGATTGGAAGACCTGCTTGATGCCGGCGATGTTGGCGTCGATCTGGTCCGGGGTCAGCAGCGGGCGCTCATCGGCGCGAAAGCTGGGATCGCCCACCTTGGTCGTGCCGCCGCCCATCAGGACCAGCGGCTTGTTGCCGGTCTTTTGCAGCCAGCGCAGCATCATGATCTGGATCAGGCTACCGACATGCAGCGAGGCCGCCGTCGCGTCAAAGCCGATATAGCCCGGCACGCCACCCTTGATCAGCGCCTCGTCGAGGCCCTGATAATCGGTGCAGTCGGCGAGGAAGCCACGCTCGATCATCACGGCCAGGAAATCGGATTTCGGATGGTAGGTCATCGCGCTTTGGTCCATGCTTCGGGCAACCTCTGCCCGGCGCCCTCTATATCGGCGTGGCGGCCTGAGGAAAAGGTAAAGAAATGGGGCGGGGGCAATGGCGCTGAGCGGGCCGATCTGGGCATTGGGGGCGATGTCGGGCACGTCGCTTGACGGGGTGGACGCGGCGCTGCTGGAAACCGATGGCGAGCGGATCTATGCCTTCGGTGACACCGGTTACCGCCCCTATACCGAGGCCGAGCGTATGGTGCTGCGCGCGGGCCTCGGGCGCTGGCCGGGCGAGGCTGGCGTGCAGGAGGCGGCCGAGGTGGTCGAGACTGCGCATGCCGAGCTTTTGTCGCATTACACCGATCAGGCGGAACTGGTGGGCTTTCACGGCCAGACCCTGGCGCATGATCCGGGCGGGCGCGGCACCCATCAGGCGGGCGACGGCGCGGTGATGGCCGCGGTTCTGGGCCTGCCGGTGGTGTGGGATTTTCGCAGCTCCGATGTGGAGTTGGGCGGGCAGGGCGCGCCGCTGGCGCCGTTCTATCATTTCGCCCTGGCCCGCTGGATGGAGCTGGAGGCGCCGGTGGCTTTCCTCAACCTCGGCGGTGTCGGCAATCTGACCTGGGTCGATCCGCGCAAGCCCCGCCCCGAGGCGCCGGGCGCGCTTCTGGCCTTCGACACCGGCCCCGCGAATGCGCCGATCAACGATCTGATGCAGGCGCGCCGCGGGGCAGAGCGCGACGAGGGTGGGGCGCTGGCGGCCCGGGGCGTGCCGGACGAGGACATCCTTCAGACCTTTCTGCAGCTTCCCTATTTCTACCGCATGCCGCCGAAATCGCTGGACCGCGATGCCTTTGCGGCGCTGTCGCGCGCGGTCGCGCCGCTGGCGGATGCGGATGCGGCGGCGACGCTGACCGCGGCGGCGGCGGCAGCGGTGGCAAAGGGATGCGAACATTTCCCCGAGGCGCCCGAGGTGATGCTGGTCTCGGGCGGCGGGCGCCACAATGCGACGCTGATGGCGATGCTGGCCGACCGGCTGCCTTTCCCGGTGGTGGCGATCGAGGAGACCGGCTTTGACGGCGACATGATCGAGGCGCAGGCCTTCGCCCATCTGGCGGTACGCGTGCTGCGGCGATTGCCGACCTCCTGCGCCTCGACCACCGGGGTTGCGGCGGCGGTGGGCGGCGGGCAACTGAGCCGCTCTGACAGCTGAGCGGGCCGGACGCCTCCGGCGGGAGTATTTTGGCCAAGACGAAGGGGGGCGCTCAGCCCGGGATGTCGAAGCCGGGCGGGGCAAGCTCAAAACCCTCGAAACGGAAACCCGGGCTGACGGTGCAGCCGAGCAGGCTCCAACCTCCGGTGGTGTGGGCGGCCTGCCAGTGATGCGGGGGCACGATGGCCTGGGGGGAGTGGCCGGCGTCCAGGTCGGGGCCAAGGCTGTGGTCTTGCGCGGGGCCCGTGTCAGAGGCGGCGATTCGCAGGACCAGCGGGGCGCCGGCGTGGAAATGCCAGATTTCGGCGGCATCGACGCGGTGCCAGTGGCTGCGCTCACCGGCCTTCAGCAGGAACAGGATCGCGGTGCCGGCCGGGCGCGTGCCCGGGGCGGCCTCGGCCACCCAGGTCTGGCGGTACCAGCCGCCCTCGGGGTGGGGGGCGAGGCCGAGCTTCTCGATGATCCGGTCGGCGTTCATGGGCTCTCCTGCGGGGGGTGGGACGAATTGAGGCAGATCATGGCCGGGGCGCCCGGGGCGTGCAAGGCTATTGCCTTCGCGACCAGTCAAGGAAGATGCCATGGCCGTTTCTGCCCGCGAAGCCGCGCTGATCCGCGCAAGCTTCCGTTCCGTGCACGACAGGATTGTGCCCGCCTCGCGGGATTTCTACGAGGTCTTGTTCCGACGACGCCCCGATCTGCGCGGGCTGTTTCGTAGCGATCTGGCGGGGCAGGGGATGAGGTTCATGTCCACCCTCCAGGTGGTTGTCGACACGCTGGAGGCGCCCGACGCGGTGGCCGCGCGGCTGCGCGATCTGGGCCATTCCCACGCCGCGCTGGGGGTGAAGCCAGAGAATTTCGAGCCAATGCGAGAGGCGCTGTTCGAGGTGCTGGGAACCTATCTGGGCGTCGGCTGGGATGCCGAGACGCAGGCGGCCTGGCGCAAGGCCTATGACCAGATGGCGGCGCGGATGATCGCGGCGGGCCGGGCCTTGTAACCGGGGTCAGGCGCCCAGCCGTTCGGCGAGGGCATTGAAATCGGGCGCGATCAGGTCCCAGTCCGCATCGGGCGCAAGGTCGGCCGTCTGCCCAGGCCCGTATTCGGTGGGGCGCGGCACGAAGGCGGTTTGCAACCCGGCGGCGCGGGCCGCATGCAGATCGCCATTATGCGCCGCCACCATCATCACCTGGGCGGGCGGCAGCCGCAGCGCGGCGCAAGTGGCCAGGTAGACGGCGGGCTTGGGCTTGTAATCCCGGGCGATCTCGGCGCCCAGGATGCAATCCCAGGGCAGGCCGGCATGGCGCGCCAGCCGCGTCATCAGCGCGATCGAGCCGTTTGAGCAGGGCGCGATGATCCGCCGCGCCTTCAGCACGCGAAGGCCGGGCACCACGTCCGGCCAGGGATCGAGCCGTTCCCAGGCGCGGTTCAGAGATTGCGGATCGGCGCAGGCGACGTGGAAGCGGTCGCAGACCCGGCCGAGGTTTTCCAGATGCAGATCATCAAGCGCGACATAGCCGCGCCCGCCCTCGCGGATACGCGCCATGGCGGGGTCATATTCCGCGCGCCAGGCGTCGGCGAAGGCCAGCGCGTCGACCCCGGGCAGGGCGGCCGCGACGGCGCGTGCGACCGACTTGCGCCAGTCCACGCAGGTGCCGAAGACGTCGAAGATCAGGGCCTGAACCATGCGGCGATCCTGCGCGCGGCAGCGGTCGGGCGCAAGATGCGGGACGGGGAAGGGCGCTGGCGGATCCGGGCGCCGGGGGGGCACACCCCGTCGCCATCGTCGCCCGGACCGATGGCGCTCAGATGGCGACCCTGTGGGATATTTTCGCCAGAAAGAAAGGAAGGCCGGGGCCCGGCCGCCCTTTTCCCGCTACCGGGGCGGCCGCGCGCCGCCCTTAGCCGCGCAGGACCGCGCGGCCCGCGTATTCGGCGGTCGGCCCCAGCGCCTCTTCGATGCGGATCAGCTGATTGTATTTCGCCAGCCGGTCCGAGCGCGACAGGCTGCCGGTCTTGATCTGCCCGCAATTCGTCGCCACCGCGAGGTCGGCGATCGTCGAATCCTCGGTCTCGCCCGAGCGGTGGCTGATCACGCTGGTATAGCGCGCACGGTCGGCCATGCGCACCGCGTCCAGCGTCTCGGTCAGGGTGCCGATCTGGTTCACCTTCACCAGCAGCGAATTGGCGCAACCCGCGTCGATGCCGCGCTTGAGACGCTGCGGATTGGTCACGAACAGATCGTCGCCGACAAGCTGCACCTTGCCGCCCAGTACGTCGGTCTGGTGCTTCCAGCCGTCCCAATCGTCCTCGGCGCAGCCATCCTCGATCGAGATGATCGGGTAGTCCTTGACCAGCGCGGCAAGGTAATCGGTATGTTCGGCCGAGGTGAAGGTCTTGCCCTCGCCTGCCATCACATATTTGCCGTCCTTGAAATATTCGGTCGAGGCGCAATCGAGGGCGAGATAGATGTCCTCGCCCGGTTTGTAGCCTGCCTTCTCGATCGACTTCAGGATGAAATCGAGTGCTTCGCGGGCTGATGAGAGGTTCGGGGCAAAGCCGCCCTCATCGCCGATACCGGTGTTCATGCCGGCGGCCGACAGCTCTTTCTTCAGGGCATGGAAGACCTCCGAGCCCCAGCGCACGGCCTCGCGGATCGAGCCGGCGCCGACCGGCATGATCATGAATTCCTGGATGTCGATCGGGTTGTCGGCATGCTCGCCGCCGTTGATGATGTTCATCATCGGCACCGGCAACACCCGCGCGCCGACGCCGCCGATATAGCGGTAGAGGTGCTGGTCATAAAGCTGCGCCCCGGCCTTGGCCACGGCCAGCGACACGCCCAGGATCGCGTTGGCGCCCAGCCGGCCCTTGTTCGGGGTGCCGTCCAATTCGCACATCAGCCGGTCGATGGTGATCTGCTCGTCGGCGTCGTAGCCCACGATTTCCTCGGCGATCTCGCCGTTGACCGCGGCCACCGCGTCCAGCACGCCCTTGCCGCCGTAGCGCCCCTTGTCGCCGTCGCGCTTTTCCACCGCCTCATGCGCGCCGGTCGAGGCGCCCGAGGGCACGGCGGCGCGGCCCATCTCGCCGTCTTCGAGATAGACGTCGACCTCAACCGTCGGGTTGCCGCGGCTGTCGAGGATCTCGCGGGCGGTGATGTCGATGATGGTGCTCATGGATCGTCCTTCCTGATCAGGGGCACAGCGCAAAGCTGCGAAGGTGGCCGTACATCTGGGGCCAAGGGTCTTTGGGCCGGGGGTGGGCACCCGGCGGCCTTTGGCGCCGTTCTAGGGGGTTTCCGGGGCAGGGAAAAGAGCGTTGGCGCAAATGTTCCCTGCCATGGCTGAGCCGGACCGATCCCGGCGGGGGCCTTGACCGGCCCACCGATCCGGCCGAGAGGAAGATGGCAAGCGAGGGGCGGATATGGCGCGCAAGGACAGGCTGGACGGGATCGGGGTGGCGGGGCTGATCGGCTCTTCGGTGCTGCTGGGCCTTAATCAGGTCGTGGTGAAGGTGGTGAACGGCGGGCTGCAACCGGTGTTCTTCGCGGGGCTGCGCTCGGTCGGGGCGACGTTGGTGGTGCTGGCCTGGGTGCTGTGGCGCGGGCGCGGGTTGACGCCCCGGCCCGGCACCGTGCCCGCGGGGCTGCTGCTGGGGCTGACCTTCGCGGCCGAGTTCCTGTGCCTCTTTCTGGCGCTGGATCACACCACGGTGGTGCGCTCTTCCATCATCTTCTATTCGATGCCGGTGTGGTTCGCGCTGGCCGCGCATTTCCTGCTGCCGGGTGAAAGGATCACCCCGCTGAAGGCGCTGGGGCTGGCGCTGGCCTTCGCGGGTGTCGCCTGGGCACTGGGCCACCGCGGCGGCCAGAGCGGCCAGACCAGCCTGTTGGGCGATCTGTTGTCGCTGGGCGGCGCGGTGCTTTGGGCGGGGATCGCGCTGATCTCGCGCGGGACCAGCCTGCGCGAGGAACGTGCCGAGATGCAGCTGTTCTGGATGGTGTCGGTTTCGGGGCCGGTGCTGATCCTGGCGGCCTTCGGCTTTGGCCCCTTCATCCGCGACCTGACGCCGATCGACATCGCGGGGCTGGTGTTCCAGATCGTCGCCGTCGCCTCCTTCGGCTTCATCTTCTGGCTTTGGCTGCTGGCCGAATACCCGCCCTCGATCGTGGCAAGCTTTTCGTTCCTCACCCCGCTTCTGGGGATCGGCTTTGGCTGGCTTTTGCTGAAAGAGCCGGTCAGCCCGCAGATCCTGGCCTCGGGCGCGCTGGTGGCGCTGGGGATCGTGCTGATCAACCGCGCCGAAGCGCGAACCCGGTCGGCGGCAAGGCGCCGGGACGCGCAGGGGTAAGGGCCGGGGTAAGGGCCGGGCGCCGCGCTGGGCGCCCTGGCCGGGGGTGACACCGGGCCGGGGCGACTCTGGGCTGGAAAGGGTGGGGCCTAGACCGCCTGCACCACTTTCGACAGCATGTCGCGCACCTGGCCCGCGACGGCGTGCAGCTCATCATTCGGGACCGCTGCCATCGAGGCGACCGGATCGACCGCGCTGACCTCGGTGCCGCCATCGACGCTGCGCAGGATGACGTTGCAGGGCAGCATGGCGCCAATGTTCGGCTCCAGCTGGATCGCCTCCCAGGCCATGTTCGGATTGCAGGCGCCCAGGATCTTGTAGGCGGGCATGTCCTTGTCGATCTTTTTCTTCATGGTGGCCGCGACGTCGATCTCGGTCAGCACGCCGAAGCCGGCATCGCCCAGCGCCTTGCGTGTGCGTTCCTCGGCCTCGCCGAACTTGGTGTTTTCGAGAAGACGGGTCAGGACATAGGACATGGGGGTCTCCGTGCTGGGTTGCGGTGGTGAACATATCGCCGGACGCGCATATATGTCACGTTCATCTGGGGCCGGAGGAGGCCCGGGTCAAGGCTGCAGGCGCAGCATGAGCGAAGAGGGGCCATGGCGCGAACCACTGCAGGTCCGCGCCGCGGGGCTGCCGTGGACGGGGCGGGGCGATGGAAGCAGGGCGCGCGTCTGCCCGTGGGGTGGCGCCCCGGCGTTCACGCGTCGCCATTTATGGTTCGGCATCTCCCTTGGCCCGGGCGGGATCGAGAGCAGCAAAGCGCCAGCCCGTGGGGACGGGCAGACGCTCGCCCTGCGCCTGCGGCGCGCTCCGGGCGGGAAGGGGACTGGGGTTCGGGTTAGTGTTCGTCGGTCGCGCGCCACATGTTATCGACGCCAGGACCTGCACAATTTCCTAAGACAGCGTTGCTTTCCAAAGCCTAGGTAAGAGTCAAACTCTTCTACCAATACTTGCTGCTGATGAAAAATCCGCTCTCTTGCATCCCGCGCTCGATCTTTTAGAGCAGCAGTTTCCTGGCTTGTCGGGGAGTTTGCAGTGTGCGTCCATGCGGTGAGGCAAATAAGGCCATCATGGCGCAATCGTAATAAATGTGAGGCAAGCTTCTGGCCGAATAGAAAACCTGCCATCTCGCATATCTCTGAAAACCCGTTGATAATATCTTCGTTGATGTTTCCGGGCTTGCTTGCTTCTCGAATAAAGGTTTTGGTCTGCTGAAACACTTCCACTCGACGATCGAATAGCCTCTCATCGAGATGTGCTCGGTTGGTTCGCCATTGTTGCCATGCAATGCCGACGCCGAAAGCGGCAATTACCGGCGTTAGCAACGCTTTCGAATAGTCCACCCACAGAGGCAGTTGCGAGGCATCACTCACACATCCAGCTCCTCCACGAACCGCGCGTTTTCCTGGATATACTGGAACCGCAGTTCGGGCTTCTTGCCCATCAGCCGCTCGACCAGATCGCCGGTCTCGCCCGGCTCGTCCTCGTCGATCGTCACCCGGATCAGCTTGCGGCTGCGCGGGTCCATCGTGGTTTCCTTCAGGTCCTTCGCGTCCATCTCGCCCAGACCCTTGAAGCGGCTGACGTCGATCTTGCCCTTGCCGCCCACGCCCTTGGCCAGCCAGCTGTCCTTTTCGGCCTCGTCCAGCGCATAGATCCGCTTTGCCCCCTGGGTCAGGCGAAACAGCGGCGGGCAGGCCAGATACAGGTGCCCCTGATCGATCAGCGGGCGCATCTGGGTGAAGAAGAAGGTCATCAACAGGCTGGCGATATGGGCGCCGTCGACATCGGCGTCGGTCATGATGATGATCTTGTCGTAGCGCAGGTCATCGATGCGGAACTTGGTGCCAAGGCCGGTGCCCAGCGCCTGGGTCAGGTCGCTGATTTCCTGGTTGGTGCCCAGTTTCGAGCTGGCCGCGCCCAGCACGTTCAGGATCTTGCCGCGCAGCGGCAGCAGCGCCTGATTGACCCGGTTGCGCGCCATCTTGGCGCTGCCGCCAGCCGAATCGCCCTCGACGATGAACAGCTCGGTCCCTTCGCGGTTGGTGGCCGAGCAATCGACCAGCTTGCCGGGCAGCCGCAGCTTCTTGGTGGCGGTCTTGCGGGCAGTTTCCTTTTCCTGCCGGCGGCGCAGTCGTTCCTCGGCCCGCAGCACCAGGAAATCGAGGATCGCGCCGGCGGATTTCGTGTCCGCCGCCAGCCAGTTGTCGAAATGGTCGCGCACCGCGCCCTCGACCAGCCGGGCGGCCTCGGCGGTGGCCAGCCGATCCTTGGTCTGGCCCACGAATTCGGGTTCCGCGATGAAGGCCGAGATCAGCGCGCAACCGCCGCCCAGCAGGTCTTCGCGGCTGATCTGGGTGGCCTTCTTGTTGTTCACCAGCTCGCCATAGGTGCGGATCCCCTTCAGGATCGCGGCCCAGAAGCCGGCTTCATGGGTGCCGCCCTCGGGGGTCGGCACGGTGTTGCAATAGGACTGGGTGAAGCCGTCGCGCGCCGGCGTCCAGTTGATCGCCCATTCGACGCGGCCGGGGACGTTGAACTTTTCCTGAAACTCCACCCGGCCGGCAAAGGGACGGTCGGCATAGGTCGAGGCCTTGCCCAGCGTCTCGTTCAGGTAATCCGACAGGCCGCCGGGGAAGTGGAAGGTGGCCTCCATCGGCGTGTCGCCATCCTCGATCGCCGATTTCCAGCGGATCTCGACCCCCGAGAAGAGATAGGCCTTGGAGCGCACCATCTTCATCATGCGCGCGGGTTTGAAACGGTGGTGGCCGAAGATCTGCGGGTCGGCGTGGAAGCTGGTGGTGGTGCCGCGGCGGTTGGAGGTGGCGCCCAGATGCTGCAGCGGCCCCTGCGGGATGCCGCGCGAAAATTCCTGCGCCACGAGTTCACGGTTGCGCGCCACCTCGACCCGCATCCGGTCGCTCAGCGCGTTGACGACCGAGGCGCCGACGCCGTGAAGCCCGCCCGAGGTCTGATAGGCCTTGCCCGAGAACTTGCCGCCGGCGTGAAGCGTGCAAAGGATCACCTCCAGCGCCGATTTGCCGGGGAACTTGGGGTGTGGGTCGAACGGCATACCGCGGCCGTTGTCGCGGACGGTGACGGTGTAATCGGCGGCCAGTTCCACCTCGATCCGGGTCGCGTGGCCTGCCACCGCCTCATCCATCGAGTTGTCGAGAACCTCGGCCACCAGATGGTGCAGGGCGCGTTCGTCGGTGCCGCCGATATACATGCCGGGGCGCTTGCGCACCGGCTCCAGCCCCTCGAGCACTTCGATCGAGGAGGCGTTGTAGCTGTCGGGGGTGTCGGCGGAGAGGAGGTCGTCGGCCATGGGGTGCTCGGGGCTCGGTTCTTTTCTGGATTGATTGCGGCGACTATCCCACCCTTGGGGGATTCACGCAAGGGAGAGGGCCATATCTGGGGGCCGTCGGCGGGTTTGTTGCAGGCGCGGCGGCGGGGGCGCCGCTCCCTGCACCCCCGGCGTAATTGTCGAACAATGAAAGCAAGGTGCCCCCGGCGAGGGGGGCTTTGATACCGCTTCGGCGCGCCTATAGCCCCCAGGCGGCCTGCGCGTCGGCTTCCCAGCCCAGCGTCATCTTGCCGTCATCGGTGATGAGGGGGCGTTTCATCAGGGTGGGCTGGGCCAGAAGCTGGGCGTCGGTTTCGGATTCGCGCAGCCAGTCCGACAGGCCGCGCCAGGTGGTCGATTTGCGGTTGACGAGATTGTCGCCGAATTCGGTGATGAAGGGGGCCCATTCGGCCTCGGACAGCGGGTCGGCGCGGAGGTCGCGGAAGGTGACGTCGTGGCCGGCGGCTTCAAGCGCCTTGTGCGCCTTCTTGCAGCTGTCGCAGGTGGGGATGCCGTAAAGGATCATGGCGGAAATCCGTGTTGGGGAAGGGATCGGGCCCTTCTGCCTAGCGCAGGATGGCCGGGAAGGCCACGGGGCACAGCGGGGGAGGCGCGCGGCGTCAGACCACGCCGATGCCGCGCAGGATGATCTGCTTCACGCTGGCCTTGGCCTTGGCCCATTCGGCCGCAGTCAGGCGGCGACCGCCGTTCAGGGTTTCGATCTGGTGGTTGAAATCGGCGTAATGCTGGGTCGTGGCCCAGAGCATGTAGAGCAGATGCTCGGGGTTCACCGGCGCCATCTTGCCCTCGGCGATCCAGCGTTCGATCACCTCGACGCGGCCTGCCGTCCAGTCGCGCAGGGTCGTTTCCAGATAGTCCTGGATCACCGGCGCGCCGTGCATCACCTCGGAGGCCCAGACTTTTGACCCGTTCGGGTGGCGGCGCGAGATTTCCATCTTCGCGTCGATGTAGGCGCCGATCCCTTCCGCCGGGCCCTCGGCCCCGTCCATCGCATCCGCCGCCCGCAGCCAGATCACGAAGATCCGTTCCACGACCGCGCGATACAGCGCCTCCTTGGTGGCGAAATAGTAATGCAGGTTGGCCTTGGGCAGCCCCGCGAGATCCGCGATCAACTGCATCGTGGCGCCGCCGAATCCGGCCTCGGCAAAGACCGTTTCGGCCGCCGTCAGGATCGCCTGTTCGGTCGCCTGACGCTGCGCCTCGCGACGCCCGATTCTTGGGCGTTCTACGCCGGATTCGTCGTTCATCCTGCGTCCTCCCCCCAGAAAATTATTGACCACTTGGTCAGGGCGTGGCCTGCTGAAGCCTGACCATACGGTCAGAATTGGATTCGTCGCAAGAGGGCAGCAAGCCCCGCCGACAGGGAGAATGACATGTCTGCACCCGGAGAAAACCTTCGCATCGATTCCGCGCGTCTTTGGGATGCGCTCATGGAGATGGCCAAGATCGGGCCGGGCGTGGCGGGGGGCAACAACCGCCAGACGCTGACCGATGCCGATGCCGAGGGCCGCGCGCTGTTCCAGAAATGGTGCGAGGCGGCGGGCATGACGATGGGCGTCGACGGCATGGGCAACATGTTCGCGACCCGGCCCGGCGAGGACGCGCAGGCGCTGCCGGTCTACATCGGCAGCCATCTGGATACCCAGCCCACGGGCGGCAAATATGACGGCGTGCTGGGGGTTCTGGGCGGGCTGGAGGTGGTGCGCACGATGAACGATCTGGGCATCAAGACGAAGCACCCGATCGTGGTGACCAACTGGACCAATGAAGAGGGCACCCGCTATGCCCCCGCGATGCTGTCCTCGGGCGTTTTCGCGGGCGTTCATACCCAGGATTGGGCCTATGCGCGCGAGGATGCCGGGGGCAAGGCCTTTGGCGATGAGCTGAAGCGCATCGGCTGGGTCGGCGACGAGGCGGTCGGCGCGCGCAAGATGCATGCGATGTTCGAGCTGCATATCGAGCAGGGCCCGATCCTTGAAGCCGAGGGCAAGGAGATCGGTGTCGTCACCCACGGTCAGGGGCTGAGCTGGACTCAGGTGACGATCACCGGCAAGGACAGCCACACCGGATCGACCCCGATGCCGATGCGCAAGAATGCGGGCCTCGGCATGGCGCGGGTGTTGCAGCTGGTGGACGAGATCGCCTGGTCGCATGCCCCTCATGCGGTGGGGGCTGCGGGGCATATCGACGTCTACCCCAATTCGCGCAACGTGATCCCGGGGCGCGTGGTGTTCACCGTCGATTTCCGGTCGCCCGATCTGGCGGTGATCGTGGATATGGAGGCCCGGCTGAAGGCCGGTGCCAAGGAAATCTGCGACGAGATGGGGCTGGAGGTGGACTTCGAGAAGGTCGGCGGCTTTGATCCGGTGGATTTCGATGCCGGCTGTGTTGCGGCGGTGCGGGGCGCGGCCGAGCGGCTGGGTTACAGCCACCGTGATATCATCTCGGGTGCCGGGCATGATGCCTGCTGGATCAACCGCGTCGCGCCGACGGCGATGATCATGTGCCCCTGCGTGGGCGGGCTGAGCCACAACGAGGCCGAGGAGATCAGCCCCGAATGGGCCGCCGCCGGCACGGATGTGCTGCTGCATGCCGTGCTGGAGACGGCGGAGATCGTGGAGTAGGGGCGAAGCCCGGGGGGCTGTCTGCCCCCCAGCCCCCCCGAGGATATTTGCGCCAGAAAGAAGGGGCCCGAGGGTCTCTTGCGACAACAGGGAGACAGAGATGAGCACCGTCATCAAGAATGGAACCATCGTCACCGCGGATCTGACCTACAAGGCCGATGTGCTGATCGAGGGAGGCAAGATCGTCCAGATCGGCGAGGGGCTGGTGGGCGACGAGAGCCTTGATGCGACCGGCTGCTATGTCATGCCGGGCGGGATCGACCCGCATACCCATCTGGAGATGCCCTTCATGGGCACCTATTCGGCCGACGATTTCGAGAGCGGCACGCGGGCGGCGCTGGCCGGCGGCACGACGATGGTGGTCGATTTCGCGCTGCCTTCGCCCGGGCAGGGGCTGCTGGACGCGCTGCAGATGTGGGACAACAAGTCGACCCGCGCGCATTGCGATTACAGCTTTCACATGGCGATCACCTGGTGGGGCGAGCAGGTCTTTGACGAGATGAAGACCGTCGTGCAGGAGCGCGGCATCAACACCTTCAAGCATTTCCTGGCCTATAAGGGCGCCTTGATGGTGAATGACGACGAGCTTTACGCCAGTTTCAACCGCTGCGCGGAACTGGGCGCAATCCCGCTGGTTCATGCCGAGAACGGCGATGTGGTGGCGGAGCTGTCGGCCAAGCTGCTGGCGCAGGGCAACAATGGCCCCGAGGCGCACGCCTATTCCCGCCCGCCGCAGGTGGAGGGCGAGGCGACGAACCGTGCCATCATGATCGCTGACATGGCGGGGGTGCCGCTCTATGTGGTGCACACCTCTTGTGAGGAAAGCCACGAGGCGATCCGCCGTGCCCGTCAGGCCGGCAAGCGCGTCTGGGGCGAGCCGCTGATCCAGCACCTGACGCTGGATGAGAGCGAATATTTCGACAAGGATTGGGACCATGCCGCGCGCCGGGTGATGAGCCCGCCGTTTCGCAACAAGCAGCATCAGGACAGCCTCTGGGCCGGTCTTGCCTCCGGGTCGCTGTCGGTCGTGGCGACCGACCATTGCGCCTTCACCACCGATCAGAAGCGCTATGGCGTGGGCGATTTCACCAAGATCCCGAACGGGACCGGGGGGCTGGAGGACCGGCTGCCGATGCTCTGGACCTATGGGGTCAGCACCGGGCGGATCACGCCGAACGAATTCGTGGCGGTGACCTCGACCAATATCGCCAAGATCCTGAATATCTATCCCCGCAAGGGCGCGGTGCTGGTGGGCGCCGATGCCGACCTGATCGTCTGGGATCCCGAGAAGGAGAAGACGATCACCGCGGCCAGCCAGCAATCGGCGATCGACTACAACGTGTTCGAGGGCAAGCAGGTGAAGGGCCTGCCGCGCTTCACCCTGACGCGGGGCCGCGTCGCGGTGCATGACGGAGAGATCCGGCCCAAGGAAGGCCACGGCGAATTCGTCAAGCGCCCGGCCAATGGCGCCGTCAACCAGGCGCTGTCGAGCTGGAAGGAGCTGACCGCGCCGCGCCCCGTGCAGCGTTCGGGCATCCCGGCGAGCGGGGTCTAGATGAAGGACCTCTCGCAAACTGAGACGGTCATCGAAGCGAAGGGCCTCGATCTGACCTTCCAGACCGCCGATGGGCCGGTGCAGGCGCTCAGGCAGGTCGACCTGACGGTCGAGAAGGGTGAGTTCGTCTCGTTCATCGGCCCTTCGGGCTGTGGCAAGACCACCTTCCTGCGCGCGATTGCGGCGCTCGAGACGCCCACCGGCGGGACGCTGAGCGTCAATGGCATGACGCCCGACGCCGCGCGCCGCGCCCGGGCCTACGGCTATGTCTTCCAGGCGTCGGGGCTGTATCCCTGGCGCACGATCGCTGGCAACGTCAGGCTGCCGCTGGAAATCATGGGCTTTCCCCGGGCCGAGCAGGCCCGGCGGGTCGAGCAGGTGCTGCAACTGGTGGATCTGGAGGGGTTTGGAAAGAAATTCCCCTGGCAGCTTTCTGGGGGCATGCAGCAGCGCGCCTCGATCGCGCGGGCACTGGCCTTCGACGCCGATATCCTGCTGATGGACGAACCCTTCGGCGCGCTGGACGAGATCGTGCGCGACCGCCTGAACGAAGAGCTTCTGAAGCTTTGGGCACGGACTGGCAAGACCATCGGCTTCGTCACTCATTCGATCCCCGAGGCGGTCTATCTGTCGACCAAGATCGTGGTGATGAGCCCGCGTCCGGGCCGGATCACCGACGTGATCGACAGCCCCCTGCCGCGCGAGCGGCCGCTGGACATCCGCGACAGCCGCGAATTCATCGAGGTCGCCCACCGCGTGCGCGAGGGGCTGAGGGCGGGGCACAGCTATGAGGTGTAGCGCCGGGATCAGGACCCATCGCAGGGCGGGGGCCAGGGCATGAAATCCGTGGGTCCCATTCTCGCCGTGCTCGCGGCGATTGTCGCGCTCTGGTATGCCGGATCGGTCTGGATGAATTCGCAATGGACGCTGGACCAGACCGCGCGCAACAACCAGACGGTGACCTTCAGCCAGATCGTGCAGGACACGATGGACCAGAAGCGCCCGGTCCTGCCAGCGCCGCATCAGGTGGCCGAGGGGCTTTGGCAGGGGGTGTTCGGCCAGGCCGTCACCTCGAAGCGCAGTCTGGTCTATCATGCCTGGGTGACGCTCTCGGCGACGCTTCTGGGCTTTGCCATCGGCACCGGGCTGGGGGTGCTTCTGGCCGTGGGGATCGTGCACAACCGGGCGATGGACATGTCCGTCATGCCCTGGGCGATCGCCAGTCAGACGATTCCGATTCTCGCCATCGCGCCGATGATCATCGTGGTCATGGCCTCGATCGGGATCACCGGACTGCTGCCAAAGGCGGTGATCAGCGCTTATCTGAGCTTCTTTCCGGTCGTCGTGGGCATGGTGAAGGGCTTTCGCAGCCCCGATGCGATGCAGCTTGACCTGCTGGGCACCTATTCGGCCAGCCGGGCGCAGACCTTCTGGAAGTTGCGCTTTCCCGCCTCGATGCCCTATTTTTTCACCTCGCTGAAGATAGCCGCCGCCGCCGCGCTGGTCGGCGCCATCGTGGGCGAATTGCCCACCGGCGCGGTGGCGGGCCTCGGGGCGCGGCTCTTGTCGGGCAGCTATTACGGGCAAACGGTGATGATCTGGTCGGCGCTGTTCATGGCGGCGATCGTCGCCGCGATCCTGGTGGGCGTGATCGGAGCGGTGCAGGCGGTGACGCTGAAGCGGATGGGGATGCGGCAATGATCTGGATCGTGCTCGCCTTTCTGTTCTGGGGCGGCGCCTGGGTGCTGAACGTGCGGCTGGCGAACGGGCCGGTGGCCGGGACGCGGGCGGTGCGGCTGATCGTGCCGGCGCTGTTCGGAATCACCATCCTGGTGATGTGGGAGGCCGTCGTGCGCGGCCTCAACGTGCCGCTGGTGATCCTGCCCACCCCCACCGAGATCGCGGTGCAGATCTCGGAAAGCCTGCCGACCCTGTGGGTGGATTTCGTCCAGACCTTCGTGAAGGGGGCGCTGTCGGGCTATGCGATCGGCTGCGCGGCCGCCGTGATCGTGGCGATCCTGATCGACCGCTCGCCCTTCTTGCAGCGTGGGCTGATGCCGGTCGGCAATTTCGCCGCCGCCCTGCCGATCGTCGGCACCGCGCCGATCCTGGTGATGTGGTTCGGCTTCGGCTGGCAGTCGAAAGCGGCGGTGGTGGTGGTGATGGTGTTCTTCCCCGTGCTGGTCAACGCGGTCGAGGGCCTGGCCGCCAGCGAACGCATGCAGCGCGACCTGATGGCCACCTATTCGGCCAGCTATTGGCAGACGCTGTGGAAGCTGCGGCTTCCCGCCGCGATGCCTTTCATCTTCAACGGCCTCAAGATCGCGACGACGCTGGCGCTGATCGGCGCTATTGTGGCGGAATTCTTCGGCTCGCCCATCGTCGGCATGGGCTTTCGCATCTCGGCCGAGGTCGGACGGCTGAACATGCCGATGGTCTGGGCGGAGATCACGGTGGCGGCGCTGGCGGGCAGCGCCTTCTACGGAATTGTGGCGGTGATCGAGAAGGCGG
This sequence comes from uncultured Albidovulum sp., assembly GCA_913064775.1. Taxonomy (GTDB): domain Bacteria; phylum Pseudomonadota; class Alphaproteobacteria; order Rhodobacterales; family Rhodobacteraceae; genus Acidimangrovimonas. The sequence continues at coordinate 54,399 of CAJYAD010000003.1, read as the reverse complement.
TGACCTTCTGGCATCCGTCGCAACGCACGCGGGGCTGAGCCCGCGCAAATCAATCACGGGACCGGGACAACCCGGCCCGCCAACACGGAGGTACTGATGAAGAAACTTTTTGCCGGGGCAATCGCCGGCGTGCTGATGGCGGGGGGCGCGCATGCGGCCGACCACATCAATCTGCAGCTCAAATGGGTCACCCAGGCCCAGTTCGCGGGCTATTACGTCGCCAAGGACAAGGGCTTCTACAAGAAAGAGGGCCTTGACGTCACCATCAAGCCGGGCGGCCCGGACATCGCCCCCGAGCAGGTGATCGCCGGCGGCGGTGCCGATGTGATCGTCGACTGGATGGCCGCGGCGCTGGCGGCGCGCGAAAAGGGCCTGCCGCTGGTCAACATCGCCCAGCCCTTCAAGGAAGGCGGGCTAGAGCTGACCTGCCTGAAATCCACCGGGATCACCTCGCCCAAGGACTTCCCGGGCCATACGCTGGGTGTCTGGTTCTACGGCAACGAATATCCGTTCTACGCCTGGATGGCGAAGCTGAAGATCCCGACCAATGGCGGCAAGGACGGGGTCACGGTGCTGAAGCAGGGCTTCAACGTCGATCCGCTGCTGCAGCATCAGGCCGATTGCATCTCGGTCATGACCTATAACGAATACGGTCAGGTGCTGGACGCGGGCATCAAGCCCGATCAGCTGGTGACCTTCAACTACCTCAAGGAAGGCGTGGGGATGCTGGAGGACGGGCTATATGTGCTTGGGCCCAAGCTGAAGGATCCGAAGTTCAAGGCCGATATGGTCAAGTTCGTCCGCGCCTCGATGGAGGGCTGGAAATGGGCCGTTGCCCATCCCGATGAAGCGGCGAAGATCGTGCTCGACAACGACACCTCGGGGGCGCAGACCCTCAAGCATCAGGAATACATGATGCATCAGGTGGCGAAGCTGATCGGCAACGGCGCGCTGGATGTCGAGCAGTACAAGGAGACGGTGCATACGCTTCTGTCGGCGGTGTCGCCGTCGAACCCGGCGATCACCAAGCAGCCCGAGGGCGCCTGGACGCATGAGATCACCGATGCGGCGCTGAAGCAGTAGATCCTGCGCCAACTACGGTTTGGGAGGCCCCGGGAGACCGGGGCCTTTCGCTTTTCACCCCCACGGGGGCGGCGGGCGCGGCCGTGGCGGCCCGGGCGGTGGCGGCGCTAAGACGGGGGCGTGGCTTTGGCGCGGTGGCGGCGGGGCGCAGGCGCGGCGGATGTGCCGCCCGGCCCGACGCGGGCGGGCCCTGTCGCGCGGCGGTCGGAGCCTTTCCCGCCGCCGCCGTTCCCGCCGTCTTCCGCTTCGCCTTCTTGCCCACGGCTTTGGGCGGCGCCGGGGTGATGCCGGGAACCCAGCTGTCGAACCGGGCCGAGATCCGCGTCCCGTCCTCGGGCAGCAGCGTGCCGTTGCGGCGCGTCGGATAGAGCGTGCCCGACAGCCGCCCGCGGATCTTCAGCCAGCTGCCATCGGTGCGGACGCGGGCAAGATGCACAGTCAGGCTGCGCGGCATCTTCGCCTCCAACGTGCCATCGCGGGCCTCGGGCAGGGCGATGCGCGCGCTGACGGCCTGGCCATCCTTCACCACCAGTTCCATCAGCAGAAGGTCGGTCGCCCGCGGCCCCTGCCACAGGATCGACAGCTGCTGGCCCTCGGGGCGGACCTCCCATCCCGATCCGGCATCGGCGGCGTCGGTGATGCGATAGGCGAAATGGTGCCCGCCGATGTCCATCGTCATCCGCCCCAGGGTGCCGGCCCGGGCGGGCACCGCCGCCAGACCCGCGAGCGCGGCACAGGCCGCCAGGGCAAGGGCGGAAAGGATGGGCAGGGCAGGACGACGCATGGAACCTCCGTTCGTTGGCGCGATACTCGCCTGCCGGGCGCCCGGGTTCAAGGCGGGGTTCAGGGTCGGGTTCATGGCGGGGCCCGGCCATACCCCGCAATCCGGGTTGAGGCCGCCCGGACCTGCCCCTATCCTGCGCGCCCGAACGCCCACAAGGACCGCGCCCCATGCCCTTCACGCTTGCCACCTGGAACATCAACTCCATTCGTCTGCGCGCCGCGCTTGTCGCGCGGCTTTTGCGCGAAGAGGCGCCCGACGTGCTGTGCCTGCAGGAATGCAAAAGCCCAGTCGACAAGATGCCCCTCGATGTCTTCAGGGCGCAGGGCTACACCCATTGCGTGGCGCGCGGGCAGAAGGGCTATAACGGCGTGGCGATCCTGTCGCGGCTGCCGCTTGAGGATTGCGGAGACCACGACTTCGCCGATCTCGGCCATGCCCGCCATGTCGCGGCGCGGCTGGAGAACGGGGTGACGATCCACAATTTCTATGTCCCCGCCGGCGGTGACATCCCCGACCGCGAGAAGAACGAGAAGTTCGGCCAGAAGCTCGACTATCTGACCGGGATGCGCGACCATTTCCACGCCGAGCGGCCCGAGCGGTCGATCCTGGTGGGCGATCTCAACATCGCCCCGCGCGAGGACGACGTGTGGAACCACAAGCAATTGCTGAAAGTGGTCAGCCACACGCCCGTCGAGGTCGCGCAGATGGCCGAGACCCAGGATGCCGGCGCCTGGGTCGATGTCACCCGCAAGGACATCCCCGAGGGCAATCTCTATTCCTGGTGGTCCTACCGCTCGCCCGATTGGGACGCGGCCGACAAGGGGCGGCGGCTGGATCACGTCTGGGCCACGCGCGACATCGCCGAGGCCGCGCATTCCAGCCGCATCCTGCGCGCGGTGCGCGGCTGGGAGCAGCCCTCGGACCACGCCCCGGTCTTCGCCAGCTTCGACCTTTAGGCGGGCCGGATCCGCAACGTCCCGCCCCCGATACCCTTCGCGGCGGGGCAATTGCCCCTTGGCCTTTGGCCCCTGCGGGCACATATAGGGCGCAACCGAACCGAAAGGGGGACGACATGATCGAATTGGGCACCGGCGCGGCCAATCAGGGGCCGCAGAGCTATGTGAAAGACGGCAACGAGATGACCTTCGCTCAGGATGTCATCGAGGCTTCGAACGAGGTTCCCGTCGTCGTCGATTTCTGGGCGCCGTGGTGCGGCCCGTGCAAGACGCTGGGTCCGGCGCTGGAGCAGGCGGTGAATGCGGCGGGCGGCAAGGTCCGCATGGTCAAGATCAATGTCGACGAAAACCCCCAGATCGCCGCTCAGGCGCGGGTGCAGTCGATCCCCACGGTCTATGCCTTCTCGGGCGGCAAGCCGGTCGACGGCTTTCAGGGCGCGGTTTCACCGGCCGAGATCAAGGCCTTCATCGAGCGGCTCGTTTCGGGCGCTGACGATGGAGGGCTGGGCGCGGCGCTGGAAGAGGCCGAGGCCATGCTGGCCCAGGGCGACGCCACCAGCGCGGCCGAGGTCTTCGCCGCGATCCTGGGCGAGGATCCGGCCAGTGCCGCCGCCTATGGCGGGCTGGCGCGTGCCCATCTGGCGATGGGCAATATCGACCAGGCCGAGGCCCTGCTGGCCAACACCCCCCCCGAGATTGCCGAGGCCAAGGAAATCGAGGCCGTGCGCGCCCAGATCGCGCTGTTGCGGCAGGCTGAAAAGGCCGGCCCCGCCGATGCGCTGCGGGCCCGCGTCGAGGCCGATCCCGCCGACCTTCAGGCCCGTTTCGACCTGGCCCAGGCGCTTTACGGCGCGGGCGAGACCGAGGCCGCCGTCGACGAATTGCTGGAGATTTTCCGCCGTGATCGCGAATGGAACGACGGCGCGGCAAAAACCCAGATGTTCACCATCTTCGACGCGCTCGACGCCAAGGATCCGGTGGTCTTAACGGGCCGGCGCAAGCTGTCCTCGATGATATTTGCCTGACCGGTTCCGCGCGCTAGCTCTTGGCCATGCGCACCCATTCCGATCTGCCTCAGGCTTTGCCTATCTTCCCCCTTCCGGGGGCGCTTCTGCTGCCGCGCGCGCGGCTGCCACTGCATATCTTCGAGCCGCGCTATCTGGCGATGTTCGAAGATGTGCTGAAGACCGACCACCGGTTGATCGGCATGATCCAGCCGCGCGACATGCCGGCGGGGTGCACCGGCTCTCAATTCCACAAGATCGGCTGCGCCGGCCGGGTCACGGCTTTCTCGGAAACCGAGGACGGGCGCTACATGATCACCCTCTCGGGGATCTCGCGCTACAAGCTGAAGCGCGAGATCGAGGGCTTCACCCCCTATCTGCGCGCCGAGGTGGACTGGGCCTGCTTTCGCCGCGACGAGGGCGGGGTCGAGACCGATCCGGGGTTCGACAGAAAGACCTTTCTGGTCTCGCTCCGGCGCTATTTTCGCAAGATCGGGCTGTCGACCGACTGGGACAGCCTGTGCGACGCCGAGGAAGAGTTGCTGATCAACTCGCTCTCGATGCTCTGCCCGTTCGAGCCCGAGGACAAACAAGCCCTGCTGGAGGCGCCCAGCCTTGAAAACCGGCGCGAAACCATCATGACACTGATCGAGTTCGCCCTGCGCGGCGGCTCGTCCGAGGAGATGCCGCAATGACCGACCAGCCTGCCACGCCGGGCGCCACGCCGACCGCCTCTCCGTCCGGGCCCGCCGCGGCCCCGTTCGACCGGCACATGCTGGAGGCTCTGGTCTGTCCGCTGACCCTGGGTCCGCTCAGCTATGACGCCAAGGCGCAGGAACTGGTGTCGAAGGCCGCGCATCTGGCTTATCAGATCCGCGATGGCATCCCGATCATGCTGGCCTCGGAGGCGCGCAAGATCGACGGCTAGAGGCCGCTTTCCGGGGTATCTTCCGCTCCGCCGCCGACACGATTGATCACACTGCGGGGAGGCGCCGCCCAGCAGGGGAACGCGGCCCCGACGGGCGGCGTTCCTGTTTGCAATCATGCGAACAGGAGATGTCCCATGAAGATGAAAGCCCTGATCCTTGCCAGCGACGCGGCGCTTGCCGTCGGGCCCGCCTTTGCCGCCAGCGGCGCGGCGGCGGGGGATGTCACTGGCACGGCGGCGCCCGCGTCGGGCAGTTCCGCGGCCAGCGGTTCGACCCCGGCCCCGGCGACGGGCATGGCCCCGGCAACCGGCACCACCGCGACCATGGGCACCAGCGGCACCGCCTCGGTGACGGCCAAGGCCCCGGTCAGCGCCAAGATGGCGACGCAGGCCGTCAGCAAGGCGGGCATGCACGCCCCCGATGCCGAACGCCATTTCAAGGACATCGCGTCCGGTCGGATCGGTGCAATGCTGAGCCAGTATTCGCCGCACGCCACGCTGAACTGGGTGGGCGGCAAGTTGAACGGCACCTATCGCGGTCACGAGGCGATCAAGGATGTCTGGCAGCGCTACGAACATGACATGGGCAAAGCGACCGTCCGGGTAAGCGACGTGAAGGTTCGCGGCGACAAGCAGGGCATGACGGTGACGGCCGATGTGCTGTTCACCGGCAAGATGAAGCTGCCGGTGCGCTATGTGCTGGTCTACCGTGGCCACAAGATCGTCGACGAGGTCTGGCAACTCGCCCCGCATTCGAAAGCCATGTAGGCTTTGGCGGCGTCGGCGGGATTGTCCGCCGACGCCGGCCGCGCCTTGGCGCGCGCGCGGCACAGGCCCCGGGGCGCGCCGCCGCCGTCGCGGGATGCCCGGCGGTCGATGGCGCAGGGGCCATTCCCGGCTGGACCTTGGCGCCTGCCACGATATAACGGCCTCCGCGTCCATTTCCGACCAAGGGGCCTTTCATGTCGCGTTACGATCCCGCCACGACCGAGCCGAAATGGCAAGATGCCTGGGACAAGGCCGGCACCTTCCTGGCGCGCCGCGACCCGGCCAAGCCGAAATATTACGTGCTCGAGATGTTCCCCTATCCGTCGGGCCGCATCCACATGGGCCATGTGCGCAACTACACGATGGGCGACGTGGTGGCGCGCTACAAGCGGTCGTGCGGGTTCTCGGTGCTGCACCCGATGGGCTGGGACGCCTTCGGCATGCCGGCCGAGAACGCGGCGATGGAGAAGGGCGCCAACCCGCGCGACTGGACCTATCAGAACATCGCCGACATGAAGCAGCAGATGAAGCCGCTGGGCTTCTCGCTGGACTGGAGCCGCGAATTCGCCACCTGCGACCCGGAATATTACGGCCAGCAGCAGGCGCTGTTCATCGACATGCTGAAGGCCGGGCTGATCACCCGCAAGGCCGCCGTGGTCAACTGGGATCCGGTCGACATGACGGTGCTGGCGAACGAGCAGGTGATTGACGGCAAGGGCTGGCGCTCGAATGCCGAGGTCGAGCGCAAGGAACTGACCCAGTGGTTCTTCCGGATCTCGGATTTCGCGGATGAGCTGCTGACGGCGCTGGACGGTCTGAAGGACTGGCCCGAGAAGGTGCGGCTGATGCAGTCGAACTGGATCGGCAAGAGCCGCGGGCTGGAGATCGACTTTGCTCTGACCGCGCCGACCGCGGGCCCCGAGGGGACGATCGACAGTGTTCCCTGCTACTCGACCCGGCCTGACACGCTGCACGGCGCCAGCTTCATCGCGATTTCCTTCGACCACCCGCTGGCCAAGGCGCTGGAGGTCTCGAACCCCGAGATGGCCGCCTTCAACGCAGATTGCCGCCGCATGGGCACCACCGAAGAGGCGCTGGAAACCGCCGAGAAGCGCGGGTTCGAGACCGGCCTGACGGCGCGCCACCCGACCGAGGACCGAGAGCTGCCGGTCTGGATCGGGAATTTCGTGCTGATGGATTACGGCACCGGCGCGGTCTTCGGCTGCCCGGCGCATGACCAGCGCGACCTGGATTTCGCGCGCAAATACAACCTGCCGGTGCGCAACGCCTTCCATATGCCCAGCGCTTCGGAAGAGGTCGGCGCCGAGGCTCTGGTGCCGCCGAAGACCGAGCCGGTGATCTATGTGAACCAACCCGCCGGCGTCACGCAGGCCACCAGCCAGGAGGCCATCGACCGCACCATCGACTGGTTCGAGGAAAACGGCCTGGGCCGGGGTCAGACGCGGTTTCGCCTGCGCGACTGGGGCCTGTCGCGCCAGCGCTACTGGGGTTGCCCGATCCCGGTGGTGCATTGCGACGCCTGCGGCGTGGTCCCCGAGAAGAAGGAAAACCTGCCGGTTGAACTGCCGCTGGACGTCAGCTTCGACAAGCCCGGCAACCCCCTGGACCGCCACCCGACCTGGCGCGATTGCGCCTGTCCCGCCTGCGGCAAGCTCGCCAAGCGCGAGACCGACACGATGGACACCTTCGTCGACAGCTCGTGGTACTACGCCCGCTTCACCGCGCCGCGCGCCACCACGCCGACGGTGGCCGAGGATGTCGATTACTGGATGAATGTCGATCAGTATATCGGCGGCATCGAGCACGCGATCCTGCATCTGCTCTATTCGCGCTTCTTCGCCCGGGCGATGCAGATCACCGGCCACCTGCCCAAGGCCGCGATTGAACCTTTCAACGCGCTCTTCACCCAAGGCATGGTGACGCATGAGATCTACACGACCCGCGACGAAAGGGGCCGCGCAGTCTATCACCTGCCCGAGGAGGTCGAAATCGTAGAGCGTGCTGGTAACCGACGGGCCTATTTGCGAGCAGAGGTTGACGACCTTCCCGAAAACATGCCCAATTTCGACCGAGATGATGCCCGTAATGTTCTCGATCTAGTCGGGACACGCGTTGACATCATCCCCTCGGCCAAGATGTCGAAATCGAAGAAGAACGTGGTCGATCCGGTCAGCATCGTCGAAAGCTTCGGCGCCGACACCGCGCGCTGGTTCGTGATGTCCGACAGCCCGCCCGAACGCGATGTGGAATGGACCGCCTCGGGCGCCGAGGCCGCCTACAAGTTTCTGGGCCGCGCCTGGCGGCTGGCGGCCGAGGTCGACGCGCGTGGCCCCGGCGATGCCGCCCATGATGCCGATCTGATGAAGGCCATGCACCGCACCATCGCCGAGGTGACTGCGGGGATCGAGGGTTTCGCCTTCAACAAGGCCGTCGCCGCGCTTTACGCCTTCGCCAATGCGGTGCAGCGCACCGATGCCAGCGCCGGGGCCAAGCGGCAGGCGATGCTGACCATGGCGCAACTGATGTCGCCGATGACCCCGCATCTGGCCGAGGAAATCTGGCATATGCTGGGGGGCACCGGGCTGGTGGCCGATGCGCCCTGGCCAAAGGCTGATCCGACCATGCTGGTCGAGGACAGCGTGACCCTGCCGATCCAGTTCAACGGCAGGCGGCGGTCCGAGATCACCGTGCCCAAGGACATGCCGCGCGAAGAGGTTGAAAAGCGCGCGCTGGCGGACGATGCTGTGGTGCGCGCGCTTGAAGGGCGGGCACCAAAGAAAGTCATCGTCGTGCCGGGTCGCATCGTCAATGTCGTCGTCTGACCGCCGTTCCCTGCTGATCGCGCTGGCCGCGCTGCCTTTGGCGGCTTGCGGCTTTACCCCGGCCTATGGCCCCGGCGGCCCGGCGGCGGGGATCCGCGGCCATATCCGCCCCGATACCCCGCCCGACCGCGACGCCTTCTCCTTGGTGGATGAGCTGGAGGCGCGCCTCGGCCGTCCGCAGGATGCGCGCTTCACCCTGGGCTACACGATCCGCACCCGCGAAACCGCCGTCGCGATCACCCCCCTCAACATCACCACCCGCTACGATGTCGCGGGCGCGGTGCATTTCACGCTGCGCGACGCCGCCTCGGGCCACACGCTCAGCCAGGGCGAGGTGCACAGCTTCACCTCCTACGGCGCGACCGGGTCCACCGTGGCCACGCTGGCGGCGCGGGCCGATGCGCACCAGCGCCTGATGGTGATCCTTGCAGATGAGATCGTCACCCGGCTGATCGCCACCTCGGCGCAGTGGAACAAATGAAGCTTTCGGGGCCCGAGGCACGCCGCTACATCGCCCGCCCCGACCCCGCGCGGGCGGGGCTGCTGCTGTACGGCAGCGACGCGATGCGGGTGGCGCTGAAGCGGCAAGAGGCGATCGCCGCCCTGATCGGCCCCGCGGGCGAGTCCGAGATGCGCCTGACCCGGATCCCCGCCGCCGATCTGCGCAAGGACGGCGCGGCGCTGCTGGACGCGGTGAAGGCCCAGGGCTTCTTTCCCGGCCCCCGCGTGGCCTTTGTCGAGGACGCCGGCGACGGGCTGGCCAAGCTGATCGAGACGGCGCTGGCCGACTGGCGGGCGGGCGACGCGGCGATCGTGGTGACGGCGGGGCAGCTGAATGCCCGCTCGGGCCTGCGCAAGCTGTTCGAGGGCCACAAATCCGCCTATGCCATCGGCATCTACGACGACCCGCCCGGCCGCGACGAGATCGACGCCGAGCTGAAGAAGGCGGGCCTTGCGCGGATCGACGACGCGGCGATGACCGATCTTCTGGCGCTGGCGCGCACGCTCGACCCGGGCGATTTCCGCCAGACGGTCGAGAAGATCGGCCTTTACAAATTCGGCGACACCACCCCCCTGACGGCAGAAGAGGTGGCGCTGTCGGCGCCGCGCAGCACCGAGGCCGGGGTGGACGAGGTGATCGACGTGGTGGCCGAGGGCCGCCAGGGGGAACTCGGCCCGCTGCTGACCCGGTTGGAGGGGCAGGGTGTGGCGCCGGTGACGCTGTGCATCTTCGCGCTGCGCCATTTCCGCGCGCTGCATGCTGCGGCCTCGGATCCGGGCGGCGCGGCGGCGGGGCTGCAGCGGCTGCGCCCGCCGGTCTTCGGCCCGCGCCGCGACCGGATGCAGCGCCAGCTGCGCCAATGGGGGGGGCGCAAGGTGGAAACCGCGCTTGCCATCCTGATCGAGACCGACCTCGCCCTGCGCTCCTCGTCCCGGGCGCCCGCCCGCGCGGTGATGGAACGCAGCCTGATCCGCCTTGCCATGCTGGCCCAACGATAGGAGCACAAGATGTCGAACGAAGCCCACACCGTGATCGGCCCTGCCAAGACCCGCGCGGCCCGCGTGCTGTGGATGCTCGAGGAGCTGGGCCTGCCCTACACGCATCACAACGCCCCGCCACGCTCGCAGGAGGTGATGGCGCTGAACCCGTCGGGCAAGGTGCCGGTGCTGATCGTTGGCGACACGGCGATCACCGATTCAACCGCGATCAACCAGTATCTGGCCGACAAGCACGGCAAGCTGACCCACAAGGCCGGCACGCTGGAGCGCGCCCGGCAAGACAGCCTGACGCAATTCCTGCTCGACGAATTCGACTCGGTGCTTTGGGTCGCGGCGCGCCACAGCTTCATCCTGCCCGAAGAGCTGCGCCATTCGGCGATCAAGGATTCGCTGAAATGGGAATTCGAGCGCAGCCAGAAGGTGTTGGTGCAGCGCATGGGCCGCGCGCCCTTCGCGACGGGCGAGGATTTCCTGGTCACCAATATCTTGCTGGGCCATTGCCTGGTCTGGGCGACCTCGGCGAATTTTCCGGTGACCGAACCCCGGCTGATTGACTATCTCGAACAGACCACGGCCCGCCCGGGGTTCCAGCGGGCGATGGCGAAATAAGTGCGGGCTCGGCGGCGGGGGCTCTGCCCCCCTGCACCCCCGGGATATTTGTGCCAGAAAGAAAGGGCAAAGCGATCCCGGTCTTCTTTCTGGTTGAAATATCCCACGGGGGTCCGGGGGTGTGAAACCCCCGGCGCCGAGCCCGCAATCCAACCCTTGCATCGCCCTTGCGCCTTGGCGGAAACGGGCTGAACGTCGGAATGAATGATGTCGCGCAATGTCATGGGCGGGGCGGGAAAGGGCGGCGATGGCGGTACTTCTGGGCGTTGACACCGGCGGCACCTATACCGATGCGGCGGTGCTGGAAGAGGCGCCGGGCGGCGCGGCCGGCCGGGTTATCGGCACGGCCAAGTCGCTGACCACGCGTGCCGATCTGACCCTGGGGGTGGGCCGCGCGGTGGATGCGGCGCTGGCCCGCGCGGGCGTGGCGGCGGGCGCGGTGTCGCTGGTCTCGCTCTCGACCACGCTGGCCACCAATGCGCTGGTCGAGGGGCAGGGCGGTCGCGTCGCCCTGATCTTCATCGGCTTTGGCGCCGACGATCTGGCCCGTGGTGGGCTTGCGACCGCGCTGGCCGGCGATCCGGTGGTGTCGCTGGCCGGCGGCCACAGCCATGCGGGGGCCGAGCTTGCCCCGCTCGATCTGGGCTTGCTGGAGGCCGAGGTGCGCCGCCTTGCGCCCCAGGTGCAGGGCTTTGCGGTGGCCGCCAGTTTCGCGACCCGCAATCCCGCGCATGAACTGGCCGCGGCCGGGCTGATCCGCCGCGTCACCAGCCATCCGGTGACCTGCTCGCATGAATTGTCAGCCAATCTCAACGGCCCGAAGCGGGCGCTGACGGCGGTGCTGAACGCGCGGCTGATCGGCATGATCACCCGGCTGATCGACGCCTGCGAGCGGCATCTGGCGGCGATCGGCGTCTCGGCGCCGCTGATGGTGGTGCGCGGCGACGGGGCGCTGATCTCGGCGTCGCTGGCGCGCTCACGCCCGATCGAGACGATCCTGTCCGGCCCCGCCGCCTCGATCGTCGGCGCGCGCTGGCTGACCGGGGTCGAGGACGCGCTGGTGTCCGACATCGGCGGCACCACGACCGATGTGGCGATCCTGCGCGGCGGCCGCCCGGCGATCGACCCGGAGGGCGCGCGCGTCGGCGGCTGGCGCACCATGGTCGAGGCGGTGGCGACGCGCTCTACCGGCCTTGGCGGCGACAGCGAGGTGCATCTGTTGGAGGGGCTGACGGAGGATCTGGCTGCGGGTCTTCAGCTGGGACCGCGGCGGCTGGTGCCGGTGTCATTGCTAGCCATTCAGGCGCCCGAGATGGTGCATGCCGCGCTGGACCGGGCGCTGGGAATCGAGTCGCCCGGCCAGGACGATGGCCGCTTCGTGCTGCCCACCGGTCAGGGCCAGACCCCGGGCCAGACCCCGGGTCAGCCCTTGGGCCTGACCCCGCGCGAGGCCGCGCTTTGGGCCCGTATCGCCCCCGGCCCGGCGCCGCTGGGCATGGTGCTGAAGACAAGGATCGAGGCCGCGGCCCTGGCGCGTCTGGTGCAGCTGGGGCTGGTGTCGGTCGCCGGCGTCACGCCCTCGGACGCGAGCCATGTTCTGGGGGGCCTTTCCGCCTGGGACGCGGGCGCCGCCGAGAAGGCCCTGCGCCTGATGGCCCGGCGCCGCGACGGGCGCGGCGAGCGGATCGCGCCGGATGCGCACACGCTGGCCCGCGCCATCATCGCCCGGCTGCAGGCCCAGACCGTCGACTGCCTGCTGGAAGCCGCCTTCGCCGAGGACGATCCCGCCTGGCAGGAGCCGCCCGAGACCCTGGCCCGGCATGCGCTGACCCGCGCGGCCTTTGCCCGGCGCGCGGGCCTGGTGACGCTGGAGGCACGGCTTGGGGTGCCGGTGGTGGGGCTGGGGGCCTCGGCGCCGGCCTATTACGGGGCGGTGGGGAAGATGCTGAACACCCGCGTGATCCTGCCCGAACATGCCGGTGTGGCCAATGCGATCGGCGCGGTGGTGGGGCAGGTCTCGATGCGGGCGGAAGTTCTGGTGACCCAGCCGGCCGCGGGCCGCTTTTCCGTCCATCTTCCGGGCGGGATCGAAAGCTACGGCGATCGCGACGCGGCGCTGGATGCGGCCGAGGCCGCCTGCGCCGATCTGGCGCGCGCGCGGGCCCGTAGTGCGGGGGCCGAGGAGGTGCGCCTGATCCCCACCCGCGACATCCGCGAAGTCGCGATCGAAGGGGGCCGGATGTTCATCGAGGCCCGCCTGGGCGTCACCGCCACAGGCAGGCCCCGGATCGCGTCATAGCGGCGCGTCAGCCCAGAAGCTTGGCAAACAGCCGGTCCGAGCCACGCACGGTGGTCAGCTTGCCCTCCATGCGGTGGTTGCGCGCGAAGGCGTATAGCGCATTCGAGGTCTGCGGCCCCCAAGCGCCATCCAGCGCGCCATTGTAGAGGCCGCGCTGCATCAACTGATACTGGATCGAGACCCGCATCTTGCGCTGCTGGCTGTTGAAGGCGCGCTGCGTGGGCGAGGCCGCCGTGGGGGTGTAGACATATTCGTTCACCACCCGGTCGTCATCGTCGCGGCTGCGATAGGTGGGATGCTCGACCACATAGTCGCGGCCCACGGTCTGGCGCTGGTGCTGGTTTTGCATCTGGCTCAGCGCATAGCCGCCGATCGCCCCGATGATCAGCCCGCGGGAGATTTCGCCGTTATCGGCATAGGCGGGGGTGACCACCGCGGCGCCAAGCGCCAGCGACAGGGCAGCGGCGACCGCACCGCGGGGGACACCGGCTTTCTTGGAAACAACATTCATGTCTTTCTCCTCCTTCGCAAAGGATGACGGTTTTCCGCACGCGGCCGAGGCCGCGCGCGGATCGTATGCCGGACAGACGCATCACATGGGGTCACGGTTCCGGCGGCGCCAGTCGGGCCGGCGGAAAACCACCGATTCGTGATGAAGGGGCGCGGCAGGGGCGGGGGCGGGCCTAACCGCGCGCGGCGCCGGTGACGCGGTTCACATGGCCCATCTTGCGGCCCGGCCGGGCCTCGGCCTTGCCGTAAAGATGCAGCGCGCACATCGGCTCATGCGCCAGCGCCGGCACCTCGGCGATCTCGTCGCCGATGAGATTGGTCATCACCACATTGCTGTGGCGCGCCCCGTCGCCCAGCGGCCAGCCGGCAACGGCGCGGATATGCTGTTCGAACTGATCCACGGTGCAGCCGTTCTGCGTCCAATGCCCGGAGTTGTGGACCCGGGGCGCGATCTCGTTGACCAGCAGGCCTTGCGGCGTCACGAACAGCTCCACCCCCAGCACGCCGACGTAATCCAGCGCGTTGAGGATGCGGGCCGCGATCAGCACCGCGTCCGAGCGCAGCACCGGGCTTAGCCGCGCGGGCACGGTGGTGGTGTAGAGGATGCCGTCGCGGTGGATGTTCTCGCCCGGGTCATAGGCCGCGACCTCGCCGCTGGGGCCGCGGGCGGCGATCACGCTGACCTCGTGGCTGAAATCGACGAAGCCCTCCAGCACCGCCGGGGCGTCCTGCATCGCTGCCAGCGCCGTCGCCGCATCGGCGGGCGAAGACAGCCGCGCCTGGCCCTTGCCATCATAGCCCAGCCGCGTGGTCTTCAGGATCGCGGGCGTGCCGATGCGGGCAATCGCGGCCTCCAGATCCGTGGCGCTGTCGACGGCGGCATAGGGGGCGGTGGACAGGCCCAGGCTGGTGAGGAAATCTTTTTCGGCGATCCGGTCCTGGCTGACGGCCAGGGCGCGCCGCCCGGGCCGGATCGGGCGATGCGCTTCCAGCAGATCAAGCGCCGCGGTGGGGACGTTCTCGAATTCATAGGTGATGACGTCGACGGCCGCCGCGAAGGCCAGCAGCGCGGCCTCGTCCTCATAGGGGGCGGTGGTCACGGCATGGGCGACATCGGCCGCGGGCGGTCGGGCGCCGGGCTCATAGATATGGGTCCTCAGGCCCAGCCGTGCGGCGGCGGCCGACAGCATCCGCCCCAGCTGTCCACCGCCGAGGATGCCGACGGTGGCGCCGGTCGACAGCGGTTCAGTCATCCTGGGGCTCCTCGGGGATCGAGGCCGACAGATCGGCGCGCCAGCGGTCCAGCCGCTCGGCCAGCGCGGGGTCGCCATTGGCCAGGATCGCGGCGGCCATCAGGCCCGCATTGGCCGCGCCCGCCGCCCCGATCGCCATGGTGGCAACGGGAAAGCCGCGCGGCATCTGGACGATGGAGTAAAGGCTGTCGACACCCGACAGCGCCCGCGTCTGGATCGGCACGCCGATCACCGGCACCCGGGTCTTCGAGGCCATCATCCCGGGCAGATGCGCGGCCCCGCCGGCGCCCGCGATGATCACCTTCAGGCCGCGGCCCACGGCCTCCTTGCCATAGGTCCACAGCCGGTCCGGCGTGCGGTGGGCCGAGACGATCCGGGCCTCATAGGGCACCTGCAGCGCGTCCAGAAGCACGGCGGCTTCCTTCATCGTGGGCCAGTCGGACTGACTGCCCATGATGATGCCCACCTCGATCTTGGCCATGAAGTTCCCCCGTCTGGTTCGGAGCGCGCACTATAGCGGCGAAGGGCGCGGGGGCAAGCGCCCGCCCGCATGTCGCCAAAGGCGCAAATCGCGTGCCGTTCAGGCGATGATATCAGGGAACAAGCGGTCCTCGATCCGCGCGATCTGATCCTTCAGCGCCAGCTTTTGCTTCTTTAGCCGCCGCAAGCGCAGCTGATCGGCGCGGCCTGCCTGTTCCAGCGCATGGATCGCGTCGTCAAGGTCGCGATGCTCGCGTTTCAGCACCTCGAGCTCGTATCTCAGGATCTCTTCGTTGCCGAGTTTGCTGGATCCGTTCATGCGCGATGTCGTCTCGTGGTGATTCCCCTGTCCAGCATATAGCCATTCGTCCCGTATGCGGAAAGCTTCGCGGCCCGGTCTCTGCGGCGCGGCGGGCCCCGTGCACCGGCAGGCGCCCTTGCAAGCCCCCGGAAAGCTTCCCATATCATAGTCACGGGTGCCCGATTGGGGCCCGGGATATGTCGCTTCTATCAAGGACATCCATTGATGACGAAACTGAGCTTTGCCTCGCATCCGTTCCTTCTGGGCTTTGAGCGCCTCGACCAGCTGGTCGAACGCAGCGCCAAGGCCGGGACGGAAGGCTATCCGCCCTTCAACATCGAACAATCGGGCGAGACCGCCTACCGCATCACGCTTGCCGTCGCGGGGTTCCGCGACGAGGATCTCTCGATCACCGTTGAGGACCGCCAGCTGATCATCCGCGGCCGTCAGGCCGAGTGCGACGAGGCCCGGGTCTTCCTGCACCGCGGCATCGCGGCGCGCGCTTTCCAACGCAGCTTCGTGCTTGCCGACGGGGTCGAGGTGGCGGGGGCATCCCTGGAAAACGGGTTGCTGCATATCGATCTGCGCCGATCGCTGCCCGAAACCAAGATGCAGACCATTCCGATCAGCCGAGGGTGAAGGAGGCCATCATGGATACCAAATACGAATTCGGACCGGAACAGGCGGGCGTGCGCCCGATCGTCTATGTCCGCCCCGTCGCGGTCGACAGCCTGCCGCAAGAGATCCGCGATCAGGCCGAGGGGCTGGAGACGCTTTACGCCGTGCACGGATCCGACGGCGAGCGGATCGCGCTGGTGCGCGACCGGCGGCTGGCCTTCGCGCTGGCGCGCCAGAACGACCTGACCCCGGTCAGCGCGCACTGACCTACACGGTACCGCGCAACTGAGAGGCCCATGGGATATTTGGGCCAGAAAGAAAGAGGAAGGATCAATCCCCTTCTTTCTGGCGGAAGTATCCCGGGGGTGCAGGGGGCAGAGCCCCCGCCGCGGAGTCTCAGCCCCGGATCAGCCCCATGGATTCGAGCTTCAACAGCACCTGATGGGCGCAATTGTCGACATCGACATTTTCCGTCTCGACCCGCAGTTCGGGATGTTCGGGCGCCTCGTAGGGGTCCGAGATCCCGGTGAATTCCTTGATCTTGCCCTCGCGCGCCAGCTTGTAGAGCCCCTTGCGGTCGCGGCGTTCGCATTCTTCCAGGCTGGTCGCCACATGGATTTCCACGAAGGCGCCGTATTGCTCGATCTCCTCGCGCACTGCGCGGCGGGTGGCGGTATAGGGGGCGATCGGGGCGCAGATGGCGATGCCGCCGTTCTTGGTGATCTCGCTGGCCACAAAGCCGATGCGACGGATGTTCAGGTCGCGGTGTTCCTTGGAAAACCCCAGCTCTGACGACAGGTTCTTGCGCACTACGTCGCCGTCAAGCAGCGTCACCGGACGCCCGCCCATCTCCATCAGCTTGACCATCAGCGCGTTGGCGATGGTCGACTTGCCCGAGCCAGAGAAGCCGGTGAAGAACACCGTGAAACCCTGCTGCGAGCGCGCCGGGGAGGTGCGGCGCAACTCGCGCACCACCTCGGGGAACGAGAACCATTCGGGGATATCCAGCCCCTCGCGCAGGCGGCGGCGCAGCTCGGTCCCCGAGATGTTGAGGACGGTCACGCCCTTCTCGATCTCGTCGGCGGGCTCATATTGGGCGCGCTCCTGCACATAGACCATATGCTTGAAATCGACCATCTCGATGCCGACTTCCTCTTGGTGCTTGCGCACCATTTCTTGCGCGTCATAGGGGCCGTAGAAATCATTGCCGGCGGAGTTCTTGCCGGGGCCCGCATGGTCGCGACCGACGATGAAATGGGTGCAGCCGTGGTTCTTGCGGATGATCGCGTGCCACAGCGCCTCGCGCGGGCCGGCCATGCGCATCGCCAGGTTCAGCAGGCTCATCGTGGTGGTGGCCGAGGGGTATTTGTCCTGCACCGCCTCATAGCAGCGCACCCGGGTGAAATGATCGACATCGCCTGGCTTGGTCATGCCGACGACCGGGTGGATCAGCAGGTTCGCCTGCGCCTCGCGCGCGGCGCGGAAGGTCAGTTCCTGATGCGCGCGGTGCAGCGGATTGCGGGTCTGGAACGCCACGACGCGGCGCCAACCGAGCTTGCGGAAATAGGCGCGCAATTCGTTCGGGGTGTCGCGGCGGGCCTTGAAATCGTAGTGCACCGGCTGCTGGATGCCGGTGATCGGGCCGCCCAGATAGACCGGGCCGGCGCTGTTGTGCAGGTAGTTCACCGCCGGATGCGCCAGATCGTCGGCGCCGTAGACACCTTCGGCCTCACGCGTCTTGTTGGGCACCCATTTGTCGGTGACCGACAGGATCGCCAGGATCACCCCCTCGGGGTCGCGCAGGGCGATGTCCTGGCCCGGCTCAATCCCGTCAGCGAATTTTTCCGAGACGTCGAGGTTGATCGGCATCGGCCAGAGCGCGCCGCTTTTCAGCCGCATGTCCGAGACAACGCCGTCGTAGTCTTCCTCGGTCAGGAAACCCTTCAGCGGGTAGAAGCCGCCGTTCATCAGCAGTTCCAGATCGCAGACCTGACGTGGGGTCATATCCCACGAGGGCAGATCCCCGGCCTCGGCTTTCAGTTTCTGCGCGGACTCGTAGGAGACATAGAGTTCGGGGATCGGGACGAGATTGGGAAGCTGCATATTAGAACTTTCTGACTAGGGTCGCGCCCCGAAAAAGGGAGTGTTGGGGCGAGTTATCCGGGAAAAATGGTAAGATTCAAGCAAAGCCGAGGCAACGCAGGGAAAAACGGCCAAAATGCCGCCGCGTGGCGATGGGGGCGAAAATTATCCCTCGGGGGACGGGAGGGCCTGGGCGGGGATCCTGATTTTGGGGGGCGCGCCTACTCGGCCATGCCCTGCTCGGCCAGCCAGCGCTCGGCGTCCAGCGCGGCCATGCAGCCCATGCCGGCCGAGGTGACCGCCTGGCGATAGATGTGGTCGGTCAGATCGCCTGCCGCGAAGACCCCTTCCACCGAGGTGCGGGTGCAGCCGGGTTCGACCCAGACATAGCCGCCGTGCTGCATTTTCAGCTGATCCTTGACCAGCTCGGATGCCGGCGCGTGGCCGATGGCGACGAAGAAGCCGTCGCAGGGCACTTCGCGAATGCTGCCGTCGACGGTGGATTTCACCTTCACGCCGGTCACGCCCAGGGGGGCCTCGGTGCCCAGCACCTCCTCGACCGTGTGGTTCCAGAGACATTCCACCTTCGGATGCTTGAACAGCCGGTCTTGCAGGATCTTCTCGGCCCGCAGGCTGTCGCGGCGGTGGATCAGCGTGACCTTGGAGGCGAAGTTGGTCAGGAACAGCGCCTCTTCGACGGCAGTGTTGCCGCCGCCGATCACAACCACTTCCTTGCCGCGGTAGAAGAAGCCGTCACAGGTGGCGCAGGCCGAGACGCCGAAGCCCTTGAACTTTTCCTCGCTCGGGATGCCCAGCCATTTCGCCTGGGCGCCGGTGGCCAGCACCACCGCATCGGCGGTGATCGTGCCAAGGCCGCCCGTCGCGGTGAACGGCCGCTTCGACAGATCCAGGCTTTCGATATGGTCCGAGACGATCTCGGCCCCCATGGCTTTTGCGTGGGCCTCCATCCGCACCATCAGGTCGGGGCCCTGAACCTCGGTGTCGCCGGGCCAGTTCTCGACCTCGGTGGTGATGGTCAACTGCCCGCCGGGCTGGATGCCCTGCACCAGAACCGGCTTCAGCATCGCGCGCGCGGCATAGACCGCCGCGGTGTAACCCGCCGGACCTGAGCCGATGATCAGGAGTTTGGTGTGCCGTGTCTCGGTCATGGTCTGCCCTTTCCCTGCGCTTCGACCCCGATATAGGATGCGCGGGCGGGAACGGGAAGCCCCGTGCGACGGGGCGGGGGCGTCGGTTCTTTGCGTCGCCAAGCCGGGCGCACTTTCCGCGCGGCTCGCGCGCCACGCGAAAGGGGTTGCGGGGCGCAGGGAGAGGGCGAATAACTGGGACCGAGCAGGAAGGGACGCGGATGACGGCGGACAAGGCAAGGATCGCGCGGCAATTCATCGAGGCGATCCCCCATGCGAAGGCGCTGGGCATGCGGATCGAGCACGTGGGCGACGGCGAGGCGGTGATCGGCATGGATTACGATGCGCGTTTCATCGGCGATCCGGCCACCGGGGTGATCCATGGCGGCGCGGTCTCGGCGCTGATGGACACGGCCTCGGGCGCCGCGGTGATGAGCCATCCGGTCGCCCCCCCGATCACCGCGACGATCGACCTGCGCATCGACTATATGCGCCCCGCGACACCCGGCCAGCGGATCACCGCGCGGGCCGAATGCTACCACATGACGCGCTCGGTTGCCTTCGTGCGCGTCACCGCGACCGACGAGGACAGGACCCGCCCCGTCGCCACCGCCACCGGCGCCTTCACCGTGGAACGCGGCCCCGGCGAGGCCAGCGGTGAGGCCAGCGGCGAAGGCGGCCCTGGCGCCCGACCGGCGGAGGCCAAGGCATGAGCCGCCCGCGCCCCGAACCCGTGCAGGTGATCAAGCAACGCCGCGATGGCGCGCTGCGGGTGCTGACCGAGGGCATTCCCTACGCCAGCTTCCTTGGCATCACCTTCGACCGCCGTGGCGACGAATTGACCGCCGTGCTGCGCTTCGACGAAAAGCTGATCGGCAATCCTTTCCTGCCGGCGCTGCATGGCGGGGTGACTGCGGCCTTCCTGGAGACCGCCGCGATTGTCGGGCTTTCCTGGTCGATCCTGTGGGAGGAAATGGAGCGCGGCGATCTCGACCCGAAAGCGGTTGATCCGGCGCATCTGCCGCGGCTGCCCAAGACGATCGATTTCACCGTCGACTACCTGCGCCCCGGCCTGCCGCGCGACGCCTATGCGCGGGCGCGGGTGAACCGCTCGGGGCGGCGCTATGCCAGCGTCCATGTCGAGGCCTGGCAGGACAACCGCGCGCGGCTGTTCGCCCAGGCTTCGGGCCATTTCCTGATGCCCGAGCGGCCCGCCAGCGGCCATGGCTGACATCAGCCACCGGCGGGTCCTGAAGGTCGCGCTGCCGATCGTGCTGTCGAACGCCACCGTGCCGATCCTGGGGGCGGTGGATACCGGGGTGGTCGGGCAGATGGGACTGGCCGCGCCGATCGGGGCGGTGGGGCTGGGGGCGGTGGTACTCAGCTCGATCTTCTGGATGTTCGGGTTCCTGCGCATGGGCACCTCGGGGATGGTGGCGCAGGCGCATGGCGCGGGCGACCTGCCCGAGACCGGCGCCATTTTGACGCGCGCGCTGCTGATCGGCTTCGGGGCGGGGCTGGTGTTCGTGCTGGCGCAGGCGCCGCTGTTCTGGCTGGCGTTCAAGATCGCGCCGGCCTCGGCAGATGTCGAGGCCCTGGCGCGCGACTATCTGTCGGTGCGGATCTGGGGGGCGCCGGCGACGATCTCGATCTATGCCATCACCGGCTGGCTAATCGCGTTGGAGCGCACCCGGGGCGTGCTGGTCATGCAGCTGTGGATGAACGCGCTGAACATGGGGCTGGATCTGTGGTTCGTGCTGGGCCTGGGCTGGGGCGTGAAGGGTGTGGCCTCGGCCACGCTGATCGCGGATTGGAGCGGGCTTTTGCTGGGGCTGTGGCTGTGCCGCGCAGCCTTTGCCGGCGATCAGTGGCGCGACTGGCTGCGGGTGTTCGACCGCGCGCGGCTGCGCCTGATGCTGGCGGTGAATGGCGATATCATGCTGCGCTCGGTGCTGTTGCAGACCTCGTTCACCAGCTTCGTCTTTCTTGGCGCGGGGTTCGGGGATGTGACGCTGGCTGCCAATCAGGTGCTGATGCAGTTTCTCGAGATCGCCGCCTTCGCGCTGGACGGCTTCGCCTTCGCCGCGGAATCGCTGGTCGGCCAGGCAGTGGGGGCGCGGTCGATCCCGCGGCTGCGGCGCGCGGCCCTGCTGTCCAGCCAATGGGCGGCGCTGGCGGCGGTGCTGATGGCGGCGGGGTTCTGGCTGGCGGGGCCGGCGATCATCGATCTGATGGCCAAGGCGCCCAAGGTACAGCTGGAGGCGCGGGTCTACCTGCCCTGGGTGGTGGCGGCGGTGCTGATCAGCCTGGCCAGCTACATGCTGGACGGCATCTTCATCGGCGCGACCCGCACCGCGGCGATGCGCAATGCGATGGCGATCTCGGTCGCGATCTACGCGCTGGCGCTGGCGGCGCTGGTGCCGGCCTTCGGCAATCATGGCCTTTGGGCCGGGCTGCTGGTGCTGAACGTGGCGCGGGGGGTGACGCTGTGGCGCCGCTATCCGGCGCTGGAGCGGGCGCTGGTGTAGACGCCGGGGGCGTATTTGCAGAACACTGAAAGGGTCAGAGGATCGCCAGAACCGCTTCTGGCGGGCGGCCAAGGGCGGCGCGGTCGCCGTGGAAGACCACTGGGCGCTCGATCAGCCGGGGGTGGGCGGCCATCGCGGCGATCAGGGTCTCGTCTGAGCTGTCCGTCGTGAGGCCCAGCTCGGAAAAGAGCGCCTCCTTGGTTCGCAGAAGGGCAATCGCGGGCAGGCCGAGGGCCTTCAGCGCCGCGCGGATTTCGGCCCCAGACGGGGGCACGTCTAGGTAGCGGCGGATTTCCGGCGTCATGCCGCGGTCTTCCAGCAGCGCGAGCGTCTGGCGCGATTTCGTGCAGCGCGGATTGTGCCAGATGGTCAGTTTCATAGCCAGTCCTGCCTTGCGGATCCCACGGCCTCGGCCACATTGGCGAAGCCGTCGCGGGCGAGAAGCGTGTCAAGGCCGCGCGCGATCTGCGGCGCGAGGCCGATGCCCTCATAGACCATCGCGGTGTAGAGCTGCACCGCCGAGGCGCCGGCGCGGATCTTGGCATAGGCCTGTTCGGCCGAGGCGATCCCGCCCACGCCGATCAGCGGCACCCGGCCCTCCGTCAGTTTTGAGAGCCGCGCGAGCACCCGGGTCGAGCGCTCAAACAGCGGCGCGCCGGAAAGGCCGCCCTTTTCCTGCGCATGGGGGCCATGCAGGCCGCTGCGGTCAAGCGTGGTGTTGGTGGCGATCACCGCGTCGATGCCGGTGCTCAGCGCGACCTCGGCGATATCGGCAAGCTCTGCCTCGGTCAGATCCGGCGCGATCTTCAGGAACACCGGGATCTTGCGCGGCAGTGAATCGCGCGTGCCCAGCACCCCCGCCAGCAGCGCCGAGAGCGCCGCCTTGCCCTGCAGATCGCGCAGTTTCTCGGTGTTAGGGGAGGAGACGTTCACCGTCGCGAAATCGAGATGCGCGCCGCAGCTGGCCAGCACCTGGGCGAAATCGGCGGCGCGGTCGGCACTGTCCTTGTTGGCGCCGAGGTTGAGGCCGATCACCGCCTTCCGCGGGCGCTGGGCAAGGCGCGCGGCGATCGCCTGGGCGCCGTCATTGTTGAAGCCGAAGCGATTGATCGCGGCGCGGTCCTGGGCAAGGCGGAAGAGGCGGGGGCGCGGATTGCCGGGCTGCGGGCGCGGGGTGGCGGCGCCGACCTCGAGAAAGCCGAAGCCGGCGCGGGCCAGCGGCGCCAGCGCCTCGGCGTTCTTGTCGAAGCCCGCGGCCAGCCCCACCGGGTTCGGCAGCTCCAGCCCCGCGATGCGCGTCGCCAGCCGCGCCGAGGTGACGGGCCCGGGCAGCGGCACCAGCCCCGCGCGCAGCGCCTTCAGCGACAGGCCATGGGCACGCTCGGGGTCGAGCCGGTGCAGCGCGCAAAGGCCAAGCCGCTCGACCGGCGTCACGGCACGCCCTCGGGGAAGATGTGGCCGGCGGCGCCCAACGGCAGGGACTTGTCCCAGACGACTTCGTCGAGGCTGAGCGCGCGGTAGAGATGCGGGAAGAGCGCGTCGCCGCGCGAGGGCTCCCACTTCAGCTTGGGGCCGAGGGTGTCGGGGTCGAAGGCCACAAGGACCAGATCGCTTTCCTTGGCGAAATGCTTGGCTGCGGTCTCGGCCACCTGGGCGGCGGTCGAGAAATGGATGAAGCCATCGGCCAGGTCGATCGGGGCACCCAGGGTGGTGCCCGCGGCGCGGAAGTCATCCCATTCGGGGCGGCGGAATATCTTGAAGATCAGCATGGCCCGGTCATGACGCGCGACGGCGCCGGGGTCAATGGTTTCGGTGCGGGGTGGGGCATGGCGGGGCGTCATGGCCGGGGGCTGCGGGGCAGGGCGCCGTCGCGCAGTTCCGCCGCCAGATAGCCCGCGGCCAGTGCGGTGCGCCGGAAGGCGGGCAGGGGGAAGCGGCGCGGCGGCAGGGCCATCAGCGCGGGGATGTCGGCCTCGGCGCCCGCGATCAGCCGTGCGGCCAGTCGCCCACCCCGGCTGGCCGGCGCGACGCCGCTGCCGTGCCAGCCGAGCGCGGCGAACAGCCCCTCGGCCCCCGGCACCCGGCCCACGAAGGGGGCGAGCGATCCGGTCAGGCAGACGAAGCCCGACCAGCGGCTTTCGGTCTCGACCCCGGTCCAGGCGGGGAACATGGCGTCGAAATGCACCCGCACCCGGGTCTGTGTGGCGGCGATGGCGGCGGGCGCGGCCGAGGTGCCGCCGCGCATCCCGAACAGGAAGCGCCCGTCGGGCAGGTGGCGGAAGTAATGCAGCGCGGTGCGGGTGTCGGCAGCCATCAGCGCCGAGGTGAAGCCCTGCGCCGCGCGTTCCTCGGCGCTGATCGGCCGGGTGACCATGATCGAGGACAGCGCCGGCAGGCTGCGCCCGGCCAGCCAGCGCGGCAGATCCTCCGACGAATAGCCGTTGGTCGCGACCAGCACGCGTTTGGCGCGCAGCGTTCCGTCAGGCGTGTCCAGCCGCCAGCCGCCGCCTTCGGGGGCAAGGTGCAGCACCGGGCTGTCGCCATGGATGCGCACCCCCGCCGCCGCCGCGACCCGCGCCAGCCCCTCGACATAGGCCAGCGGATGCAGCGGAAAGCCATGCGCGACCTGCAGCGCGCCGTGGAAGGCGGGCCCAGCGAGGCCAGCCTCGGCCAGGGCCTCGGGCGGGATCAGCCGGGCGGTGGGGTCGGCCGCGGCCGCCTCGGCCAGAGCGCGATAGGCAGCGGGGGTGTGGGCCAGATAGGTCTCGCCCTCGGGGCCCTGGCGCGCGTCGATGCCGTGGGTTTGCAGGAAGTCCGCCACCCCGTCGATCGCGGCGCGCTGGAACAGATGGAAGGCGCGCGCCCCCTCATCGCCCACGCGGCGAATGATGGCGCGGTCGCTCAGCTTCGATCCCCCAAGGCAGCAAAAGCCGCCGTTGCGCCCCGAGGCGCCCCAGCCGGGCTGCACCGCGTCCAGCACCACCACATCGGTGCCGAATCGCGTGACCAGCTCATGCGCTGCCGACAGCCCGGCATAGCCCGCGCCGATCACCGCGACCTCGGCCGTCGCCTGCCCCGTCAGCCGCGGCGCAGGCGCAGGCACCGGAAGCGAGCGGCGCCAGTGGCTTTCGGGCCAGTCGCGGGTATAGGCGTCAGCTTCGTACAGGCGTTTCATGGCGTCTCCTTGGCTGAGGGGCAGCACGGGGCAGCACGGGGCAGGACGGGGCCGGGCGGGGCCGGGCGGGGCTGGCGCCCGCGGATGCCTCAGCTAAGGTGGCGGCGGCGCGAAGGTCAATGGAGCGGCGAATGGCACTGGAAGATGCGAAGACACAGGTCGACATGGCCTTCACCCGGCAAGACCCGCGCGGCCTGGCGTTCGAGAACGCCTTCGGCGGCGCCCCCTCGTTCCTGCGCCGGCGCTACACCAAGGATCTGACCGGGGTGGATCTGGCGATCACCGGCGTGCCCTTCGATCAGGCGGTGACGCACCGGCCCGGCACCCGCTTCGGCCCGCGCGCGATCCGCGAGGCCTCCTCTCTGCAGCCCTTCGATCCGCCCTATGGCTGGGGCTACTCGCCGCTCGATGAACTGGCGATCGTCGATTGCGGCGATCTGGCCTTTGACTACGCCAAGGTCGCGGATTTCCCCGACACGCTGACCGCCCATATCCGGGGCATCCTGCAGGCCGGGCCGGGAAGCGTGACGCTGGGGGGCGACCATTACATCAGCTTCCCGATCCTCAAGGCCTATGCCGAGAAATACGGGCCGATCAGCCTGATCCAGTTCGATGCGCACAGCGACACCTGGCCCGATGACGACATGGACCGCATCGACCACGGCACGATGTTCTACAAGGCGGTGAAGACCGGCCTCGTCGATCCCGCGCGCTCGGTCCAGATCGGCATCCGTACCCATAACGACGACTTCCTCGGCGTGAACGTGATCGACGCACCGGAGGTGCATGAAATCGGCCCGAAGGCGGTGGCCGACAAGGTGCGCGCGATCGTCGGCGACGCGCCCTGCTACCTGACCTTCGACATCGACGCGCTCGACCCCGCCTTCGCGCCGGGCACCGGCACGCCGGTCTGGGGCGGGCTGACCTCGGCCCAGGCGGCGGCGATCCTGCGCGGCCTCGCCGGCATCGACCTGAAAGGCGGCGACGTGGTCGAGGTCTCTCCCCCCTACGACACGACCGGCGCCACCGCGATCATGGGCGCCCATGTCGCGATGGAGCTGATCTGCCTCTACGGCTGGACCCGGAGACGCCCGTGATCCGCTGGGCCCTCGGCCTCATCCTGCTGGCGGCGGCCTTCGCGGCACTCTGGGTGCGCGTCTCGCCGAACCCGGCCACAGACTGGGCGGTGAACCCGCTCGTCACCGGCCGGCCGGGGATGGAAAACGGCTATCTCATCCGCCCCGAAGGCGGCGACCAGGCGGCGCCGGTCTACCCTGTCAGCGCGGCTGACCTTGCCCGGAAGATC
Source organism: uncultured Albidovulum sp. (assembly GCA_913064775.1). GTDB lineage: Bacteria > Pseudomonadota > Alphaproteobacteria > Rhodobacterales > Rhodobacteraceae > Acidimangrovimonas. The sequence goes on along the minus strand of CAJYAD010000003.1, from coordinate 28,224 downwards.
AACGCGATCGCGCTGAACTGGCCCCGCACCCGCCTGCTGGCCGGCAGCCCCGCGCGCGGCGAGATGACCTATATCACCCGTTCGCGGATCTGGGGCTTTCCCGATTTCACCTCCGTCAAGATCCTGCCAATGGACACCGGCAGCAGCTTCGCCGCCTTCGCCCGCGCCCGCTTCGGCAAATCCGACCTCGGCGTCAACAAGGCCCGTCTCCAGGCCTGGCTGAAAGAACTCTCCGCCTCCTGATCTTCTTTCTGGCCCAAATATCCCGGGGGCGCAGGGGGCAGAGCCCCCGCCACCGCCCCATCCACCCTTGACCGCGCCCGCCAATCTCGCCAAACCCCGCCCATGGTGCCCTTGGACAAACTCGCCCAGATCACGCAACGCTTCGAGTACCTCGAGGCGAAGCTGTCCACGGGCGTCGCCCCGGCCGAGATCGCCCAGCTGAGCCGCGAATATGCCGAACTGAAGCCGGTCGCCGCGGAAATCGCCGCCTATCGCCGCGCACTTTCCGATCTCGATGAGGCCGAAGCCATGCTCGCCGAACCCGAGATGCGCGCCCTGGCCGAGGAGGAGATGCCGCGCCTGAAGGCCCGCATCCCCGAAATGGAACAGGCGCTGCGCCTGGCGCTGCTGCCCAAGGATTCCGCCGACGCCCGTCCCGCCATCCTGGAAATCCGCCCCGGAACCGGCGGCGAGGAGGCCGCGCTGTTCGCCGGCGACCTGCTGCGCATGTATCAGCGCCATGCCGAGGCCCAGGGCTGGAAAATCCAGATCCTCGAGGAAAGCCAGACCGAACTGGGCGGCATCAAGGAGGTCACCGCACTGATCTCGGGCGAGGGCGTCTTCGCCCGGCTGAAATACGAATCCGGCGTCCACCGCGTCCAGCGCGTGCCCGAAACCGAGGCCGGGGGACGCATCCACACCTCTGCCGCCACCGTCGCGGTGCTGCCCGAGGCCGAAGAGGTCGACATCGACATCCCCGCCACCGACATCCGCATCGACACGATGCGCGCCTCGGGCGCCGGTGGCCAGCATGTGAACACCACCGATTCGGCGGTGCGGATCACCCATATCCCCACCGGCCTTGTCGTCACCTCCTCCGAGAAATCCCAGCACCAGAACCGCGCCAACGCCATGCAGGTGCTGCGCGCCCGTCTCTACGACCTGGAGCGTGCCCGCGCCGACGCCGAGCGCGCCGCCAGCCGCAAAAGTCAGGTGGGTTCGGGCGACCGCTCGGAACGCATCCGCACCTACAACTTCCCGCAAGGGCGGATGACCGACCACCGCATCAATCTGACGCTCTACCGGCTGGAGCAGATCCTTGCCGGCGATCTGACCGAGGTGATCGACGCGCTGATCTCCGACGATCAGGCGCAGAAGCTGGCCGAGATGGAAGGGTGAGCGACCGTACCGCCGCCGAGGCCCTGCGCGCGGCCAACGAGATCCTCACCCTCGCCGGGATCGAGGATCCGGCGCGCGACAGCCGCCGCCTGCTGGCCCAGGCGATGGATCTGCCCCCCGACCGGCTGAGCCTGCATCTGCCCGACCCGCTGTCGCCCCGCGCCGCCGCCCGCTTCGCGCTGATGATCGAGGCCCGCGCGGCCCGCCAGCCGGTCAGCCAGATCCTTGGCACCCGGCTGTTCTGGGGCCATGCCTTCCGGGTGACGCCCGATGTCCTCGACCCGCGCCCCGAAACCGAATGCCTGATCGCCGAAGCGCTCGCTGCGCCCTTCACGCGGGTCCTCGATCTTGGCACCGGCTCGGGCGCGATCCTGGCCACGCTGCTGTCCGAGCGCCCCGAGGCCTCGGGCATCGGCACCGACCTTTCGGCCCCGGCGCTGGAGGTGGCGGCGGCGAACGCGGCCACCCTGGGTGTGGCGGCGCGGGCCCGGTTCCTGCGCGCCGATTGGTGCGATGGCGTGCTGGGGCAGTTCGATCTGATCGTCTCCAACCCGCCCTATATCTCGGACGACGAGATGGAGACGCTCGCGCCCGAGGTCCGCGACTGGGAGCCTTGGCTTGCCTTGACCCCGGGCGGCGACGGCTTGGATCCGTACCGCAGCATCACCCGGGACGCGCCCGAACGCCTGTCCCCCGGTGGCCGGTTGATCGTCGAGATCGGCGCCGAACAGGGCGCAGCCGTAGCGCAGATGTTCGTAGATGCCGGGTTTGTCGGGATCGCGGTGCTGCGCGATCTGGACGGCAGGGACCGCGTCGTACGGGCTGAAAAGCCCTAGAATATGCCGGTTTCATGCCACAGCTACCGGCGAAACCGTGCGCATTGCGGCTTTTAGGCAGATTCCACTTGCCCTGTCGGCGTCGACATGCTTACTCGGACGCACGGTTCGCGGGCGGACGTATTGCGCGTCCCCCGGCCGGAAAGCCCCAAAGCCGGACCACCCACGCAAAGGCGCCTGAAATCATGGCACCCGCGAGGTTCGGGTCAAGCCCTGCAAGGCAGGAAACAAAGTAAACATGAGATCAAGCAAATCCCGTTCGCGTTCCAAGTCGAACCGCCCGCGCTCGATGGGCAATATCGTCAACCGGGTCTTCGATTCCTCGGGTCCCGAAGGCAAGGTGCGCGGCACGCCGCAGCAAATCATCGAGAAATATCAGATCCTCGCCCGTGACGCCCAGCTCTCGAACGACCGAGTGGCCGAGCAGAACTTCCTTCAGCATGCCGAGCATTATGCAAGGATGCTGAGCGAAGCGCTGCGTGAAATGGCGCGCGATCAGGAAACCCGCCGTGACCCACAGGACGGCCAGAATACGGGCCAGAATGGTAACCAGAATGGTAACCAGAATGGTAACCAGAATGGCGGCCAGAACGGCAACCAGAACGGCGGCCAGAATAATGGTCAATCTGGTGGCCAGGGCGCCCGTGACCGGCGCGACCGCGAGGGCGGCCAGTCTGGGGGGCAAGGCTCGGACCAGATGGGCGACAAGGACGACGCGGCGGATGTGATCGATGTGTCCGAGGGCGAAAGCGCCCTGGTGGAAACCCCGGAAGAGCGCAAGTCGCGCAAACCCGCCTTCCGCACCGAGAAGCCGGCCTCCGAGCAGACCGCTTCGGGGGACGTCTCTCAGCCCGAGGCCGACGACAAACCGGCCGAGGCCAAACCGCGCCGCGCCCGGGGGCCTCGCAAGCCGCGTAAATCGGCAGAGGCCCAGGCCGAAGGCGATGGCAACACCCCGCCTGCGGCCGAACAATCCTCGGCCGCCGAATAAGTCGGCGGTCGTCACAGCGAGATCAGGCGCGGGCAAGTTCCCGCGCCAGCGCGCAAAACCCTTCCAGTGGAATCTCTTCGGCCCGGGCGGTGGGCTTCAGCCCGGCGGCGGTGATCCGTGCCTCGATATCCGGGGCGAGGCCGCGCAGGCTGGAGCGCAGCATCTTGCGCCGCTGGTTGAAGGCCGCTGCCGTCAGCCGCGCCAGCACCGCCCCATCGGCGTCGAACCGGGGCTTGTCGAGCCGGGTGATATGCACCACGGCGGACGATACCTTGGGCGGCGGCGTGAAGGCCTCGGGCGGCAACTGCAGCACGATCTTCGCCTCGGCGCGCCATTGCACCATCAGCGCAAGCCGGCCATAGGCCTTCGATCCGGGGCGGGCAACGATGCGCTCCGCCACCTCGCGCTGGAACATCAGTGTCAGGCTCTCCCAGAACGGTGGCCAGGTGGCGGGGGTCATCCAGCGGATCAGCAATTCGGTGCCGACGTTGTAGGGCAGGTTGGCGACCACCCGGATCGGCGGCGTCAGATGCGCCAGCGGGTCGATCCTCAGCGCGTCTCCATTGACCACTTCCAACCGCCCCGGATAGGCCGCGCCGATCTCGGCCAGCGCCGGCAGGCAGCGCGCGTCCTTCTCGATCGCCAGAACGCGGCGCGCGCCCTCGGCCAGCAGCCCGCGGGTCAGCCCGCCGGGGCCGGGCCCGATCTCCAGCACATCGCACCCCGCAAGGTCCCCCGCCTGCCGCGCGATCTTGGCCGTCAGGTTCAGATCCAGCAGGAAGTTCTGGCCCAGCTGCTTCTTCGCGCTCAGGCCATGGGTCGCGATCACCTCGCGCAGGGGGGGCAGTCCGTCAATCGCACTCACGCAGGTTTCCTTCATCTGATTGGGGGCGCTGCCCCCATACCCCCGGGATATTTCCTCCAGAAAGAAGAAGAGGTTTCCTCTTCAGCCTTCTTTCTGGCGCAAATATCCCACGGGGGCTCCGGGGGTGTGAAACCCCCGGCTCAGGCGCGCATCCTCGCCATCTCGTCGGCCATCTTCAAAGCGGCGATCAGGCTGGTCGGGTCGGCCACACCCTTGCCGGCGATGTCATAGGCCGTGCCGTGATCGGGCGAGGTGCGGATGAAGGGCAGCCCCAGGGTCAGGTTGACGCCGCCGGCGAAGTCGATGGTCTTGATCGGAATCAGCGCCTGGTCGTGATACATGCAGACCGCCGCGTCATAACCCGCCCGTGCCCGGGCGTGGAACATCGTGTCGGCGGGCAAGGGGCCGCTCAGCGCCAGCCCCTCGGCGCGCAGATCGGCGATCAGCGGGGCGATCATCTCCAACTCCTCGCGCCCCATCGCGCCGCCTTCGCCGGCATGCGGGTTCAGCCCCGCCACGGCGATCCGCGGCGCGGGGATGCCGAAGTCGTGGATCAATGCGGCGTGGGTGATGCGGATCGTATCGCGCAGTAATTCGGGCGTCAGCGCGGCGGGCACCTGTTCCAGCGCGATATGGATGGTCGTCGGCACCACCCGCAATTCGGTGCAGGCAAGCATCATCACCACCCGCGGCACCCCGGCCAGCGCGGCCAGGAATTCCGTATGGCCGGGATAGGCAAAGCCCGCGCCGTCGCGCAGCGCCTTCTTGTGGATAGGCGCGGTGCAGACCGCCCGGGCCTGGCCCTCGCGCACCAGGGTCACGGCGGTCGAGATCGCCTCGATCACACCGGCGGCGTTGGCGGGATCTGGGTCGCCTGGCCGGGCCTCGGCCGCGAAGCGGATCGGCCAGACCGGCAGCGCGGTGGCGGCGCAATGAGCGGCCTCGGCGGGGCTGCCGATCTCGCGGTGCGGGGTGCCGCGCGGCAGGTGGCGCGGGTCGCCGATCCACAGAAGAGGCAGGCGCGCGCGCAGTTGATCCCAGGCCTTGGCAGCGATCTCGGGCCCGATGCCCGAGGGGTCGCCGCAGCTTAGCGCGATCGGCAGGGGGGTGGACATGGCCGTGCTCAGGGCCGGCGGATGAAGGCATCCGCCCGAAGCCGGGCGAGGTAGGACTCGGACAGCCCGGCCAGGCGCTGGTTCGCCAACTGGTTCCGGATGTCGTCGATATTGGCCGTCTCGGCCACTGTCAGGCGCCGGGTGCACAGCATCAGCACATCAAGATTGCCGCCCCGCGTCAGGTCGGTGGCGATCTCGTTCTGATCCATCGTCGCCAGCCGCATCGCGATGTCCGAGGGCACCTGCGGCACGGTCTGGGTGGTGAAGGTCAGCGTGCCCTTGGGCTTGCCCTTGGCGATGCCGTAAAGGTCGTTGCAATCGCCCACCTTCGCCACGATCCCGGCGGCGATCTTCAGGTTCTCGGGGGTGCGGCCCCCGGGGATCAGGTATTGCGCGTATTTCACCGTCACCTTCGAGGGCGCGGGTCGCGGCATTTCCCCGATCGCACGCAGCAAGAACAGGCCGATCGCATTCTGCAGCTTGACCGGCGAGGAAACCTGGCCGGGCTTCAGCCCTTTGAGGGCGCCGGCCACCGCGGGCGGCAGGTTTGCCTCTGGCACCCAATCGATCCGGCCGCCCCGGGCTGCCGATTGCGAGCCCGAATACTGGCGCGCGGCGGCGGCGAACTGGGCCGGGGTCGTGACCGTATGGGCCAGTTGTTCGGCCAGCGCGGCACTTTGGGCGAAATATTGCGGCGTTGCGGGCAGCAAGATCTCGGACAGCAGCAGCCGCGGCTCACGCGGTTGCGCGGCAAGCGACAGCGCACGGTTCACATCGGCGTCCGAGATCGTCAGCTCTGCCCCGAACTTGGATCGCACCAGGTTGCGCCAGGCGACGCCCGCGCGCACGAAGGCGCGGTAGGTCTGCTCGGCCACCCCGGCCTTGGCAAGTGCGGCAACGAATTGCTCGGTCGTCATGTTGGCGCGGCCGGCGAATTCCTTCATCCCGGCGTCGACCTCGGCCTTGTCGGCCTCGATGCCGTTCTCATCCGCGGCCTGCAGCTGCAAGCGGTCCTGGATCAGCTGCTTTTCGGCCAGCTTGGCGATGTCGCCGGGCGCGTTCAGCAATTGCAGGAACTTCTCGCGCTGGGCAAGTTCATAGCCGGTGATCGGAGAGCCGTTCACGATGAGCACCGGAGCGAAAGACGCCCCCGTCCGAGTCCCGTTCGTGGCCGCCGTCTGGGCCCCGCTCTGGGCCACCGCCGGCAGCGCCGTCATCGTCCCTGCAAGGCATATGAGGGCGGTCGTCAGCATCGTCGTCAGTCGCATGGTCGGTCCGTTCTGCTCGTCCGTTCCGGGTTCATCTTGGCGCAGCTAGCTGCCGCAGGCGCCGGTATTGCCCGAGGCCGCCCGGCCCGCGATGCCGATCAGATCAACCGACAGCGCCAAGTTTGTCGTCGCCGCTACACTAGTCGAGGAAGTAAACCGACGCGAGAGGTAAAGATCAACGCCCAGGCATTCGTTGTGCCAGTTCAGGCCGATCCCGGCGCTGGTCGCGCGTTCGGCCTGAAAGTCGTAGCGCCAGTTCGTGCGGCCGGTCCAATGGTCGTTGACCTTCCAATTCGCGTCGAGCGCCCATTCCGAAGTGTTGGTGGGCAGATTCTCGGCCGGGTCCGCGACCATCCAGATATAGCTGGTGGCAAGATCCACCTTCCGCGTGGTCCAGCCCAGCTGCGCCTCGGACCGCGCCAGGGTCAGCTGGTTGTCGAAGATCACCCGCCCGGTCAGCGACAACCCGTGCGGAGAGGCCAGCCGCACCCCGGTCAGCCAGTCGGACTTTGCCCCGCCCAGCCCCGATCCGGCCGAGAAGCCCTGCTTGGCCTGCAGCCGGAACACCCGCCCGGCGACCACGCCCATGGTCCAGCCCGAGGCCGAAAAGCGCGTCCAGCGCAGCCCGACATTGGCGCGCGGCCCGTATTCGATGCCATCGTAGCCGGGGTAGCGGTTCAGCGACCACAGATTGCCCGCGTCGAAGGCAAGCTGGGTCGAATCCTCATTCGGCACCGAGGGCACGCTGCGCGGGCTGTCGATCAACTGCACGATCGGCTCCAGCACCTGACTGCCGCCGCCGCGCTCGGCCTTGACGAGGGGCCAGCGCAGCTCAACCGCGCCGACCGGGATGGTGCGCACGACCGTGCCGGGGACCTGGCTGTCCTGGGCGATCGCGTAGAGGTCCGATGTCGTGCGCGCCAGGGCCGAGACCACGACCCCCGGCCCGATCACCCAGCTGCGCCGCCAGTCGAAGCGGATCGAGGCGCGGGCCTCGTCGCGCCCCACCACGTCCTGGTTCGAGGTGCGCAGCAGGCCGAAGCTGTCGAAGGTCAGGCTGCCCTGGCCGCCGATCACGGGCGGGGTGAAGCGATGGATGCGGGTATAGCCCGCGACGACGTCGGGCAGGGTGGCATTGTTGTCGCCCGCGCGGATCGAGTGGAAGGAATAGAGCCGGGCGCTGGAATAATCGTTGCGCCGGGTGCGGCTAAGCTCGATATCGCTTTGCAGGCGGTCGATGTTGCTGATGCCGTAATCGGTCAGGTAGGCGGCGTCGGACACCGTCTGGATGTTGAAGCGCAGCCGGTAGCCGTCGTGCAGCGCGAAGGCCCCGTTGGCGAACAGGTAGCCGCGCAATCCGCCGCCGCGCACCTTGTCATGGCTGACCGCGCCGTTCCATTCCATGCCGCCGTTGCGGAACTCCTGCCGATAGCGGAATTTCAGCGTCGTGCTGCGGGTGGCCAGAAACGGCGTCAGGGTCAGGTCCCGGCTGTCGCCCAGCGCGATGAAATAGGGCATCGAGACGCCGAAGCCGAGCAGCGAGGAATTGCCGAAGCTTGGCAGCAGGAAGCCGGTGGCGCGTTTCAGCGACGGATCGGGGATGCGCAGCCGCGGCAGATAGAAGATCGGCACGCCGAACAGCCGGAAGCGGGGATTGTCGAAGTAAAGCTGGCGCTGCTTCTGGTCATGCACCACGCGGCTGGCGCGGATCTCCCACAGGGGCGTCGGGTTGCTGGCGCTGACCAGGCAAGAAGAGGCCACTGTCTTCGTCATCTGCGTATAGCGGTCGTCGACCCGGTTGATCTGCGCCGCCGCCAGTTGCAGCTGACGGTCCAGCACCAGCCGCGCGCCGCGCAGGATCCCGTCGCGCAGATCGGGCGAAAGTTCGGCCGAGCTTGCCATCAGCACCGTGCCGTTGGCGGTGGTCAGGCGGATCGGACCGCTGATGGCAAGCCGTCCCTTGACCTTGTCGTAAACCACTTTCGAGGCCTGCATCCGGGCGCCCTGATAGGTCACGACGACATGGCCCTCGGCGATCAGGCGTCTGGTGCCCGCGACCTGCACCTTGTCGGCCACCAGCGAGGCCGGACCGGCCGTGCCGGGGCTGGAGGGGCCGGGCGAGGCCGTATTCAGCCCCGTCGGGGTGGCGGGCGTTGCCGGCGCCGCGCCGGCCTGCGCCGCCACCAGCGCCGCCAGCAAGGCCGGGGCCAGCCCGGTTGAGCGCAAGCCGGGCCAGGCCATCAGCCTTCCTCCAGATGCAGCAAAAAGCCCAACGCCAGCAGCACCGCCGCGACCGGCGGGCTCCACGCCGCCAGCGCCACGGGAAGCTGGCCGTTTTCACCCAGCACCTGGGCGAAGTTGCGCAAGAAGAAGATCGCGAAGCCCGACATCAGCGCCAGCAGTACCATCAGACCGGTGCGACCGAAACGGGTGTGGCGCATGGTGAAACCCGCCCCGATCAGCACCATCGCCGCCAGCAGAAGCGGCAGCGCCAGCTCCATCTGGAACCAGACGCGGTGCTGGCGGGCCGAGAACCCCGCCTTTTCCAGCCGCTGGATGAAGGCCGGCAGCTTCCAGATCGGCACCGCCGAGGGCGCGCCGAAGCTGTCGCGGATCTGGCTGCGCGTCAGATCCGACGGCAGCGTCAGTGTCTTGGCGAAGCGGGCCTGCTGTTCGGGGTTGGAGCCAGCCTCGAAGGTCCAGATCTTGGCATCGGTCAGCTTCCAGGCGCCGGGTTCCAGCTGCGCCTCCTGCGCTTCGATCCGCATCGTCGCCTTGCCCGAGGGGCCAAAGCTGAGGAAGCTGACATTGTGCAGCACGGTGGCGTCGGTATTGGCCTTGGCCGCGCGGATCACCGTCTGGCCGCCTGTGCCGCCCTGACGCAGCCACAGCCCCTCGCGGCTGATCGACAGCACGCTTTCGTCGCCCTTGGTGTAATGGCTGCGCAGGGCGTCGTATTCGGTCGAGGTGGCGGCGACGATCGGGTTCAGCACGGCAACCGCGAGGACGCCGATGACCAGCGCCGTCACCACCGGGGCGATCAGGCAGCGCAGCGCCGAACGCCCGGCGGCGCGGATCACCACCAGCTCGGACGTGCGCGCCATGCCCAGAAACAGCACCAGCGTCGCCAGGATCACGACCAGCGGCAGGATGCGATACAGGCTGCCCGGCACGTTCAGCGCCGCCAGCCCCGCCGCCTGGGCGAAGCTGACATTGTCGCCGGAAAAGCGGCGGATCTGCTCGACCATGTCCAGGAGCATCAGGAACAGCGCGAAGATCACCAGCACCGAGGCGAACGCGGTCACGAACTTGCGCGCGATGTAAAGCGAAAGCCTCATGCCGCCGCCCTCTGGCGCCGTGCGCCGGCCTCTCGCGGGCGTCGGCGGGAGCGTTGCGACCACCACAGAAGCGTGCCCGAGGCCAGAAGGCCATAGGCCGGGGCCGCGTAGGCCAGGATCCACAGGCTCGTATCCTTTTCGGCCAGGTTCGCCGCGGCATTGATGAGCAATTGCATCACGATCAACAGCGCGATCGCGAACAGGATGTGGCGCCAGGCGCCGAACCGGCTGAACCCTCCGATCAGCATGGCGGCAAAGCCCAGAAGCGCCGCCGCCAGCCCGTTCAGCGGCTCGGCGATGCGGCTGTTGGCCTCATAGAGAAAGGCCGAGGCCGGTTCGCCCGTCGTCTTGATCCGCGTGGGCGTGGGGTGCAGCAACGCCCAGGTGCTCAGCGCATGCAGGCTGACGGTGGGGCTGCGCGCGCCGCTTATCAGGCCGCTGATATCATAGGTGAAATCCTTGAACGTCGTGGTTGAGAGCCGGCGATCCTGAAGGTCGAGGCGCTGCACCATTCCGTCGAACATCACCAGCTTGGGGTGGCCGTTCGTCTTCACCAGAAGCGCGCGCTGGGCGGTGTAGGTGGTGCGGCTGCCTTTGGCGCGGGCGTCGGACAGAAAGAGGCCCTGCAATTCGCCGCTGGGGGTGATGTGGCGGATGAACAGGGTTACCCCTTCGGCGGGGTGCAGGAACTTGCCTTCGGTCAGGAAGCGGGCCGAGACATTGGTGGTCATCTCGGCTTGACGCTCGGCCATCACGGTGCGGCTTGCGGGCACCAGCACATGCACCAGCACCGCCATCGACAGCGCCACGATCACCCCGAAGGCCAGCGCCCCCCGGGCCAGCCGGAAGGACGACATCCCCGCCGATTGCACCACCACCAGCTCACTTTCGTTCGACAGCCGGTTGGCGACATAGACCGAGGCCGCGAAGGCCGACACCGGCAGCACCATGCGGATCACGTTGGGCAGGGTCAGGGCGGTGAACTCAAAGAACACCAGCGCCGTCTGGCCGTTGCCGATCAGCCGGTCGAACAGCAGGACCGCGCGGTTCACCCAGTAGACCAGCACCAGGATCAACGAGAAGAATCCAAACAGCGCCATGAGTTGCGACAGCATGTATCTGTCGAATCTTGACACGTCTTGCCTCTCCATCAGGGTTGATCGGCGGCGACCGTAGCGGAAATGGAAAGCCGGGAAAACTCATATCTGGCCATTGCCCGGGGCAGGGGCTAGGGTCCGGCCAAACGCCGCCACCAGCCGAAGGACCCTACCATGACCGCACCGGCCGCCATCCAGTTCACCGAGACCGACCTTGACGCGATTGCCACCCATCCGGGGCGGATTTCGGTGCTGATCGATGCCGATGGCAAGCTGTCCGCGCCGGCGCGGCGGTTGAACCGGCAGATGAAGGGCGCGCTGGCGCGGTTCGTCGACAGCAAGGCCTTCGCGGCGCTGGGCGCGGCCGAGGGCTGCGATCTGGCCTATCCGGCCGGGCTGGCGGCGGCGGCAGTGCAGGTGATCAAGCTGGATCGCAAGGCGCCAGCCGATCTGGCGCGCCGCGCCGGTGGCGTGATCGGGGCGAAGCGCGCCGAGGGCGGCAATCTGGTGCTGGCGGGGTCGCATCCGCGGGCGCACGATCTGTCCTTTGGCCTGGCGCTGCGCGATTACGACTTCGCCGACCACAAGACCGCCGCGCCGAAGCCCCTTGGCCCGGTCACCCTGATGGTGACGAAACCCGAAGCGGTGGCCGCCGCCGCCTCGCCCCTGGCCGCGCTGGCCGAGGGTGTGTTCTTCACCCGCGATCTGGTGAATGAGCCGGCGAACATCCTGACCACCGACGATTTCGCCGCCCGTCTGGCCGCGATGCAGGATCTGGGCCTGGACGTCGAGATCCTCGAAGAGGACGACCTGGAAGAGCTGGGCATGGGCGCGCTTCTGGGCGTCGGCCAAGGCTCTGACAGCCCCTCGAAGGTTGTCGTGATGCAGTGGAATGGCGGCAAGAAGGGCGACGCCCCGCTGGCGCTGGTGGGTAAGGGCGTGGTGTTCGACACCGGTGGCATCTCGATCAAGCCGGCGGGCGGCATGGAAGAGATGACGATGGACATGGGCGGCGCGGCCACCGTCTCGGGCGTGATGCGGACGCTGGCGTTGCGCAAGGCCAAGGCGAATGTCGTGGGCCTTGTCGGGCTGGTCGAGAACATGCCCGACGGCCGCGCCCAGCGCCCCGGCGACGTGGTTGTCTCGATGAAGGGCGACACGGTCGAGGTGATCAACACCGACGCCGAAGGCCGCCTCGTGCTGGCCGATGTGCTGTGGTACGCGCAAGAGCGGTTCAAGCCCTCGGGGATCGTCGATCTGGCCACCCTGACCGGCGCGGTCATCGTCGCGCTGGGGCATGAAAACACCGGCGTCTTCTCGAATGACGATGCCTTCTGCGACAACTTCCTCGATGCCGCGAAGGCCGAGGGCGAGGGCGCCTGGCGGCTGCCGCTGGGCGCGGCTTACGACAAGATGCTGAAATCGCGCATCGCGGACATGAAGAACGTCGGCGGCCGGCCCGCCGGCTCGATCACCGCGGCGCAGTTCCTGCAGCGCTTCATCAAGCCGGACATGCCCTGGATCCACCTCGATATCGCCGGCACCGCGCTGGTGAAATCGGACCTGCCGCTGTCGCCCAAGGGCGCGACCGGCTGGGGGGTGATGGCGCTCAATCGTCTGGTGCAGGACAAGTACGAGGGCTGAGGTGGGCGCCGCGCGCTTCTATCACCTGACCCGCTCTCCGGTCGAAGCGGCCCTGCCGATGCTGATCGGCAAATCGCTGGAGGCCGGCTGGCGCGTCGCGGTGCGCGGCATGGACGAGGCGCGGATGCGCTGGCTGGACGAAAAGCTCTGGCTCGGCGCAGAAGAGGGCTTCTTGCCCCATGGGCTAGCGGGGGGGCCGCATGACGCCGACCAGCCGGTGCTGCTGACCACCGCGCCCGAGGCGCCGAACAGCGCCGCCTGCCTGATGGCGATTGACGGCGCCGAGGTCACGGCGGCCGAGGTCGCCGCGCTTGAACGGGTCTGCATCCTGTTCGACGGCAACGACCCCGACGCCCTGGCCGGTGCCCGCGCGCAGTGGAAGCTGCTGACAGAGGCCGGCGCCTCGGCCCAGTACTGGTCCGAAGAAGAGGGCCCTTGGCGGATGAAGGCCGAACGCTAGCCGCCCGCGTGTGGGGCCACGCCCCCGTTCATCTTGGCAAAAATACGCGCGTCTTGGCCCCCCAGAAGCGCGCCCGCTTCAGCAGTTCGGCACGTTCACGGCCAGCCCGCCCAGCGAGGTTTCCTTGTATTTCTCATGCATGTCGCGGCCGGTCTGGCGCATCGTCTCGATGCAGGCGTCCAGGCTGACCAGATGCTGGCCATCCCCGCGCAGCGCCAGCGACGCCGCAGACACCGCCTTGATCGCGCCCAGCCCGTTGCGTTCGATGCAGGGCACCTGAACCAGCCCCTTCACCGGATCGCAGGTCATGCCCAGATGATGCTCCAAGGCGATCTCGGCGGCGTTCTCGACCTGCTCGGGCGTGCCGCCCAGCACCGCCGCCAGCCCGGCGGCGGCCATCGCGGCGGCTGATCCCACCTCGGCCTGGCAGCCGCATTCGGCGCCCGAGATCGAGGCGTTCACCTTGCACAGGCCGCCGATCGCCGCAGCGGTCAGCAGGAAATCGGAAATCCGCGCGGGCGTGGCGCCGGGGACGTGATCCAGCCAATAGCGGATCACCGCGGGCACCACGCCGGCCGCGCCATTGGTCGGCGCGGTGACCACCTGGCCACCGGCGGCGTTTTCCTCGTTCACCGCCATGGCGTAGACGCTCATCCAGTCGTTGATGATATGGGGGGCGGTCAGGTTCATGCCGCGTTCCGCCAGAAGCGCCGTGTGGATGCCCTGGGCGCGGCGGCGCACGTTCAGCCCGCCGGGCAGGATGCCGGTGGCGTCAAGGCCGCGGTCGATGCAGGCCGTCATCACCGCCCAGACCCGGGCAAGGCCCGCGTCGATCTCGGCCTCGGTGCGAAACACCCGTTCGTTCAGCCGCTTCATCTGCGCGATCGTGCGGCCCGAGCGCGCCGCCATCTCCAGCATCTCGGCCGCGCTGCGGAACGGGTAGGGCACCGGCGAGCGGGCGTTGATCTTGTCGGCGGGAAGCGCTTCCATCTCGGCCTCGGTCAGCACGAAGCCACCGCCGATCGAATAGAACACCTCGCGCAGCAGCACGTCGCCCTGGGCGTCGGTGGCCATCAGGACCATCGCATTGGCGTGGCCGGGCAGGGGGGTGTCGTAGTCGAACACCAGATCGATCGCCGGGGCGAAGGCCAGTTCGGGCAGGTCCGGCGGGCTGACGCGGCCCCGGGCGCGGATCTGGGCCAGGGCGGCCTCGGCCTTCTCGGCGTCGTAACTGTCGGGCAGGAACCCGGCGAGGCCGAGGATCGTCGCGCGGTCGGTCGCGTGGCCGACCCCGGTGAAGGCGAGCGAGCCATGCAGCGAGGCCTTCAGCCCCTTGGCCTGAAACGGCGAGGCGCGGAGCATGTCCAGAAACCGCCCCGCCGCGACCATCGGCCCCATCGTGTGGCTGGACGAGGGGCCGATGCCGATCTTGAAGACGTCGAAGACGGATAGGAACAAGGTTTTGCCTCCTGCTGCGCGGCCCGACCTTGCGGCGCGGCGCGCGGTGATGCCAGCGGGAAAGCGACGCTTTGCGGCGGTTTCGGTCAGGTCGCGCTGCCCTCTGGCGGGGTGGGGTGGCGCGGTGCGGTCAAGGGGGTGGGGCCGAGGCCTTCGGCTTCGGCCGCGCGCAGGAAGGCGGGGCGGGTTTCCAGGGTTTTGGCAAGGTGCTGGAGGAAGGGGAAATCGTCCAGATCGAACCAGTCGTGATCGGCGTTGAAGGGATAGAGCTGCGGCCAGCGCAGCAGCAGCGCCAGATAGCAGCACAGCACCGAGGGCCGGTCGGGATCCAGCCAGTCCTGCCCCTGGGCGCCGAGCCGGTCGATCAACCCATAGGCGCGCAGCAGGCGGGCGGTCGTGGCCTCGATATGCATCTCTTGCGCCTTGCGGTCGGGCGGCGCGTATTTGCGCGGCGCGAACAGCATCCGCAGATCGGCATGCAGCGTGTTCGAGGTGTAGAACAGCCATTTCAGGAAGGCGCCGCGGTCGGGCGCGTCGGGCTGCGGGGCCATGGTGGCATGGGTCTCGGACAGCCACAGCAGGATGGCGCCGGTCTCGGATATCGGCCCTTGCGGGGTTTCCAGCACCGGGATCAGGCCGATCTCGTTCAGCGCGCGGAATTCGGGGCTGTCTTGTTCGCGCACCGCGCGGTTCACCAGCTTGGTGCGGTAGGGCTGCCCCATCTCTTCCAGCGCGAAGCGAATGATCAGAGAGGCGTTGTCCGGGGCGTAATGCAGTAGGTACATGGCAACTCCAGTTTTCGCCCTTTTGGCCCGAATCGCACCAAAGGTCACGGGGGCGCGCCGCCACATGCGCAGAAAACCGTCATCCCCCGCGCGACGGACGCCCATACGCGCCCGCCCTGCGGCACCGGGCTTGGCCCCGCATCAGGCGCGCCGCGATCTTGCCAATTCCCCCTCGCCCCTCGGCGCGCGATTGCCTATAACCGCACAAACCCTGCTACGGAGACCGTCATGGCCGCAGACCTTTCCCCGATCGACAAGGCAAAGTTCGTTGCCGCCAAGCGTGCGGTCGAATATGTCGAGGACGGCATGCGCCTTGGTCTTGGCACCGGCTCGACCGCCGCCTGGATGGTGCGCTGCGTGGGCGAGTTGGTGCGCGAGCAAGGCTACCGCATCACCGGCGTGCCGACCTCTAGCCGCACCGCCGATCTGGCGCGGCAATGCGGCATCACCGTCGTCGGCCTGGATGAGGCCAAATGGCTGGATCTGACGATTGACGGCGCCGATGAATTCGACGGCCAGCTGAACCTGATCAAGGGCGGCGGCGGGGCGCTGTTGCAAGAAAAGATCGTGGCCACCGCCAGCGACCAGATGATCGTGATCGCCGACGCGGCGAAGGAAGTCACCCATCTGGGCACCTTCCCGCTGCCGGTCGAGGTGGTCCCCTTCGGCTGGCAGACCACCAAGGCGCTGATCGAGGAGACGCTGGTCAGCCTCGACGTGATGGGCCGGGCGGCGACGCTGCGCATGAACGGCGAGGCGCCCTATGTCACGGATGAGGGCAATTACATCATCGATCTGCATCTGGGCCGGATCGGCAATCCACGGCAGATGGCGCTGGTGATGAACCAGATCCCCGGCGTGGTCGAGAACGGGCTGTTCATCGATATCTGCGACATCGTGGTGATCGGCCATGGCGACGGCCGGGTCGAGACCCGCGACATCAATCACGGCACGGTCGAGGAAGACCGGATCGAATTCGCCCCCACCGACAATGTCTTCGCCGATCTCGGCGACTAGGCAATTGGTCGGCCGAACGGGCCGAACGGGCTGAATGGCAGGAAAAATATGACTTTCGACTATGATCTCTTTGTCATCGGCGGCGGCTCGGGCGGGGTGCGCGCGGCCCGGATCGCGGCCACCGAGGGCGGCGCCAGCGTGGCGCTGGCCGAGGAATACCGCATGGGCGGCACCTGCGTGATCCGCGGCTGCGTGCCCAAGAAGCTGATGGTCTTCGCCTCGGAATACCCCGGTATGGTCGAGGACGCCCGCGCCTATGGCTGGGACGCGCATATCGGCGGCTTCGACTGGGGCAAGTTCCGCGCCAGCCTCGATGCCGAGCTGGACCGCCTGGAAGGCGCCTATCGCAACACGCTGAAGAACGCCGGTGTGACCACCTACGACCAGCGCGCGACCGTGGTCGACGCGCATCGCGTGCGGCTTGCCGACGGCACCGAGCTTCGCGCGCGCCACATCCTGGTGGCGACCGGCGGCCATCCCTTCGTGCCGGATCTTGAGGGCGCCGAACTGGCGCTGACCTCGAACGACATCTTCCTGCTCGACGCGCTGCCGGCGTCGATCCTGATCGTCGGCGGCGGCTATATCGCCAGCGAATTCGCCTGCATCCTCAACGGGCTGGGGGTGAAGACCACACAATATTACCGCGGCGCCCAGATCCTGCGCGGCTTTGACGGCGAATGCCGCGGCCATGTGGCCGAGGCGATGCGCGACAACGGGATCCACATCCATTGCGGCACCGACGTGCTGCGCATGGAAAAGGTCGAGGACGGGATCAAGGTGGCCTCGACCGACGGGCAAGAGCGCGTCTTTGATGCGGTGATGTACGCCACCGGCCGCACGCCCAACAGCCACGGCCTGGGGCTACAGGACCTGGGGGTCGAACTGGGCCGCCGGGGCGAGATCAAGGTCGACGACTACAGCCAGACCTCGGTGCCCTCGATCTATGCGGTGGGCGATGTGACCGACCGCATCGCGCTGACGCCGGTGGCGATCCGCGAGGGGCAGGCCTTTGCCCAGACGGTGTTTGGCGGCAAGCCGACCAAGGCCGATCATGAGCTGGTGGCAAGCGCGGTGTTCACCCAGCCCGAATTCGGCTCGGTCGGTCTGAGCGAAGAGGACGCGCGCGATCAGGAGGCGGTCGAGATCTACCAGACCGCCTTTCGACCGATGCAGTCGCTGTTTGCCGGGCGTCAGGATCGGGTGTTGATGAAGCTGGTGGTCAGCGCTGAAACGCGTAAGGTTCTGGGGTGCCATATCGTCGCGCCTCAGGCCGGTGAGATGATCCAGCTGGCGGCGATCGCGATCAAGATGGGCGCAACAAAAGAAGACTTTGACCGCACGGTGGCGGTTCATCCGACGATGACCGAGGAACTGGTCACCATGAAGACCCCGGTCAGGAAAGCTTGAATTCACGCCCTGCGTGCCCAAGTCTCACGCAGGCGTGAAGTAGCGATGATGAATAGAAGGAAGCCAGATGGCGGGCAATAACGGGGGACCCTGGGGCGGTGGCGGCGGTGATGACCACGACCACGACCGGGATCGGGACAAAGACCGCGACAGGGATCGGGATCGCGGCGGGCGCCGTCCGGGCGACGGACCGCAGATTCCCGAAATCGACCGAATCATGAAGAAGGGCCAGGAACAGCTGCGCGTGCTGATGGGCGGGCGCGGCAATGGCACGGGCGGTCACGGCCCGGGGCAGGGCGGCAATCCGTTCAGCCCGGCCTATCTGCTGATCGGCGCGCTTGTGGTGGTGCTGATCTGGCTTTACGCCTCGCTCTATCAGGTCAAGCAGGAGGACCGTCTGGTCAAGGTGTTCCTCGGCCAATACGCCGGTATCGGCGATCCGGGGCTGAACTTCGTGCCCTGGCCCTTGATGACCGCGACGCTGGTGCCGGTGACCGCGGAACGCTCGACCGAGATCGGCGGCGGCGCGGCGGGGACCAACGATTCCGGCCTGATGCTGACCCAGGACCAGAATATCGTCGACGTGCGCTATCAGGTGGTCTGGAACATCGCCAACCCCGAGCATTACCTGTTCAACATCGCCGATCCCGCCGACACGGTGCGTGCGGTGTCCGAATCCGCGATGCGCGATATCATCGCCCGCACCGATCTGGCGCCGATCCTCAACAAGGACCGCAAGGCGATCGCGGATGAGCTGAAATCAGCGGTGCAGAAGACCCTCGACAGCTATCAGTCCGGGATCAGCGTCATCCGGGTCAACCTCGACAAGGCCGATCCGCCCAAGGAGGTGATCGACAGCTTCCGTCAGGTCCAGGCCGCGCAGCAGGTACGCGACCGGCTGGAGAAGGAGGCCGACGCCTATGCCAACAAGGCCGTCGCCGCCGCGCGCGGTCAGGCCGCGCAGCTGGTGCAGGAAGCCGAGGGCTACCGCGCCAAGGTGGTCAACCTGGCCGAGGGCGAGGCAAGCCGCTTCGACTCGATCTACGCCGAATACGTGAAGGCCCCCGAGGTCACCCGCAAGCGGATGTATCTGGATACGATGGGCCGGGTTCTGGGCGACATGAACAAGATCATCCTTGACGGGGTGGGGGGGGGCGGAACCGCCAACCCGGGCATGGTGCCCTATCTGCCGCTCAACGATCTGATGCCCAAGGGCAAGACTGCGGCACAGCCGAAGTCGGGAGGGAACTGAGATGCGTAAACTCGCCTATGTCCTGCCCGCGCTGGTGATCGTGATCGCCCTGGGCCTGTCGTCGATCTTCATCGTCGACCCGCGCTACAAGGCCCTGGTGCTGCAATTCGGTGCCGTGGTGAAGACGGTGGAAAAGCCGGGCCTCTACTTCAAGGTGCCCTTCGTGCAGTCGGTGGTTTACTATGACGGCCGGATCCGCGGCCTTTCAACCCCGCCGCTGGAAGTCACCCCGAGCGATGACCGCCGTCTGGTGGTCGATGCCTTCGCGCGCTGGAAGATCACCAATCTGGTGGCCTTCCGCGAGGCGACCGGCGCGGTCGGCATTCCGCTGGCCGAGAAACGCCTGCAAGACACGCTGATCGACGCGATCCGCGGCGTTCTGGGGCAGGTGCCGTCGAATGCGGTGCTGTCGGACGACCGCACGCCGCTGATGAACAAGATCCGCGACGTGGCGCGGCAGAAGGCGGCGAAATCGCTGGGGATCGACGTGATCGACGTGCGGCTGACGCGCACCGACCTGCCCGATCAGAACCTTTCCGCGACCTATGCGCGGATGAAGGCCGAGCGCGAGCGTGAGGCCGCGGACGAGATCGCCCGCGGCAAGGAGGCGGCGCAGACTATCCGCGCCACCGCCGACCGTACCGCGCTGGAACTGACCTCGGCGGCGCAGAAGAAGGCCGACGTGATCCGTGGCCAGGCCGATGCCAAGCGCAACGCGGTCTATGCGGGGGCCTTCGGCAAGGATCCGGAGTTCTTCGCCTTCACCCGGTCGCTCAGAACCTATGAAGAGGCGTTGAAAGGCTCCAACACGACAATCGTGATGACGCCGAACAACGAGTTCTTCGACTATCTCAACAGCGACCGGTCGGCGGCGATGGGGGGGCAGGCTTCCAAGCCGCACCCCAAGATGCCGGGGGCGATGCCTGCGCTGGTCGCACCGCAAAGCGGGGCGGCCCAGCCGGCGGCGCCGAAGCCGTGAGCGAGCTGCTGCGCGCGATCGGCATCGTTCTGGTGGTCGAGGGGCTGGTGTTCGCGCTGGCCCCGCGCCGGATCGAGCAGGCGATGGCGATGCTGTCCCTGCTGCCGGTCGATGCGCGCCGCTATCTGGGCCTTGCCACGCTTGCGGTGGGGGTGGCGCTGATCGCGCTTGTCGGGGCCTATGCGCGCTAGGCAGTGCCTTGGCGGCTGTCCCCCCGGATCGGCAGGGCGGCGCCGACCGCGCCCGCGGCGGGATGACATAAGCGGCGGCCGCGACATCCGAAACGATGTACCGCAGCGCCAAGAGGTGTATGCTACAGACTGCGCCCGCGACAGATCAATTGAAGAAGGAGCAGTCCGTGCAATCCAAGGCTCAACCCCGTCTGGCCCCCGATCCCGCCCGCGCCTGGCTTGCCGCGCAATGGGTGACGGCGCTTGTCCTCGGCCTGGCCTTGCTGTTCGCGCAGGCGCTTTCCGCCCAGGCCCGCGGCACGCCCGAGGGCTTCGCCGATCTGGTCGCCAAGGTCAGCCCGGCGGTGGTCGACATCACCACCTCGACCATGGTGGCGGCCTCGGCCGACAACGCGCCGATGGTGCCGAAGGGGTCGCCGTTCGAGGATTTCTTCAAGAATTTCTCGGACCAGAACGGCAAGCCGCGGCCTCAGCGCAGTCAGGCGCTGGGCTCGGGGTTCGTGATCTCGGAAGACGGCTACATCGTCACCAACAACCATGTCATCGAGGGCGCCGATGACATCCGGGTCGAATTCAAGGACGGCGACCGCTACGAGGCCAAGGTCGTCGGCACCGACCCCAAGACCGACATCGCGTTGCTGAAGATCAAGGCGGGCAAGCCCTTGCCCTTCGTCGCCTTCGGCAACAGCGACGATGTGCGGGTGGGCGACTGGGTGCTGGCGGTGGGCAACCCGCTGGGGCAGGGCTTTTCGGTCAGCGCGGGCATCATCTCGGCCCGCAACCGGGCGCTGAGCGGCACTTATGACGATTATTTCCAGACCGACGCGGCGATCAACCGGGGCAACTCGGGCGGGCCCTTGTTCGACATGGGCGGCAAGGTGATCGGCGTGAACACGGCGATCCTGTCGCCCAACGGCGGCTCGATCGGGATCGGCTTCTCGATGGCGTCGAACGTGGTCGTGAAGGTCGTGGATCAGCTGCGCAGATACGGCGAGACGCGGCGTGGCTGGCTGGGGGTGCGGATCCAGAATGTCACCGCCGACATGGCCGAGGCAATGGGCCTGCCGAAGGCCGCCGGCGCCTTGGTCACCGATGTGCCCGACGGGCCGGCGAAGGCCGGAGGGGTCAAGGCGGGCGACGTGATCCAGCGCTTCAACGGCAAGGACGTGGCCGATACCCGTGAGCTGGTTCGCATGGTGGCAGACGTGAACGAGGACCAGGTGGTGCCGATCGTGGTGTTCCGCGATGGCAAGACGATGACGCTGGAGGTCAAGCTGGGCCGGCGCGAATCGGCTGAGGAGGACGGTGACGCGGCGAAGAAGCCTTCCAAGGCGCCCGAACCAGCCGAGACGAAGGTTCTGGGCATGACGCTGAGCGCGCTGACGGCGGAGATGCGCGACAAGATGGGTCTTTCCCCAGACCTGCAGGGCATCATCATCGTCGGGCTGGACGAGAGCAGCGAAGCCTATGCCAAGGGTCTACGCGACGGCGATATGATCACCGAGGCCGGTCAGGCGCCGGTGGCCACGATCGCCGATTTCAAGAACCGGATCGAGGAGGCCCGGCGTGCGGGCCGCAAGTCGCTTCTGGTGCTGATCCGCCGCAATGGCGACCCGCGCTTCGTGGCGCTGTCGGTGGGCAAGTAAGTAGGGCTGCCGCTTGCGCGGTGGCGGGGCCTCTGCCCCCTGCGCCCCCGGCGTGCCTGGGGAACAATGAAAGCAGGAGGGGCTTTCGCCGTGCTGCGGCGGAAGCGGGGCGGGCTGGCGCGGTGCGTCGGCAGCGGCGCGTCGTTTGCGGCGATCAGTCGTCTCTGTGGCGCAGGTCCCACAGGCTGTAGGTGGCCAGGCCCAGTTCGCGTGCGGCGCCGAGCGACAGCTTGTCGGTGTCCAGCCCCAGCGCCGCCTGATAGCGCCGCACAGCGCGCAAGGTGAGGGCATCCATCGCCCCGGTCAGCGGCGCGCTGTAAAGCCCGCGCGCCTTCAGCGCCCGTTGCAGCGAGGCGATGAAATCGGGGGTCATCTGTGCCGGGCAGGGCGAGCGGAACCAGACCTTGCGGCGGTTGCGCACGATCTTCTGGTCGGTGACCGACTGAAACACCCCCGGCGCGGTTTCGGAATGTTCGGTGACGGTCTCGATCACCGCCGGCAGGGTCGTATGCGTCCAGCAATCCCCCGGCACCGTCGAGGGCGGCCCGGGCTGGTTCCACGACACGATTTCCGAAGCCAGAGAATAGCCATCTATATCCTTGGGTCCGGTCTCGACATCGTGCGAGCCCACCGCCGGGGCGCAGGCCACAAGCGTCAGGGCGCTAAGCCCGATCAGAAAGGGTCGGATCATCTGCTCGCCAGTATTGCCCCGAATTGCCGCAAGATAGCTGCTTGTCCCCTGTCGGGAAAGCGTTCCTGTCGGGGCCACCGGAAAGATGCCCAGACGACGGCCTGGCCCTCTGGAAACCCGCGCCGCTTTCGCCTAAGACGCCAGAGAAGAATGAGAGCGGGATGTCGAGGACGTCATGGCGAAGATCACCTATATCGAGTTCAACGGCAAGGAACATGTTCTGGAGGTTCCGAACGGGCTGACGGTCATGGAGGGCGCGCGCGACAATGGCGTGCCCGGGATCGAGGCCGATTGTGGCGGCGCCTGCGCCTGTTCGACATGTCATGTCTATGTCCATCCCGACTGGGTCGAGAAGCTTCCTGCGCGGGACTCCATGGAAGAGGACATGCTTGATTTCGCCTATGAGCCCGACCCGCAGCGCTCGCGTCTGACCTGCCAGCTGCGGGTGACCGATGCGCTGGACGGTCTGGTCGTTCAGATGCCCGAAAAGCAGATCTAGCCCAGCCTCATCCAGCCCACCCAGCCTCGACCCGGTTTCGAACGCGTTCCCCGAAGGTCGCGCGCCCTGTCCTCGGCGCGCGGGACCCAAGCGAATCGCGCGGTGTCAGCGCAGGCCGATCTCGGCCAGGGCAGCGGCGAGTTCGGGGGGCAGGTCCTCTTCCGTGGCGCGGCCCTGGGGCAGATCGCGCGGCGCGTCACCGGGCGCCAGGTAGCGCCAGCCCTGGAACGGGCGGCGCGGCGCCGGTTCGGTGCGGATCACGGCGTCGTCGAGGATCAGCGCGCAGCGGCGGATGCCATCGGCGCCGATCCGCTCTTCCATCCCGGTGATGCGCTGACGGGCGCCCACCACCCCCTTGAACACCCAGTAGAGCGAGCCGCCTGCCAGCACCTCGGCCTCGCGTTTGGGCCGCATGCGTGTGACGTGCTGCAAGGGGCGCCCAGGGTTTTCGGCCCGGCGCATCGCCTGCCAGTCCAGCAGATCCTGAACATCCTCTGCTCCGACGCAGAGTTTCAGCAGATTCACAAAATCGGCCATGCCTTCTCCCGTTGCCCCTCAATATAATGCGTCGGCGGGGGGGCGCAATGCGTTGACCCTTCCGCCCGCGCCGCGTATCTTGATCTCCCTCCTGCCAGAGCCAAGGATACCCTTATGACCCGTTTCTCCGCCCCGATCGCCGCGCAGATCTGGGACATGAAGTACCGTTTCAAGGACGAAGCCGGCCAGCCCATCGACACCACGGTGGAAGACAGCTGGCGCCGCATCGCCCGCGCGCTTGCCTCGGTCGAAAGGGACCCGGCGCATTGGGAAGAGCGCTTCTACGGCGCGCTGGAGGATTTCAAATACCTGCCGGCGGGGCGGATCACGGCGGGGGCCGGCACCGGCCGGTCGGTGACGCTGTTCAACTGCTTCGTCATGGGCACGATCCCAGACAACATGGGCGGCATCTTCGACATGCTGAAGGAGGCCGCGCTGACCATGCAGCAGGGCGGCGGGATCGGCTATGATTTCAGCACCATCCGTCCGCGCGGCGCCGAGGTGAAGGGCGTGGCCGCCGATGCCTCTGGCCCGCTGTCGTTCATGGATGTCTGGGACGCGATGTGCCGCACGATCATGTCGGCGGGCAGCCGTCGCGGCGCGATGATGGCGACGATGCGCTGCGACCACCCCGATATCGAGGCCTTCATCGAGGCCAAGCGCGACCCCGCCAGGCTGCGGATGTTCAACCTGTCGGTTCTGGTGAGCGATGCCTTCATGGAGGCGGTGAAGGCCGACGGCCCGTGGGAGCTGACCTTCGAGGGCAAGGTCTTTCACACGCTGAACGCGCGCGATCTGTGGAACAAGATCATGCGCTCGACCTATGATTACGCCGAGCCGGGGGTGATCTTCATCGACCGGATCAACGCGATGAACAACCTCGCCTATTGCGAGACGATCAGCGCCACCAACCCCTGCGGCGAGCAGCCCCTGCCGCCCTATGGCGCCTGTCTGCTGGGCTCGATCAACCTGGCGCGGCTGGTCACCGATCCCTTCGGTGCGGGCGCGGCGCTGGACGGCGCGGCGCTGGACGATCTGGTCGCCACCGCGGTGCGGATGATGGACAACGTCGTCGATGCCAGCCGCTTTCCGCTGCCGCAGCAGGCCGAAGAGGCCACCAACAAGCGCCGCATCGGACTGGGCGTCACCGGGCTGGCGGATGCGCTTTTGATGCTGGGGCTGCGCTATGGCTCGCCCGAGGCCGCGGCGCAGACCGAGGCCTGGATGAAGCGCATCGCGCGGGCGTCCTACCTTGCCTCGGTGGAGCTGGCGAAAGAGAAGGGCGCCTTCCCGCTGTTCGACGCCGAAAAGTTTCTGGCCTCGGGCAACATGCGCCAGATGGATAAGGACGTGCGCGACGCGATCGCCAAGCACGGTATTCGCAACGCGCTGTTGACCTCGGTCGCGCCGACCGGGACCATCAGCCTTTACGCGGGCAACGTCAGTTCCGGGATCGAGCCCGTCTTTGCCTATGGCTACACCCGCAAGGTGCTGCAAAAGGACGGCAGCCGCACCGAGGAAGAGGTCGTCGACTACGCCGTGCAGATGTGGCGCGACAAGTTCGGTGACGCGCCCCTGCCGGAGTATTTCGTCAACGCCCAGACGCTGGCGCCGATGGACCATGTGCGCATGCAGGCCGCGGCGCAGAAGTGGATCGACAGCTCGATCTCGAAGACGATCAACTGCCCCGAGGACATCAGCTTCGAGGCCTTCAAGGAGGTCTATCTGGAAGCCTATGAGACCGGCTGCAAGGGCTGCACTACCTATCGGCCGAACGATGTGACCGGCTCGGTCCTGTCGGTGAGCGAGCAGACCGAGACCGCGCCCGAGGCCGACGAGGGCGCCGATGTCGTCTATCTGTCCGAGCCGCTCGACCGTCCGCATTCGCTGGAGGGCCATACCTACAAGCTGAAATGGCCGGGGTCGGAGCACGCGATCTACATCACGATCAACGACATCATCATCGCCGGGCATCGGCGGCCCTTCGAGGTGTTCATCAACTCGAAGAATATGGAGCATTATGCCTGGACGGTGGCGCTGACGCGGATGATTTCGGCGGTATTCCGGCGCGGCGGCGACGTGAGCTTCGTGGTGGAAGAGCTGAAGGCGGTGTTCGACCCGCGCGGCGGGGCCTGGATGAAGGGCAAGTACATCCCCTCGATCCTCGCGGCGATCGGCGGGGTGATCGAGGGGCATCTGATCTCGATTGGCTTCATCGCGGGCGAGGGGATGGGCCTGAAGACCGACCCCCAGGCCGAGGTGATGGTGGTGGGCGAGCGCCCCCGCGGCCCCTCCTGCCCATCCTGCGGCAGCTATCAGATGCGGATGGTCGAGGGGTGCATGACCTGCGCCGATTGCGGGCATTCGAAGTGCGGGTGACGTGCTGGGGCCAGAAGTTGTAGGACCCACCATTAAATGACCATTTCCGGGGTTTTTTGACCATTCTGGCACAAGATTAATGTCCATCGCCCGCCGCCTGGCGGGCGTTTTCATTTAAATTCAATAGCTTGATCTGAGCCTCGTTCTGGACGTTCAACGCGCGCATGGTAGCACGCCATCTGCTCGTCCCTGGCTTGACCTTCCTCGCGGCCGTCGGCAGGCAATGTCCCCAAGACCCGGGTCCTTCTCCAACTGCGCATCGCATCGTCACGGACGAGGTGCGCTCCATGGCGGCGCATGCCGCCTGTCTCCAGGAAAGGATCAACTACATGCCGCGGATACCCTTTATTGAGGCGCGCTTGGGCCTAGCGGAAGAAAGCCCGAAAGCAATCGAGCGTCGTCTGACCGACTACCTGACTTCGTTGCGCGCCAAGCGTCGCAGCGGGAAGGCTGGCGGTCCCTCGCCGGAGGGACACGATGCGGCGGACCAAAGCTCCTTGATCCCGGATCCTGGCTTCGATGACCGCAAGTATCCGTCAAAGGAAGACCTGTATCGTATCCAGTCCAGGAGCAACAAGCTCTTCGAAAGGCGGAGAGCGGCGAGTGGACTACAGCATCTCAACAGGCAAGAACTAGATCGCCTGTCAGTGCTGCGAGATGGGGTTCGGTTGGTTCCCGTGGAAACCGAACATCGGGCCGACGAACTTGCCGCCGAATTGCACGTAGCGATGCCGTGGATGGCGGCCGCGACCGAGGAAGTCTGGATGGCGCTGCGCCGCTCAGCGGCTGCTGGCGAGCCCGGCGCGCGCATCCCGCCACTTCTGCTCGACGGCCCCCCGGGCATCGGGAAGACGGTCTGGGCGCGGCGCCTCGGCGAGCTTCTCGGTGTGCCCTCCGATGCCATCGATGCATCTGGCGAACCTGCGAGCTTCTCGGTGACTGGATTGCAGAAAGGTTGGTCTGGGGCAGCGCCCGGTCGCCCCGTCGAGCTCATCCTGAGAACGCTGGTAGGCAATCCTATCGTGGTGGTCGATGAGATCGAAAAAACTGGTCAGGTGCATTCGAATAGGGGGCAGTCGCATTCAATGACCGAAGGTCTTCTTCCCTTACTCGAGCCTGCCTCTGCCCGACGCTGGAGCTGTCCGGCGTTCAGGGTTGTCTTTGACATGTCGTGGGTCAGCTGGATCCTGCTATCGAACAGTATCGCCCCGTTGCCGGAACCGCTACTGAGCCGCGTTCGGATTGTAAGGCTGGAGCCGCCGAGCCTCGATCACCTGATCCAATTCGCCTGGGAAGAGGGGCGACGTCGGGATCTGCAAACGGTCAGCATCGAGGCCGTCGAGGAAGGAATCCGTCGGCTGGTTTTCGATAAGGGCGAGATCAGCCTGCGGACCGTGATCCGCTTGCTGGAGCGCGCCAAATTTCTTGAGAGACGCCCACCCCTGAATTGATGGCCTGAACACGACGAGTGGAGCGAGCTTTGACCCCGCGTCGGGGCTGGCTCGCTCCCTCAGGCCTTCGGATGATATTCGCCGTATCTGCCACCGCCGCTCCGTCCCGTGACTTGGTTTTGTGTCAACACGTCGCGGTGGAACACCAGCCAGTCCTGGTCAACCTCATCTTGTCCTGTCTCATGGCCGACTACCATCACGCGCCGGACGTTGGCTCCGAGCACTTCCGGCGGGTTGCGCATGTAAAAACCAGAAGCACCATCCTCTACGCTCCAATTAATCTCCTCAATGTTGCGCAGAAACATAAGGGCGCCAGGCCCCAACCTCCGGAAGCCTGCCATTATGTCCCGCTCAGCAGTTGGGTCTTCAAGCGTAAGAGGTAGGATAATCTGCGTCTCGTCATGCTCGCGCGGAGCTCGAGGCGCTGGCTTAGGGTCAGGACCCATTGATCGGCTTGTGAACTCGGTGCCTCTGTGATTCACGCTCCCGAACTGATGGGGGCATGATGAGCACACTTTTCTGGCTGACCGATGAGCAGATGGCGCGGCTTCAGCCTTTCTTTCCAAAGAGCCACGGCAAGCCACGGGTCGATGACCGGCGCGTCTTGAGCGGAATAATCTTCATCAATCGCAATGGCTTGCGGTGGTGCGATGCGCCCAAGGAATATGGCCCGCACAAGACGCTCTACAACCGCTGGAAGCGCTGGAGCGACATGGGGGTGTTCGCCAGGATCTTCGAAGGATTGGCCGCGGAGGCGGCGGAGCAGACGACGATCATGATTGATGCGACCTACCTCAAGGCGCACCGCACGGCTTCGAGCCTGCGGTCGAAAAAGGGGGGCGTGGCAGGCTGATCGGCCGAACGAAGGGCGGCATGAACACCAAGCTGCATGCCGTCACGGACGCCAGGGGTCGGCC
>CAJYAD010000002.1 GCA_913064775.1 uncultured Albidovulum sp. | reverse complement strand
ATCTCCACCGCCTCGGCGTTGTCCATCAGCGCATCCATGGCGCGCAGCAGGTGCTGGTGGGTCACGGTCTTGGGCATGGCGGGCATGGCCACCGTCTCCAGCCAGCGCAGGCAGCCCAACTTGCTTGCGGGATCGCAGAGCCGGTTGAAGACCATGGCGCGGATCAGGGCTTCAACGTCGATCTCCCGGCGTCCAGAGCGCAATGCGCCCCGCAGGGCGCGATCAAAACCGAGGTCCTTCCAAAGCTCGTGCAGCGCGAACACGTCGCCAAAGCCGAGGGCGGCCTCATAGGTGATCTCGACCTTCGCAGGCTCGACACGTCCCGCAGCCCGGCTGAGCCCCCTGATGAGTGCGTCGAGCTGTCCATCCTTGATCTCGTCGACCCGCCCGAGATTGGCTACCACGCGCAGCCGGGGCTTGCCGGCCTCGTTGCGGAAGGACTCGACGATCTGCAGATAGCGGCGACCGCCATTCTCGGTGATGCGCGTGAACATGGAATGCAGGATAGCCGCACGCGCTCATCTCTACAAGGCATCGAAGCGGTATCGCATGTAACTACACGAAATCCGCCGAAAACAGCATCCACCGATGGTTAACGCATTGAAAATGCGTGACCGACCCCCTGCGAAACCGCTCGCATCCGACCCACAGCTGTCGAACTTCGGTTCGCGGCACGCAGCTCAGTTCCGATGGTGGTCTGCTGGTGATGCGCGAGTTGGATGACGCACTCGGGCTGTCTGATCTGACGTCAGCAGCGCTATGCGACAACCGCCGGGGAAAGAACACGACGCACCGGCTCGATGGTCGTAAGCCTCCGGGCAGGGCCGCGGTCAGGCAGCCTTGACCTGAGGTGTGGCGGCATTCCAAGCCCAGGGCAGCAATTCCGGGAGCCTTGAGGCCGGCATGTCGGAGATCCTGGCGATGGCATCGGCCAGCCAGGCCTGCGGGTCGATGCCGTTCAGTTTAGCCGAGCCGATCAGGGAATACATGAAGGCGGCGCGGTGTCCGCCGCGTTCTGACCCCGCAAAGAGCCATGATTTTCTGCCAAGTGCGACCCCGCGCAGCGCTCTTTCGGCGCAGTTGTTCGTCAGGCAGATCCGCCCGTCGTCCAGGAACCGTGTGAAGCCCGGCCAGTGGTCCGGCGACAGCAGGTAGTCGATGGCCTTGGCCACCTTGGCGTGCTTCGAGAGCAGCACGCGCTCGCTGCGCAGCCAGCGTTCGAGGTCGTCGACAAGGGGCGCCGACAGCCGCCGTCGCGCTTCCCGCCGGGCTGCGGGGTCGTGACCGTTGATCTCGCGCTCGATGTCAAAGAGGGCGTCCATGCGCTTCACCGCCTCGAAGGCGATGGGTGAGATTTCCTTGGCGTCCTTGCCCTTCCTGATGTTGGCCTCGACGTCGGCCAGTTCGAAGAACTTGCGGCGCGCGTGACTCCAGCACAGTGCAGAGGTCACCGGCCCGGGTGATCGCTTCGGATCATAAAGCTGGTTGTATCCGGCATAGGCATCGGCTTGCAGGATGCCCTTCCAACCCTTCAGATGCTCGGTCGGATGATGTGGGCGACTTGCAGCTTCGTGCGCTCACCGCCCAAGACGGCGAAATCCTCGCTCCAGTCGAACTGGAACGCCTCACCCGGGCTAAACGACAGTGGTACGAAGGTGCCGCGCCCTGTCGTCTGCTGCTCTCGCTGCCGATCGGCCCGCCAGTCACGCGCAAAAGCCGCGACCCGATTGTAGGACCCGTCAAATCCGAGAACCACCAGATCAGCATGCATCTGCTTCAGCGTCCGCCGCTGCTTGCGAGACCTAGCCGCTTCCGTCTTCAGCCAGCCGGCAAGCTTCTCAGAGAACGGATCCAGCTTGCTCTGACGCTCCGGCGTCGCGAACTGCGGCTCGATCGTGCCCGCGTTCAAATACTTCTTGATCGTGTTGCGCGACATTCCGGTCCGCCGCGCAATCTCGCGGATCGGCAACTTCTCTCGCAAAGCCATACGTCGGATGATGTTCAAAAGTCCCACGTGTATCACTCCAATGTCCCCCGCTGCGCTTGGCGCTGGGGGAAGGGTCACATGGGTCAATTCTCAATGGAAATTATGCCGATACCCGGGTCACTTCTGGGTGGAAATCAACACGTCGGGGGCTTCTATCGGCTGCCGCACGCGCTTGGTGGCCGATCTGGGGCCTGCGGCGTTGGGTGGCGCGGTAGAACCGACAATTTGGGCGCGCCTATGAGACCCGTTCTGCCCGTTTTGGGCGGAGGTGGTGAATCCGATGCTTCCATGAGGGAAGCAGAACCGCCCTTTTAGTGAAAACTATGCTTCCCTCTACACAATCCGCCCGCGCTGGTTTCAGGCCTCCAATTCGGCGCCCCAGTACAGGAAATCCAGCCAGCTTTCGTGCAGATGCCCCGGCGGAAAGCGCCGCCCGATCATCTGCATGTCCACCGCCGTGGGCTGGCGCGGCGGCTTGCGCAGGGTCATGCCGACCTGACGCAGGCTTTTCGACCCCTTGCGCAGGTTGCACGGCGAACAGGCCGCCACGACATTCTCCCAAGAGGTGATCCCGCCCCGCGCCCGCGGCACCACATGATCGAAGGTCAGATCCCCCTTGGCGCCGCAATATTGACAGCAAAATTCGTCCCTCAGAAAAAGATTGAAGCGCGTGAAAGCCACGCGCTTCTGCGGTTTGATGAATTCTTTCAGGACGACAACCGAGGGTATTCGGATCTCGGTCGTCGGACTTCGCACCACGGAATCGTATTCCGCCAATATGGTGACCCGGTCCAGATAGGCCGCCTTGATCGCCTCCTGCCAGGGCCAAAGCGACAGTGGAAAATAGCTCAGCGGCCGGAAGTCGGCATTCAGGACCAGCGCCGGATACTGCTTTAGCGCAGCCGGTTCCCGCACGAAGGATGTCCTGAAGTCTCCGTCCATCGGCACAACCCCTTTCCGTCCGGTCCCGAAGCGCGCGGCGGGGACTCGGTGGATGGGGCGGGCCGCTTCGCCCTGCTGGAATCAACTATATCTGGCGTCGCCCGCCTGGCAAGCCCCGCAAATGCTGTAGGCCTGTGGCTGTGGATAACCGGTCCGTGTCACAGCAGAATGACACATAGCGCGGCGGCGCCAAAAGTCAGCACTCGCCCGGGCTGGGGCGCGCGGAGACAGCAAGATCAGCCCGGCAGCCGCTCCTTGAGGAAACTCAGCGCCACGCCCAGCCCGTCGGGGGCAATGCCGTGGCCGCTGCCCTTCATCACATGGCCATAGACGTCAAAGCCCGCGTCCTGCAGCGCGCGCCCGGCCAGGTTCATGTCGTCGAACGGCACCACATCGTCCTGATCGCCATGCGCCAGCAGCACCGGCGGGCGCGAGAGCACCTCTCCCGCCAGCGCCTCGGGGTGCAAGAGCCGCCCCGAAAAGCCCACGACCGCGGCGAAGGGCTGCGGCCAGCGCGGCGCCAGATGCAGCGCCATCATCGTGCCCTGGGAAAAGCCGATCAGCGCGGTCTGCGCGGCGCTCACCCCTTCCGCCGCCATCCGGGCCTGCAGAAAGGCCCCCAGATCCGCCTGCGCCTCGGCCAGCGCGGCCGCGGCCGCCGCCTCGGAAGAGCCGTCGAGCCAGGGGATCGGGAACCATTGCCGCCCGAACGGATTGCCGGTGCAGGCCTGCGGCGCGTCGGGGGCGATGAAGACGGTGCCGGGCAGATGCGGCGCCAGCGGATCGGCAAGCCCCAGCAGATCGTTGCCATCGGCGCCATAGCCATGCAGCAGGACCACAAGGCTGGTGCCCGTCTCTGGGCCTTTGCGGCCGAATTCCAACGCGCGCGTCATGCGATCCCCTCTCGTTGCCGGATCTGGGCGTAATAAGCCCACATCAGCCGCGCCGCAACGCCCCGCCAGGGCGACCAGCCGTCGGCCATCGCGCGCAGCGCCGCCTCGGAAGGCCGTGCGGCCAGCCCGAAAATGCCGCGCGCCGCCTCCTGCAACGCCAGATCGCCCGGCGCGAAGATATCGGCGCGCCCCAAGGCCAGCATCGCATAGACCTCGGCCGTCCAGCGCCCGACCCCGGGCACCGCGACCAGCTCGGCAATCACCGCCGGATCCGGCAGCGCCCGCAGCGCCTCGAAATCCAGCCCCGCCGCGGCCAGCGCCCGCAGATAGCGCATCTTCGGCCGCGACAGCCCGCAGGCCCGCAGCGCGACATCCTCGGCCGCCGCGATCGCGGGCGCGCAGTCCAAGCCCGCGTCCTGCAACCGCCCCCGGATCGCGCGTGCCGAGGCCACGCTGACCTGCTGGCTGACGATCGCATCGACCAACGCGCCGAACCCGTCGGGCCGGCGCCGCAAGGGCACCTCTCGCGCGACCGACAGCGCCTCGCCAAAGCGCGGCTCATGCGCGACCAGCCAGGCCAGGCCCTCGGCCACACAGGCCTCGCTCTCGATGATCCGTCCGACGCTCATACCCGCTTCCACCCTTCATCTTGGTCCAAATACTCCCGCCGGAGGCAAGAACCCCGCCCCCCGCGCCCGCCCGCCGAGCCCATCCCACACACCCGAGCACGGCGCCGCGCCGCAGCGTCATTTTCTGTCTTCACAGTTTCGCACGTCACCACTACGGATAGCGCATGACCACGATTGCCCCCAAAACCGCCCCTCACTCGGATGCCCGCGCCAAGCGCAACGTGACCGTGCTGGTCGCCGCCCAGGCACTCCTCGGCGCGCAGTTGCCGATCAACTTCATCATCGGCGGGCTTGCCGGTCAATCGCTGGCACCCAACCCCTGCCTCGCGACGCTGCCAATCTCGATGATCGTGATCGGCTCGATGCTGGCGGCGACGCCGATGGCGGCGCTGATGCAGCGGCTGGGGCGGCGGGCCGGGTTCATGCTGGGTTCGGTCGGCGGCATGATCGGCGCGGCGATCTCGTCCTATGCGCTCTATGTCGCCTCGTTCGAGCTGTTCTTGCTGGGCGCGCTGTTCACCGGCATGTACATGTCGGCGCAGAATTTCTACCGCTTCGCCGCGACCGATACCGCCTCGGACGACTTCCGCCCCAAGGCGATCTCCTATGTGATGGCGGGGGGGCTGGCCTCGGCGATCATCGGGCCACAGCTGGTGAAGGCCACGACCGGGGCGATGGTGGTGCCATTCCTGGGCAGCTACCTGGCGGTGATCGCGCTGAACCTGATCGGCATGTGGCTGTTCTTGCTGCTCGACATCCCCAAACCCCCGGTTCCCGACCACGGCGCGCCGCACGGGCGCACCCGGCTGCAGCTGCTGGCCACGCCGCGCATCGCCGTCGCGGTGATCTGCGCCACCGTGTCCTACGCGCTGATGAACCTGGTGATGACCTCGACGCCGCTGGCGGTGGTCGGCTGCGGCTTTCACACCGCGGACGCGGCCAATATCGTCACCGCCCATGTGCTGGCGATGTATGTCCCGTCCTTCTTCACCGGCTACCTGATCACCCGCTTCGGGGTCGAGCGGATCATCGCCACCGGGTTGGTGATCCTGGCCGGCGCCGGGATCGTGGCGATGTCGGGCGTCAACCTGATGCATTTCTTCAGCGCGCTGGTTCTTCTGGGCATCGGCTGGAACTTCGGCTTCATCGGCGCGACCTCGATGCTGGCCGGCGCCCACAGGCCGGAAGAGCGCGGCCGGATGCAGGGCCTCAACGACGTGATCGTCTTCGGTGGGGTGACCTTCGCATCGCTGGCCTCGGGCGGGCTGATGAACTGCTCGGGTGGCACGCCCCAGGCCGGGTGGGAGATGGTCAACATCGCCATGGCGCCGTTCCTGGTCCTTGCCGGCGGGGCGCTGATCTGGCTGGCGCTGCGCCCGAAAGAGGCCTGAGGCTCAGGGCCTGCCCCCGTTGCGCTCTCGGACGTTAGCGCAACTTCTCTATTGCAGCCCTCAGCGCATCCGAAGCTACGATCGCCTCTTCGCTATTATTTCCCGCTCCGTCAATTAACTCAACAGTATCCTCAAGAATACCGATCACCTCCTGTTTCGCTCGGAGCGACACATAGGGACCAGGTGGAGGAAGTTTCTCAGCAGGTGCTGTTGGCGCGGTCGGGTAGTCGCAATTGCCCGTGGCGACCTCTGCAACCCGCCCTCCATTTACGCCGAAATATGCTGCGATATCGTGCTGCTTGTCCCCGCGCGCAAGCATCCCCTTGATCAATTGTGTCTCGCGAAATGAAAGCGCCATAGCATACCTCAAAAACAACCTGAATTTGAGTGTATAGAATATGCGATATACCTAAAATTCCAAAGGCCCAATTACCAGCGCCCGGACAGCGCCCGCGCCATCAGCCCGGCGCGGCGGGAGAATTCCGACTGAGCCAAGCCGCCGCGCGCCACCGCCTCGGGATCGCGCAGCGCGCGTCGCAGCACCGCGCCCGCACCGGCCCCGGCCAGCATCGCTTGCAGCGCCGCCGCCGGCACCGCGCGCCGCCCCCCCCGCGCCCGGTCGATCCGCCCAAGGCCTGCACGCGCCAGCGCCGCCACATCCACGCCCGCAGGCAGCGGCACGCGGCCCCGCGCCGCAAGCTCCGGCACCGCGCGCAGCCAGGCCGCCAGCCCCGCCCCCGCGCCGAAATCGCGCACCACTTCGCGCGCCGTCTCCGGCGCGCCGAGGCTGCGCGCCGCCAGCCACATCAGATTGCCCGCCGAGGCCTCCAGATGCGCCCAAAGCGCGGCCTCGTCGGCAAAGGGTTCCGCCGCCACATCCCAGCGCCGCGCCGCGATCATCTCGTGGAACGGCGCGATCGGCAGATCGGTGTCGCGGATCACCTGCGCCAGCGGCGCGACTACCTCATGCGCGCGCGGGCGCTGGCCCGCCGCGATCTCTTCCAGCGCCTCATGCCACCAGGTCAGCCGCATCTCGGCGATCAGCGGCTCGGTCGTCACCCAGGGCGCCCGGGCGATTTCCAGATTGAAGGCGTAAAGCGGCATCAGCCGCGCCGCCGCCGGCCCGCGCGCGGTGGCGAAACGCTCGGGGTCGCCGCGTTCGACCAATGCCGTGCACGCCTCAAAGGTCATGCCAGCGGCGCCCCGTCGCGTAGCAGCTTCCAGTTGATCGCATCCAGCAGCGCCTCGAACGAGGCATCCACTATGTTGGCCGACACCCCCACCGTGGACCAGCGCCGGCCCTGACCGTCCGCGCTGTCGATGATGACGCGGGTGACGGCCTCGGTCCCGCCCTGGGTGATGCGGACCTTGAAATCGACCAGATGCATGTCGTCGATATAGCCTTGATACGGCCCCAGATCCTTGCCCAGCGCCTTTGACAGCGCATTGACCGGGCCACGGTCGGCGCCCATCTCGTCCATGCTCTCAGAGACCGACAGCTTCTTCTCGTCGCCGATCTTCACCACCACGACCGCCTCGGACAGCGTCACCATGCGGTCGCGCTTGTTCTTGCGCCGCTCCACCGTCACCCGGTAGCGCTTGACCTCGAAGAACCGCGGCATCAGCCCCAGCTCGGCGCGCGCGACCAGCTCAAACGAGGCCTGCGCGCCGTCATAGGCATAGCCCTGATCCTCACGCGCCTTGACCTGATCGAGGATCCGCCCCAGCGCCGGGTCGCCGGGCGCGACCTCGATCCCCGCCGCCTGCAGCCGGGCGCGCAGGTTCGACTGGCCGGCCTGATTGGACATCGGGATGATGCGTTCGTTGCCGACGATCTGCGGCTCTATATGCTCGTAGGTCGAGGGGTCCTTGACGATGGCGCTCGCATGCAGCCCCGCCTTATGCGCGAAGGCCGAGGCGCCGACATAGGCCGCCGCACGCCGCGGCACCCGGTTGAGGATGTCGTCAAGCTTGCGGCTGACCCGGGTCAGCCCCTGCAGCGCCTCGGCGCTGACGCCGGTCTCGAACTGGCTGGCATAGGGCTCTTTCAGCATCAGCGTCGGGATCAGCGCGATCAGATTGGCGTTGCCGCAGCGCTCTCCCAACCCGTTGAGCGTGCCCTGCACCTGCCGCACCCCGGCCTCGATCGCCGCCAGACTGGCCGCCACCGCGGTTTCGGTGTCGTTGTGGCAATGGATGCCCAGCCGGTCACCGGGGATGCCTTCGGCGATCACCTCTGCCACGATCCGGCGCACCTCACCCGGCAGGGTGCCGCCATTGGTGTCGCACAGCACGATCCAGCGCGCCCCGGCCCGGTCGGCGGCCCGCAGGCAGGCCAGCGCATAGTCGCGGTTCGCCTTCCAGCCGTCGAAGAAATGCTCGGCATCGAACAGCGCCTCACGCCCCGCCGCCACCATATGCGCGACCGAGGCCGCGATGTTTTCAAGGTTCTCCTCCAGCGTCACGCCCAGCGCGGTGGTGACGTGGAAATCATGGGTCTTGCCGACCAGGCAGACGGCCCCTGTTCCCGCGTTCATCACCGCCGCCAGCACCTCGTCATTCGCGGCCGAGCGCCCGGCGCGTTTGGTCATGCCGAAGGCGGTGAAGGTTGCCCGCGTCTCGGGCGGGTTCTCGAAGAACTCGGAATCGGTCGGGTTCGCCCCGGGCCAGCCGCCCTCGATGTAATCCACCCCCAGCGCATCAAGCATCGCCGCGATCTGCATCTTCTCGGCGGTCGAGAACTGCACCCCCTGCGTCTGCTGCCCGTCGCGCAGGGTGGTGTCGTACAGATAGAGGCGTTCGCGGGTCACTTCAGCTCTCTCAATTGGGCTTCCACCCAATCCTTCACCTGCGTGGCATCGAGGTTATGAGGGGGCTCACCCTCCTGCCCGGTGCTGCGCACGAAAGCATCGCCGACAGCGGTCCAACTCAGCTTGAAGGCCGATCCGTCGGCACCATCAAAAATTTCCAGCCCGAGCGCATCGAGCCCCTTGCGAATGGCATCCGCGCGGGCGAAATTCCTTTCCTTCCGCGCCGCGGCCCGTTCGACAAGCAACGCCGCGATCAGTTCCTTCAGCTCTGCTGCCGGTTCTGCGTCTTCAGTCCAATCGCCCATTCCGTCCTCCAATAACCCCAAAATCGCGGCCGAAGCTTTCAGCCCGGCCGTATCCCCTGCCGCCACCAAGGCATGCAGGCCAGCAATTGCGCCCTCCCTCACGGATCGCCCGCGATCCGGTTCGCTCCCGACCCGCCCCAGGGCGTGCGCCGCCCTGCGAGGTCGCGAGAAGGAGGGTCATTTCAGGGACTCCAGCTTCCCCAGGTCGAAATCCGAACCGGGTCGCAACACCACATCCGTCTTGCTCATGCGTACCTCGACACCCGCGTCTATGAGCATTTTCTTGATAAGGTCGACTTCAGCGAAATCCTTGGTTTCCATCGCTCGCGCCCGCTCATCCAGGAGTCTTTGCCGCCACCTACGCAGATATTCGGCATTTTGCGCGTGGATACCATCAACCATCGCGTTGTGGTTCACCTGCATCCCGGCGAACAGGACATCTCCTTCAGTCACAAGATTGGGGGATTTCAGATTCAGCCCCAGCAGCAGGGCGCTTCCAAGCAGCGCTCCATACTGTTCGTTCTTGGCAAGCTCATGCATGATAGAGATTGCCCGTGCCGTATTCAGATCATCCGCCAAAGCCTCGACGACCCTGGGGTCAGGCAGCCCGTTCTCACTCTTGTAGGTGCGCACAGCCCACTTCCTGAGACTTGCCTGCGCCTCTCTTGCCTTCTCCGCCGTCCAGTCCATCGGCTTGCGGTAGTGCGTCTGCAAAAACACGAAGCGGATCACCTCGCCCGGCACGCCCTGCTCCAGGAGGTCCCGCACGGTGAAGAAATTGCCCAGCGATTTGGACATCTTCTTGCCCTCGACCTGCAGCATCTCGTTGTGCATCCAGACCTTGGCAAAGCCCGCCTCGGGATGGGCGCAGCAGCTTTGCGCCAACTCGTTCTCGTGGTGGGGAAACTGCAGGTCGATGCCACCGCCGTGGATGTCGAAGCTGGCCCCCAGCAGCTCGTAGGACATCGCCGAGCATTCGATATGCCAGCCCGGACGCCCCCGGCCCCAGGGGCTGTCCCAGCCCGGAAGATCGTCCGAGGAGGGCTTCCACAGGACAAAGTCCATCGGGTCTTCCTTGAACGGCGCGACCTCGACCCGGGCGCCGGCGATCATGTCGTCGACCGAGCGCCCCGACAGCGCGCCGTACCCCGTGTAAGAGCGCACGCGGAACAGGATATGGCCCGCCTTTTCATAGGCATGGCCCTTGGCGATCAGATCCGCGATCATCGTGACCATGGCGCCGATCCATTCGGTGGCGCGCGGTTCCGTCGTCGGCCGCAGCGCGCCCAGCGCATCCATGTCGGCGTGATACCAGCCGATGGTCTCATCGGTCAGGGCGTGGATGATCTCTTCCAACGGGCGCCTGTCACCCGCCTCGGCCAGCTTCGCGGCGCGGGCGTTGATCTTGTCGTCGACGTCGGTGAAATTGCGCACATAGGTGACGTGATCTGCGCCGTAGACATGGCGCATCAGACGAAAGAGCGTGTCGAACACCACCACGGGCCGCGCGTTGCCCAGATGGGCGCGGTCATAGACCGTGGGGCCGCAGACATAGATCCGCACATTGTCCGGATCGATCGGATCGAAGCGTTCCTTGCGGCGGGTCTTGGTGTTGTGCAGCCGTATCTCGACCATGACGTTTCCCTTCGCCAAGCTGGCGCCGGCGGGCGTATCAGGTTCGATCTGGCTTTGAAACAGAGGAACGGCCCGCCTGACGATGTCAGCCGGTAATGCAGATGGTGCAGCAGATGCCGTTCGTTTTCATGGCCGCGACGTTACCCGTTTGGCCGCCGCCTGCCAAGGGGGTGCGCGCGGCGGTCAGGCGTAGCTGACCACCTCGTATTCGATCCCGTCGGTATCGTGGAAATAGAACCTCCGGCCGGGTTCGTAATCGGCATGGGAATGGGCGGTCAGCCCCTCGGCGCGCACCCGTGCCTCGGCGGCATCGAGGTCATCGACCACCACCGCGACATGGTTCAGCCCGCCGCGCAGGCTGTAGCTGTCGTGGTTTGGCACCAGCGCCGCCCCCGCACTGCCGGAAAACAGCGCGAGGTACTGGGCGTCGGTGCCGACATGCACCGTGTGCCCGCCGTTCTTCGCCGCCCCCTGCCAGCGCACCCCCCAGCCAAACAGCCGCCCCAGCATCGCCGCCGTCGCTTCGGGGTCGGTCACCGTCATGTTCACATGTTCCAGCATCGCAGACATCGATTCGTCCTTTCCTCTTGGCTTTCGATGCCTGCCTTTGTAATTTCTAAAGTTAACTTTAGATCAAGCATTATTTTCAGGAGCGACCCCATGGCATCCAAAGGCGGGCTGGCGATCGGCGATCTGGCGGCGCGTACCGGGCTCGCCGTCTCGGCTATCCGGCATTACGAGACGGTCGGGCTGATCGCGCCCTTGCGCAACGCCGGCGGTCACCGCCGCTATGGGCGCGCCGATATCCGCCGCCTGTCCTTCGTGATGATCGCGCAGCGCCTCGGCTTTCCGCTGGCCCGTATCGCCGAGGTCATGGCCGGCCTGCCCGAGGGCCGCCCGCCGACGCGCGAGGACTGGGCCGGCATCTCGGGCGCCTTTCGCCGCGATATCGACGCGAGGATCGCGGCGCTGGCCAGCTTGCGTGACAAGCTGGACGGCTGCATCGGCTGCGGCTGCCTGTCGCTTGACCGCTGCGCGCTTTACAATCCTGCAGACCGCGCCGGCCAGCGCGGCTCGGGCCCACGCTATCTGATGGGCGATGCGGTGGATGGCTGAGCCCTCCCCACCTTGCCCCAGCCGCGGTTTCGTGATCGCGTGCGCGCCGCAATGAATGGGAGTCGGGCGATGAAACTGGCACAACGGATCGAGCATATCACCCAGGGCGGCTCGGACGGCTGGGAGATATACTACCGCACGCGCGACATGATCGCGGCGGGCGAGCGGGTGCTGACGCTGACCATCGGCGAACATGACATCGGCACCGATCCCGAGATCCTGAAGGCGATGCACGACAGCGCTGCCGCAGGCAACACCGGCTATGCTTTCGGCCCCGGCAACCAGGATCTGCGCGAAGAGATCGCCGCCCGGGTCGCGGCCCGCACCGGCGTGCCGACCGGATGGGAGAATGTCGTCATCACCCCCGGCGGGCAGGCGGCGCTGTTCGCCACCCATATGGCGCTGCTCGATCAGGGTGACCGGGCGCTTTGTTGCGATCCCTATTATGCCACCTACCCCGGCACGATCCGCGCGACCGGTGCCGAGGCGGCGGTGGTGCCGACGCGTTCGTCCGAGGATTTCCTGCCGCAGGAGGCCGTGATCCGCGCGCGCGCCCAGGGCGCGAAGACGCTGCTGATCAACACCCCCAACAATCCCACCGGGGTGACCTATCCCCGCGCCACGCTGGACGGCATCCAGCGCGCGGTGGAGGCCGAGGATCTGTGGCTGATCTCGGACGAGGTCTACGACACCCAGATCTGGGAGGGCGAGCACCTTAGCCCCCGCGCCCTGCCCGGGATGGCGGCGCGCACGATCGTCGTGGGCTCGATGTCGAAAAGCCATGCGATGACCGGCTCGCGGCTGGGCTGGATCGTGGCACCGCTGGAGGTGTCCGAGGCGGTCACCACGCTGACCACCAACACCACCTATGGCGTGCCCGCTTTCATCCAGGACGCGGCGCTTTTCGCGCTGCGCCAGGGGCCGGGATTCGAGGAAAAGATCGCCGCCCCGTTCCGGCGGCGGCGCGAGATCGCGATGCGCGCGCTGAAGGGCAGCAACGCGATCCGGGTGATCCCGGCGTCGGGGGCGATGTATGTGATGCTCGACATCCGCGCGACGGGGATGAGCGGGAATGACTTCGCCAACCGGCTGCTGGACGAAGAGCGGATCGCGGTGATGCCGGGTGAAAGCTTTGGCGCGGCCTCGTGCGGGCATGTGCGGGTGGCGCTGACCATCGCCGACGAACTTTTCGAGGAGGCGATCGGGCGGCTGGCCGGATTTGCCGAACGCGCGATGGGCTGAAGCGCCGCGAGGGGGCCGTCCGCCCCTTCGGCGCATACCGCGCCTCACCCCCGGAGGATATTTTCGCCAAAGAGAAAGTCGAAAGTCGGGGGCAGGCGTTCGGTGACGCCAAGGCGCTTTCCGCCCGTCAACTGGGCAGATATTCCTTCGACCAGCTTTTGCTGGCGGCGCCTGCGGCGATCATCCGGTCGATCCGGGCGTCGTCATAGCCCAGATCGCGCAGCACCTGCCGGGTCGAGGCGCCGTATTTCTCGGCCGGGTCGGGCAGGGTCACGCGGGCGCGCGCCGGGCGGACACCGAAGGCATCGAGCTGGGTCACCACATGGCCCGAGGGGTGATCGGGGAAGACCGTGAAGGCATAGCTGCCCCGATCGATCCCCGGCGTGCCGTCGGGGTCATGCGTGTATCTGGCGCGCAAGGCGTCGATGTTTTCGCAGACCGCGGCGGCGATGTCGTGGCCGCGCAGGGTGGCGATCCAATGTTCGGCGGTGTCGTTGGCGAAGATCTCGGACAGGAATGCCTCGCGCTCTTCCAGCGGCACCGCGCCGAAGCCGTCGAATTCGGGGATGCCGGACAGGGTGACCACGTCGGCCTCATAGGCGGAGAGCAGCAGCCATTCACCCGAGGCGGTGTAGTAGAACCGGGTCAGCGCGTCGTAGCCGTTGACATAGCGGCCCGAAGGCTCATCGAAGAGGCCGCGGCCGGTGTAATCGTAACAGAACGG
The DNA here is from genome assembly GCA_913064775.1 of uncultured Albidovulum sp. GTDB lineage: Bacteria > Pseudomonadota > Alphaproteobacteria > Rhodobacterales > Rhodobacteraceae > Acidimangrovimonas. The sequence continues at coordinate 183,703 of CAJYAD010000002.1, read as the reverse complement.
CACCTGCAGCAGGCCCGAATTGGCCGACAGCGAGGTTCGGGGCCGGCCGGTCACGCCGATCTTCAGCTGCTGGTAAAGTGCTGCGCCGATGGCGATGGTGCCAGCAAAGCCGCACATCACGTCGATGGTGCCGACATGGGCGTGTTCCTCGGGCTCGCTCATCGCGCCGCCAAAGCGCAGCATGATGCCGGTGGTGGCCTGCACCAGATCGTCATAGCCGACGTAATCGGTGCGCGGGCCGCGCCGCACGCCGGAAAAGCAGTCAAGCTTGCAAAAGATCGCCTCGGGGTTCACCCGCGTAAGGCTTTCCGCATCCAGCCCCATGCGGCGGATCTGGTTGTCGGGCGCGTTCCAGACGATCACATCGACCGAACGGACCAGTTCATCAAAGGCTTCGCGGCCTTCCGGCGTGGTCAGCTCAATCAGCGCCGAGCGTTTGCCGCGCATATGCGACATGCCGAAGATCACCGTGTTCCAAGCGTCGTATTTCGGCGTCGCGGGGTCGAGCTTGATCACCTCGGCGCCGAAACGGGTCAGGAAGCTGACCGAATGCGGGCCCGCGATGACGTTGCACAGATCGAGGATCCGCACCCCTTCCAGCCAGCCCGACCGGTCGCCCGGATCGGTGACGCGCGGCAGCTTGGTGCGGATGCGCTTGAAGGCCCGCAGCGCGGTCGAGAAATCCACCCAGCGGCGCGGCGCGGGATTCAGGGCCGCCTCGCCGCTCTCCTCCAGCCAGGCGACGGGGCCGGGCTGGATCATGGTGCCGAATTCGGGATCCTCGACGTCGATCATCAGGCCCGAGGTTTCGGCGTGGTCGTCGTTGATCCATTCCTGCAGCCAGCGCTGCGGCGCGCCGGGGAACTTGTTGCGTCCGAAGATGCGCTCCCATTCCTTCGCGGTGCGGGTCAGGAAGACCTCCTTCATTCGCGCCGCGATCTTGTCGGCCCAGAGCTTCGGCAAGGGATAGACCCCCAGCGACACGTCCGAGGACCATTCCGAGACCGGCTTGTAGGTGTCTTCCTCCTCGCTCAGCCCCTCGGCGACCAGCGCGTCATAGATCCCCAGCGTCTGCAGGCAGCGCCGGGCGTGGTTCTTGTGGCTGGGGCAGACGACGTAGAACATCCGCCCGTCCTTGCACAGATAGCTGCGGTAGAACGGGTCCAGCAGCTCTTGCAATTCGTCGTAGCTGACGTTCATCGGCAGGCCTTCGGTGCGCCGCCTCGTGATCTCGCGCTCGCGCTGGGTGATGTAGCGGTCTGGCAGGGTTTCGATGCGGATCGAATTGTAGCACAGCCCCTCCATCACCGCCGAGGCAAGCGGCACCTCTATCTGGTCGCCCAGCCCGTTGCGTTCGCGCGCCTGCAGCGCCAGCACGGCGGACGAGGCCGCGATGGTCGCGCCGTAAGCCGAGGCCAGCGGCAGTGGCGAGAACGACGGGTTCACCCCCATCAGCACCCGGTTCAGCCCCATGTCGGTGAACACGCCCGACGAGGCCGCTATGATGCTTTCATAGGCGCGCAGATCGCGGCGGTCCGCGTCCGCCGAGGCGAAGCCGGGGATCGAGACGGTGATCAGTTCGGGGAACTGCTTTCGCAGCCCGGCCGGGTCGAGGCCCAGCTTTGCCATCTTTCCGGGGCGGAAGTTCTCGATCACGATGTCGGCTTCGGCGATCAGTTCCTTCGCGCGTTCCAGCCCTTCGGCGGATTTCAGATCCAGCGAGATGATCAGCTTGTTGCGGTTCAGCGTGGCATTCGCGGGGCTTTTCCACATCGGCCCGCCGGGCGGGTCCACATGCACCACCGTTGCGCCCAGATCGCCCAGCATCATCGCCACGGCGGGGCCGGCGATATACTGGCCGAAATCGAGCACCTTCACATTGTGCAGCGGCAGCTTGTCACGCGTTGGGCTGGACATTGGGCGTCTCCCGGGGGCTTGGACATTGTCTTGAAGGGCGCGGGCGCGGGCGATCCCCGACAGCGGCAAAGGGTTGCCGCCCGCCAGCCGTGGCCGTGCCGCGGCGCGGGTCGCCGGGCGCGCGGTTGCGCGAGCTCTTCGCCTCGTCGTGCATCCCCCTCTCCCTTCGCCGTTCGGCCGTTCTGCTGTCGTATCAGACCGGCTTAGCCGAGGAAGGGCCGATCTGCCCAATAAAACCGGAATGAAGCATTATAATCGGCGTTCATAATGCGGCCACGGCGCGGCACCGTCCGCTTCCCCGCACCCCGCCACGCAAGCTGTCCATTCCGGCCGGCCGCGACACCCAAGATCAGGACGATCTGCACCACGCGGGACCGGTGCAGACACTCGGATGCCGCCATCGCAGAAGCGATCCGCACCCCCTTGCCCCCGGCGCAAGGGGCAAGCAATGTGCCCTTCGCGAGGGAGAGAGATCATGAACCACGATGATTTGCGCGATTGGTCCAAGCGGGCGGCGGATTGGGCCCATGGGTATCACGAGGGCCTGCGCGACCAGCCGGTCCGCGCCACCACCGCGCCGGGCGAGATCGCGGCGCAGCTGCCGGGCCGCGCCCCCGAGGCGGCCGAGCCGATGGAGGCGATCTTCGCCGATTTCGAGCGCATCGTGCCGCCCGGCCTGACCCATTGGCAGCATCCGCGCTTCTTCGCCTATTTCCCGGCCAATGCCGCCCCCGCCTCGATGCTGGCCGAGCAGCTGGCCAATGCGATCGCGGCGCAGGGCATGCTGTGGCAGACCTCGCCCGCCGCGACCGAGATCGAGCAGGTGATGATGGTCTGGCTGCGCGGCGCGCTGGGGCTGGGCGATCACTTCACCGGCACGATCCACGACAGCGCCACCACCGCGACCCTGTCGGCGGTGCTGACCATGCGTGAGCGCGCGCTGGGCTGGGAGGGCCTGCAAAAGGGCCTGTCGGGTCAGCCCCGCCTGCGCCTCTATGTCGGGACCGAGGCGCATTCCTCGGTCGACAAGGCCGCGCGGATCGCCGGGATCGGGCAGGACAACCTGGTCCGTGTCGCCACCGATGCGCGCGGCGCGATGAAACCCGGCGCGCTGGTCGGGGCGATCGCCGCCGACCGCGCCGCGGGCCATCTGCCCGCCGGGGTCGTGCTGGTGGCGGGGGGCACCTCGGTCGGGGCGTTCGACCGGATCGGCGATTGCCTGCAGGTCGCCCGCGCCGAGGGGCTGTATAGCCATGTCGATGCCGCCTGGGCGGGATCGGCGATGATCTGCCCCGAATTCCGCCCGCTCTGGGACGGGATCGACGGTGCCGACAGTCTGGTCTTCAATCCGCATAAATGGCTGGGCGCGCAATTCGACTGCGCGGTGCAATTCCTGGCCGACCCGACGCCGCAGGTACGCACCCTCAGCCTGCGGCCCGAATATCTGCAGACCCTCGAACATGACGAGGTGGTGAATTTCAACGAGTGGACGGTGCCGCTGGGCCGCCGCTTCCGGGCACTGAAGCTGTGGTTCCTGCTGCGCGCCTACGGGCTGGAAGGCCTGCGCACCCGGATCCGCAACCATGTCGTCTGGGCGGTCGAGCTGTGCGAGCAGATCCGCGCGATGGCGGGGGTCGAGATCGTCACCGAGCCGTCGCTGTCGCTGTTCAGCTTCGCGCTGCACGAGGGCTGCGCCGCGACCGAGGCGCTTCTAACCCGGATCAACGCCGACGGCCGCGTCTATCTGACCCAGACCCGGCATGGCGGGCGCTTCGTGATCCGCGTGCAGGTGGGCCAGTTCGACTGCACCCGCGACGACGTGATGTGCGTGGCCGAGGTGCTGCGCGAGATGCTGGGCTGAGCCGCCGTCAGGCGCCGGCGGGAAACACCTCTTCCGGGCGGCGCTGCGCGGGCAGCTCGCGCATCCGCGCCTGCCAGGCGGCCATCGCCGGGCTGGGCGCGACGCCGGCGCGGTCGGTCCACTGGACATAGCCCCAGACCGCGCAATCGCCGATCCCGGGCGCCTCGCCGTGCAGGAAGGGCGCCTCGCCCAGAAGCAGATCGAACCGCGCCCGGTCCACCGCATAGCGGCCCTCCAGCCAGGCAACGACCTCGGGCGCGAAGGGCTGGACCACGGGGCGGCGCGCCTCGACCAGCTGCGGCAGGCACATGCCGATCCGGTTCGCCTCCCACAGCAGCAGCTCGCGGCCCCGCCGCAGGCCCGCCGCGCTCTCTCCGCCGAGGCAGCGCCAGCGGGTGGCGATCTCCATGAGGATCGCGCCGGATTGCACATGCGGGCTGCCGTCGATCATCAGCACCGGCACCTCGGCCGCCGGATTGGCCGCCAGAAAGGCCCTGGGCCGGGTCTCGGGCGCAGCCCAGATGTCGACCCGCTCGGCGCGGTGCGTCAGCCCGGCAATCGCCAGTGCCAGCGCCACCTTGCAGGCATGGCCCGACTCCGGGTGGCCATAAAGAAGCAGTTCCGACATGCCGATCCGACCTACGACCCGGCCACAACCCTGACCGCAGCCCAACCGGGCACGATCCTGCCCGCTCGGCGCGCGCCGGGCAAGCCACCTGCCGCGCGGGCCGGCCGAAAACGAAAAGGCGGACCCCGGGGGGCCCGCCTTCCGCGTCTCGATCAGAGGCGCGATCAGAAGTGGTAGGACACGTTGATCGTCGCAGTGGTCGGCTTCAGCGTGGTGCCAGTGCCGCCCACGTCGTTGAAGCGGTACGACAGCACCTGGCCGCCGACGCTCCAGCTGTGGTTCAGCTTGTAGTCCATGCCAAGGCCGCCGAAATAGCCGGTCTTGGTGTACGAGGTGCCGCCGATGTCGGCTTTGGTCTGACCCGCGCCCAGGGCGAGGTAGGTGAAGACGCGGCCGAACTTCGGACCTGCCTTCAGCTCAAGCCGGGCCAGGTGGTTGACCTTGCCGCCACCCGAAAGATCCATGTTGGTGCCATCATAGCCCAACTCACCACCGGCGACCCAGTTGCCGAAATCCTGCAGATAGCCGACCTGGGCGCCATAGAGCGCGCCGCTGTGGCCGCTGACACCACCGCCCGAAGCCGTGGTGTGGCCATAGCCAAGGTTAACACCGCCATAGAAGCCGGTCCAGTCCGGCATCGCCGGAGCAGGGGCCGACACCACGACCGGTGCGGGTTTCTCGATGGGCTCCGCCATGCCACCGGCGAATGCCGGTGCTGCCACGAGAAGGCTGACTGCGCTGAGTGCCACGAACTTTTTCATCTCTGTCTCCATACGCTTTTTCCGACCGCCACTGCCCGGACGGCACAGGCGCTGCAGATTTCTGCAACGTTGCTCGGAAACGTGGGGTGAAGCGGTCCGGTTCCAAGGGGGTCATCACCACTGAGTGAATTTCCGCACATTCTTGGTGAAGAAATCAGGCGGAAAATCGCCGGTTTTCCAAAACCTTGTCGGTTTTCCGCCGAGCAGGGGCGCTTTTCCGCGCGCCGCCGCCCGAAGGCCAGGCGCGCGCGGGCCAAAGCCCCTCTTCCCCGGCCCGCCGGGGGGCAAATTGCCCCCGGTCGCAGGGTCGCGTCTTCGCGCTTTCCGAAACCGGGGGAACGCCGTGTCACAGGCGCCGCGGCGGGGTGCGCCCCCGGGTTCCAAGACCGCAAACGCCGCCTGTCACGCAACCGGGTTCAGCGCGACCATCAATCTTGAACTTGAAACGATCCACCCCCTCGGTCACAGAGGGGGCAGAGGAAGGGCCCCCAGATGACCACGGATTTCACCGCCACCCGCGCCATGTTCCACCTGCCCGAGGGGGTGATCTACCTCGACGGCAACTCGCTGGGCCCATTGCCGCGTGCTGCCGCCGCGCGGCTGGCGCGCACGGTGACCGAGGAATGGGGCGAGATGCTGATCACCGGCTGGAACCGCGCCGGCTGGATGGCATTGCCGTCGCGCGTCGGCGACCGCGTCGGTCGCCTGATCGGCGCACCGGCAGGCACGGTGGTGATGGGCGACACGCTGTCGATCAAGGTCTATCAGGCGCTGGCCTCGGCACTGGCGCTGCGCCCCGGGCGCCGGGTGATCCTGTCCGACACCGGCAACTTCCCCTCGGACCTCTACATCGCCGAGGGCCTCGCCCGCACCCTGGGCACGGAGTATGAACTGCGCACCGTCGCCCCCGAAGCGGTCGCCGAAGCGATCACCGAAGAGGTCGCCGTGACCCTGCTGACCGAAGTCGATTACCGCACCGGGCGGCGCCACGACATGCCCGCCCTGACCCGCCGCGCGCACGGCGCCGGCGCGTTGGCGGTCTGGGATCTGGCCCATTCCGCCGGCGCGGTGCCGGTGGACGTGACCGCAGGCGGCGCCGATTTCGCGGTCGGCTGCACCTACAAATACCTCAACTCCGGCCCCGGCGGCCCGGCCTTCATCTATGTCGCGCCAGAGCACGCCGAAACCGCGCGCCCGGCGCTCTCGGGCTGGCTCGGGCATGAGGCGCCGTTCGCCTTCGACCTTGATTACCGCCCCGCCCCCGGGATCGAGCGGATGCGCGTCGGCACCCCGCCGATCCTGCAACTCGCCGCACTCGAGGCCGCGCTCGACGTCTGGGACCATGCCGACATGGGCGAGGTCCACGCGCGCTCGATCGAGCTGTCCGAAGCCTTCATCGCGGGGGTCGAGGCCACCTGCCCCAGCCTCACCCTCGCCTCACCGCGCGACCCCGCCCAGCGCGGCAGCCAGGTCAGCTTCCGCCACGCAGAGGGCTACGCCATCATGCAGGCGCTAATCGCCCGTGGCGTGATCGGCGATTTCCGCGCCCCCGACATCCTGCGCTTCGGCTTCACTCCGCTCTATATCGGGATGGAAGAGGTCACCGGCGCCGTGAAGATCCTGGCAGAGATCATGGACGGCGCCCACTGGGACCGCCCCGAACACAAGACCCGCGCCCGCGTGACCTGAGGGAGGCGACCTGATGGAATTGCGACGCTTCCGCCTGACCGACGGGACCGCCTGCGGTGACCTTTTCCACCGCGCGGTGCGCGAGGGCGCGGCCAGCCGCTACACGCTGGAACAACGCACCGCCTGGGCGCCCCATGACGCCCCTTCGCCCGAACAGCGCGCCCGCTTCGCCGCGCGGCTCGACCTGCAGATCACCTGGGTGGCCGAGGAAGCGGGTACGGTCGAAGGCTTCCTGTCGCTGCGCGCCGACGGTTATCTCGATCTGGCCTATGTCACCCCCGAACGCATGGGCAGGGGCCTAGCGGGCCAGCTCTATGAGAAGATCGAGGCCGAGGCCCGCGCGCTCGGCCTTTCCCACCTCACGAGCGAGGCCAGCCATTTCGCGCGCCCCTTCTTCGCCCGCCGCGGCTGGCAGGTCGACGCCCCGCAACAGATCGAGCGCCAAGGCGTCCTGATCGAGAATTTCCGCATGAGCAAGGCGCTCTAGCCCTTCATCTTGGCGAAAATACTCCCGGGGGTGCGGGGGTGGCCCCCCCCCGCCAGCCAGGCTTCAGCCCAGCCAGCGCCGGTAATCGCTCACCAGAAGATGCGCAGGCGCCGCGTCTTCCTCGATCTCGGCAAACCGGCCGATCGGCGCGCGGAACACATTGTCGGTCAGGTCGTCATTCACGGTCGAGACCTCGCCGATCAGCACATCGCCGCCCTCGCCCCAGAAGGCGTGCCAATCGCCCGGCATCAATGTCACGCTCTCGCCCGGCGCCAGCGCCAGCACCTCTCCGGGGGCGAAATCGCGCCAGATCCCGTCACAGCGCACCCGGCCCCCGGACTCGGCATCGAACCCGCCCTGCGCGTCAGACCCATACAGTTCAATCGCCAGCGTCGCGCCGCCACGGTTGATGATGTCCTCGGCCTTCACGATGTGGCGATGCATGGGCGAGATCTGGTCGCGGCGCGAGATCAGCAGTTTCTCGGCATAACACATCCCCTGCCCGGCGCGCAGATCGGCCAGATCGCCATTGCGCAAGGTGAACAGGAACAACCCCAATTCGTCGAACCGGCCCTGACCGTAATCGGTGATGTCCCAGCCCAGCCCCGCGCGGATGATCCCCTCGGCGGCCCCGGCGCGTTCGCGGAAATCCTGCGGCGTCCACCATGCAAACGGCGGCAGGACAAAACCGAAGCTGCGGATCATCTTGGCCGCCTCGGCCATGACCCGGTTGATCTGGCTGCGCTTCATCCTCAGGCCGAGCGCCGCACCGCCAGCGCCCCGTCGGCCGCGCGGCGCGCGGCGGCGAAGGCGCGCGCCGCGTCGCCAAAGGCGGTGAACAGCTTGCGCGAAACCGGGTCGTTCGCGGCATTGTATTCCGGGTGCCACTGCACGGCGAGCGAGAAGCCCTGCGCGCCCTCGATATAGGTCGCCTCGGGGGTGCCGTCGGGGGCGATGCCGTCGATCACCACGCGCGGCCCGGGATCCTTGATCCCCTGGCCGTGCAGCGTGTTGGTCATCACCGCGTCGGCCCCCATCAGCCGCGCGAAGGGGCCGCCGGGGGTGAAACGCACCTCATGGCGCAGGGCGAATTTCTCCTCGATCGTGCCGTCGGGGGGCATGCGGTGGTTCATCCGCCCGGGCAGATCGCGGATCTCGGGGTAAAGCGAGCCGCCCATCGCCACGTTCACCTCCTGAAAGCCGCGGCAGACGCCAAACACCGGCTGGCCGCGGGCGATGCAGGCGCGCACCAGCGGCAGGGTCACCGCGTCGCGGCCACGGTCAAAGGTGCCGTAGGCTTCGGTCTCTGCCTCGCCATATTCCGAGGGGTGGACGTTCGGGCGCCCGCCGGTCAGCAGAAAGCCGTCGCAGGACGCCATCAGCTCTTCCGTGGACATGAAAGCGGGATCGGCGGGCACCACCAGCGGCATGCAATCGGCCACATGGGCAATTGCCTCGATATTCATCGTGCCTGCCGCGTGGACCCGATAGTTTTCGTGAACCACACTGGCGTTGCCGATGATCCCGACCACCGGACGTGTCATGCCATAGCCTCTTTTCTCTTTGTTTCGGAACCGAATGTAGGACGCCCGGCCCGGGGCGTCGAGTGCTGAGATGCACAAGCCGCGTGCAGGAACCCTGCTGCCCGCAGATTGGGCAAAGCATGGGGCGCCTGCCCCCGCCCGCCGGCCATGGACAATTCCCCCGCGCCGCCCCAGTCTGCGGCCATGAAACCGCGCAGCCCTCGCATCGCCGTCCGCGCGCTCTTGCGTGATGCGCAGGACCGGCTTTTGATCGTCAACGCCTATCCGGGCGCCCGGCTGGGCCTTTGGTGCGCCCCCGGCGGCGGGGTCGAGACCGGCGCCTCGCTGCCCGACAACCTGATCCGCGAGATGCGCGAGGAAACCGGCCTGACCGTCAGCGTCGGCGCCCCGGCGCTGGTCAACGAATTCCACGACCCCGAGACCGGCTTCCATCAGGTCGACATCTATTTTCGCTGCACCGCCGAAGGCCCGATGCCCGAGGTCTGGGCCGACCCCGAGGGCGTGGTCAGCCAGCGCCGCTTCGTCACCCGCGCCGACCTTGCGCGCCTGCGCCACAAGCCCGACAGCCTGGCCGGGGCCGCCTGGGGCGAGGGGCTGCTTTACGACCCGCTGGAGGTGATCGTCAAATGAGCCGCGCCTTCGTCAAGGAGGACGGGCCCGACAACACCCCGCTTCCCGACCTGCCGATCAGTTCGCATCCGAATTTCGTGACGCCCTCGGGCCTCGCCGCATTGCGCGCCCGGCTGGCCGAGGCGCAGGCGCGGCTGATGGCGCTGCGCGCGCGCCCGGAGCGGCTGGACAAGCTGCCCGAGGCCGCGGCCGAGCGCGACATCCGCTATCTCGAGGCGCGGCTGAAAAGCGCGATCCCGGTCGATCCCGACCGCCAGCCGCAGGATGAGGTCGCCTTCGGCGCCACCGTCACCGTGGCTGACGCCGATGGGCGCAAGCGGCAATTCCGCATCGTCGGCGAGGACGAAGCCGACGGCGCCCGCGGCTGGATCACCCCGCAGGCACCGCTGGCCCGCGCGCTGATCGGCGCGGGGCTGGGCGATGTGATCGACTGGAAGCGCCCCGGCGGCACGATGGAAATGGAAATCCTGGCCATCGACTACACCCCCGGCCCCGAGGCCCCCTAGGGCGGCGAACGGCCCCGGCTCAGGCCGCGTCGTGGCGCAGGATCGCGGCTTCGGGCGCGGTCAGATCGCGCCGCGCGAAACCACCGTAAAGCTGCGGATCCCGGGTCAGATCGGGACAGGCGGCGAACAGAGCAGCGCGCTGATCCGGCGCGATCGTCTCCAGCGCGCCGCCCGAGGGGTGGAAGCTTTCGGTTTCCAGCCCGTTGGCCCAGAGGATCTGGTGTCGCTCCAGCAGGATATGGACATAGGTGACCTCCGAAAGCCGCGCGTCGACGCGGATCCGGCCACCGTCGACCAGATCGCGCGCCGCAACCAGCACTTCGGCGGCGTTGAACAGCGCCCGCGCGGCGGCGCCCTGCACCAGCATCCGGTGGCTGGGCGAGACCAGCAGATCGGGATCGGGGCGGCCGATGCCGAAGGCGCCGGCGCAGAAGCGGATCGGGCGCAGATCGGGTTGGGCGTAGAGCCGCGCACCCGACAGCCGCCGCCGCCCCGTCCAGACCACCGGCTGCGGGCCGTTGTCCTTGGTCAGGATGCGGTCGCCCGGCGCCAGGGTCTCGATCAGCCGCGGGCCGCGCGGGGTGGCGATACGGGTGCCGGGGGTGAAACAGATCAGCCCAGTGGGCCCTGCCCGCCCGCCCGCCCGCTTCGGGGCCGCAGGCGGCGTGCAGCGCACCACCCACAGTTCCTGATCGGGGGGCGGCAGCGCGCCGACGAAGGCCAGAAGATCCCCGGCCGGATCATCGCCCGCCGCAGGGATCAAAAGCGCCTCATAGCTGCGCCGCCCGTCGGTCAGCACAACGCCGTGATCGAGCGGCGGAAGATCGTCGCGCGGAAGATCGTGGGACCCGGCGCATTCGGTCCGAACCGCCCCCGAGACTGCCCCCAGAGCGACTGCCGAAACCGAATGGGCCAGCCGCCGCGCCGTGCGCGCCACATGGCGCCGAAGCTCGGCCCCCGCAGGGTCGCCGGCCAGCATCAACAGAGTTTGCGGCCCGTCCACCCGTACCGCCGCGCCGGTCCAGCGCCAGCTTGCGCCGGTCACCAGCAAGGCGCGCGGCGCGGCGCTGACGCCGTCCACTTCCGTCTGCGTCCATGAAATGACGAACGTGCCGCGCGTGCCCGTCTGCATGCCTGTCTGTCGCCCCGACCGCGTTATTGTTTCCAAATTTGTAACACAGACGCCGCGAAATGGGAACAACATGTCGCAGCGGCGGCGGGCCGGATCAGCCCCCCCCGATCGGCCCCCGTTCAGTCCAGCATGGCCAGGAAACGCTTCAGCAGGTCCAGCGCCTCGGGTTCATCCAGAAAGGGGATATGGCCGCGCCCGGGGACTTCGGCGAACAGCATGTCGGGGCGGCGGCGGCGCATCTCGGCCGCGGTCTCGGGGCTGAGCAGATCGGAATTCGCGCCCCGGATCAGCGCCAGCGGCAAGCCCCGCGTCGCCTCGAACAGCGGCCAGGCGTCCTTGGCGGCGGCAGGCAGCGCGGCCTTGAAGGATTCGTGCAGTGCCGGGTCGTAGGTGATGCGCAGCCCCTCGGGGGTGACGCGGTAATGCAGCGCGGCCTCTTCGCGCCAGCGGCTTTCGGGGACGCCCTCGAATTCCGGCAGGCTCGAGGGCAGCGCCGCGGCCAGTTGGTCAAGCGTCTTCGCCGCCGGGTTGCGGCCGACGAAATCCTGAATCCGGTGCAGGCCCGCCATTTCCAGCTTTGGCCCCACGTCGTTCAGGCAGAGGCCCATCACGCGGTCCTTGGCGATCGCGGCCAGATACATCCCGATCAGCCCGCCGCGCGAGGTGCCCAGCACCGCCACCTTCGCCAGTCCCAGATGGTCAAGCAATTGCAGCGCATCCTGCGCCTCGCGCGGGACGGTGTAGGTCTCGGCCCCGGTGAAATCCGACGCGCCGCGGCCCCGGTAATCCATGCGGATCACCCGGCAGGGCGGAAGATGCGGCATCATATAGGCGAAATCGCCCATCGTGCGGGTCAGGCCGGACAGGCACAGCAGCGGCAGGCCGGTGCCATGGTCGTCATAGGCGATGCGGGCGCCGTCGTCGGCGGTGAAGCTTTGGGTCATAGGGTCTTTGCCAGATCAGGAATGCCGGTAAGGTCGGTCAGGATGGTCTCGGGGCGCCAGGGCATGCGCTCAACCGGCTGGCCCGCGCGGTTGACCCAGGCGGTGTGAAAGCCGTAGCCGGTTGCCGCGGTCGCGTCCCAGCCGTTCGACGAGACGAACAGCACCTGTTCGCGTGCCACGCCGAAGCGCGTGCCGACCAGATCATAGACCTGGGGAGCGGGTTTGAAGATGCCGCAGCTTTCAACCGAGAGCACATCGTCCAGCACGTCGCCGATGCCGGCCGAGGCGACGGCGGCGGCCAGCATCTTCGGCGCGCCGTTCGACAGGATCGCGGTGGCAAAGCCCGCCTGCTTCAGCGCCGCCAGCATGGCGGGCACTTCGGGATAGGCCGAAAGCTCCTCATAGAGCGCCATCAGGCGGGCGCGCAGTGCCGGGTCCGACAGGCCCGCGGCCTCCATCGCCCAGTCAAGCCCGTCACCGGTGACGGTCCAGAAATCGGTATGCGCCCCGGTGATGGCGCGCAGCCATGTGTATTCGATCTGCTTGCGGCGCCAATCCTCGGCCAATTTCGGCCAGGTCTCGCGCAGCACCTCGAATTCCGGCTCCTGCGCCGCCTTGCGGGCGGCGGAGGTCACGTCGAACAGCGTGCCATAGGCATCGAAAACGCAGGTGGTGATGGTCATGGGCAGTCCTCCTGGCCGCGAACATGTCACAGCCGCGCGGCGGGGGAAATGCCGGGATGCGCCCCCTAGGTCCGCCTGCGCGCGGCCCAGCCGATGCCCGCCAGTCCCGCGAGGATCAGCGCCAGCACCGGCCCGTCGCCCCAGCGGGCATAGGGCGGCTCGGCCAGCGCGCCGGGCACTGCCGCGTCCAGATAGCCCGCCTTGTTCAGCGGCAGCGACGCCACCACCCGGCCATAGGGGTCGATCACCGCCGAGACGCCGGTATTGGCGGCGCGCAGGAAGGGCAGGCCTTCCTCGATCGCGCGCAGCCGGGTCTGGGCGAGGTGCTGATAGGGGCCGGCGAAGGTGCCGAACCAGGCGTCGTTGGTCACCTGCAGGATCCAGTTCGCCCGGCCCTTCGCCGCGCGCAGATCCTGGGGAAAGATCGCCTCGTAGCAGATCAGCGGCAGCACCTTGCCGATCTTCGGCCCGAGGTCGAGGATCCGCGCCCCCACCCCCGGGGTGAAGCCGTTGCCAAGCTGTGCGGCAAAGGCGGTGATGCCGACCTTCGCCAGCACGTCGCCGAAGGGGATGTATTCGCCGAAGGGCACCAGATGCCACTTGTCATAGACCGTCTCGATCCGGCCCTCGGCATTCATCACCGCCAGCGAATTGTAGTACCGCCCGTCGGCGCCGCGCTGGACCCCGAAGGCCACCGGCACGCCATGGGCCGCGTCGCGGATGATCCGCAGGCCCGGCCCGGGGTCGTTCAGCAGGAAGGGGGCCGAGGTTTCGGGCCAGACGATCAGATCCAGCGGCGGCGCGCCGGGCTTGGTGGGCGCGGCGGTGTCATCGAGCATCCGGTCCCAGAAGATGCGCTGCCAGCGGGTGCTCCACTTCAGGTCCTGGGTGGCGTTGGGCTGAACCAGGCGCACCTCGATCGGGTGGGCGCGGGGCGGGATCGGTTGCTGCACCCGCCAGGCGCCGAAGACCATTGCCGCCCCCAGCAGAAGGGTCGAGGCGGCGGTGCCGCGGATCCGGCCCACGGCCAGCGGCAGCGCGGCGGCCAGTGTGGTCATCAGGCTCAGGCCCACGGGGCCCAGGAATATGTCGGCTTGCGCCGCCCAGGTGCCGACCCAGACATGACCGACCAGCCCCCAGGGGAACCCCGTCAGCACGTAGGAGCGCATCAGATCCGCCCCCGCCAGCGCCACGGCAAAGCCCAGCGCCCGGCTACGCGGCCCGCGGCCCAGCCAATGGCCCACCCCCGCCGCCAGCGCCCAGAACAGCGCCAGCCCGAAGGACAGCAACAGCAGCGCGAAAGGCGCCATCCAGCCGTCGCGCGCCGGATCCACCAGGAAGGGATCGACGATCCAGTACATCGCGGCGCCGAACTGCCCCGCCCCCGCAAACCACGCCAGCCAGACCGCATGCGACTGCCGCGCCTGCCGCGCCAGCAGCCAGGTCAGCACGCCCAGCGACAGCAGCGTGCCCCACCACCAGCCCAGCGGCGCCTGGCCGGTGGCGGTGCCCACGCCGATCAGCATCGCCAGCCCCAGCGCACGCCACGGCGGGCGCGCCGGCACCTTTACAGCCTTCGGAAGCCGCATTCATCCGTCCTTTTGAGGGGCCGGTGCCAGCGCCGTCGAGACGGCAGCGATACTGCCCGGCAGCCGCACGCGCAGCCGCTTGATGCGGCGCGGATCGGCGTCGATCACCTCGAAATCGGCGCCGCTTTCATGGCGGATCACCTCGCCCCGGGCGGGCACGCGGCCACACATCAGGAACACCAGACCGCCCAGCGTGTCGACCTCTTCCTCGTCCTCGCCCTCAACGCTGAGGTCTAGGCCGGTCTCGGCCTCGAACTCATCCAGAGGCGTGCGGGCCAAGGCGGTGTAGATGCCCGGCTTCTCGGCCTGCCAATAGGTGTCCGAGGTGTCGTCGTGTTCGTCCTCGATCTCGCCGATCACCGTCTCGATCAGATCCTCGATCGTCACCAGCCCGTCGACGCCGCCATATTCGTCGATCACCAGGGCCATATGCACGCGCTCTTTCTGCATCTTCTGCAAAAGCACGCCCACCGGCATCGAGGGCGGCGCGTAAAGCACCGGGCGCAAGAGCTTGCGCAGGCTGAAACGCCCGCCCGCATTGCCAAAGCCATAGGTCAGCGCCAGGTCCTTCAGAAGCACCAAACCCAACGGCTTGTCGAGCGTGCCCTTGTAGACCGGCAGGCGCGAGAAGCCATGTTCGCGGAACACCTCGACCAGCGCCTCCTTGCCGATCTCGACCGGCACGGCGGTGATCTCGGCCTTCGGAATGGCCACGTCGTCGACCCGCAGGCGGCGCAGGTTCGAAATGCCGAAAGCGGCCTGCGGCGCGGGGGCCTTCAGGTCGGGGACCGAACCAGAGGCCGGAGTGGGATCGGACTCACCCGGGGTGAGAGCCGAGAAAAGGCGGCTGAAAAAGCCGGGTTGTTCGGGGGGATCGAGATCCCGCGCGCTTTGCGCCGCGCTAGACCCTTCGCTAGGACTGTCCATCGTTCCTTTCCAAATCGCCCGGTCGTGGGGCCGGGTCCCCTTCGGCATATGGGTCCGCGATACCCAAACTTGCAAGTATGCGTATTTCCAGCCCTTCCATCAGCGCGGCATCGGCCGCGTCGATGTGATCATAGCCCAGAAGATGCAAGGTCGCATGAACGATCAGGTGGCTGACGTGATCGTGCGGCGACTTGTCCTGTTCTGCCGCCTCGCGGGCGCAGGTTTCCCAGGCGATCGCCATATCGCCCAGCTCCAGCGCGCCGAAAGCGTCGGGCGCGGGTGGCAGCGGGGCGGCGCCGGGGCGGTCAGCGCCGCGTTCCTCGGCCGGCCAGGACAGCACGTTGGTGGGCGTCGGCTTGTCGCGGAAATCGGCGTTCAGCACGGCGATGCGCGCGTCGTCGCAGGCCAGAAGGCTGGCCTCGGCCTCCTCCGCCTCGATCGACAGCGCGGCCAGCGTGGCGGCAAAGGCGTGCTCGGCCAGGGCCTCCAGTTCCAGCGCTTCCCAGCGCGGGTCCTCAATGACGATGTCCAGGCTCATGCGCGGGAGGGCAGCGCATGAGGGAGCCGAGCAAACCGCAGGCGCGCGCGCGCCGCGGCGCGGTTCAGAAAAAGCTGCGGCATCGCGTCCCTACCCCTCGACCTTCTCATAGGCCTCGATGATCCGCGCGACCAGCGGGTGGCGCACGACGTCCTTGGCAGTGAAGTAGTTGAAGCTGACGCCCTTGACGCCGACAAGGATCCGCTCGGCATCGGCCAGACCCGAGGCCATGCCGCGCGGCAGATCCACCTGGGTGCGGTCGCCGGTGACAACCATGCGCGACCCCTCGCCCAGCCGGGTCAGGAACATCTTCATCTGCATCGAGGTGGCATTCTGCGCCTCGTCCAGCACCACGAAGGCGTTGGACAGCGTCCGACCGCGCATGAAGGCCAGCGGCGCGATCTCGATCAGCTTCTCCTCGATCATCTTGGCAAGCTGCTTGGAGGGCAGGAAATCGTTCAGCGCGTCATAGAGCGGCTGCATGTAGGGATCGACCTTCTCCTTCATGTCGCCGGGCAGAAAGCCCAGCCGCTCTCCGGCCTCGACGGCGGGGCGCGACAGGATGATTCGGTCGACATGGCCGCCGATCAGCATGGACACGCCCACCGCCACGGCCAGATAGGTCTTGCCGGTGCCGGCGGGGCCGATGCCGAAGCCGAGCTCATTGGCGTAGAGCGCCTTGACATAGGCCTTCTGCGTCTCGGTCCGGGGTTCGACGATCTTCTTGCGGGTGCGGATCTCGACCCGGCCACCCTGGAACATCTCCAACTGGCCCTCGACGCCACCGCGCCCGGGGGTCGCGAAGATCGGATCGCCCAGCCGGATCGCGGCGTCGATATCGCCGCTTTCCACCGCGCGCCCGGCCTCGAGCCGCGCATAAAGCCCGCGCAGCACCACTTCGGACTGACTTCGCGCTGCCCCAGGCCCGATCAGGGCCAATTGATTGCCACGCCGCAGAATCTGCACACCAAGCTGGTGCTCGATCTGGGCCAGATTGCGGTCGAACTCGCCGCACAGGCCGATCAACAGGCGATTGTCGGGGAACTCCAGAAGCGTTTCCTGAACGTCTTCCGGGACGGACGGGGGAGTCAGCGCGCTGATGCCCAAGCAGGTCTCCTCTCAACCGGGCCGGAGCATCCAGCCCACACAGGTATGGTGGGCCTGACCGGGCCGCAACGCAAGAGGTAGTCCATAAATTTGAAGCGGCTGTGACGAAACGGACCAAGCCTTGCGCATTCGCGGGGCGCGGGCGCTTTAGCTCGACTGACACACCGCCAAGCCCTGTTTCCGCCCGGTGCGCGCCGCAGGCGCAGGGCAGGCGCCCGCCCCGCTTGTGTCCGCCTCACCCCCAGCGCCGTTGCACGCCCGGCCGCGTTGCGCTAGGACGCCGGATGCACCATCCATGGGGGCCCCCGCGCATGGCCGACGACAGCACCAAGACGGCGCCGAAGAAGCTGTTCATCAAGACCTACGGCTGCCAGATGAACGTCTACGACAGCGAGCGCATGGCCGAGGTCATGGGCGCCGAGGGCTATGTCACCACCGACCGGCCCGAAGAGGCCGACATGGTGCTGCTCAACACCTGCCACATCCGCGAGAAGGCGGCCGAAAAGGTCTATTCCGACCTCGGTCGTCTGCGCCCGCTGAAAGAGGCCAGGCCCGATCTGAAGATCGGCGTCGCCGGCTGCGTGGCGCAGGCCGAGGGCGCCGAGATCCTGAACCGGATGCCGCTGGTCGATCTGGTGGTCGGGCCGCAAAGCTATCACCGCCTGCCCGCCATGGCCCGGGCCGCAGTCGAGGGCCGCAAGACCGTCGACACCGATTTCCCGGCCGAGGACAAGTTCGACCACCTCCCCGCCCGCCAGAAACCGATGCGCGGTCCGTCGGCATTCCTGACCGTGCAGGAAGGCTGCGACAAGTTCTGCGCCTTCTGCGTCGTGCCCTATACCCGCGGCGCCGAGGTCTCGCGTCCGGCCGAACGGATCCTGTCCGAGGCCCGCGATCTGGTCGATCGCGGCGTGCGCGAACTCACCCTGCTGGGCCAGAACGTCAACGCCTATCATGGCCATCCGGGCGGACTGGGCGGTCTGGTGCGCGATCTGGCGGCGATCGAGGGGCTGGCGCGGATCCGCTACACCACCTCGCACCCCAACGACATGGACGACGCGCTGATCGCCGCCCATGGCGAAGAGCCCAAGCTGATGCCCTATCTGCATCTGCCGGTGCAATCGGGCAGCGACCGGATCCTGAAGGCGATGAACCGCAAGCACACCGCCGAGGCCTATCTGCGCTTGGTTGAGCGCATCCGCGCCGCGCGTCCCGACATCCTGCTGACTTCTGATTTCATCGTCGGCTTCCCCGGCGAGACCGAGGCCGATTTCGAGGCGACGCTGGATCTGGTGCGCGCTGTGGGTTTCGGCGCGGCGTTCTCGTTCAAATATTCCGCCCGCCCCGGCACCCCGGCGGCCGAGCGCCCGGAAGTGCCCGCGCCCGACGCCGACGACCGACTGCAGCGCCTGCAGACACTGCTGACCGGGCAGCAGCACGCGGCGCAAGAGGCCATGGTCGGGCGCGAGGTCTCGGTCCTGTTTGAAAAGCCGGGCCGGATGGCGGGACAGATGGTGGGCAAGTCCGACCATCTGCATGCCGTCCACGTCACCCACCCCGAGGCCCGCCCGGGCGTGATCGGACGGGTGAGAATCGCCTCGTCGGGGCCGAATTCCCTTGCCGGAACCTGGCTTGGCGCCTGACGCCGCCCGTCGGAAGCCCCCAAAGGAAGCGCTTGGCGCAAGTGTCGTTCTGCGGGACAATGCTCACGCTGGCGTGAAAATGTTCCGAGATGCGACACAATATGTGGGGAAAAGCATTCCATAACACCCCTAATTTTGCTAGACTTCCGCATATAGAGTATGGGACCATTCCCAAAGGGGCAGATCCGGAAGGGGTAGACCGGCGCCCATGGGTTTACGGCAAGGGGCACGGTAGTGATGTTTTCCAGACGATTTCGAAATGGGTTGGCGGCACTCGGTGCGGCACTCCTCGCCATGGGAATGTCGGGAGGCACGGCACAGGCTGGCGGCACCCCGGGGGTCTATCAACCGAACGGCAGGGTCGCGACACCCACCACCGTGCGCGGAAGCGCCTCGATCCCCCAGACACGCACCGGCGAGATCTACATCCCGACGATCTGGATCGACCCGGACGGCTGCGAACATTGGGCGATGGATGACGGGGCCGAAGGATTCATGGACATCCGCCTGACCCGGGACGGCAAGCCGATCTGCCATCGCGCCAAGACCTGCGCAGTGATAGACAGCGATCAGCTGTTCCGCACGGCAAGCGCCCGCATCAGCACCGAGGGTCGCCGCCGGCTGGTCAATTTCTTCACCCACGCCAAGGCATTTTCCTACGAGATCAACGGCCACACCGACAGCCGCGGCTCTGACGCCTATAACATGGGCCTGTCGAAGCGCCGGGCGATGGCGGTGGCGCAGGTGGCCCGTTCGACCGGGGCGCGGATCGCCACAGTGCGCTGGTATGGCGAGCGAGACCCACGGGTCCCGAATAGCTCGGCGCACAACATGGCGCTGAACCGCCGTGTCGAAATCGACTGCATCCGCTAGGGGGAATGACCAGATGTACGCGATCAAAATACTCGCCATCCTGTCGATCCCCGTCGTGCTTGCGGGCTGCGACGAAATCAGCGCGATCCCGGCCAACAAGGGCTTTGACCGAGGGCTGATCGGCGACAAGCACCTCAGCCAGTTGAAGGCCGGGATATGGGTCGACCCCACCGGCTGCGACCACTGGATCATCGATGACGGCGTCGAGGGCTACCTGTCGGCGCGGCTCGACAAATACGGCAAGCCGGTGTGTTCGGGCATTGCACCGCCGAACGTGGCCACCGGGCCGTTCAAGGCCGGTGAGGACATCAGCGATCCGACCACGCCCAGCGAGAACGTCACCTACACCCGCTAGGGCCGCGACGCGGAACCGGGCGACCTTCAACGAACCGGCGGGAAGCAAGCGCTTTCCGCCGGTTTTCCTTTGGCGGGACGGGCGTGGCGCCGATCCGCAGGCAAGGCGCGCAGCGGGCGGCGAGCGAGGCTGGCCTACCCCCTCTGCGGCGGCTTGACGCGAAACACCGCAAGGTAAAGTGCGGGCACGAAGACCAGCGTCACGATGGTGCCTGCGATGATGCCGCCCATCATCGCATAGGCCATCGGGCCCCAGAAGATCTCTCGCGCGATGGGGATCAGCGCGAGGCTCGCCGCCGCCGCCGTCAGCAGGATCGGCCGGGCGCGGCTGTCCGAGGCCTGGAAGACCGCGTCCCAGGCGGGCATGCCATCCGCGCGCAGCACCTCGATCTCATGCACCAGGATGATCGAGTTGCGGATCAGGATGCCGATCAGCGCCAGCACCCCGAGGATCGCCACGAACCCCAGCGGCGCGCCGGACGGCAACAACGCCGCGACCACGCCGATCAGCCCCAGCGGCGCGGCGCAAAAGACGATGAAGGCCAGGCGAAAGCTTTGCATCTGCATCATCACCAGCGTCAGGATGATCAGCAGCATCACCGGCACCACGGCGGCAATCGGCGCCTGGCTTTGGGCGCTGCTTTCCACCGTGCCGCCGATGGCCACGGCATAGCCCGGCGGCAGCCCCGCCTCGAATTTCGCGATCTTCGGGGCCAGCGCCTTGACCAGCGTGGCAGGCTGATCCGGCCCGGCGATCGCCGCTTTCACGGTGATCGTGGGCACTTGGTTGCGCTGGTAGATCACCGAGGGCTGGGTGTCGTAATGGAACACTGCCAGCGACGACAGCGGCACCGCCGCCCCGTGCGGCCCCGACAATTGCAGCCCGTTCAGCGCCGAGATCGAATGCCGCGCCGCCTTATCGCCGCGCGCGGTGATGTCGACCAGATAGGTCTTGTCGCGCAGCTGGGTGATCAGCTGCCCCGAGAAGATCGCATTCAGCGACCCGGCGATGTCCTTGGGCGTGATCCCCAGCTGGCGCGCCTTGTCCTGCAGCACCTCGATCCGCACCACCCGCGCCGGGGCGTTCCAGTCCATCACCACGTCGCGCAGATGCGGGTTCGATCCGACCACCGCCGCCAGATCTCGCGCGTGGTCCCGCAGCACGCCGATGTCGGGGCCCGACAGGCGGTATTGCACCGGGCGGCCCACCGGCGGCCCGATTTCCAGGTTCTTGGCGATCAGATCGACGCCGGGCAGGTGGCTGTCGGCATAGGCGCGGATCTTCGCCTTCAGCCGGTCGCGCGCCGCCACGCCCGGGGTCTGCACCACCATCTGGGCCATGTTCGGCGCCGGCGTGCCGACGTCATAAGACAGGATGAAACGCGGCGCGCTGGTGCCGATATAGCTGGTCCAGAACAGCGCGGCGGGATCGCCCCGGACCACGCCTTCCAGCCGATCCACCGTGGCCGTCGTGTCGGCGATCGAGGCATTGTCGGGCAAGTTCACATCAACGATCAGCTCGGGCCGGTCGGAGGTGGGAAAGAACTGCTGCTCGACATAGCGCATGCCGAAGACCGACAGGCCGAAGACCGCCAGCGTGGCCGCGATGGTCACCCAGCGAAACCGCATCGCGGCGCGCAAGACGCCGTGGAAGGCGCGTCGCAGCCGCCCCGGGGCGGGATCGTGATCGGCCCAGTTCTTGGGCAGAAGCGTCACCCCCAGAAGCGGCGCGAACAGCACCGCCGCGATCCAGCTGACCAGCAGTGACACCGCGATCACCACGAACAGCGAGAAGGTGAATTCCCCCGCCGCCGAATTGTTCAGCCCGATCGGGATGAAGCCCGCCACCGTCACCAGCGTGCCCGACAGCATCGGAAAGGCGATGGAGGTCCAGGCGTAAGAGGCCGCGCGGCGCCGGGTCTCGCCTTTTTCCAGCCGCGAGATCATCGTCTCGATGGTGATCATCGCGTCGTCGACCAGCAGCCCCAGCGCGATGATCAGCGCCCCGAGCGAGATCCGCTGCAAGCTGATGCCGGAAAACTTCATCACCAGGAAGGTGATCGCCAGCACCAGCGGAATGGTCACCGTCACCACCAGCCCGGCGCGCAGGCCGAGGCTGATGAAGCTGACGATCAGCACGATCGCCACCGCCTCGAACAACGCCCGCAGGAAGCCGCCCACGGCATGTTCCACCACCTTCGGCTGATCGGCCACCTGATGGATCGCGATGCCCAGCGGCATCTGCGCCCGCGCGACCGCCATCACGCCGCGCAATTCCTTGCCGAAGTCGATGATGTTGGCGCCGGGCTTCATGCCGACCTCCAACCCGATGGCGTCCTTGCCGTCATAGCGGAAGATGTTGGCGGGCGGGTCTGTATAGCCCTGGCGGATCGTCGCCACGTCGGTCAGGCGAAAGAAGCGGTCGCCGACGCGCAGGTTCACATCCGCCAGGCTTTGCGCATCGGTGAACTGCCCGCCCAGCTGCACCAGAACGCGCTCGTCGCCCGCGTTGATCGCGCCTGAGGGCAGGATCGCGTTCTGCGCCTGCAGCGTGGCCAGCACCGCCTGTTCGTTCAGCCCCAAAGCCGCCAGCTTGCGGGGCGAGAAATCCAGATAGATCGCCTCGTCCCTGGTGCCGTACAGCGCCACCTTGCCGGCGTCGGGCAGGCCCTGGATCTCGCGCTTGACGATATCGACATGGTCGCGCAATTCGCGCGGGCTGAAGCCGTCGGCGGTGAAGGCAAAGAGGTTGCCGAAGACGTCACCGAAATCGTCGTTGAAGCGGAAGCCCTGGAATTCCTGGGGAAAATCGGGGCGGATATCGGACATCATGTCGCGCACCCGCTGCCAGATACGCGGCAGTTCCCGCGCCTTCGTGGTGGCCAGAAGGTTCACGTAGACCACCGCCTGACCGGGGCGGGTGATCGAGCGGGTGAAGTCGAGTTCCGGCAATTCCTGCAGCTTCTTCTCGATCCGGTCGGTGACCTGATCCACCGTTTCCTCGACCGAGGCGCCGGGCAGCGAGGCCGAGACCACCATCGTCTTGATGGCGAAATTCGGGTCTTCCTCGCGGCCGATGGTGACATAGGCATAGGCGCCCGCCACCAGACAGACGATCATCAGGAACCACACGAAGGATCGGTGGCCCAGCGCCCAGTCCGACAGGTTGAACCGCTTCATCGCGCCACACTCGGGCCGACAAGCTGCCCGTCCTTGATCGAGTTCACGCCCTTCAGCACCACTTCCTCACCCGCGCTCAGCCCGCTGGCCACCACCACCCGATCGCCGGCGCCGGGGGCCAGGGTGATGGGCTGCGCGCGCACCGTGCCGGTCGGCGCGCCAGACTTGCGGGCGACGACCCAGACCCGGGGCTTGCCGCCGATCAGGGCGGTGCGCGGCAGGGTCAGGCGGGCCTTGGTCTGCGCGCCGGGTTCGACCTGCACCAGCGCCCCCAGCCGAAAGCTGGCGGCGGCATTCGTGGCCAGCGTCAGATGCAGGCGTCGGGTGCGGGTGGTGGGGTCGGCGACCGGGTCGATGCGGCGCAGCGTGGCCGAGGTGGCGATCTGCGGTGCGGCCTCCAGCCGGACGCGGAAGACGGCGCCGGGCACCAGCCCTGCCGCATCCTGTTCGGACAGGTCGATCACTGCCTCGCGGTCCTGCGTGGCGGCCAGTTGCACCACCTTCTGCCCCGCGCTCAGCGATGCGCCGGGCTGGGCGTAGACATGGGTGATCACCCCCTCTTGCGGCGCGCTCAGCGTGGCAAAGCCCAGCACCTGACGGCTTTGCGCGAGACCCGCCCGGGCCTGCGCAAGCCGCGCCTCGGCCGCGACCAGCGCGTTCTTCGCGGCCTCTGCCGAAGCCGTGCTGTTCACCCCCTTGGCGACCAGAGCGTTCACCCGGTTCGCCGCGTCCTGCGCGGAATTGAGCTGTGCCGACGCCACCGTCACCCCGGCCTGCGCGGCACGCACCCGCGCCTCTAGCTGCTGCGGGTCGAGCCTGGCCAGCGTGGCGCCCTTCGCGACCACGTCGCCCTCTTCGACCGGCCGTTCAGCCAGGGTCCCGGCCAGGGGAAAGCCCAGATCGGTCTGGGTGCGCGGCGCGATGGTGCCGACATAGGCCGGTCGCAACCCGGCCTGCGGGGTCAGAACCTCGGACACCACCGGGCGCGGCGGCGGCGGCGCGGGCGGTGCGGGCTTGCAGGCCGCAAGCAGCACCAGCGCGGCGATCAACGGCCAGACGGGACGCGAGACGTGGGTGGGAATGCGCATCATTTGCCCTCTACCCCGCGCACGATCCGGCCGGGATACAGCAGGCTCGCCCCCAGCCCCACGACCTCTTGGCCATCCGTCAGCCCGCCCGACAGCACGGTGCGGCCGGTCTCATACCGCAGGATCTGCACCTGGTGCAGGGAAACCGCATGGGTCTTGGGATCGACGATCCAGACGGCGGGCCCCTCGGTTGTCGCGGTGATCGCGGACCAGGGCAACATCACCCGCGGCGGATCGCGCAGCGTGATGGTGCCGACGATCGGGTCGCCGATATGCATCCCCTTGGGCAGCGCGCGCATGCCCACCGTCACCTTCACCGTCCCCTGCGACGGATCGACCAGCGGCGAGATCAGCCGCGGCAGGCCCACGACGGTTTCATCCGGCCGCCCCACCGGCGACAGCGTCACCTGGGTGGGATGGACATCCAGCGTGGCGGGAACGGCCTCGGGCAGTTGGAAGATCGCGTCGTAGTCTTCGCCCAGCGCCAGTTGCAGGACGGGCTGCGCCGCGCCCACGACCTGGCCCAGCTCGGCCATCTTGCCGATCACCGTGGCCGCGGCGGGCGCGCGCAGCACGGTATCCGTCAACGCTTTCTGGGCGCGGTCCAGATCGGCCTGGGCCTGGGCCACGCCGGCTTCGGCGGCGCGCAGTTGGTCGGCGGCGGCGTCGCGGGCGCTGCGGGTGGTGGCGCCGCGTTCCAGCAGCCCATCCTGACGGTCGGCATCCTCGCGCGCCTTGCGGGCATTGGCCCGGGCCGAGGAAAGCGCCGCCTTGGCCGACAGCAGCGCCTGCTCTTGCTGGACGGAATCGAGCCGCGCCAGCACCGCGCCTTTGCCGACATGGTCGCCCTCGGACACCGGCAAGGCCACGATCCGCCCGGAATCCGCGAAAGACGCCGTCAAGGTATGCCGCGCGGCGACCTCGCCGGTCAGGGTGAAACGGCGCAGATCGGCGCTGTGGTGGACCGTGACGATCTGCACAGGCAGCGGCGGCCCCCCTGCCTGCACCGCCAGCCCCGGCGCCAGCCATGCGATCAGGACCGCGGCGGCGACGGTGCTGGCCCTGCGGCCCGGCCGTCCTCTGTGTCCCGCATCGCGCATCGACGCCCCCTTCGCAGCCGTGGTCGCCGGGCCCCACCCGGCCCCCGACGCATGTTCCGGGCCAGTAATGGGGGCGTTCGCGCAATCGTGCAAGCCGCGTGCGCGGCCAGACCGCGCCACCTGCCGTGACGGCACCGCCCCTGTCCTGCCCGCCCAAACCCCCGGGACCCGCGCCGAAATGCCCGCATTCCGGGCACATGCCGCGCCTCGCCCGGTCCACCATTGACCCCCAGCGGAAGGAAGGTTAGCTGTGCTGGATTGACTGCCACAACGGCTTCCTGGCGTGGCGGCGTAACCCCGAATGGAGCACTTCATGTCCCGCAGCGATTATATCTTCACCTCTGAATCCGTTTCAGAGGGTCATCCCGACAAGGTCTGCGACCGGATCTCGGATGCCATCCTCGATGCTTTCCTGACCGCAGACCCGCAATCCCGCGTCGCCTGCGAGACTTTCGCCACCACCGACCGCGTCATCATCGGCGGCGAGGTCCGCGGCCCCGGCGAGGTGATCGAACGGGTCGAGGAGATCGCGCGCGACTGCGTCCGCGACATCGGCTATGAACAGGACGGCTTTCACTGGGCCAACCTGAAGGTCGACAGCTACCTTCACGCCCAGTCCGCCGACATCGCCCAGGGCGTCGACGCCGCCGACAACAAGGACGAAGGCGCCGGCGATCAGGGCATCATGTTCGGCTACGCCACCGACGAGACCGAGGCGCTGATGCCCGCGCCGATCCTCTACGCCCATGCGATCCTGCAGCGTCTGGCGCAGGCGCGCAAATCCGGTGCGGAACCCAAGCTGGGCCCCGACGCCAAGTCGCAGCTGTCGATCCGCTACGAGAACGGGGTGCCGGTGGCGGTGACCTCGCTGGTGCTCTCGACCCAGCATATCGACCCGGCGCTGACCTCGGATGACGTGCGCCAGATCGTCAATCCCTACATCATGGAAGTGCTGCCCAAGGGCTGGGTCACCGATCAGACCGAATGGCATGTGAACCCCACCGGCAAGTTCGTGATCGGTGGACCCGACGGTGACGCCGGGCTGACCGGGCGCAAGATCATCGTCGACACCTATGGCGGCGCGGCCCCCCATGGCGGCGGAGCGTTTTCGGGCAAGGATCCGACCAAGGTCGACCGTTCGGCCGCCTATGCGGCGCGCTACCTGGCCAAGAACGTGGTCGCGGCGGGGCTGGCCAAGCGCTGCACGCTGCAGCTGTCCTACGCGATCGGCGTGGCCAAGCCGCTGTCGATCTATGTCGACACCCATGGCACCGGCACTGTGGCAGAGGAAAAGATCGAGCGCGCCGTGGCGCAGGCGATGAACCTCAGCCCGCGCGGCATCCGCACCCATCTGGGGCTGAACAAGCCGATCTACCAGCGCACCTCGGCCTATGGCCATTTCGGCCGCGCGCCGGATGACGAGGGCGGCTTCTCCTGGGAGAAGACCGATCTCATCGACGCGCTGAAAGGGGCGCTCTAGGCGATGTCTGGCACCGATGTCTCGGGTCTGACCCAGCTTGGCACCGCGGTCGAACAGCCCGCCTCCCCCGAGGAGGCGGTGCTGGAGCGCGTGCCCTCGGGCCATTCGGGGCAGGATTACGTCGTACGCTTCACCGCGCCCGAGTTCACCTCGCTCTGCCCGATGACCGGGCAGCCCGACTTCGCCCATATCATGATCGACTATGTGCCGGGCGACTGGCTGGTGGAATCGAAATCGCTGAAGCTCTTCCTCACCTCGTTTCGCAACCACGGATCGTTCCACGAGGATTGCACGATGAAGATCGCCACCCGGCTGGTCGATCTGCTGGCGCCGCGCTGGCTGCGCATCGGCGCCTATTGGTACCCGCGCGGCGGCATCCCGATCGACGTCTTCTGGCAGACCGGCACCCCGCCCGAAGGCGTCTGGATCCCCGATCAGGGCGTCCCCGGCTATCGCGGCCGGGGCTGAGCGTCCGCGCCGGGGGTTTCACACCCCGCCGCCATCGTCGCTCGGAATTGCCAATGGCTGCACCACCGGTCCAAGCACCATTGGCAACGACGCTACGATGTCGCCGCCGTGGGATATTTACACCAGAAAGAAAGCAGGAAAGGCTCTTTGCTTCTTTCTGGTGAAAATATCCCGGGGGTGCAGGGGGCAGCGCCCCCGCCGCCAAGGCTTGACGCCTGCCCGCCGCGCAGTCCATACGCCCCGCCATGACCGACAGCAGCGACACCCCCGAACGCCCCTGGCGCAACTTCTATGGCCGACGCTCCGGCAAGACCCTGCGCAACAGCCAGCGCGGCTATCTCGACGCCGATCTCAAGGCGCTCTCGCCCGGCCCGGTCGACTTCGACGAGAACCCCGAGCGGAGTCCGCTTGACCTCGCGGCGCAGTTCGGCGGCAAGCCCGTGTGGCTGGAGATCGGCTTCGGCGGCGGCGAGCACATGGTCCACATGGCCGCGCGCTACCCGCAGGTCGGCATCCTTGGCTGCGAACCCTTCATCAACGGCGTGGCGATGCTTCTGGGCAAGATCCGCCGGGCGGGCGTGACCAATGTGGCGGTCCATCCCGGCGATGTGCGCGATCTTTTCGACGTGCTGCCCCCGGGCTCTATCGCCAAGGCCTTCCTCAACTATCCCGACCCCTGGCCCAAGGCACGCCACCACCGCCGCCGGTTCGTCACCCCCGAACATCTGGAACCGCTGCATCGCGTGCTGGCCCCGGGGGCCGAATTCCGCGTCGCCACCGACATTCCCGATTACGTCCGCCAGACGCTGGAAGAGGTGCCCGCCGCCGGCTTCACCCTGATGTCCGAGGGGGCAGAGCCCTGGCAGGACTGGCTGTGCACCCGCTACGAGCACAAGGCCCTGCGCGAGGGCCGGGCGCCGCATTACCTTACCTTCCGGCGCGGGGCCTGATCCCCCGGCCTAGGCCATGCCGGCCCACGCCGATCAGGCCTTCGACATCGGCCTTCATGATCCGTTGAAAGGCCGCGCAGGCAATCCGGCGCTCGCGAAAGACCCGGCGCGGTCGCATTTGTGCGGCGTCCGCGCGGGTGGCAAAGGGTCGGGTCTGGCGCCTAGGTTTCGACCTCATGCGTCCAGACCGTGAACTCTTTCAGCGTGTTCGGCCCGAAGGTCTGTGTCAGCGGCACGTCGGCGGCGTCGCGGCCTCTCGCGATCAGCACGCGAACGGAACGCGGGATATTGTTGCGCGGGTCGAACACCCGCCATTCATGGTCAAGATAGACTTCCATCCAGGCCGCGAAATCACCCGGCGGGTGGGGCATCGGCTCGCCAATGTCGCTGAGGTAGCCCGTGCAGTAACGCGCCGGGATGTTCATGCAGCGGCAAAACGCGATCGCCAGATGGGTGAAGTCGCGGCAGACGCCCGTTCTTTCGAACAGGGCCTGCGACGCTGTTCGGGTGGCCCTAGCGTGTTGGTATCCGAAGCTGATGTGCTCATGCACATAATCGCAGATCGCCTGAACGCGTTGCCAGCCCGGTTGCGTGTTTTCGAACAGGCGCCAGGCTTCCTCGGACAGAAGATCGGTATCGCAATAGCGACTGCCCAGCAGGTAGACGAGCGTTTCATTCGGCAGGTCCTGGACAAGATGCTGCGCGGCGTTCGGAAATACCGGATCCAACCCGCCAGAATCGCGCAAGAAGCCCTCGGTCGTAAGGGTGAAGGTTCCGGCGGGGGCCACCAGCCGCGTGCACCAGTTGCCAAAACCGTCCCGGTAGCCTTCCAGCGGCACGCTTGGCTGCGTCCTCAGATAGTCAGGATATTCCAGATCGCCGACACGCGAATAATGCACGTTCAAAAGAACGATCATAGGCGTCGTCTGCGGAAGGTCGTATTGAAGGCGACAGCCCAGCTTAACTCTCATTCCATGGCTCCTGGTGATCAGTGGCGCCACCGAGAAATCGGTGGAATAGGGCGCCTGTTGGCGTTTCAGCGCGACCGTAGCCCAACCTTTTGCCAAGCGGCGCACCAAGCTTGCGATGCTGCACCTTCACGGCGGCGGGCCATGGGTTTTCGCCTGCAACCTCAGGACGCATCCGGTGTGCGCGCCGTGACACAGGGCCGCACCGGCAGCATACGGGTCTTTTCCGTGCGCGGCTGTTCGCGCCTGTCGCGCAACGAAACATCGGCCAGATCTGGCAAATGGCGCAGCATAAGCCGCCCTGACACGGCGCGCGCTGATCGATGTTAGTCCCGGTCCGCTTCCCGCGCCCCGGGGCGCGATCCGGCCGGTTGCGGCAGCCTGCCCCGGCCACCCCGCGGACTGATCTGCGTAAGCGCGCGCCGGGTGCCAAGGTTGTAGGATTGGTCCAATCCCCAAACGCTCGGAGTCCCGCCGCGAAGAACCTCGCCCGGCGCCCCCCGGGCGCCCCAAGCGGAGACGCCCCGAACAAAGAAAGTCAGCATCATGGCCGAGCTTGCCGTTCTCCATCCACACGGACATGAGTTTGAACCCTTTCTCTATGCGTCTGTCGGAGAGGATCGCAACGGATATGTGGTGACCGTTCTGTCGGCATTGGCGCGGTTGAGCCTTGATCCCTGGAAAGAGGCCGCCGATCTGTCGGCAATGGGGCGCGAGGCCGCGCGCACGCGCCTGAGAAAGCTGCTTGTGGCGTTTCACGATGTGCCGGCGCTTGGGCAGGATAACGGGGCTGTCGCGCAGGAATTGGTGCTTTTGCTGCCTGAGCCCCCTACGGTTCGCAGCAACAAGGTGCCGGGATCGGCGACGCCCGGTCACCCGCTGCTTTCGGCGCGCGCCCTCTTCGCGATTGCCATGGTGCTTCTGATCCTTGCGCAGCTGCTGTTCACCAGCGCCCCGGGGCCGGGCAAGTGACGACAGCGTGGCCCGGTTCAGCGGCCCGCCACGTCGCCCCCGCCAAACCGCAGGGATCGCGCCGCCGCCTGGACAACAGAAGTGGGCCGATTGCACCCGGTCGATGAGTTTCCGCAAAGGCCCCAAGCGCCTGCGCCTTGGGAATTGACCTATTGGGATACAGGGGTTTGCTGATGTGCGACCCGCAGCCATTTGCCGTCATCCTGTAGATAGGACGATGTGCAGAGGGCCTCATAGTTCGGCAGATCGCTTTTCTCGGCCGAGACGTGATAGGCCAGAACGGCGATGTGTTTCTCTTGCTTGAGGTAGCGCTCGGTCATGACCACCGACCGCCATCTCTGGGCCACGCTGCTCTCTCGCCAGAGAGACGCGCCCTGAAGGATCCCCACGGGATAGGGCAACACGAAGACAGCATTCTTCGCCGTCATAAGCCGCGCGCTGGCAGCGCCTTCGGTCCAGAACTTCTCTTCCAGATTCCACAGATCGTCGTCGTCGGCCATGTTCCATGCCCCTTCCTGCAATGTTGCCGGACGCCTTCCAGCAGCGGCGCTAGATCACCGCCGACGGAGGCTACGGTGAATGGGGGCTAGCGACCACCCGCCAGCTTTCCGAAAGTGCTCTCAAGCGAGCTTTTCAGCTTGCTTGCCGCGCCCTTCGCCGCCTGCTCAAGCGTCGCCGCCGCATATTTGGCGACCGCGGGCTGGCGGCCCTTTAGCCGGGCTTCGATCATGCAGTGCTTGTCTTCCTGGCCCGCCGCGCCGGTGGGCGCGTCGCTAAGATGGACCTCAAGTCGGGTGAAATGCTCTTTCAGATGGGTCAGTTCATGCTCCACCAACCCCTTGATTTGATTTGTGAGGGCTTCACTCCCCTCAATGCTGCTGTCTGTGCTGACTTCAATGTGCATGCTTGCTCCGTTCTGAAACCTTTCGCGCAACCGGTAGGGATTGTGCGGCTGAAAATGGAATCCTATCCCGCCCTGCCATGTCGCGAAATGTTCTGAATCAAATGCCCGGTTTCAGGCGCATTCCGGCTGCCTGACTTGGTGCCCGCGTCTCGAAACCGGGCGAGATCCCCCTGCGGCGCGGTCTTGCGGCGCGCTGCGGGCAGGTGACGTTGGGCCTGATCCGGCGGCGAGGTCAAGCGTGATCGGCTGGGTGAGGCTTTGCCCTCCCTCGACCTTGCGCGTCTGCCTCTGGCCGGATGCCATCCGCGACCAGGGCGGCACCGGCGTATTCTCGGCGCCGGAACCCAAGCGGCGCGCGGGGATATTTCCGCCCGAAAGAAAAGCGCCCGATGGACGCCCCCCGTCGGCTGCGCTATCAGCGGCGAAGCGTGAAGGAGCCCTTGCATGTCCGGCCATGACAACCCGATCCCGATGACCGCGCGCCGCTCGGGCCCGCTGACAGGCGTGGCCGAGGTGCCGGGCGACAAGTCGATCAGCCACCGCGCGCTGATCCTGGGCGCGCTGGCGGTGGGCGAGACCCGGATCACCGGCCTGCTCGAGGGCGAGGACGTGCTGGACACCGCGCGTGCGATGCGCGCCTTCGGGGCCGAGGTCACCCGCCACGCCCCCGGCGCCTGGTCGGTGCACGGCGTCGGCGTCGGCGGCTTTGCCGAACCCGAGGCGGTGATCGATTGCGGCAATTCGGGCACCGGCGTGCGGCTGATCATCGGGGCGATGGCCACCACCCCGATCACCGCCACCTTCACCGGCGACGCAAGCCTCAGCAAACGCCCGATGGGCCGGATCACCGATCCGATGGCACTGTTCGGCGCGCGCGCCTACGGGCGGGCCGGCGGGCGGCTGCCGATGACGATCGTCGGCGCCGCCGCCCCGGTGCCGGTGCGCTACGCCACGCCGATGCCCAGCGCACAGGTGAAATCGGCGGTGCTGCTGGCGGGGCTGAACGCGCCGGGCCAGACGCAGGTGATCGAACGCGAGGCCACGCGCGACCATTCCGAGCGGATGCTGCGCGGCTTCGGCGCCGAGATCAGCACCGAGGACACCCCCGAAGGCCGCCTCATCACCCTGACCGGCCAGCCCGAGCTGCGCCCCCAGACGGTCGCGGTGCCGCGCGATCCCTCCTCTGCCGCCTTCCCGGTCTGCGCGGCTCTTCTGGTCGCAGGCTCCGAGATCACCGTGCCGGGCGTCAGCCAGAACCCCACCCGCAACGGGCTTTACACCACGCTGATCGAGATGGGCGCCGACATCGCCTACGAGTCCCCGCGCGAGGAAGGCGGCGAACCCGTGGCCGATCTGCGCGTGCGCTTCACCGGCGCGCTGAAAGGCGTCGAGGTGCCGCCCGAACGCGCGGCCAGCATGATCGACGAATACCCGGTGCTCGCCGCCGTCGCCGCCTGCGCGACCGGCCGCACGGTGATGCGCGGCGTCAAGGAATTGCGCGTCAAGGAAAGCGACCGGATCGACGCGATGGCGCGGGGGCTGGAAGCCTGCGGCGTCACCGTCGAGGAAGACGAGGACACGCTGATCGTCCACGGGCGCGGCCCGGACGGCGTGCCGGGGGGGGCGACCTGTGCAAGCCACCTCGACCACCGCATCGCGATGAGCTTCCTGGTGCTGGGCCTTGCCGCGCAGCAGCCGATCGGCGTCGATGACGGCAGCCCGATCGCCACCTCCTTTCCGGTGTTCGAGGCGCTGATGTCCGGGCTCGGCGCCACGATCTCACGCGTGGACGGATAGGCCGTTCGCGTATTTATGGAACACTGAAAGCAAGGGTCTTTCAGCGTTCTCCAAATACGCCCGCCGGAGGCGTCCCGCGGGCAAGCCTGGGAGAGGCATCATGATCTTCACGGTGGCGATCGACGGGCCGGCGGCGGCCGGCAAGGGCACGATCGGACGGGCGCTGGCGGCGCGCTTCGGTTTTGCCCATCTCGACACGGGCCTGCTGTACCGCGCGGTGGGCGCCAAGGGCGGTGATGCGGTCGCCGCGGCGCGGGCGCTGGCGCCCGCAGATCTTCAGCGCGGCGACCTGCGCAGCCAGGAGGCCGGCCAGGCTGCAAGCCGGGTGGCCGCGATCCCCGAGGTGCGCGCGGCACTGGTGACCTTCCAGCGGAACTTTGCCCGGCGCCCGGGCGGCGCGGTGCTCGACGGGCGCGACATCGGCACGGTGATCTGCCCCGAGGCCGAGGTGAAGCTTTATGTCACCGCCTCGGCCGAGGTGCGCGCGCATCGGCGCTGGCTGGAGGTCGGCGGTGATGAGGCGAAGGTGCTGGCCGAGGTGCGCGAGCGCGACGCGCGCGACATGGGCCGCGCCGACGCGCCGCTGAAACCCGCCGCCGAGGCGCTGGTGCTCGACACCTCCGAGCTGAGCATCGAGGCCGCCATCGCCGCCGCCGCCCTGGCGGTGGAGGCGCGGCTTGATTGACGCCGCACAGGCCCTGCCCCCTGCCCCCCGGTCTGCAAAGCGCTCACAAGGCCTCGCATTCGGGCGGGTTGGGCACCAAACCCCTTGCGGGACGGGGCGCGGGCGCGTATAGACGCCTCCGTCAAGAAGGCGGCAAAGCCACGGGACCAAGAGGCAGGGTCGGAACGCAATGTCCGGCCCTTTGTCTTTTGTCCGGCCCCCGCCCGACCGGCACCCAACCATGAGACCGGCGGAGCCAACCGCCCGGCCAGAAACATGTACAAAAGGAATCCGAAACGCATGAGCGCTAAAGCGTCCATGGAGGAATTCGAAGCCCTCCTTCAAGAAAGCTTCGAGATCGACACGCCCGACGAAGGCAGTGTCGTCAAGGGCCGGGTCATCGCCATCGAGGCGGGCCAGGCCATCATCGACGTCGGCTACAAGATGGAAGGCCGCGTCGATCTTAAAGAATTTGTCAATCCCGGCGAGGCCGCCGAAATCGAAGTCGGCGA
This sequence comes from uncultured Albidovulum sp., assembly GCA_913064775.1. Lineage (GTDB taxonomy): Bacteria > Pseudomonadota > Alphaproteobacteria > Rhodobacterales > Rhodobacteraceae > Acidimangrovimonas. The sequence continues at coordinate 149,807 of CAJYAD010000002.1, read as the reverse complement.
CGAAGTCGAGGTCTATCTGGACCGCGTCGAGAACGCCCGGGGCGAGGCCGTCATCAGCCGTGACAAGGCCCGCCGCGAAGAGGCCTGGGATCGCCTCGAGAAGGCCTATGCCGACGAGGACCGCGTCGAGGGCGCGATCTTCGGCCGCGTCAAGGGTGGCTTCACTGTCGATCTGGGCGGCGCCGTGGCCTTCCTGCCCGGCAGCCAGGTCGATGTGCGCCCGGTGCGCGACGCCGGCCCGCTGATGGGCATGAAGCAGCCCTTCCAGATCCTCAAGATGGACCGCCGCCGTGGCAACATCGTGGTCTCGCGCCGCGCCATCCTGGAAGAAAGCCGCGCCGAACAGCGCGCCGAGGTGATCGCCAACCTCACCGAAGGCCAGAACGTCGACGGTGTGGTCAAGAACATCACCGAATACGGTGCCTTCGTGGATCTGGGCGGCGTCGATGGCCTGCTGCATGTCACCGACATGGCTTGGCGCCGGGTCAACCACCCGTCGGAAATCCTGTCGATCGGCGAGACCGTCAAGGTTCAGGTCATCAAGATCAACAAGGAAACCCATCGTATCAGCCTCGGCATGAAGCAGCTGCAGGCCGATCCGTGGGATGCCGTCGAAGGCAACTACCCGCTGGAGTCGGTCCACAAGGGCCGCGTCACCAACATCACCGACTACGGCGCCTTCGTGGAGCTGGAGCCGGGGGTCGAGGGCCTGGTGCACGTCTCGGAAATGTCCTGGACCAAGAAGAACGTCCATCCCGGCAAGATCGTTTCGACCAGCCAGGAAGTCGACGTCATGGTGCTGGAAATCGACAGCGCCAAGCGCCGCGTCAGCCTGGGTCTCAAGCAGACGATGCGCAACCCGTGGGAAGTCTTCGCCGAAACCCATCCGGCCGGCACCCAGATCGAGGGCGAGGTCAAGAACATCACCGAATTCGGTCTGTTCGTGGGTCTCGACAACGACATCGACGGCATGGTGCACCTTTCGGATCTGAGCTGGGACCAGCGCGGAGAAGAGGCGATCCAGAACTACCGCAAGGGCGATGTCGTCCAGGCGGTCGTCACCGAGGTCGACACCGAGAAAGAGCGGATCTCGCTTTCGATCAAGGCACTGGGCGAAGATACGTTCAGCGATGCGGTCGACGGCGTGAAGCGCGGCTCGATCATCACCGTCACCGTGACGGCGATCGAGGATGGCGGGATCGAAGTCGAATACAACGCGATGAAGTCGTTCATCCGTCGTTCGGATCTGTCGCGTGACCGGGCCGAGCAGCGCCCCGAGCGCTTCCAGATCGGTGACCATATCGACGTGCGCGTCACCAATGTCGACGCCAAGACCCGCCGTCTGGGCCTGTCGATCAAGGCGCGTGAGATCGCCGAAGAGAAGGAAGCCGTGGAACAATACGGCTCGTCCGACTCCGGTGCTTCGCTGGGCGACATCCTGGGCGCCGCGCTGAAGGGCGACAAAGAGTAATCCTTCCCTCGCGGAAGGAAGAACGGCCCCGCGTTCCGCGCGGGGCCGTTTGCATTTTGCCGACCGAATCACATCTCTGTGCCGCAGTGCGGCGGACCCGCCCATCGCTGTCCTTGGCGTGTCGTGGCTGCAACCTTCTCACACCAGAGGGGCGCGAAACCGGGCACAGTCTCGTGATCTGGGCCTGTTCCGGGCCGGAAAGCCGCGCCATTCCAAGGGCTTTCTGTTTGTGCCCGCGAAAATTGGGCCTATAGTCTGAGCCACATAAGTGGTGGGGAACGCTGCCCGTAGAGGCCCACAGGGGGACTGCTAGATGATCCGTTCGGAACTGGTTCAAAAGATCGCCGACGAGAACCAACATCTATATCAACGTGACGTGGAGAAGATCGTGAACACGATCTTCGAAGAGGTCATCTCGGCCCTGTCCCGTGGGGACCGGGTGGAATTGCGCGGTTTCGGCGCCTTTTCGGTCAAGCAGCGCGGTGCCCGGACCGGGCGGAACCCGCGCACCGGCGAGGCGGTTGATGTCGACGAGAAGGCGGTGCCGTTCTTCAAGACCGGAAAGCTGCTGCGCGACCGCCTGAACGGCAAGTAACCGGAAGGAAACCATGCGCTATTTCCGCTATCTCGTGCTGGTCCTGATCGGGCTTTTGCTGCTGTTGGTCGCCTCGGCGAACCGGGGGGCGGTGTCGCTGACCCTGTTGCCGGCGGAATTCGTGCCCTACATCGGGCGCAACTGGGCCGTGGATCTGCCGCTTTATCTGGTGATCTTCGCGGCAATGGCGGTGGGGGTGCTGCTGGGTTTCCTGTGGGAATGGCTGCGCGAGCACAAGCACCGCAAGGTCGCCGCCCGCTCGACCCGCGAGGCGCGCCAGCTTAACCGCGAGATCGCCAAGCTGAAGCCCACGCCGCAAGACGAGGTGCTGGCGCTGATCGAAAAGGACAAGCCCGCTGCCTGATCTGGCGGCAGGCCATCGTCCGGGGCTTCTGCCCGCAAGACACTCGGCGCCGGAACACGCGGATGTCCGGCCGGCGGAGTGCAAGCTCGGCGGCGGGGGCTCTGCCCCCTGCACCCCCGGGATATTTGCGCCAAAGTGAAAGCAGATGAGCGATTTTTGCTCTTCACCTTGGCGAAAATACTCCTTCGGCGTTGCCATCGGAGGGGCGATGGCGATGGGGGCGTGACGCGACACTCCAGCCTTCGGGAGTTGACCGCCCTGCCCTCAGGCCGAGGCCTTCGCCGGGCGCGGCTCTGACGCGATCTGGGCGGCGGCGGCGGCGATCGCGGGATCGTTGCCCGGCGCGCTAGTGTCGAGGATCGCATTCGCCTCGGGGCCGTGGATCACTACCTCGGGGTCATGCACCGGGATCACATAGCCGCGGTAACCTGCCTGCAGCGGGCCGACCATCGCCGCCGATTCCTCGGGCGTGCGGACGTGGACATCGGTGCCCAAAGGCACCCGGTTGTACAGGTTGATGACATCTTGGTCGAACAGCCGGATGCAGCCCGCCGAGGTGGCCCGCCCGATGGTCGAGGGGTTGTTGGTGCCGTGGATGCGGTAATAGGTATCCTTCCCGTCACGGTAAAGATAAAGCGCCCGCGCGCCCAACGGGTTCTGCGGCCCGCCCAGCACACCCTGGGCATAGTCGGTATAGACCTCGGGTTCGGTGTGGATCATGTTCAGCGTCGGCGCCCAGTTCGGCCATTCCACCTTGCGCGAGATCACGCCATTGCCCGAGAAGGTCGTGCCCTGCTTGCCCACCGCGCAGCCGTAGCGGACGGCGAGGCCATGGCCGATCGGCAGATAGAGGCGCCGCGCATAGGGGTCGACGACGATAGAGCCCACCGGCTCGGACCCTTCGTAATAGATCAGCGCGCGCGGGTTCGATCCCGTCAGATAGCCCGGTTCGACCGCGACGATCGTATAGCCGTGGTCCTGCATCTGCTGATAGCGCGCCAGCGTCGCCGCTGAAGGCGTCGGATCCTGCAGCAAGGCCGGGTCCGCCGCCGCCTTGCTGACAGCGTCCGGCCGGGCGGCGCAGGCGCCGAGCGTGCCGGTGACCGCCAGCGCGCCAAGCGCGCGCAGCGTGTGACGGCGTGTGACGAGTGCAGTCCTTGATTTCGAAATCATCCGGGGTCCTTTCTTCGTCTCTGTTCTGCTGGGGGCGCCGCCGGCAGTTCCGGTCCCCAGTATCTGGCTCCGGTCGTCGCGATCCCCTGCTCGGTGGGAAGGGCCAGCCCATGCCAGCCCGGGTGGCGCCCGCAGCCCGGGCATGCCAAGGTCATCTTGGCTTGCACTTATGCCTCCGATTCTTAAGACAGTCTTAAGCTTGACCGGCACATTCGGTGCCGGAGGTAACGCCCGTGCGAGACGGAGACGCAATGCGAATTCTTGTGGTCGAGGATGACGAGGTGCTGGCCGACGGTCTGCGCGTGGGGCTTCGACTTGCCGGTTTCACCCCCGATCATGTCAGCGGTATCGAGGACGCGCGCGCTGCGCTGGAAACCGCACCCTATGCGGCGATGGTGCTGGATCTGATGCTGCCCGACGGCTCGGGGCTGACGCTGCTGAAGGATCTGCGCCGTCAGGGCGCACAGGTGCCGGTGCTGGTGCTGACCGCCCGCGACCAGACGCGCGAGCGGATCGACGGGCTGGACGCGGGCGCCGACGATTACATGGGCAAACCCTTCGATCTGGACGAGCTGGCGGCGCGGTTGCGGGTGCTGATCCGGCGCGGTCAGGGGCGCTCGGCGCAGTGGATCGAATATGGCGCGCTGCGGCTGGATCCCTCGGGGCGGCGGGCGCAGCTGGCCGAGGTGCCGCTGAACCTGTCGCGGCGCGAATTCGCGCTGCTGCAGGCGCTGGTCGAATGGCCCGGCCGCATCCTGTCCAAGCGCGATCTCGAAGACCGGCTTTACGGCTGGGACGACGAGATCGAAAGCAATGCGGTCGAGGTCCATGTTCATCATCTCCGTGCCAAGCTGGGCCGGTCCTTCATCGAAACTGTGCGCGGCATCGGCTACCGCGTGCCCGCGCCGGGGTCTCCGCCATCTCCATCCGCCTCCGCCTTTTCCTGATCCTGGTCACGGCGACCCTGCTGGTCTGGGTCTCGGCGATCGTGGTGATCGACCGCTCGACCCGTTCCCAGGTTGAGCGGGTGCTGGATGCGCGCTTGGTCGAGGCCGCGCGGATGGTGTCGTCCTTGCTGTCCGATCATCGGGTCAAGCTGGACCCAGAGGGCCGGCCAATCGCCATACCAATGCCCGCGCCGGCCACCTACCGGCGCGAATTGTCCTGCCAAATCTGGACCTTGCAAGGAATGCTTGTGGGCCAGTCCGGGGCCGCGCCGGTGCAGGCGATGTCGGCCCCCGGCCAGACCGGCTTTAGCGAGCGGATGATCGACGGCGAGAAATGGCGCGTCTACACGGCGGTGAACCAGCGGCTGGGGCTGCGGATCAGCGTGGGCGATTCCATCGCCGTGCGCGAGGGGCTGGTGCAGGCGGTGATCCGCAGCGTGCTGATGCCTGCGGCCGTGATGCTGCCGGTGCTGGCGCTGCTGATCTGGTTTGCCACCGCCCGGGGCCTTGCGCCGCTCGACCAGTTGGCGGCGGGGCTGCGAGCGCGCGGCGCGGGCGATCTGTCGCCGCTGCCCGACGGCCCCACCCCGCAGGAAATCCGGCCCGTGCGCCAGGCGCTCGACGCGCTGCTGGCCCGGGTGCGCACCCACCGCGAGCATGAGCGCGACTTCATCGCCTTCGCCGCGCATGAGCTGAAGACCCCGCTGGCGGGGCTGAAGATGCAGGCGCAGATCGCGCTGCGGGCCGAGGATGAGGAAACCCGCCGCCACGCGCTGGAGGTCATGGAACGCTCGGTCACCCGCACCGATCGCGCGGTGCGGCAATTGCTGGAACTGGCCCGCGTCGGCCAGACCGAGGCCGGCGGCACCCCCGCCCGCACCGGCGACGTCGCGCGGTCGGTGGTGACCGAACTGGCCTTCTTCGCCGAGGCCCGGCAGGTCGCCCTGCGGCTGGTGCCCGGCCCGGATGGCGAGGTGGCCGACGGGCTGGTGCTGGCGGTGGTGCTGCGCAATCTGGTCGAGAACGCGATCCAGGCGACGCCCGCGGGCGGCACGGTGGCGCTGCACACGACCCCCGACACCATCGACATCCGCGACGGCGGGACCGGCATTCCCGACAGCCTGCGCGCGCGATTGTTCCAGAAATTCGCCAAGGGCGCCAACCGCAACGATGGCACCGGGCTGGGCCTGGCGATCGTGCGTCAGGCGCTGGACCAGATCGGCGCGGATGTGGAATTCGTCATGGCCGGGGATGGCCACCACGCCCGGGTGCATTTGCACCCCCGCACCGGCCAGAGCTTCCTGACCGGCGAGGTCTGAACATATGCGCCGCGCCATCGCCGTCACCCGTGCTCGGGTTCGACATCGCGGCGGGTGAGCGCAAGATAGCCGACCCCCATCACGATCAGCGCGAACAGCGTCAGGCTGACCGGCCCGGTCCCCCAGCCAAGGCCGCCGCGCGCGTGATCCACCCCCATCCAGTCCGAGAACGAGGCCCCCAGCGGCCGGGTCACGATATAGGCGCACCAGAAGGCCGGCACCTCGGGCAGGCCAAGCCACCAATAGGCCAGCGCCGGCAGCGCGAAGACGCCCACGAACATCACCCCGGACTCGAGATAGCCAAGCCCCAAGCTGGTCGCCGTCATGTCGCCCGCGGCGGTGCCCAGCGCGAAGGTGGCCAGCACCGTCGCCCAATAGAACAGCTCTCGCCGGCGCGAATGGATCGAATGGATCGCCAGCGTGCCCTCGACCCGGTGCCAAAGCCACAGGATCACCGCCAGCGAGACCGCGAAGAAGCTGGTCGAGACGACATAGGGAATGCCAAGGCCCACATGCAGCACATCGGCGGCCATGGTGCCGAAGACGCTGACCATCACCACCGCCAGCCAGTAGATCCAGGCGTTGTAGCGCGGCGCGGCCAGTTGCAGGGCCAGCGCCGCGATCAGGCCGAGAAAGCCGATGATGACGGCGACCGGCGGATAGATGTGATGGGCCAGGAAATCCGAGGTCGTCTCGCCCATCCCGGTGGTCAGGATCTTCACCACCCAGAAGATCAGCGTCACCTCGGGCACTTTCGAGAACCGGCTGCGATGGGGAAGGGCCACGGGCGCGGCGCCAAGCGCGGTGTAGGTCATCGGTTGCAGTCGCTTTCGTCTTGCCCCCCGGCCCCGCGGCTGGCGGCGTGGCGGGGGGCGTGGCGGGGGCCTTGCGGGACGGGCCCCTGCCTAGCGCGTTTTCTGCGTCTGCGAGATGAAGAGGACGTGAGCTTACGAACTCGTCAGATCCCGTGCGGTCCGAAGCGAGGTCGGGCGCGGGGACTTATGCGCGGGGGATCGGGCGCGCGGTTTCCTCTCCGTCATGGCTGAGGGTCATGTAGACCACCGTGGCCGCGATCGCGGTCAGGAACAGTGCGCTGGTGCCCACCGTGCCCAGGCCCAGCCCGCCATCGGCCAGCGGCTGCGACAGGTAATCCCCGAAAGAGGCGCCCATCGGCCGGGTCAGGATATAGGCCAGCCAGAAGGCCAGAACCCCGTTCATCCGCCCGGCGTAGAAGGCCGCCGCGATCAGTGCGATCACCGCGCCATAGATCGCACCCGCCGCCAGATAGCCCAGCCCCAGCCCTTCCGACAGCTGATCCCCCGCCGAGGTGCCCAGCGCGAAGGTGAACAGGATCGCAAGCCAATAGAAGGCCTCGCGCCGGAAGGTGAAGATCGCGTGGATCGAGAGCGTCCGCTCGACCGCGTACCAGGCGATGAAGGTGGCGGCCAGCGCGGCGGCGAAGACCGGGGTGGTGAAGGACAGCGGAAAGCCGAGGTTGTCGACCAGATTGTCCGAGATCAGCGTGCCGACGATGCTGATCAGCACGACGGCGGCCCAGTAGACCCTGGGCACATAGGCCCTTTGGCGGAACTGCCAGATCAGCGCCAGGATCAGCACGCCGCTCATCAGCAGCGAGGTCAGGGGAAGGCCCAGCCCCAGCGTCTGGCTGAGAAGGTCCGCGGCGGTTTCCCCCACGGTCACTGCAAGCAGCTTGATCACCCAGAAGTCCCAGGTGACCTGCGGCACGCGGTTGGGGGTCGGGTCGGTGAGGGTCGCGGTGGTCATCGGGGCTTGCTCCATCTTGCTGCGGGGGGCGCTTGGCCCGGTGCCCGCAGAGATGACCCAAGCGATTGTCGCGCCCCTGTCCGGCGCCATACGGATCGGTAAGCGGCGGGGGAGGCCCCGCGCGCACCGCCGCGCCTGGCGCACCGCGCACCGCCCCGCGCCATCCCCCGCCCGGCCCCGCCGCTCAGCGCAGGATCAGAACCGCCGCCGCGCCGTCCGATTGCCAGTGGCCGCGCAGGCTGCGGTCCTGTTTGGGTAGCGGGGCTTGTTCGGTCTTTTCCAGCTGCCCCGCGCGGCTCAGCGCCCGGATCAGGGCGTCGCGGTCGCGGTCGGTGCGGGCGCTCATGCGCTCGGCCGCCTCCCAGGGCTGGGCGTCGTCAAAGCTGGCGGTGGCCACGAAAATCCGTCGCCCCCCGGCGTCGCGCCAATGCGTGGGCCAGATCCGCAGCAGGTGGCGCATTCCGGCGTCCGCCTCGGCACCCGGCACCTGCCCCGGTGCGACATAGGCCATCGCATTGGGGGTCGCGCCCCAGAAGGCCGGCATCGGCGGGGCGCGGGGATCGGGTTTGCCCGTGGCCTCGGCCAGCGCCGCGCCGAGGATCGAGGACAGGGTCGCCGGGCTGGTCGGCACATATCCCGCCGCCTTCAACGCCCGGCCCAGCGCGTCGCGACCCGCGGCCACGAGGATCAGGTTGATCGGCGCCTGCGGCGTGCCATCGATGCTGTCGATCCGGCCCGGCGCGCCGGTGGCGGCGAAGAAGCCGGGCAGATCGGTGACCGTCGCGATCTGTTGCGGCGCGATCGGCGGCGTCAGCGCCTTGTGATAGGTGGCCGAGACCCAAAGGCAGCCAACAAGCGCCACCGCCCAGATCCCCGGCGCCAGCCAGCGGCGCGGGGCCCCGGCGGGCTGGCCTTTCGCGACCTGACCCGCGTGGCCCGGCGGCGCCGCATCCGCCACCTCGGCACGGGTCTGCAGCCATTCGGCCACCGAGACGCCGATCAGCAGCCACATCGCCCCCACCAGATAGCCGTTCAGCACATCGCTGAGGTAATGCTCGATCAGGTAAAGCCGGCTCAGCCCGATCAGGAAGGCCGCCAGCAGCGCCAGCAGCGCCGCCATGATCGGGCCCAGCAGGCGGGTGCGCCAGCCGATATAGGCCAGCATCCCGTAGCAGGCGACCGAGATCGCCGCATGGCCGCTGGGAAAGCTGTTCGAGCTTTCGACGAAATAGGCGAATTCCGGCCGCGCCCGGTGGAAGGCCAGCTTCAGCAATGCCACCGCCACGACATTGCCCGCCACCGCCGTAAGCAGCCCCACCGCCAGTGGCCCGCGCCCGCGAAGCCACAGCGAAGCCACCGCCGCCACCAGCACCAGGGTGACGCTTTGCCAGATGCCGAAGGCCGTGACGTAAGCCGCCAGCCGGATCAGCAGCGGGTTGCGAAACACATGCATCAGCGCCGCGATATTCTTGTCCGCCTGCACGATCGGCGCGGCCATCAGGAAATCGAAGACCGATCCCAGATAGATCAGGAACACATAGCCGAAGGCCAAGCCGATCAGCGTGGCCGGCAGGCCCAGAAACTGCCCTCGGTCGAGGCGCCGGGTCAGGAACCCGGCCAGTCGCGGGTGGCGGCCGCGCCAGTCCTGCACCGGTCCCAGCTGGCCCAGCGCTTCTACATAGGCGCCGGCGATCGACAGCAATGACGGCAGGTTGCGCTCGATCCGCACGACCATATAGGCAAGCACCGCCAGGATCGCGGCGGCGGCGCCAGCGAACAGCGCGATGCGGGTGGCGGCGGGGCCGATCCGGGCGAAGATATCGCCGAAGAAATAGCCCAGGCTGAGGTGGATCAGCGCATAGGGCGCCGCGCCGATGACGTTCCAGACCCGGAACCGGCGCGGTGTCATGCCGGCGATGGCGGCGGCCAGCGGCACAAAGCCCGCCACCGGCCCCAAGAGCCGCCCCAGCACCAGCGCAAGGCCGCCGCGGCGCGCGAACAGATCCTGTGCGCGGCGGAAGGCCCGCGACCGGCCCGGATCGAAATGCGCAAAGATCCGGAGGCTGCCCCAGCGCCCGGCCCAATAGCTCAGCTCTCCGCCCAGGATGGACCCAATTGCGACGAACCAGAACAGATCGAAGATGTTCAGAAAGCCGCGCTGCGCCAGGATGCCCGCGGCATCGACCGCCAGCGTGCCCGGCACGATGACGCCGGTCAGGAAGAAGGCCTCCAGCATCGACCCCAGCCCGATGATCCAGTAGGACCAGGCCCCCAGCGATTGCAGCGACGGCAGCAGTTGATCGAGCGAATGCGGCATCGGGTGTTCCGTGATCGGGTGACGAAGGCGGCGCCCTCGCCCCTTCAGATGATCCGTCGCCTCGCGCCGATCAACCCGGTGGGGCGCAGAAAACCGCAGGCGCTCGGCTTCTACCACGCCGCCTTACGAAACCGTAAGCCCTGCCCGATGCGCCGGTAAGCCGCCGCGTCGATAACGCCCCCACCCCGGACTTGACCCGCGCCCCCCTTTGCGGGCAGGCAGAATGGGCAAGCCCACGAGCCCCGTGGCAGGAGCGACAGATGAAGATCTTGCTGGCCGAGGACGACCCCCAGACCGCCGCCTATATCCGCGACGGGCTGAACGCGGAAGGCCACAGCGTCGATCTGGTCGATGACGGCCAGGACGCGCTGGTGCGCGCCACGATGCAACCCTATGACCTGCTGATCACCGACCGCATGATGCCCGGCCTCGACGGGCTGTCGCTGGTCAAGGCGCTGCGGGCGGCGCGGTTCCGGGCGCCCGTCCTGATGCTGACCGCGCTCGACGGGGTCAGCGACCGGGTCGACGGGCTCCAGGCGGGCGCCGACGACTACCTTGTCAAACCCTTCGCCTTCGCCGAGCTTTCGGCCCGGGTGGCGGCGCTGGCGCGGCGACCGCATGTCTCGGAGGCGCCCGAAACCGCGCTGGCGGTCGGCGACCTTCGCATGGATCTTCTCGGCCGCCGGGTCAGCCGCGCGGGCCAGGAGATCGACCTGCAGCCGCGCGAATTCCGGCTGCTCGAACATCTGATGCGCCGCGCGGGCCGGGTGCAGACCCGCACCATGCTGCTGGAAGCGGTGTGGGATTTCCACTTCGACCCCCAGACCAGCGTGGTCGAGACCCATATCAGCCGCCTGCGCGCCAAGATCGACAAGCCCTTCGACAAGCCGCTGCTGCATACGCTGCGCGGCAGCGGCTATATTCTGAAACCATGACCCTGCTGCCCCGCCCCGCCCCGTTCGACGCGATCCGCCGGTCCTCGGCGCTGCGGCTCGCGGTGCGGCTGACGACGGTTTTCACCATCGCGATCCTTTTGGCCGGCGCGGTGTCCTTCGCGGTGCTGACCGAGGAATTGCGCAGCCGCCTTGCCGATCAGGCGCATCAGCTGGCCAAGGGCCTGGCGCAATCGCTGCGCGCCGATGGCCCCGCGGCGCTAAGCCGGCGGATCGGCGGCTATACGGCGGCGGTGGACGACCATTACAGCCTCTATCTCTTCGTCGGCCCCGACGGGAAGGTCCGCGCCGGCAACATGACGCCGCCTGCCCCCTTCACCGGGCCGAAGATCCTGCACGGCGGACGCGACATGACCCTGCTGGGCGCCGAGCCCGACGAGCGCGACCACAGCTTTGCCGCCTATGGCATCAAGGTCGGCAAATCCTGGATCGTGGCCGGGCGCGATACCGTCTGGATCGACGACAGCCGCGAGGTTCTGGTGCAGTCGATCGCCTGGGGGCTGGGCACGGCACTGCTGCTGTCGATCGCCGTCGCCGCCCTGCTGGCGCGGCGCAGCGAGGAACGCATCGGCCGGATCAACGCCGTACTCGACGCCGTGGCGGGTGGCGATTTCAGCCGCCGGGCGCGCGATGCCGGCGACGACGATATCGGCCGCATCGCCAGTTCGCTGAACGTCACGCTCGACACGCTGGAATTGTCGATCGAGGGGCTGCGTCAGGTGTCGAACGATGTCGCCCATGACCTGCGCACCCCCCTGACCCGGCTGCGCAACCGGCTGGAGCCGCTTTTGCATCGCGACGATCTGCCCTCGGGCGCCGCGCGCGAGATCGGCCAGGCGGTAAGCGAGACCGAAACCCTGGTCCGCGCCTTCAACGCGGTCTTGCGCATCGCCCAGCTCGAAGGCGGCAGCGCACGGCCCGAGATGCGGGTGCTGGACCTGGCCGCGCTGGCCACGGACGTGTTCGAGATGCTTGAACCGGTGGCCGAGGAAGCCGGCCATCAGCTGCTGATCGAGGCCGCCGGACCGGCGCGAATCCTGGGGGATCGCGACATGCTGGCCCAGGCGCTGACCAACCTGATCGAGAACGCCTTTCGCTACTGCCCGGCGCCCGCGCGGATCGTGCTGCGGGTCGACCAGCACGATGGCAATGAGACCCTGCTGTCGGTCTGCGACGACGGCCCCGGCATCGCCGCCGCCGACCGCGCACGCGCGCAGCAGCGCTTCGTGCGGCTGGACCGCGCGCGCGAGGGTGAGGGCAGCGGCCTGGGGCTAAGCCTGGTCGCCGCGGTGATGCGGCTGCACGGCGCCCGGCTGGAGCTTGCCGATAACCCCGCCGCGGGTGGCGCCCGCCCGGGGCTGTGCGTCCGGGCCCGGTTTCCCGCGCCCGGTTCTGCGCGCCCAGGGGCCTGATCCGCGCTACATCTTGTTCGGCAGCCAGGTGACGATGCCCGGGAAGAGGACGATCAGCGCCAGCGCCACCAGCATCAGCAGGAAGAACGGAAACGCCGCCCGCGCCACCGTCAGGATGTTCCGCCCGGTCAGCGATTGCAGCACGAAAAGGTTGAAGCCGACCGGCGGGGTGATCTGCGACATCTCGACCACGATCACCACGAAGATGCCAAACCACATCGTGTCGATCCCGGCCTTTTCCACCATCGGCATGATCACCGACGTCGTCAGCACCACGACCGAGATCCCGTCCAGAAAACAGCCCATCACCACGAAGAACACAGTCAGCGCCGCCAACAGCGCATAGGGCGAAAGGTTCATCCCCCCGATCCATTCCGCCAGCATCGCCGGGATCCCGGTAAAGCCCATCGCCACCGTCAGAAAGGCCGCCCCCGCCAGGATGAAGGCGATCATGCAAGAGGTCTTGGTGGCGCCCATCAGCCCCTCGATGAAGGTCTGCCGGTTCAGCGACCCCGACCCCCAGGACAGCAGCAGCGCCAGCGCCACGCCCACGGCGGCGGCATCGGTGGGCGACGCGATGCCCGCATAGATAGAGCCGATCACCCCGGCGATCAGCCCCACGATCGGGAACAGCCGGCGCGAGCGGCGCAGTTTCTCGCCCAGCGGCAGGCGTTCCTCAGCCGCGGGCAGCTTGTCGGCGTTCAGAAGGCCCCAGATAATGACATAGCCCACGAACAGCGCGATCAGCAGTATCCCCGGCAGCACCCCGGCGATGAACAGCCGGGCGATGCTTTGCTCGGTCGCCGCGCCGTAGACGATCAGGATGATCGACGGTGGGATCAGCAGCCCCAGCGTGGCCGAGCCGGCCAGCGTGCCGATCATCATCTGCTCGGGGTAGCCGCGGCGCTTGAGTTCCGGGATCGACAGCTTGCCGATGGTCGCGGCGGTGGCGGCGGAAGAGCCAGAGACCGCCGCGAAGATGCCGGACCCGAAGATGTTGACATGCAAGAGGCGGCCCGGCAGGCGCTCCATCCACGGGGCGAGGCCGGTGAACATGTCCTCTGACAGGCGCGATCGGAACAGGATCTCGCCCATCCAGATGAACAGCGGCAGCGCCGCCAGCGCCCAGGAATTGCTGTTGCCCCAGATCGTGGTGGCCAACACCGACCCCAGGGGCGCCGAGGTGCCCATCATCATCGCCGCGACCCCAAGGCCCATCAGCGAAAAGGCAACCCACAGCCCAAGCCCCAGCATCAGGAACAGCAGGGCCATCAGGATCGCGGAAAGAACGAAAATCGACATGGATCTACTCGCTTGGAGGGGGGCTACTCGCTCAGAAGGCTTTCGTCCTTGCCCTCGAAACTTGGCGCGCGGCCAAGGAGGACCTGGACGAGATCGTCGACAAGGGCGATGGTCAGGATCGTCAGACCCAGCGCCAGCGGTGTTTGCGGAATCCAGATCGGCACCGCCACCATCCCCGACGACATGTCGCCATAGCTCCAGGAATCGTGGATATAAAGGATCATGTTCCAGGCCGCGAAGCCGGTCATGCCGGCGGCAGTGACAAGCGCCAGCGCCTCTGTGGCGCGGCGCAGCGGGCGCGGCAGGAACTGGATCGCCAGCGACACCCGGATATGGCCGCCCTCGCGCAGAGTGTAGGCCAGCCCCAGGAAGGTCGAGGCGGCCAGGAAATAGCCGGTGAACTGGGCATAGGACGGGATCGTCAGACCCAGCGCGCCGATGCCGGTGGCGATCAGGATCTTGTCGGTCAGGTTGAACCCGACCTGCACCACCACCACCGCGACGATGGCGGCGATGAAAAAGGCGGCCAGACCGCCGCTTAGCCGATAAAGCGCATCCAAGCTTCGGCGCATCGTGCTCTCCCCAAGTCGAAGGTCAGACGGGCGGCCCGGCGATAGGGCCGCCCGCGCCGGATTACTGCTGGTAGGCTTTCAGAACTTCGGCGCCCGTGGCCCCGGCCTTCTTCTTCCAGCTGACCAGCATCTCGGCGCCGATCTTCTTCAGCCCCGCTTCCAGCTCGGGGCTGGGCTTTTCGACATGCATGCCGTGCTCTTTCAACGCCTTGGTCTGCGTCACGGTCTCTTGCTCGCTCATCTTCCAGCCACGGGCCTGAGCTTCGGCGGCGGCTTTCAGAACGGCGGCCTGCTCGGCCTTGGGCAGGTGATCGAAGGCGCGTTTGTTGGCGACGACGATGTTCTTGGGCAGCCAGGCGCGGATGTCGGTGTAATAGCTGACGTAATCCCAGGCCTTGGTGTTCACCCCGGTCGAGGGCGAGGTGATCATCGCCTCGACCCGGCCGGTGGTGAAGGCCTGCGGGATGTCGGGCACCTCGACCTGCGTCGGCGCCGCGCCGGCCAGCCGCGCGAAGGTATCGAGCGTCGAGTTATAGGTGCGGAACTTGAGCCCCCTGAGATCCTTCACCGAGTGGATCGGCTTCTTGGTATAAAGCCCCTGCGGCGGCCACGGCACCGAATACAGCACCATCATCCCCTGCTTTTCCAGCAGCTTCTCGACCACCGGCTTCTGCGCCTTCCACAGCTTTTCCGCCTCGGCATAAGAGGTCGCCAGGAACGGCATCGAATCCGCCCCGAAGACGGGGTTGTCGTTGTTCAGGATCGACAGCAGGAATTCGCCCGCCTGCACCTGACCCGAGCGCACTGCGCGCGGGATCTCGGGGTGCTTGAACAGCGATCCGGCGGAATGGATCTTGATTTCCAGCTTGCCGTCGGTCGCCTTGGCCACATCCGCCGCGAAGGCGTGGTCGTTCACGGTGTGGAAGTTGGCGTCCGGATACGGCGTCGGCATTTCCCAGCTCTGCGCCTGGGCCTGAACCGCAAAGGCCATCGTTACGGCGCAGGCGCCGCTGAGGTTTTTCCAAAAACCCATGGTCTGTCTCCCTGTTATGTAGAGTTTATGGCGTCACGGTTGCATTACGCTGATGAACTGTCAACGTTTTGATACATTCATGCGCAGGGAGCCAGTGGCCCGGCCCGATCACAAAGACGCGGCAGAGCGTGAGGCCTGATCGTAGAGGCCCGACATGCGCCGCAACACCCGCGCGACCTGGCCGATTTCCTCGTAATCGCGCTCGGACGTGCCGGCGGTATCCAACAGGCAGGACCGGCGCACGTCGCGGTACGCCTGGCAGACTTCCTGCCCCTTTTCGGTGGTGCGGTAGAACATCTCCTTGCCCAGCTTGCGCCCGTCGACCAGCCCCGCCTTGATCAACTTCTTCAGCGCATAATTGACGGTATGTGTGTCCTCGATGTTCAGCATGAAGGCGATGTCGGCCAGGCGCTTTTCCTTGCCGCGATGGTTGACGTTGTGCAGCACCAGCACGTCGAGCGGGTTGAAATCATTATGCCCGACCGCCTTCATGCAATGCATCATCCAGCGCGAAAAGGCGTTGTATGTCATGGTCATGGCGTATTCGAGCTCGCTCATCTGCCAGCCGGAATCGCCCTCGGCAAGATGTGCGGACGAAACGATCGGCGTCGCCTGCGGCTGTTTCGACATGTTCGCCATGGCTCCCTCCCGTGAAGCAATCGTCGGTTTGCTGTATCATCGACGAAACCCGCAGAATATGGCGGCATTTCATCAACGATTGCGGGGCCAACCGTGGCCGAACTGGCGCCCCTGACATGAGGCCAGCCCATCTTGTCCGCAGTTCACCCTCGCATCACGTCAACATAACATCAATGACTTGCGATCGTTTTGCCGCAATCCGGTGAACCGGCTCGATCGGGCGGGCTATCCGGTCCTCACGGGTGGCAGAGGGTCAGAGCGCCAGATAGGCGTCGGGCATGAAGGGCAGGTCGGTGTCGCCGGGCCGGGCGCCGGCCGCGGTCAGCATGGCGTGGATCTGGCCGCGGTGATGGGTCTGGTGATTGAAAAGCTGGATCACCAGAATTCGCTTCGGCTTGGTGAACTCGCGGTCCAGCGCGCCGGAAAACCAGGTCAGATCGCCTTCGAACCACTCCGGCACCAGCGCATTCGCCCAGTCCAGAAGGGTCCGGTCCAAAGCCGCCCGCGCGTCGCGAAAGGCCTTCCAGTCGCCGTCGAACCCGGTCGATTGCGCGATGCCGCCCTCGGGCGGCGCGGTACCGGCGAAACGGCTAAGCCAGATCCGGTCGCCCCAGAACAGGTGATGGAAGGTCCGCTCGATCGAGCCAAAAAAGGCGCCGCGATCCATGGCCCGGTCCTCAGCGCTCAGCCCCGATGCCGCATCAAGCAGGTTCTCGTTCTGCCACAGATTGTAGCGCGCCATCGTCTGCGCGTAATCGGCTGAAATCATCGACCGCTCTCGCCTCCCGGTTGCCTTTCCAGTGCCATTACGGCCGCCATGCGCGAGTTTGTCAATCCCGCCCCCCGAAGCCACAATACAGCCCGGCGCACCCGGCATGGGCCCGAAGGCCGCAAAGGATCTACGCCGCGCCGGCACGCCTTCGACGGAAGGCCCGAACATTCAATTGTCAGTATATTCTGTCAAATGTATAGTTCCGGACACATTCCCCGTTCCAGATGCCGAGGGTCGAACGTGCAGAACATGAAGACGACGGAAGCGGTGGCGCAGGGCATTCGCCGGCGCGTGTTCGAGCACACGATGCGCAACAACGGCGGCTATCTCAGCCAGGCCTGTTCGGCGGCCGAGCAACTGGCGTTTCTCTATAATGAGGCGCTGACGCTTGGCGCGCCGACCCGGCCGCAGATCCCCGAGCCGTTTCAGGGCGTGCCCTCGGCGGATAATCCCGGCTATGTCACCGGGGCGGGCTACAACGGCCCCGCCGCGCCGCATCTCGACCGGCTGTTCATCGCCCCCGCGCATTACGCATTGGTCGCCTACGCCACCCTGATCGAGACCGGACGCATGGCGCCCGAGGGGCTGGAGATGTTCAACAAGGACGGCTCCTCGGTCGAGATGATCGGCGCCGAGCACAGCCCGGGGATGGAGGTCCACAACGGCACGCTGGGGATCGGGCTGTCCACCGGCGCGGGCCTGGCCTGGGGCCGCAAGCGGCGCGGCGACAGTGGCGAGGTCTGTGTCTTCATGTCGGATGGCGAGGTCCAGGAGGGCCAGACATGGGAGGCCGTGCAAGCCGCCGCCTTCCACGGGATCGACAATCTGTGGGCGCTCATGGACGTGAACGCCCAGCAATGCGACGGCGCGATGGACAGCGTGATGGAGGTGGGCGACATCGCCACCAAGCTGCGCGATTTCGGCGCCGTAGTCTGCGAGATCGACGGCCACGACCTGGACGCCCTGCGCCAGGCCAAGGCCGAGCCGCATCCGGGCCGGCCACTGATCATCCTGGCGCATACCTCCCCCACCCAGGGCATGGGCTTCCTGCGCCGCCGCTTCCCGCGCCTGCATTACGTCCGCTTCAAATCCGAGGACGAGCGCACCGAGATGAACCACGAGATCGCCGCCGAGCTGGGCATCGACCCGGTCGCCTACAGCCATTGAGGAGAACGACGATGGTCGAGATGGTCAACCGCCCCTATGCGCGCGCCTTTGAGGATTACGCGGTGCAACACCCCGAGGTGCTGTGCCTGTCCGCCGATCTGACCTCGAGCTGCGAGATCGACGGCTTCCGCGACCGCCACCCCGACCAGTTCCTGTCGATGGGCATGGCCGAGCAGAACATGCTGTCCTTCGCCGGCGGGCTTGGCCTTGCCGGGTTCCGGCCCTTCGTGCATACTTTCGGCGTGTTCCTTTACCGGCGACCCTACGATCAGCTGATGGCCTCGGTCGCCTATCCGCGGCGCAAGGTGCGGCTGATGGGCTTCCTGCCGGGGATCACCACGCCGGGCGGGATGACCCATCAGGCGATCGAGGATATCTCGGTCATGCGCACGATCCCCAACATGACGGTGCTGGAAACCGGCGACGCGACCGAGGTCGAGAATATCGTCGCGGCCGCCGACAGCATCGACGGCCCGGTCTATTGCCGGGTGCTGCGCGGCGCGGTGCCACGGCTGTTCGACACGCCGATGCAGGTCGGGCGGATGCGCGTTTTGTCGGCGGGCAGCGATGTGCTGGTGATCACCGCCGGCATCACCACGGAAGAGGCAATCCGGGCGCGCGGCGCGCTGGACGCGGCGGGGATTTCGGTGCGTCACCTGCATCTGAACACGCTGAAGCCTTTTGACGCGCTGCAGATCCTCGATCACGCGGCCTCGGTCCGGCACGGGGTGGTGACGCTGGAAAACCATCTGGTCGCGGGGGGGATCGGCTCAATGGTGGCCGAGGCGATGGCCGGGGCGGGCCTTGCGCGGCGGCTAATCCGCCTGGGGCTGCAAGATACCTATGCCCACGGCGGCTCGCGCCCCTATCTGATGCGCCATTACGGGTTGGACGCGCTGGCACTGGTGCACGCGATCGAGCGGCTGACCGGCCAGCAGACAGGCATCGATGAGGCCGCGCTGGACGTGGTTCGCATCGACGCCGTCCATTCCGCCGCAAAAGCCGAGGCGCTGTGATGCGCTTCGCCGTCACCTACCGGATCTTTGCCGCCGATCTGGCCGAGGCCCGCGCCCGCGCCGAGGCGATCGCGCTAGAACAGACGGTCGAGATCCCCCGCGACGTGGTCCCCGAAGGCTATATCGCCGAAGAGATCCTGGGCCGGATCGAAGAGATCGGCCCCGAGGCCGAGGGCCGCTTTCGCGCCACGATCAGCTATTCGCCCGACAGCGCGGGGGCGGAACTGGCGCAGTTTTTCAACGTGATCTTCGGCAATTCCTCGATCCAGCGCGGGTTGCGGGTGATCGGCATCGATCCCGGCGAAGAGATGGCGCGCCGCCACCCCGGGCCTCGGTTCGGGATCGACGGTATCCGGGCGCTGTGCGGGCGCACCCGGGGCGGGTTGATCGCGCCAGTGCTGAAGCCGCAGGGGCTGGACGCCGACGCCCTGGCCGAGATCGGCTATCGCTGCGCCCGGGCGGGGGCCGATTTGATCAAGGAAGATCACGGGATCATGGATCAGCCCATGGCGCCGTTCCGCGAACGGGTCGAGAAAACCGCCATCGCCGTCGCCCGCGCCAATGCTGAGTCCGGGGCCGAGACTGGGGCCGGGACCGGACGCAAGACGCTTTACTTCCCCTCGCTCGCCGGCGCCCCGGATGAGATCGAGGCCAACATCCGCTTTGCCAAGCAGGCCGGCGCGGATGGCGTTCTGGTGATGCCGGGGCTTCTGGGGTTCGGCGTGGTCGCCCGGATCGCCCGCGATCCCTGGCTGAACCTGCCGGTCATGACCCATCCGTCCTTTCTGGGGCCCTATGTGCTGTCAGCCGATACCGGCTTTGACCACGGGGTGATGTTCGGCACGCTGCAGCGCCTTGCCGGGGCGGATATTTCGGTGTTTCCCAATGTCGGCGGCCGCTTTGGCTTCAGCGCGGCGGAATGTGGCCAGATCGCGCGCGCCTGCCGCGATCCGGCCGGGCCGGGCCTGGCGATGCTGCCCAGCCCCGGCGGCGGCATGAGCGTCGCGCGCGCCGGCAACATGGCGGCGATGTATGGCACGGATGTGGTCTATCTGCTGGGCGGGTCGCTGCTGCGGCTGGGCGACCGGATCGAAGAGGGCATCCACGCGATGCGCGCGGCGCTGGACCGGGCCGAAGGGGCAGCGCGCTAGCCCCGCCGATACGGGCGCAAGGACGCGCCGCCCAACGGCGCGGGTTTGGATTGCCCGGCGCGCGCGCCGGCCCTATCGTGCGCCGATGCGCCCAGATCGCCCGCTTTTCGCCATTCTTCTGATGCTCGCCTTCTGCGCCACCGCGACGCTCGCCGACGCGCTGGCGAAGCTTCTGGGCGGGCAGGTGCCGCTGTTCTTGCTGATAACCCTGCGCTTCGGCTTCCAAGCCCTGATCTTGCTGCCGATCCTGTGGGCCGGGGGCGGCAGCCTGCGGATGCGGCCGCGCGCCGTCGCGCTGAATGCGCTGCGCACGGTGCTGCAGGTCTTCGGCATCGCGGCGATGTATACCGCGCTGCGCTTCCTGCCGCTCGCCAATGCCATTGCCATCGCCTATGTCGAACCCTTCCTGCTGCTACTGCTAAGCCATTTCGTGCTGCGCGAAGAGGTCGGCCCGCGCCGCCTTCTGGCCTGCCTGGTGGGCTTTGCCGGCACGCTTCTGGTGATCAAGCCCAGCTTCCTGCAGGCCGGCGCGGCGGCGTTCCTGCCGCTGGCCGTCGCGGTGATCTTCGCGCTCTACATGATGCTGACCCGCCAGATCAGCCGCGAGGCCGATGCGCTTAGCCTGCAGGCATCCTCGGGGGTGATGGCCTCGGTCGTGCTGATCCCGCTGGCGCTGGTGGCGCCTTTCGGGCTGCCGGCGCTGGGCCCGGCGCTGGCCGCGCCGCAGCCCTGGGCGCTGCTGGTGGGGCTGGGCGTCACCGGCACCTTCGCCCATCTCTTCATGACCTGGTCGCTGCGCCACGCCCCCGCCGCCACCGTCGCGCCGGTGCAATACATGGAAATCCCCTTCGCCACGCTCACCGGCTATCTGGTCTTTGCCGATTTCCCCGACGCGCTGGCGCTGGCGGGGATCGCGCTGACGGTGGCGGCCGGGGTCTATATCGTGTGGCGCGAACGCATGGCGCTGGCCCAGCCCGCCTAAGCGCGACACGCATGGGTCGCAAATGCACGCGACCGGCCGCACGCCGGGCCCTATCCGCATTTCATGCAACAGGACCGCATCCCCCTTGGCACCGCCTTCATGCTCGGCTTCTGCGCGACGGCGCCGCTGATCGACGTCTGCTCGAAACTGGCCGCGCAAAGCCTGCCGGTGGGCGAGATCACGCTGGCGCGCTTTGCCGTGCAGGCGGCCCTGATGGTGCCGATCGTGCTGGCGATGGGGCAAAGCTTTCGCCTGCGGGGCCGGGCACTGAAGCTGACGGTGATGCGCGCGCTGGTGTCGATCGTCTCGACCTATTGCTTCATCGCAGCGGTGCGCGAAATGCCGATCGCCGACGCGCTGGCCATCGTCTTCGTCGAGCCGTTCATCATCCTCGGCCTCGGCTGGCTGATGTTCGGCGAACAGGTCGGCCCGCGCCGGATCGCGGCCTCGGGCGTGGGCTTTTGCGGGGCGCTGCTGGTGATCCAGCCCAGCTTTGCCGAATTCGGGGCGGTTGCGCTGTTTCCGCTGGGCACCGCCGTGGGCTTTGCACTCTATATCCTCATCACCCGTCGCCTTTCGCCGCTGCAACACCCGGTCGAGATGCAGTTCCACACCGCGCTGACCGCAGTGTTGCTATGGGCGCCGGTGTTGTGGTTCACCTCGGATCTGGGGCTGCCGGATCTTACGCTGCTGCGCCCCGAGGGCATCGCCTGGGGCTGGCTTTTCGGCGTCGGGGCGGCGGCCACCTTCTCGCACATGCTGATGAGCTTCGGGCTGCGCCTTGCCCCCGCCGCGACGCTGGCGCCGCTGCATTATCTGGAAATCGTCAGCTCCGCCACGCTCGGCTATCTGGTGTTCGGCAACTTCCCCAATGCCCTTACCTGGGCGGGGATCGGGGTGATTGTGGCCTCGGGCCTTTACATCATCCACCGCGAACGGGTGGTGGCACGGCATCCGGCGCCAGTGCCCGAACCGCGGCTTCCAACGCGCTTGCCGGCAGCAGCACCAGCATCCGCGGCGCCGTGAACCGTAACCGCACCCGCCCGGCCACCGCCCGGTTCGAGGTGCCCACCCGCCCGTCGGGGGCGAATGCAAGCCCCCCGATCGGCCATTCCAGCCCCTCGCTTTCACCCTCGACCGGGCCCAGCGGGAACAGCGAGACGCGGGTGCCGGGGCGCAGCGCCAGATCCAGCGCCGGCGGGCTGAGAAAGCAGACCTCGCGCCCGCCCATCAGCAGGCAACGCCGGTCGGGATGGCGCGCCAGCACGTTCAGCGCCGCCAGCCCGTGATCCATCCGCGCGCCCCAAAACCCCAGCCCGATGACGAAGGGCGCCGCGATATGGCGCAGGGATTTGTCGAAATCTGTGCTATCTTGCTCGTCGATCCGGTGGACGCTACCTTCGGGAAGCGCCGCGCGCGTGGCCGAGTCGAGGCTGTCGAGATCGCCGATCACCGCCTCGGGCATCGCGCCCAGCGCCAGCGCCCTGCGCGCGCCGCCGTCGGCGGCAACGATTCTTGACGCCAGCGCTCGCGCCGCGCTGAAATTTGCCCGCGCGACGGGGCCCGCGCCAAGCAGAATCAGGCCCTCTCGGGATACGACAAGTGGACGGTGCATCGGTTTATTGGTTCCAATTAAGGCAGTCACATGGTGTTCAGGACATAATCAATCCTTCAAAACACCCCGATCTGTCCACGGAATTGAACATGACGACGGTATTGTGGTGCTAATTGGAAACGGCAGAAAGCGAGTGTCTCATGGTCGGTGCGAGCAAGATCCTCACTGTCTCTTACGGAACCTTCTCCTGTACGCTGGAGGGGTTTGAGGAACCGTTCTCGACGATGAAAGCCATCGCCGAGTATTTCCGCGATCTTGCCGCGGATGACCGCTATTTCGGCGCAGAGCCTCCGACGCCCGATGCGCAGATGCTGCATCAGATCGCCGAGCGCGAGGTCCAGCGCCGGGTCGAGGCGAAGATCCAGGACAACGGTAACGGTGTCGTGCTGCGTGCCGACAGTGCCAGCAGCCCGGTTGCGGCCGAGGCCCTGAGCGCACCCGAACCGGCCGCCGAGGCGCCGCATGAGGCACCGTCTGAGGCACACTCGCATGAAGAGCCGGCCCCCGAGGCCGTGCCCTCCGAAGCCCCCGCCGCGATGACGGCCGAGGACAGCTTCGAAGAGGAAGCATTCGAGGATCAGGCCGAAACGCTGCCGGCATCGCAGATCCCGGCGGTCGCCGCCGAAGACGACAGCGCCGCCGAGGATGAGCCGCTGACCGCGCCGGCCGCCGCACCGCTGGCCTTCGACAGCGTCGCCGCGAAACTGCTGCGCATCCGTGCGGCGGTGGAACAGGCCCGCGCCGGCGCCGCCCCTGCCCCTGCCGTGGCCGCAACGGTCGCCGCCGCGCCCGCCCTCGCGGAAACCGGCCTGCGTGCGCCCATTTCCCCGACGCCTGCTGCGGCACCGGTCGAGGAGGCCGCCGAGATCGCCGAAGCGCCGGTTCAGGCCGCGCCCGAAGACCTTGCCACCCCGGAGGATACGCCCGAAGAGGCGGCGCAAGACGTGGCGCTCACGGACTTCGGCACGGAAACGGAAATCGACGAGGACGCGCAGGCGATTTCGCTTGCCAATGTGCAGGCCGCGCTCCGGGCCCATCCGGTCGAGGCAAACACCGCCGAAGCCCCCACCCCGGTGGAAAGCGAAGCCCCCCCCGAGGCCAACGAGCCGGAAACATCCGAAGGGACCCCCGGCGCGACCGCAAGCGGATCTTCCGCGGCCCCGGCCGAGCCCGAACCCCAAACCGAACCCCAAGCCCAGCCCCAAGCCGAGAACGAGAACGAGAACGAGAACGAGCCGCTTGCCCGCGTCCGCGCCCGGGTGATCAAGGTCCGCCGCCTCGACCCCAACGCCGCGCCCCAGATCGTGCCCCCCGAGGCCGAGGCGGACGATGCGATCGAAGAGGACATCGCCGAAGCCCCCGCGGCTTTCGAGGCCGCCCCCCAGGCGGAAGCGGTGCAACCCGCCGAAGACCTCCAGCCGATCGAGGACGTCGCGTTTGAAGACGAGGGCGAGCTTGCCGCGGATGAGGCTCAGCCCGACGCCGATGACGCGGAAGGCACCGACACGCGCGCGCATGTCGAGGACGAGGACGAGGACGATTCCGCATTCGCCATGCTGGATGCCGCTGCCGCCGTCACCAGCCTCGCGCCCGACGCCGAGGCCGAATTGCAGGCCGAGCTGGCCGCGGTCGAGCGTGAGGTCGACGCCCATCGCCGCCCGGACCGTGGCGGCCGCTCGATCCTGGGCGATTCGGCCGATGACGATGCCATGAGCCGCCTGATGCTGCAGACGGAAAACCAGCTGGAAGGCGCCGAAAGCCGCCGCCGGCTGTCGACGATCGCGCATCTGAAGGCCGCGGTTGCCGCCAAGGAGGCCGATCGCGAGCTGGGCGAACCCCCCGAGGCGAACCCGGACGAGGCGATGCGCTCCTACCGTGACGATCTGGCCCGCGTCGTCCGTCCGCGCCGCCCGTCGGTGGCGGAGGGTGGCCAAAGCGCCGCGCGCCGCCCCGCGGCCCCGTCCGACCGCCCCGCGCCGCTGGTGCTGGTGTCCGAGCAGCGTATCGACCGCCCGGCCGCCACGCTGAGCGCGAATCCGATCCGGCCCCGCCGCGTCAGCAGCAGCAATCTTGCCGTCGATCACAGCGACGAAGATCCGATCGAGATGGTGAACCGCGACGATTCCGCAGCCCTCGCCGACAGCCACTCTTTCGCCGAGTTCGCCGAACGGATCGGGGCCACCAGCCTTCCCGACCTTCTGGAGGCGGCGGCGGCCTATTCGAACTGCGTCGAGGGGCTTGAGCATTTCACCCGCCCGCAGATCATGCGCTTTGCCGCCGCTGTCGGCGCCGAAACTAGCGCGGGCGACGGCTTCAGCCGCGAAGCCGGGCTGCGCAGCTTCGGCGCGCTGCTGCGCGACGGCAAGATCAAGAAGGTCAAACGAGGCCAGTTTGCGATTTCTCAATCTTCCCGGTTCATTCTGGAGGCCCGCAAGATCGCCCGCTAGGGCGGTCCGGGCTGGGTGTGAATCAGTAAGACCTATTGTAACCAGTGAACGTGTCACCAGTTCGGGCGGGAGGGGCTAGCCCCCCCGCCCGCTTTCGTTTGTCCAGCCATGTAGAGTTGTTGCCATGTCGGCAGGTGGGGCAGGTCGGCCTGCGGAGCTTGGCGTTGCAGGCGCGGCGGCGGGGGCTTTGCCCCCTGCACCCCCAGGATATTTTCACCAGAAAGAAGCAAGGGACGAACGTGTTGCTTTCGCTTTGGCATGGATATCGCGAGGGGGTCGCCCTTGGCACGGCCTTGGCAGCTTTGAGCGGCGATGGGATGTGCGCCGGCGCGATACCCTAGGGCTTCGGATCTTCGCTTTCGGCCGGCTTGCCGGGGCTTGGGGCGTCGGGGTCTTCCCGTCCGACGCCCAGGAAGACGAAGCGCATGGGCAGCGCCCAAAGGACGCCAAGCCCGATATAGACCGCCAGTTCCAGCAGGACCGGCGGGCGGTCGGGTAGCAGGCTGGTGGCCCACCACGCCAGCGCGATATAGGCCGGCAGCCCGACGAGCAGCACGATCAGCGACCAGCGGCGCCGGAATTTGTAACCAAGCGCCATCAGTCCTCGAACGGGTCGGTGACAAGGATCGTGTCGTCGCGCTCGGGGCTGGTCGACAGCAGCGCCACCGGGCATTGGATCAGCTCTTCGATCCGACGGACATATTTGACCGCCGCGCCGGGCAGGTCGGCCCAGCTGCGCGCGCCCGCGGTGCTTTCGCTCCAGCCTTCCAGCGTCTCGTAGACCGGCACCACCCGCGCCTGCAGATCGGCCGCCGTGGGCAGGTAGTCATAGAAGGTGCCGTCCAGCTCATACCCGGTGCAGATCTTCAGCTCATCAAAGCCGTCGAGCACGTCGAGCTTGGTCAGCGCGATGCCCGACACGCCCGAGGTCGCGCAGGTCTGGCGCACCAGCACCGCGTCGAACCAGCCGCAGCGGCGCTTGCGCCCCGTGACGGTGCCGAATTCATGGCCGCGCTCGCCCAGGCGCTGGCCGTCGGAATCGTTCAGTTCGGTGGGGAACGGGCCTTCGCCCACCCGCGTCGTGTAGGCCTTGACGATGCCCAGCACGAAATCGATCGCCGTGGGCCCGAGGCCGGTGCCCGAGGCCGCCATGCCCGCGGTGGTGTTCGACGAGGTGACAAAGGGATAGGTACCGAAATCGACATCCAGCAGGCTGCCCTGGGCGCCCTCGAACAGGATGCGCTTGCCGGCGCGGCGCGCCTCGGTCAGCACTTTCCAGACCGGCGCGGCGAAGGGCAGGATCTTCGGCGCGACCTCTAGCAGCATTGCCTTCAGCGCCTCGGAATCGACGGGTTCCAGCCCCAGACCGGCGCGCAGTGCGTTGTGGTGGGTCAGCAGCCGGCCGATCCGCAGATCCAGCGTCGCCGGATCGCCCAGATCCGCCACCCGGATCACCCGGCGGCCGACCTTGTCCTCATAGGCCGGGCCGATGCCGCGGCCGGTGGTGCCGATCTTGGCCACCGAATTCTGCGACTCGCGGGCGCGGTCCAGCTCTCCATGGATCGGCAGGATCAGCGGCGTGTTCTCGGCGATCAGCAGGTTTTCGGGGGTGACGGTCACGCCCTGTGCGGTCAGCCGCTCGATCTCGGCCAGCAGGGCCCAGGGGTCCAGCACCACGCCATTGCCGATGACGCTGAGCTTGCCGGCGCGCACGATGCCCGAAGGCAGCAGCGACAGCTTGTAGGTGATGCCGTCGATCACCAGGGTGTGGCCCGCGTTGTGCCCGCCCTGGAACCGCGCGATCACGTCGGCCCGGCTGGACAGCCAGTCGACGATCTTGCCCTTGCCTTCATCGCCCCATTGGGCGCCCACAACGACGACGTTGGCCATGTATCCCTCATATCCTGGCGGCGTGCCGTAGCGCGGTATAGCGGGGCCGGGGGCGGGGAGAAACCGGAAATTTCGGGCAAGATGCCGCTGGGGCGGCGGCGCGGCGCGGATTCTGGGCGGGCTTTGGCGCGAACCGGCGCCAAGGAGCATGGCTTCGGTTGCCGGCTTCGCGCGGCCCCGGCCCTCCGATTCACACCGCAGTCGGACAATTAGCCCAGCTGCCCGGGCACCGAGGGGTTGCGGGTCAGGACGCATCAGCCTAAATAGCCCCGTCAGCCAGCTGCGGATACCCGACCATATGGAAAATGTCGTTCTCATCATCCACCTGATCCTGGCGCTTTGCCTGGTCGGCATCGTGCTGCTCCAACGCTCTGAAGGCGGTGGGCTTGGCATGGGTGGCGGCGGCGGCGGCGACGGCGTGATGAGCGGCCGCCAGGCCGCGACCGCGCTGGCCAAGATCACCTGGATCCTGGCTGCGGCCTTCCTGGTCACCTCGATGACGCTGACCGTTCTGGCGGCGCGCCAATCGGCCGAATCCTCGGTCATCGACCAGATTGGCGGATCGGCTTCGGCGCCGTCCCCCACCGCGCCGGTTCAGGGCCCCGGCAACGTACCCACCAATTCCCTGCCCTCGGCCAAGGATCTGCTGCCGCCTAGCAGCGCGATCGGCGGATCGGGCAGCAACACGGGCTCGCCCGACACGCCCGCGACGCCGAAGCGCGCGGATTGATCGCCGCGGCCCCATTTCGGGGCTGCGACCCAATCACCACAACTTCTGGGTTTTCGCCCCGAACAGCCAACATCATCTTGCGCCCCTTGTTGCAGCGAGGGCGGGAATCGGCTATAGCTTGACTCCCGTGGTGCTGCAGTTTTTCAGGGCGCGTCCACACATTCGCGCAACGCAATCACGGGGGTTTTCACCGCATGGCACGCTATGTCTTCGTTACCGGCGGCGTGGTGTCGAGCTTGGGCAAGGGCCTGGCTTCGGCGGCGCTGGGGGCGCTATTGCAGGCCCGGGGCTTCTCGGTCCGGCTGAGAAAGCTTGACCCCTACCTCAACGTCGACCCCGGCACGATGTCGCCTTTCGAGCACGGCGAAGTCTTCGTCACCGACGACGGCGCCGAGACCGATCTGGACCTTGGCCATTACGAACGCTTCACCGGCGTGGCCGCGCGCAAGACGGATTCCGTCAGCTCCGGGCGGATCTATTCCAACGTGCTGGAGAAAGAGCGGCGCGGCGACTACCTTGGCAAGACGATCCAGGTGATCCCGCACGTCACCAATGAAATCAAAGACTTCATCGAGATCGGCGATGATGAGGTCGATTTCATGCTGTGCGAGATCGGCGGCACGGTCGGCGATATCGAGGGCCTGCCCTTCTTTGAGGCGATCCGCCAGTTCAGCCAGGATCGCCCGCGCGGCCAGTGCATCTTCATGCATCTCACGCTGTTGCCCTATGTCACCGCCAGCGGCGAGCTGAAGACCAAGCCCACCCAGCATTCGGTGAAGGAGCTGCGCTCGATCGGGATCGCACCCGACGTGCTGGTCTGCCGCTCCGAGCGGCCGATCCCGGAAAAAGAGCGCGAGAAGATCGCGCTGTTTTGCAACGTCCGCAAGGAAGCGGTGATCGCCGCGCCCGACCTCGCCACGATCTACGAGGCGCCGCTGTCCTACCACCGCGAGGGGTTGGATCAGGCGGTGCTGGACGCCTTTGGAATCAGCCCCGCCCCGCGCCCGAATCTGACCCGCTGGGAAGATGTGATGGACCGCCTCGACCGTGCCGAGGGCGAGGTGCGCGTCGCGATCGTCGGCAAATACACCCAGCTGGAGGACGCCTACAAATCCATCGCCGAGGCGCTGACCCATGGCGGCATGGCCAACCGCACCCGGGTCAAGGCCGAATGGATCGACGCCGAGATTTTCGAGCGCGAGGATCCCGCCCCCTATCTGGAAGGCTACCACGCGATTCTGGTCCCCGGCGGCTTTGGCGAGCGCGGCACCGAGGGCAAGATCAAGGCCGTCAAATTCGCGCGCGAGCGCAAGATCCCCTATATGGGAATCTGTCTGGGCATGCAGATGGCGGTAATCGAGGCGGCGCGCGACCTGGCCGGGTTGACGGATGCCGGTTCCGAGGAATTCGACCACGAGGCCGGCAAGAAGCGCTTCACCCCCGTCGTCTATCACCTCAAGGAATGGGTGCAGGGCAACTACAAGGTCCAGCGCAAGGTCGAGGATGACAAGGGCGGCACGATGCGCCTCGGGGCCTATACCGCGCAGCTTGCCCCGGGTTCCAAGGTGGCCGAGATCTACGGCTCTACCACCATCGAGGAACGCCACCGCCATCGCTATGAGGTCGACATCAAGTACCGCGACAAGCTGGAAAAATGCGGCCTGATCTTCTCGGGCATGTCGCCCGATGGCCGCCTGCCCGAGATCGTCGAGGTCAAGGACCATCCGTGGTTCATCGGCGTCCAGTTCCACCCCGAGCTGAAATCGAAACCCTTCGCGCCGCATCCGCTGTTCGCCGATTTCATCCGCGCCGCGAAAGAGGTTGAGCGGCTGGTCTAGGGTCGGCGGCGCCCGCCTCTGCCCTGGCGCACCGGCGCCGTGCCCCAGCCAACAGCCGCGCGCCTTGCCGCGCGCGCCCTGCCCTGCCACATGTGACGCAGTCCCCCGTCCGGGGGGCTGGCAACATGCGCGAGGGATCCCATGAAGAAGATCGGCTTTCTGTCCTTCGGCCATTGGTCGGATGAGCCCGGCAGTCTGGTGCGCAACGCCGCCGACGTGCTGACCCAATCGATCGAACTGGTCGAGGCGGCCGAGGATCTGGGCGCGGACGGCGCCTATTTCCGCGTCCACCATTTCGCGCGTCAACTGGCCTCGCCCTTCCCGCTGCTGGCGGCGGTGGGGGCGCGGACGAAGACCATCGAGATCGGCACCGGCGTCATCGACATGCGCTACGAGAACCCGCTTTACATGATCGAGGACGCGGGCGCCGCGGATCTGATCGCCGGCGGGCGGCTGCAGCTGGGCATCAGCCGCGGCAGCCCCGAGCAGGTGATCGACGGCTGGGCCCATTTCGGCTATCGCCCCGACGAGGGCGAAACCCCCGCCGACATGGCCCGCCGACATGCCGAGGTCTTCCTGCGGCAGCTGGATGGCAAGGGCTTCGCGCAGCCCAATCCGCGGCCGATGTTCCCCAACCCGCCCGGTCTTCTGCGGCTTGAACCCCATTCGCCTGGCCTGCGCGACCGGATCTGGTGGGGCGCGGGATCGAATGCCACCGCCGAATGGGCGGCGAAGCTGGGGATGAACCTGCAAAGCTCAACCCTGAAGAACGACGAGACGGGCGAGGCCTTCCACATCCAGCAGGCCAGGCAGATCCGCGCCTACCGCGCCGCCTGGAAGGCCGCCGGGCATGCGCGCGAACCCCGCGTTTCAGTCAGCCGGTCGATCTTTGCGCTGATGAACGACATGGACCGAAGGTATTTCGGGCGCGGCAAGGACAGCGATCAGGTCGGCATGATCGATGCCCAGACCCGCGCGATCTTCGGGCGCGGCTATGCGGGCGAGCCCGACCAGCTGATCGAGGAGCTGAAGCGCGACGAGGCGATCGCCGAGGCCGATACGCTGCTGCTGACGGTGCCGAACATGCTGGGGGTCGATTACAACGCCCATGTGATCGAAAGCATCCTTTCCCATGTCGCCCCGGGCCTGGGCTGGCGCTAAGGCCCCGGCCCCGATCTGGCCCCGACCTGGCCCCGGCCCGCCCCGACCCTGCCCAGCCCGGCGCCT
The DNA here is from genome assembly GCA_913064775.1 of uncultured Albidovulum sp. Classification (GTDB taxonomy): domain Bacteria; phylum Pseudomonadota; class Alphaproteobacteria; order Rhodobacterales; family Rhodobacteraceae; genus Acidimangrovimonas. Next base: position 119,090 of record CAJYAD010000002.1, on the reverse strand, counting down.
TCCCGCGCATCCCGGCCCCCCCGGGCCGGGGCCCCTTCCCCGGCGCCCGGCTGGCCGCTATCGTTCGACCAGAGCCGCCCCCGGAACCGCCCCCGAGAGCCGATGCACGCCTTTCGCCGCCTTGCCCCCCTTCTGGTTCTTGGCCTCGCCCTCGGGCTGGGGGCCTGCGCGGCGCCCGAGCGCCCGGGCTACCGCCCCGACCACCGCGCGCTGTACCCCCATGAAACCCCGCACCTGCGCCGGATGATCGACCATTACGCCCAAGTCTACGACGTGCCGCCCAGCCTGATCCACCGCGTCGTCCAGCGCGAAAGCCGCTATGACCCGCGGGCGCGCAACGGCCCCTATTGGGGCTTGATGCAGATCCTGCCGGCCACCGCCCGCACCATGGGCTATCGCGGCCGCGCGCGCGGGTTGCTCGACGCCGACACCAACCTGCGCTACGGCGTGAAATATCTGCGCGGCGCCTGGCTGCTGTCGGACGGCGACGAGTCCCGCGCGGTGATGTGGTATGCGCGCGGCTATTACTACGAGGCCAAGCGGCGCGGCATGCTCCACGCGACCGGGCTGGACTGAGGCACCCACCGCCCGTCCCACCTTCCCCGGCCCACGAAACCGTGTTCGCGCCCTGATCCCGGCGCGCCACCCTTGCCCTTCCAGCCGAAATCGCGCCATCTGGCCAGCGGAGGAAGCTCATGTCATTTCACGCCTGGACCGTCTTCGCGCTTTTCTGGGTGGTCTTCGTCACCACCCCGGGGCCGAATGCCGTCAATTGCATCTCGAACGGCATGGCGCACGGGTTCCGCCGATCGCTGTGGGGCGTGCTGGCGATCCTGACCCAGGCGACGCTGTTCCTGACGCTGTCGGCGCTGGGGGTGACGGCGCTGATCGCCGCCTCGCCGGGGCTTTACCAGGCGCTTCGACTGCTGGGCGCGGGCGTGCTGATCTGGCTGGGCGTCCGAGGCTGGCTGAACGCCAGACGACCGGTCCGGGCAGGCCACGCCTCGGGCGGGTCGATCTATGGTCGGGCCTTCATGATCGCCACGCTCAACGCAAAATCGCTGGCGGGCTATCTGGCCGCCTTCACCCAGTTCGTGCAGCCGCATGTGCCGCTCTGGCATCAGATGGCGGCGATCTATCCCACTGCGCTGACGATCACCGCGGCCTCTTACTGCACCTATACCGCGATCGGCGTGCTGATGGGGCGCGCGGCGATGGGGGCGGTGCTGAACGTCTGGTTCCGCCGCACGATGGCGGTGGCCTTCATCCTTTATGGCCTGACGCTGGGCCTGACCGGAGGCCAGCATGTCCGGCCCTGAAATCCACCGTGGATCGTGCCGCTGCGGCCATGTGACCTTTGAGGTCAGCGGCCAGGTCCCGCCCGTCACGATCTGCCATTGCAGCCAGTGCCGCAACTGGTCGGGCCATATCTTCGCCGCTGCCCCGGTGCCGCGCGCGGCCCTCCGCCTGACGCGCGAGGACGGGCTGGCCTGGTTCCAATCCTCGGACCACGCCCGGCGCGGCTTTTGCCGCGACTGCGGCGCCAGCCTGTTCTGGAGCGGCGCCGGAGAGGCCCATATCGCCGTGGCCGGCGGCGCCTTCGACGGGCCCACCGGCAGCCGCGTCGGCCGCCACATCTTCACCGAATACGCCGGCGACTATTACACCCCGGCCGCGCCGCCGCCGCTGCGCGCGCCGCGCGGCGGCCCGCTGGAGGGGCGCTGCCTTTGCGGCGGTGTGGCCTTCACCCTGCCCGGCCCCGCCCGGTCCGTGACCGCCTGCCACTGCGTGCAATGCCGCAAGCTGTCGGGCCATTTCTCTGCCTCCTTCGATGCCGACGAGGCCGCGCTGACCTACCGCGCGCGCGCCACGCTGGCGGAATTCGCAACCCCCGACGGCGGCACAAGGGGCCATTGCCGCGACTGCGGATCCAGCCTGTGGTTTCGCGCCCGCGACGGCAGTTTCGCTGTCGAGGCGGGCGCGATCCGGGGCGCTACCGGAGGTCAGATGGAAAGCCATATCTTCGTGTCCGAAAAGGGCGATTACTACGAAATCGCCGACGGCCTGCCGCAGCACGCCGCATGGTAGCCCTGCCCGCGATCCCGGCCGAAAGCCTGTGGCTGTTCACCTTGTCAGGGGTGCTTTTGAATCTCACCCCCGGGGCCGATGTGCTGTTCGCCACCGCCAGCGGCATCCGCGGCGGGCCGCGGATCGGGGCGCTTGCGGGGCTGGGCGTGGGCTTCGGCGCGCTCTGGCATGTCAGCCTTGCGGCGGCGGGGATCTCGGCGCTGCTGGCCGCCTCGCCCGCGGCGCTGACCGCGCTGCGCTGGGGCGGCGGGGCCTATCTGCTGTTTCTGGCGTGGAAAACCTGGAACGCCGCCCCCGGCCCCGACGGCACGCGCGGCGAGACATCGGGGCGCGCGGCGTTCAGGCGCGGGTTCCTGACCAATGTGCTGAACCCCAAGCCGGTGCTTTTCGTGCTGGCCTTCCTGCCGCAATTCACCGACCCGGCGCTGGGGCCGGTGTGGCAGCAGATCGTCGAACTGGGGGCGATCTTCGCGCTGACCGGCACGCTGATCACCATGGGCTATGGCGCGCTGGCGGGCCTGATCCGGCAGCGGCTGGCCCGGCGGCTGGGGGTGATGAACAAGATCGCCGCAGTGGTCTTCGCGGGCCTAGCCCTGCGGCTGGTACTGGACTGAGGGCGTGCGAGACTGAGGGTGGCCAGACTGAGGGCGGCCTTCAGCCGTCCCAGCCCTCGACGATCACCAGATCCCCGGTCGAGACCGGATCGCGGATCGCCTTCGCCGCCTGATAGCCGGCGCTGTCATAGCAGGCACGGGCGGCCTCTATCGTGGGGAATTCGATCACCACGGTGCGCGCCCGGCTCTGGCCCTCCATCTGGGTCATCGGACCGCCCCGCACCAGGAACTTCGCGCCGTATTCGGCGAAGGGGGCGGCGTTGGCGTCGCGGTATTTGGCGTAAACCTCGGGGTCGTCCACATCGACATGGGCCACCCAATATCCCTTAGGCATCGTACTCTCCTTGGTCTAGATGGCCGCGGGCACGGCGATCCGCCCCGCAGAGATTCGCACCGCTTCGCCCGCGATACGCACCGCCCGCAGCCCTTCGGGGCCGCTCTCGATGCTCAGGCGCAGGTCGCTGGGCCGGCCCATCTCGGCGCCCTGCAGCAGGGTGAAGACCTGAACCCCGGGCCGCAGCACGCCCGCCGCCTGCAATTGCGCGGCCAGAATCGCCGAGGCCGAGCCGGTCGCCGGATCCTCGGGAACGCCGGCGACGGGATCAAGCATCCTTGCCTGAAAATCGACGCCCTCGCCGGGGGTGTAAAGGTAAAGGCCCACCGGCGCGCCCACCGCTTGCAGAAGCTCCGAATAGGCCGGCTCGATCACCCGCGCGCGCGCCAGCGCCGCGCGGTTCGCCACCGGCACATAGAGAAACGCCGGCCCGCCCTGCCAAACGGCCGGGCGATGGGCACCAAAGCCGATCGCGTCCGGCGCCAGATCCAGTGCCCGGGCCAACAGCCCTTCGGGCAGCGCGCCGGGGAAAGCATAGGGGATCACCGGCGCGGTGAATTCGCCCCGCGTGACACCGCCCGCGCGGGTGACGTTGACCGGGACAAGACCTGCCTCTTCCTCCAGCGTGATCCGGGTGGTGAAATCGCCCGCGCCATGGGCAAGCTCTGCCAGCAGCACGGCGCAGCCCACGGTGGGATGGCCGGCAAAGGGGATCTCGGCGGTGGGAAAGAAGATCCGCACCCGGGCGCTGTGGGCCGGGTCGCGCGGCGGCTGGACGAAGATCGTCTCGGACAGGTTGAATTCACGTGCGATCACCTGCATCTGCGCCGGCGACAGCGCGTCCGCCCCCAGCACCACGGCCAGCGGATTGCCGGCAAAGGGCGTGGTGGTGAAGACGTCGAGGGTATGAAATTCCAGCATGGGCGGCCTCCGATCCGGGGGCCACGATAGCGCAGGTCCGGCCCGGCGCAACCACCTTTGCGGGCGTCAGGCGCGGGCGAAGACCTCGTCCGTGATGGCGCTTAGCGCGGTGGCGTCCGCTTCGGTGAAGGCGTCGGGCTGGTCGCTGTCGATGTCGAGCACGCCGATGATCCGCCCCGCGCCGTCGCGCACCGGGATCACCAGTTCCGACCGGGTCGAGGCAGCGCAGGCGATGTGACCGGGGAAGGCCTCGACATCGGCGATGCGTTGGATCTGGCCGGTGCGGGCGGCGGCGCCGCAGACCCCGCGCGAGAACGGGATCACCAGACAGCCGTGGCCGCCCTGATAGGGGCCGATCTTCAGCATCTCGGGCGCGGTGACGCGGTAGAAGCCGGTCCAATCGAAACGCGCGTCGGAATGGTGGATCTCGCAGGCGAGCGTGGCCATCAGGGCGACGGTATCGCTCTCACCCTCGCACAGCGACCGGATCGTGGCGGCGAGGCTGGGGTAATCGGGCATCGAGACCTCTGGGCGGATGGACGGTGTACGATGCTTGAAACATAGCCCCGGGTGAAAGGCAATTCGCCCGGGAACGCCCGCTAAAGGCTCCAAAGGCCGGGCAGATCCCGCATGTCGTGAAAGACCCGCGCGCCTACTGCCGCCAGCGCGGCGCCGTCGTCATGGGGGGCGTAGCCAAAGCAGGGAATGCCGGCCGCGCGGGCGGCGCGCGCGCCGGTGGGGCTGTCTTCGACCACCACGCAGGCCTCGGGCGGCGTGCTCAGGGAGGCGGCGGCATGAAGATATAGATCGGGCGCCGGCTTGGGGCAGTTCATGTCCTGTCCCGAGAACAGCCGCCCCTGAAACCGGCGCAGCACATCGGGATGCTGGCCAAGGGTCACGTCCATCTTGCGCCCCGATCCGTTCGAGCCGACCGCATAGCCTATGCCCGCCGCGTCGAGCGCATCAAGCACATCCACGATGCCGGGGATCAGCGGCGCGTCCTTGGCCAGGACGCGAAAAAGGCGTTCGTAGAAATCCTCTTCCCAGCCCTCGGGCATGGTGGCGCCATGGGCCCGCGCCCGGCGGCCGACATCGTACATGGTGCCACCGACGAAGGTCTGCATGATCTCGTCGCGCGGCATCGGCAGGCCGTAACGGGCGAAATCGCCCTCTAGCAGGTCGAACAGCGGGCGCTCGCTGTCGACGATCACCCCGTCGCAATCGAACAGCACCGCGGCGGGGGGGGTCATTGCGGCGCCTCGAGCAGCGTCACCACCGTGTCGCCATAGCGGCGCTGGTCGAGCTGGGTGAACCCTGCCGGCAGTTCTGGCGCGCCGCTGTCTTCCCAGACCACCAGCGCGCCCGGCACCAGCCAGTCGCCGGCCAATGCCGAGGCCAGCGCCACCTCGCCCAGGCCCTGGCCATAGGGCGGATCGAGGAACACCAGCCCATAGGGCGCGCCGCGGTTCGGCCCCAGCCGGGTGGCGTCGCGGCGATATAGGTCGCAGACCCCCATGGCGCGCATCTTGTCGATGTTCTGGCGGATCAGCGCCCTCGCCTTCACGCCATCGTCGATGAAGGTCACCCGCGCCGCGCCGCGCGAAAGCGCCTCAAACCCCAGCGCGCCCGTGCCGGCGAACAGATCGAGCACCCGCGCCCCGGTGATCGGATCGCCGTAGCCGCCATTGACCAGCAGGTTGAAGATCGATTCCCTGACCCGGTCGGTCGTCGGGCGCAGATGCGCCGCCATGTCGCCCTGACCGACCTCGGCCAGCGTCAGGCCGCGCCGCGTGCCGCCGATGATCCTCATCCCTTCAGAAGAGCCTTCAGCTCGGTCGCGGGGTTGGCCACCACTTCGGCGGCGGGGGAACGCCCGGCCTCGATCAGGCGCTTGGCCACCATATAGGCGCGCGGGTCGTTCATCGCGTCGATCGCCAGAAGCCGGTCGCCGGCGTAATACCAATGCGACATCCCCACCCCATCGGCACGCTTGACGATGCGGTCGGCGCCCGCACCCAGCCCGGCGATCTGCAACTTCACGTCATATTGATCGGACCAGAACCAGGGCTTCGCTACATAGGATTTGGCGGCGCCCAGCATGTTCTCGGCCACCAGCTCGGCCATGTCGATGGCATTGCCGACGCTTTCCAGCCGCATCCGCCCCGAGGGTCCGGGGAAAGAGGCGCAATCGCCCGCCGCCCAGACCTGCGGATCCGAGCTGCGCCCCTCGGCGTTGCAGCAGATGCCGTTGTCGACCTCCAGCCCCGCGGCTTCGGCCAGGGTGGTTTCGGGGCGGATGCCGACGCCGACGATGGCGAAATCGACCGACAGGCTGCTGCCGTCGGACAGTTCGGCCCCGGTCACGCGCGATTCGCCCTTCAGGCGCTTCAGGCCGACGCCTTCGCGGATCTCGACGCCGTGCGATGCGTGCAGGTCGCGGAAATAATCCGCCGTCTCTTCGCAGGCGACGCGGCCAAGGATGCGCGGCGCGGCCTCCAGCAAGGTCACCTTCAGGCCCAGTTTCGCGGCCACCGCCGCGGCCTCCAGCCCGATATAGCCGCCGCCGACCACCAGAAGATGGGCGCCGGCGCGGAATTCGTGCTGCATCGCGTCGATATCGGCCAGCCGGCGCACCGTGTGGACGCCGTCGAGCATGCCGCCGATATCGGCCGGCAGGATGCGCGGCGTGGCGCCGGTGGTCAGCGCGAGCTGGTCATAGGCCAGCGCCTCGCCGCCGACCGTCACCGTCTGCGCGGCCAGATCGATCGCGGTGACCGGCTTGCCCAGCCGAAGCGCGATCTTCTGCTCCGCGTAATAGCTGTCGGAGCGCAGGAACAGCCGCTCCAGCTCCATCTCGCCCAGAAGGTATTGTTTGGACAGGGGCGGGCGCTGATAGGGTGCCTCGGGCTCTTCGCCGATCAGGGTCAGGGCGCCGTCATATCCCAGCGTTCGCAGTTTCGCGGCGAGTGAGGCCCCCGCCTGCCCCGCGCCGATTATGACGATGCCCGTCATGGATGCCTCCGAAAGTTACTGGCCCATTAGCGTGCCGACCCTATATGCCGAAACACAGGCAACGCAACGCGCGAGGAGAACGTCATGACGATTTCGGTGGGCGATACGCTTCCCAATGCCACACTTCAGAAGATGGGGCCCAAGGGGCCGGAACAGGTGGATCTGGCCAGCCTGACCAAGGCGCGCAAGGTGGTGATCTTCGCCCTGCCTGGCGCCTATACCGGCACCTGCACCACGGCGCATGTGCCCAGCTTCATCCGGACCCGCGACCAGTTCGCCCAGAAAGGCGTGGACGAGGTGATCTGCGTCTCGGTCAACGATCCCTTCGTGATGGATGCCTGGGGCAGCTCGACCGGGGCGACGGAGGCGGGCATCACCATGCTGGGCGATGCGGGCGCGGCCTTCACCAAGGCGATGGGGCGGGATTTCTCGGCCCCTGCGGTCGGGCTGGTGGACCGCTCCAAGCGTTACGCGCTTTATGCCGAGGACGGCGTGGTCAAGGTGCTGCACGAGGAAGAGGCCCCCGGCGTCTGCGAGACGTCGGGCGGCGAGTCGATGCTGGAAGCGATCGGCGAGATGGTCGAGGCCGGCTGACCACATGTGACCCCGGGCGCGGCAAAGCGATGGCCCGCGCCCGGGCCCGTCAGGGGCCTTCGACCGGCGCCATACCGAAACAGCGGCGCCCGCCTCTCGGCCTGGACCCGCGGCTTGGCCCCGGGACGGCGGTTCCGGCCTTGCTGCCGCTATCCCGCCAGTTCCACCACCACCGCGCCGGCGGCGATCAGCGCCATCAGAAGGGTTCGCCGCGGGCCGACCTTCTCTCCCAGCACGATCCAGCCGATCAGCGCGGCGAAGATCGTCGAGGTCTCACGCAGCACCGCCGCCTGGCCCACCTTGTCAAGCCGCGTGGCCAGCATGATCGAGCCGAAGCTGGCCCAGGCGATCACCGCCCCGAGCGCCCCGCGCCGAAGCAGCGGCGCGATCTGGTCACGGCCCAGCACCCGCCAGCGGCGGTGGGTGTAGATCGGCATGAACAGCCCGTCGAGCAGGAAGAACCACGCGAGGAAGGTGAAGGGGTCGGGGGTGCGGCGGATGCCGAACGCGTCATAGGTGGTGTAGAGAGCGACGAACCCGCCGGTCATCAGCGCCAGTCCCAGCGCGGGCACCAGCGTCTCTCGGTCGATCTCGACGTGGCGCAGGTTGTAGCCCGCGAGGCCGAAGATGCCGGCCACCAGCATCGCCACGCCGACCCATTGCAGGGGGGCGAAATGCTCGCCGAAGATCAGCATCGCGCCGAACACGGTGAACAGCGGCCCGGTGCCGCGCACCACCGGATAGACCACCGTATAGGCGCCGCGCTGATAGGCCGAGGCCTGCAGCAGTTTATATCCGATATGGATCACCACGGCGCCGGCGAAGATCAGCCACATCCCGGGTTGCGGCCAGGGCACCACGAACAATGCAAAGGGCAGTGACAGCAGCGCGTAGCAGCCATCGATCGCCGCGCGGCTGAGCCAGGGGTCGTGGCGCCCCTTTTGCAGCGCGCCGAAGATGGCATGCAGGAAGGCCGCCGCCAGCGCCAGGATCAGGGCGACCTGATGGCCTTCGGGGGTGCCCTGGATGGCGTTGATCCAGGCGCTCAACGCCGGGCAGCCGGGGGTTTCACACCCCCGGACCCCCGTGGGATATTTCCACCAGAAAGAATGGGGCTGGGGGTCATGTGTCGAGGCCGGTGAGGGCGCGGGCGAAATCCTCGGGGTCGAAGGGGGCGAGGTCGTCGATCTGTTCGCCCACGCCGATCGCGTGGATCGGCAGGCCGAAGCGGTCGGCCAGCGCCACCAGCACGCCGCCGCGCGCGGTGCCGTCGAGCTTGGTCATCACCAGACCCGAAATATTGGCGAGTTTCAGGAAGGTCTCGACCTGGCTTAGCGCGTTCTGGCCGGTGGTGGCGTCGAGGACAAGCAGGGTGTTGTGCGGCGCGTCGGGGTCCTTCTTGCGGATCACCCGGACGATCTTGGCCAGTTCCTCCATCAGGTCGGCGCGGTTTTGCAGCCGGCCTGCGGTGTCGATCATCAGAAGATCGGCGCCCTCGGCCTGGGCCCGGGTCATCGCGTCGAAGGCGAGGCTTGCGGGGTCCGAGCCTTCGGGGGCGGTCATCACCGGCACGCCGGCGCGTTCGCCCCAGACCTGAAGCTGTTCGACCGCGGCGGCGCGGAAGGTATCGCCCGCGGCGATCACCACCTTCTTGCCGGCGGCGCGGAACTGCGCGGCCAGCTTGCCGATCGTCGTGGTCTTGCCCGAGCCGTTCACCCCCACCACCAGCACCACCTGCGGGGTCTTGGCATAGATCGGCAGCGGTTTGGCCACCGGCTCCATGATGCGGGTGATCTCGTCGGCCAGGGCGCGCTTGATCTCCTCGACCGAGAGGCGGCGGCCATAGCGGCCCTCGGCCAGGTTCGCGGTGACGCGTACCGCGGTGTCGACCCCCATGTCGGACTGGATCAGCAGATCCTCGAGGCTTTCGAGCATCTCGTCATCGAGGACGCGGCGCGGCGCGGTGTCACGGCCGATGACGCGGCTCAGCAGGCCGGGGCGGGAAGGCGCCGCAGGTTCCGCAGGTTCCGCGGCGGGGGCGGCGGCTTCTGGTGTGGGGGCGGCCGGTGTCTGGGCCGGGGTCGGGGTCGGCGTCGGGGGGGATGCCGGGGCGCCGCGGGGGGCGGCGGCGGTCTTGTCTGTCGCCTCTTCGACGAGACCTTCCAATCCGGCCTCGAGCTTCGAGGAGGATTTGAACATCCGGTCTTTCAGCTTGCTGAAGAACGCCATAGCGGATCCCGTACCTGGCAGGGCCCGTGCGGCCCCGGTTTCGTCTGACCTAATGCCTCGCGCCGCGAAGGGAAAGAGCCGAGGCGGCACAGAAACGATGCGCCAGGGCCCCAGGCCCGGTTCCGGCCTTGAACGACGGCGTCGCGCCGGTGGCGATCGGCCAGCACTTGGTGCCCTCGCCGGGCAGCAAGTGGATGGGCCGGATCTGGCGTCCGGATCTGGCGCCCGCATGATGCAGAAAGGGGGCCCGAGGGCCCCCTTTCCTTCGTCCGTTCCGGGACGGGTGGCTTACATCATGCCGCCCATGCCGCCCATGTCGGGCATGCCGCCGCCGGCAGCCGCGCCTTCCTTGGACGGCTTGTCCGCGATCATCGCCTCGGTGGTGATGAGCAGACCGGCAACCGAAGCCGCATCCTCAAGCGCGGTGCGCACGACCTTCGCCGGGTCGATGACGCCGAACTTGAACATGTCGCCATATTCTTCGGTCTGAGCGTTGAAGCCGAACTTCAGGTCGTTCGATTCGCGGATCTTGCCCGCGACGACCGAACCGTCCACACCGGCGTTCTCGGCGATCTGACGCAGCGGAGCTTCCAGCGCGCGGCGCACGATGGCGATACCCGCGTTCTGGTCGCTGTTCACGCCAACCAGGCCTTCCAGAGCCTTGCCGCCCTGGATCAGCGCCACGCCGCCACCGACAACCACACCTTCTTGCACGGCCGCACGGGTCGCGTTCAGCGCGTCATCGACACGGTCCTTGCGCTCTTTGACTTCGACTTCGGTCATGCCACCGACGCGGATGACGGCAACGCCACCGGCCAGCTTCGCGACACGCTCTTGCAGCTTTTCCTTGTCGTAGTCCGAGGTGGTTTCCTCGATCTGCGCGCGGATCTGGCTGACGCGGGCCTCGATCTCGGCCTTGTCGCCAGCGCCGTCGATGATCGTGGTGTCATCCTTCTTGATGAGCACTTTCTTCGCGGTGCCCAGCATGTCGATGGTGACGTTCTCAAGCTTCATGCCCAGATCGTCCGAGATCACCTGACCACCGGTCAGGATCGCCAGATCCTGCAGCATGGCCTTGCGGCGATCACCGAAGCCCGGCGCCTTGACGGCGGCGATCTTCAGGCCGCCACGCAGCTTGTTGACCACGAGGGTGGCCAGCGCTTCGCCTTCCACGTCCTCGGCAATGATCAGCAGCGGCTTTTGCGACTGGATCACCGACTCGAGCAGCGGCACCATCGGCTGCAGCGACGAGAGCTTCTTCTCGTGCAGCAGGATAAGGCAATCGTCGAGATCGGCGATCATCTTGTCAGCGTTGGTGACGAAGTAGGGCGACAGGTAGCCGCGGTCGAACTGCATGCCTTCGACAACTTCGGTCTCGGTCTCGAGGCCCTTGTTCTCTTCGACGGTGATGACACCCTCGTTGCCGACCTTCTGCATCGCATCCGCGATCTGACGGCCGATTTCCTTCTCGCCGTTGGCCGAGATGGTGCCGACCTGCGCGACTTCGTCGCTGTCGGTGACCGGACGGGCCGCAGCCTTGATCGACTCGACCACTTTCGCGGTGGCAAGGTCGATGCCGCGCTTCAGATCCATCGGGTTCATGCCCGCGGCGACGGCCTTCAGGCCTTCGCGCACGATCGCCTGAGCCAGAACCGTGGCGGTGGTGGTGCCGTCGCCGGCCTCGTCATTGGTGCGGGAAGCGACTTCCTTCACCATTTGCGCGCCCATGTTCTCGAACCGGTCTTCCAGTTCGATCTCCTTGGCGACGGTGACGCCGTCCTTGGTGATGCGCGGTGCGCCGAACGATTTCTCGATGACGACGTTACGGCCTTTCGGGCCCAGCGTGGTCTTCACCGCATCGGCGAGGATGTTGACGCCGCGCAGCATACGATTGCGGGCATCGGTATCGAATTTGACGTCCTTGGCAGCCATGTTTGCTTGCTCCTGGTTGTCTTGTTTCGGTTAGGGGAAAGGGCCTCAGGCGATGATGCCGAGGATGTCGCTTTCCTTCATGATCAGCAGCTCTTCGCCGTCGACGGTCACCTCGGTGCCCGACCACTTGCCGAACAGCACGCGATCACCGGCCTTCACGGCCATATCGATCAGCTCGCCCGAATCCTTGCGCGCGCCGTCGCCGCAGGAAACCACTTCGCCCTCGGCGGGCTTTTCCTTTGCGGAATCGGGGATGATAAGACCACCCTTGGTCTTTTCCTCGCCTTCGACGCGGCGGACCAGCACACGGTCATGCAGCGGTTTGAATGCCATCTGAGAACACTCCCTAGGTTCCAGTTCATATCGTCGTTAGCACTCACCTTGTCCGAGTGCCAACGCAACGCATCTAGGCAACAGGCCGTGGGGTGTCAAGCCGGTTGCGCTGCGAAAAATCATGCCGCGGGGTCCGACGGCGGCGGAAATGTCGCCGGGGTGACAAGCCATGCTGCACCGCCTATAAGACGCCCGATTTGACCTCTCTCGTGAACGGATTGCGCAATGATCAAGGTTTTCGGCCACAAATCCCCCGACACCGATGCCACCTGCTCTGCCATCATCTGGGCCTGGTATCTGTCCGAGGTGAAAGGCACCCCGGCCGCGCCCGCGCTGCTGGGTGAGCCCAACACCGAAGCCGCCTTCGTGCTGACCCGCGCCGGCGTCGCCAAGCCCCAGATCATCGCCGATGTGGCGGCGGGCGAGGATTGCGTCGTCGTCGACACCAACAACCCGGCCGAACTGCCCGCCTCGATCAACCAGGCCAACGTGCTGCAGGTGATCGACCATCACCTGCTGGCCGGCGGCCTGAAAACCCGCGGCCCGATCGAGATCACCATCCGCCCGCTGGCCTGCACCGCCACGGTGATGCACGATCTGATGGGCGCGGACGCGGCGAAGATGCCCCCGCCGATCAAGACGCTGGCGCTGTCGTGCATCCTGTCGGACACGCTGCAATTTCGCTCGCCCACCACCACCGCGCATGACCGCGCCGTGGCCGAGGCGCTGGCGCAGGATCTGGGCGTCTCGATCCCCGATTACGCCGCCGAGATGTTCGCCGCGAAATCCGACGTCTCGGCCTTTTCGGACGCCGAATTGTTGCGCATGGATTCGAAGGAATATGAGCTGGGCGGCAAGAAGCTGCGGGTCTCGGTCCTGGAAACCACGGCGCCGGAGGTGGTGCTTGCCCGCAAGGACGCGCTGATGGCGGCGATGCCCGGCGTGGCGGCCGAGGACGGCGCCGATCAGGTGCTGTTGTTCGTGGTCGACATCCTGCGCGAAGAGGCGACGCTGCTGGTGGCGAACGACACGGTTAAGCGCATCGCCGAGAAAAGCTTCGGCGCCAGTGTCTCGGGCGACACGGTGGTGCTGCCCGGCGTCATGAGCCGCAAGAAGCAGATCATCCCGGCGCTCGCGATCTGAGCAAGGCGGGGGCTCTGGCCCCCGCACCCCCGGGATATTTCCACCAGAAAGAAGGGAACAGACCGGCTCTGACCCTACTTTCTGGCCCAAGTACCCCGCCGCAGGCGACCAAGGAGGTTCCCGTGACCCGTATCGTCCAATCGCTTGCCGAGATGTCGCAGCCCTATCGCTCGATCCTGTGCGATCTCTGGGGATGTCTGCACAATGGCCATGCCGCCTTTCCCGAGGCGGTGGCGGCCTTGCGCGCCTTCAAGGCCGGTGGCGGCAAGGTGGTGCTGCTGACCAACGGGCCGCGGCCCTGGACCCTGGTGCAGGAACAGATCGACGCCCTGGGCGTGCCGCGCGATTGCTACGACGCGATCGCCAGTTCCGGCGATACCGCGCGAGAGGCGATCGCCAATGGCGCGGTGGGACAGAAGGTCTATCATCTGGGGCCGGATCGCTGCGCGCCGCTGTTCGAGGATCTGCCCGGTGGCGGCGCGGTGGAACTGGTGCCGCTGAATCAGGCCAGCGGCATCGTCTGCACCGGCCTTTTCGACGACAGCGCCGAGACCCCGGAAGATTACCGCGCGATCTTGCTGGAGGCGCGCACCCGGGGGCTGAAGCTGCTCTGCGCCAATCCCGATCTGGTCGTCGACCGCGGCGAGACGCGGATCTACTGCGCCGGCGCCATCGCCAAGGCCTATGAGGACCAGGGTGGAGAGGTGCTCTGGCTTGGCAAGCCCTATCCGCAGATCTACGACCTAGCCCGCCGTCGGCTGGGAGAGGTCGGCGGATCGTTGCAGGAGGCCGACATCCTGGCGATCGGCGATGGCATCGCCACCGACATCCAGGGCGGCATGCAGGAAGGGTTCGACACGCTCTTCGTCACCTCCGGCATCGCGGCGCCGGCCTTCGGCCCCGACCGCAACGCGCCCGATCCGCAGGATCTGGATGCCTTCCTGCAAGGCCACCAGCTTTCGGTGACCGCCGCGATCCCCTTCTTGCGTTGACATCTTGACCGAAGCAAAATTACATCTAGGCCAGCCTAGCAGCAATATTGTTGCGCAACTATCTTGCGCGCATATCGCGCCGCCTCTATGCTGCACCGCAACATGAGCGATGGAATCACCCCGATGTTCGACACCTCCCCGAAGGACAACCTGCCGCGCGGCACGATCTGCATCGAGGATCTCAAGATCGGGATGGAAAGGCTGCTGCGCAAACAGGTGACCGACCGCGACATCGCGCTGTTCGCCGAGGTCTCGACCGACCGCAACCCGGTGCATCTGGACGACGATTATGCCCAGGACACGATCTTCGAGGGCCGCATCGCCCATGGGATGCTGACGGCGGGCCTGATCTCGGCGGTGATCGGAGAGCAGCTTCCGGGCCATGGCACCGTCTACCTGGGCCAGTCGCTGAAGTTCCTGGCGCCGGTGCGGCCGGGCGATGTGGTCGAGGCGCGGGTGAAGGTGCTGACCATCGACCTGCCCAAGCGCCGCGTCACCCTTGATTGTCGCTGCCTTGTGGGCGATACGGTCGTGCTGAAAGGCGAGGCGCTGGTGCTGGCGCCAAGTCGCAAGTTCGACTGACGGCGGGCCTGCCCCGCCGCGCGCGGGGCCGGGGGCTGGATGCGAATTCTGACGACATGGCAAGGGCTTGAGGCCGACGACCGGGGCGCCTCGGTGGCCATGGGCAATTTCGACGGGCTGCATCTGGGCCATCAATCGGTGATCGCCGAGGCCGCCACGGCGGGCGCCCCCCTTGGCGTCGTCACATTTGAGCCCCACCCGCGCGAGGTCTTCGCCCCCGACGCGCCGCCCTTCCGGCTGATGAACCGCGCCGCCCGCGCCCACCGGCTGCGCAAGCTGGGGGTCGATCGGCTTTACGAATTGCCCTTCACCCGCGAGCTGTCCGCGATGACCCCCGAAGCCTTCGTCGACGCGGTGCTGGTGGCGGGGCTGGGCGTGTCACATGTCGTCGTCGGCGCCGATTTCCACTTCGGCAAGGGGCGGGCGGGCGCCGCCGCCGACCTGCAGGCCTTTGGTGCGGCAAAGGGCTTCGGCGTCACCGTCGCCAAGCTGATCGAGGCGGAGGGCGAGGAAATATCCTCTACCGCGATCCGCGCCGCGCTAAGCGACGGGCGCCCGCGCGACGCGGCGCGAATGCTGGGCCACTGGCACCGGATCGAGGGCCGGGTGCTGCACGGCGAAAAGCGCGGCCGCGGCCTGGGCTTTCCGACGGCCAACATCAGCGTGGACGGGCTGCACCTGCCGCGCTTCGGGGTCTATGCGGTCAAGGCCGATGTGCTGACCGGCCCCCATGCCGGCAGCTACGGCGGCGCCGCCAGCCTGGGCGTGCGGCCGATGTTCGACGGCACCGTGCCCAACCTCGAAACCTTCCTGTTCGATTTCGACGGCGACCTCTACGGCGCCGAGCTGTCGGTCGCGCTGGTCGATTATCTACGCCCGGAGATGAGCTTCGACGGGCTCGACGGGCTGATCGCGCAGTTGAACACCGATTGCGCCCGCGCGCGCGCGATCCTGACGGCACTGTGACGGCGGTCTAGGCGGGGGCGCTGCCCCCAGCACCCCCGGCGTATTTGTCGAACAATGAAAGCGTGGAGCGGTCTTGCCCTTCATCTTGGCGAAAATACTCCGCGGGGGTCCGGGGGTGCGAAACCCCCGGCGCCGCGCCTCGAAAAGGCCATGCCCCGCCGCCTCAGCCCCCCTTCCCTTCCCCCGCAGCTTGATCCAATGTCCGGCCCCATGACAGATCCGATTGCCCGCGCCGGCCTTCGCCCCAGGTTCTGGGAGAACGTGCCGCTGAAATCCCTCACGCCCCCGGAATGGGAGGCGCTTTGCGACGGCTGCGGCAAATGCTGCCTCAACAAGCTTGAGGACGCCGACACCGGCGAAATCGCCTTTACCCGCGTCGCTTGCCGGCTGCTGGACGATGAGAGCTGCCGCTGTGGCAATTACCAGATCCGCAAGACGCTGGTGCCCGAATGCGTGGTGCTAAGCCCCAAGAATATCGGCGAAATCTCCTATTGGATGCCCTCGACCTGCGCCTATCGGCTGCGGCATGAAGGCCGGCCCCTGCCCGCGTGGCATCCGCTGAACACGGGCGATCCCGAAAGCGTCCACCGCGCCGGGGAATCGGTGCGCGGCTGGAGCGTGCCGGAATTCGAAGTGCCCGAGGAAGATTGGGAAGACTACATCGTTGAAGGAGAGTTGTGATGTTCTTTGCCTCTGACAATGGCTCGCCGGTGCCGCCGCAGGTGATGGCGGCGCTTGGGCGCGCCAATGAGGGCTACGCGCCCTCCTACGGGGCCGATGCGATCATGGACGCGGTGCGCGCCCGGATCCGCGCGATCTTCGAGGCGCCCGAGGCGGCGGTCTATCTTGTCGCCACCGGCACCACGGCGAACGCGCTGTCCATCGCGACCTTCTGCCCGCCCTGGGGCGCGGTCTATTGCCAGCCCGAGGCCCATATCGCGGTGGATGAATGCGGTGCGCCGGAATTCTACACCGCTGGCGCCAAGCTGGTGCATGTGGACGGCCCCGACGGCAAGATCGACCCCGCCGCGCTGGCCGCGAAGCTGGGGAATGCGACGCCCGTGGGGGTGCACAACGTCCAGCCCGCGTTGCTGAGCCTGACCAACCTGACCGAGGCCGGCACCGCCTATTCGGTGACCGAGATCGCAGCGCTGGCCGGGATCGCCCGTCAGGCCGGTCTGCCGGTGCATCTGGACGGCGCGCGCTTTGCCAATGCGCTGGTGGCGACCAATGCCTCGCCTTCCGAGATGACCTGGCGCGCCGGTGTCGACGTGCTGTCGTTCGGCGGCACCAAGAACGGGCTGATGGGGGTTGAGGCGGTGGTGATCTTCGATCCCGCCAAGGCCTGGGAATTCGAGCTGCGGCGCAAGCGTGCCGGGCATCTGTTTTCCAAGCACCGCTACCTGTCGGCACAGATGCAGGCCTATCTGGACGACGACCTCTGGCTTGAGCTGGCGCGCCGCGCCAATGCCGCCGGTCAGCGGCTGGCCGCGGGGCTGCGCGCGCTGCCCGAGGCAAAGCTTAGCTTCGAGCCGCCCGCCAATCTGATGTTCGCCAGCCTGCCGCGCGGGATCCACACCCGCGTTCGGGCAGAGGGCGCGGCCTATTACATCTTTTCGGGCACCGAAGACGGCCCGGAGGACGACTTGCAAGAGGCACGCTTCGTCACCTCCTGGTGCACGACCGACGAAGAGATCGACCGTTTCCTCAGCCTTCTACGCGGCTGAGGAAAGCGCCGATCGCCGCGGCCACCTCGGCCGCATGGGTGACCGGCAGCATATGCGCGGCGCCCGGCACGGTGATCTTCGTCGTGTCGGCCAGCCCGGCCTCTACCAGTGACAGCACCTTGCCCAGGATCGCGGGCGTCGCCCCGCCCTGCAGCAACAGCACCGGGCATCTGATCTGGTCCAGCCGGTCCAGAACCCGGCCGGAATCGTACCGCAGCACCGATTCCGCCGTCTTCACCAGCCCGATCCGCGCCGAGATATAGGCGCGCTGCGCCGCGGGCAAAGTATCCCATGCCTCGCCGGTGCCCCAATCGGCGGTGAAAATTTGCGCCGCGCGGTCCTGATCGCCCGCGTCCAGCGCTTCGGCCAGCGGGCGCATCCGGGCCTCGAAATCGGCCATCTCGGGAAGGTCGGCCCGGATCGCGGCGGCGTAAAGCGTGGGCTCGATCAGCGTCAGGCTTCGCACCCGGCCCGGATTCTCGATTGCCAGGCGCAGGGCCAGAACGGCGCCGAAGGAATGGCCGATCAGATCGACCGGCCCCGCCAGCCCGTCCAGCACCGCCTGCCCCATCTGCGTCGCCTGATCGCCGATGTCGCGCGCCGGGTCATGGTCGGGCGCCCGCCCGTGGCCGGGCAGGTCGAAGGCGGTAATGGTGATGCGATCGCCCAGATGCTCGGCCAGGCCGCGCCATTCGCCGGAATGCGCCAGCGAGCAATGGAGCGCCAGCACTTGCCGCCGCCCCTGCCCCAGACATCGCACCCAGTCGGGCAGTGGGCGATCTAGGCTCACAGCCCCCCCGAAAGATGGGCGTCCAGATCGTCGAGCCGGTCCTGACCCCAGAACCGCTCATCCCCGTCGGTGATGTAGAAGGGGGCGCCGAAGACGCCGCGCTTGGCCGCCTCTTCCAGGTTCTTCGGATAGATCTCGGCTCCCAGCAGCAGCCCCTTGTCGGCCAACGCCGGATCGAAGCCCGCGCCGCGCAAGACATCGCGGATCACCGCGTCGTCCGAAATGTCGCGTTCCTCGGCCCAGACGGCCCGGGTGAAGCCATGCGCCAGCGCGCCCAGATCGCCCTTCGCACCCTTCGCCGCCTCGGCCTGTGCGGCAATGAAGGCATAGGAGGACGGCGCGGCATTGACTGGGAAGAAGGCCGGGCGCGGATTGATCGGCAACCCCGCCTTCACCGCCTGACGGCGAAGCTCCTGCGCGCGGTAGGCAAGGCGGCTTTCATGCCGGTCCTTGGGCGCGGTGCCGCCAGTGCGGGCGAACAGCGCCACCACATCCACCGGCTTGTAGGCGATGGTCGCGCCGTGCTTGGCGGCGATTTCCTCCAGCCGCTGGCCGGCCAGATAGGTGAACGGCGAAACTGTCGCAAAAAAGTAGTCGATATGGGCCATTGCCTGGCATCTCCTTGTCCCCACGCGGTTTGCAAGTACCTAGCTGGGTGGTAAGCGGTGTCAACGCCCCGAATCCTTTATATGGCCCGCGAACGGCCGCTTCCGAGGACACTGCCCATGCCCGCCATCACCGAGCCGAAACTGATCTCCGGCAACGCCAACCGCAGCCTCGCCAATGCCATCGCGCGGCGCATGTCGATGCATCGGGGGATGTCAGTGGGGCTGGTCAATGCGCGGGTCGAACGCTTCAACGATCAGGAGATCTTCGTCGAGGTCTACGAGAACGTCCGCGGCGAGGACATGTTCATCATCCAGCCGACCTCAAACCCGGCGAATGACAACCTGATGGAGCTGCTGATCATCGCCGATGCGCTGCGCCGGTCGTCGGCCTCGCGGATCACCGCCGTCATCCCCTATTTCGGCTATGCAAGGCAGGACCGCCGCACCAAGGCCCGCACCCCGATCAGCGCCAAGCTGGTGGCCAATCTGATCGTCGAGGCGGGGATCGAGCGGGTGCTGACCATGGATCTGCACGCCACCCAGATTCAGGGCTTCTTCGACATCCCCGTGGACAACCTCTACGCCGCGCCGGTCTTCGCGCTGGACATCGAACACCATTTCAAAAGCCAGCTGGGCAACGTGATGGTGGTCTCGCCCGACGTCGGCGGCGTGGCCCGGGCGCGGGAACTGGCCAAGCGGATCAACGCGCCGCTCTCGATCGTCGACAAGCGACGCGAAAAGGCCGGTGAAATCGCCGAGATGACGGTGATCGGCAATGTCGAGGGCATGAGCTGCATCATCGTCGACGACATCTGCGACACCGCCGGCACCCTGTGCAAGGCCGCCGATCTGCTGATGGATCACGGCGCCAAGGAGGTGCATGCCTATATCACCCACGGCGTGCTGTCTGGCCCGGCGGTCGAGCGGATCTCGAAATCGGTGATGAAGAGCCTTGTGATCACGGATTCGATAGAGCCGTCGGCGGCGGTGAAAGCCGCGCCCAACATCCGCATCGTGCCGACCGCGCCGATGTTCGCCCAGGCGATCCTGAACATCTGGAACGGCACATCCGTGTCGTCGCTGTTCGAAACCGAAACCCTCGTGCCGATCTACGAGGGTATGTACACCCCCGGCTGACCGGGATCATAGCGCCAGGCGGGGCGTCCCGAAAACGGGTTGCGCCCTGCCGCCTTCAATCAACCTGCCAATTGTCCGGATCGATCAATTCGCCGGTTGCGGTCCAATTGGCGCGGATGCGCGCGACGCGGGTGTCACCCCAGGTGCTGAACACCAGCACGAACCCCTCGACGGTGATCTCTTCGGCCCCCAGTTCGGCGCGCAGATTGGTGGCCTGGTCCATGTCCCACATGGAAATATGGACCTGCACCACCGGCGGCGCGCGGAAGGTCTGGGAAAAGCGCACCTGCTTGCGCACCTCGCGCGGGCCGGTTCCGGTCCACATCTTGCCACCATCCTCGAAATCCGAGAACAGCAGGGCCGATCCCTGGTCGATGCCGATCAATGTACTGCGTAAAGTCTTCATGCCCACCCTGTCTTGCTGGCGCCCCCGCCCTCACTCATCTCGCCCGCCGGGGCTATGGCCCGATCTCTAGCCCAAAGGCAGCCGGGCGCGAACCCCGCCTTCATCGCCCGCCCGGTGGCATCGCGCACCCCCTGAAACCGGCGCGAACGGTCGGGGGCAGGCGCGCCCTTCCCATTCATGGTTCCCCAAATACGCCGGCACGGCCTGGCAAGCATCCGCGGTGATCGCATGTGGCCCGATGACACCCCCACGGCAATTCCAAGCGCCGATGACAACCCGGGTCAAGCCTCGGATCGCACGCCCCAGCCGCCGCCATGCCTGCTAAGGCAAAGGGCCCCGGCATCGCCGGAGCCCCCGTCACTTTTCCGTCGAAGGCGCTCAGATCGCCATCGTGCCGCGCAGGCTTTCCACGTCGTTCATCAGCTTGTGCGCGGCGTCCTTGTCTTCAGGCAGGGCGGCGTCGGCCAGGCTTTTGGCCTCTTCCAGCATCTCGTCGATGATCGTGCCGGTGGCTTCCTCGATCGGCACCGCGCGCTCGGCCAGAACCGAGATCTCATCGCCGCTGATCTGGGCGAAGCCGCCGGTCACCAGGAAGGATTTCTTGCTGCCCGCGCCATGGGCCCGCAGAACCCCCGGCCGCAGCGTGGTGATCACCGGTTCATGGCCGGGCATCACCTCCAGATCGCCCTCGGCACCCGGCACTTCGACCGCCGTGACCTCCATCGAGGCAAGCATCCGTTCGGGCGAGACTAGGTTGAACTGCATCGTGGCCATTGGGGCCTCCTTAGGCTGCGGCCGCTGCCAGACGTTCGGCCTTGGCCTTCACTTCGTCGATGTCGCCGACCATGTAGAAGGCGGCTTCCGGCAGATGATCATATTCGCCCGCGACCACCGCCTTGAACGAGGCGATCGTCTTCTCAAGCGGCACCTGAACCCCGTCGGAGCCGGTGAACACCTTGGCCACGTCGAACGGCTGCGACAGGAAACGCTGGATCTTCCGGGCACGGGCCACGGTCAGCTTGTCCTCTTCCGACAGCTCGTCCATCCCGAGGATGGCGATGATGTCCTGCAGCGACTTGTAGCGCTGAAGGATACCCTGCACGTCGCGCGCCACCTGGTAATGTTCCTGCCCGACGACCTGCGGATCAAGGATCCGGCTGGAGCTGTCGAGCGGGTCCACCGCCGGGTAGATGCCCAGCTCCGAGATCGCCCGCGACAGCACCGTGGTGGCGTCGAGGTGGGCGAAGGTGGTGGCGGGCGCCGGGTCGGTCAGGTCGTCGGCCGGCACATAGACCGCCTGGATCGAGGTGATCGATCCCGCCTTGGTCGAGGTGATGCGTTCCTGCATCGCGCCCATGTCGGTGGCCAGCGTCGGCTGGTAGCCCACGGCCGAAGGAATACGGCCCAGCAGCGCCGAGACTTCGGACCCTGCCTGAGTGAAGCGGAAGATGTTGTCGACGAAGAACAGCACGTCGGTGCCCGAGCTGTCGCGGAACTGCTCGGCCAAGGTCAGGCCGGTCAGCGCGACGCGGGCACGGGCGCCCGGCGGCTCGTTCATCTGGCCATAGACCAGCGCCACCTTACTTTCCGACAGGTTGTCGGGCTTGATGACGTTCGATTCGATCATCTCGTGGTAAAGGTCGTTGCCTTCACGCGTCCGCTCGCCGACGCCGGCGAAGACCGAGTAGCCCGAGTGCACCTTGGCGATGTTGTTGATCAGTTCCATGATCAGAACCGTCTTGCCCACCCCGGCGCCGCCAAACAGGCCGATCTTGCCGCCCTTGGAATAGGGCGTCAGCAGGTCGATGACCTTGATGCCGGTGACCAGGATCTCCGAGCTGGTCGACTGATCGGCGAAGCTGGGCGCGGGCTGGTGGATCGAGCGGGTTTCCGTCGCCTTGATCGGGCCCTTTTCATCCACCGGCTCACCGATGACGTTGAGAATGCGGCCGAGCGTCGCCTCGCCCACCGGCACCGAGATCGGCGTGCCGGTGTCGCTTACCACGGCGCCGCGCACGAGGCCTTCGGTGGCATCCATCGCGATGGTGCGCACGGTGCTCTCGCCCAGGTGCTGGGCGACTTCGAGAACCAGACGCTTGCCGTTGTTGTCGGTTTCCAGCGCGTTGAGGATGGCCGGCAGCTCGCCCTCGAACTGAACGTCCACGACGGCGCCGATGACCTGCGTCACTTTGCCCTTGCTTGCCATGTTACCTATCTCCGGTTCCGTCAGAGCGCCTCAGCGCCCGAAATGATTTCGATCAGTTCCTTGGTGATCGCAGCCTGACGCGAGCGGTTATACTCGATTGTCAGGCGGTCGATCATCTCGCCCGCGTTGCGGGTGGCGCTGTCCATCGCGGACATCCGCGCCCCCTGCTCGGACGCGCCGTTTTCCAGAAGCGCGGTGAAGATCTGGGTCGCCACGCCGCGCGGCAGCAGGTCGGCCAGGATCTCCTCTTCCGAGGGCTCGTATTCATAGACCGTCGAGAGGCCGGCCTCGGCCCCCTTTTTCGGCTCGAATTTCGCCGGGATCACCTGATGCGCGGTCGGGACCTGGCTGATCACCGACACGAAGCGGTTGTAGAAGATCGTCGCCACGTCGAATTCGCCCGTGTCGAACCGCTTCAGCAGGTCCTTGGCGATGCTTTGGGCATTGTCATAGCCCATCCGCTTCACACCGCTCAGGTCGACATGGCCGACCAGCAGGTCGCTATAGTCGCGCTTCAGCTGCTCGCGGCCCTTCTTGCCGACGGTCAACACCTTGACGGTCTTGCCCTCGGCCTTCAGCGCCGCGATCCGGGCGCGGGCCAGCCGCACGATGGTCGAGTTGAAGCCGCCGCACAGGCCACGTTCGGCGGTCATCACCACCAGCATGTGCACCCGGTCCTCGCCGGTGCCGGCCAGAAGCCGCGGCGCGCCGTCCGAGTTGCCCACCGAGGCGGCAAGCCCGGCCATCACCGAATTCATCCGCTCGGCATAGGGCCGGGCGGCTTCGGCGGCCTCCTGGGCGCGGCGCAGCTTGGCGGCCGCGACCATTTGCATGGCCTTGGTGATCTTCCGCGTCGACTTGACGCTTCCGATCCGGTTCTTCAGATCCTTGAGGCTGGGCATGTGTTTTCTCCCCCGCCCCGCGCTTACGCGAAGTCTTTCGCGTATTCGTCCAGCGCGGCTTTGATCTTCTCTTCCAGATCACCCTTCACCTTGCGGTCGTTCACGGTGATGTCCTCGAGAAGCGCCTTGTGGGTGGTGCGCAGATGCTTCAGCAGACCTTCCTCGAACCGGCCCACTTCGGACAGCTTGATGGCGTCGAGATAGCCCTTGGTGCCGGCGTAGATGACGCAGACGATCTCGGCGTTGCTCAGCGGCGCGTATTGCGGCTGTTTCATCAGTTCGGTCAGGCGCGCGCCACGGTTCAGCAGCTTCTGGGTCGCGGCGTCGAGGTCAGAGCCGAACTGCGAGAAGGCCGCCATCTCGCGGTACTGCGCCAGTTCCAACTTCACCGGGCCGGCGACCGACTTCATCGCGTCGGTCTGCGCGGCCGAGCCGACGCGGCTGACCGAGAGGCCGGTGTTCACCGCCGGGCGGACGCCCTGGTAGAACAGTTCGGTTTCCAGGAAGATCTGGCCATCGGTGATCGAGATCACGTTGGTCGGGATGAAGGCCGATACGTCGCCGCCTTGCGTTTCGATGATCGGCAGCGCGGTCAGCGAGCCCGAGCCGTTGTCCTCGTTCAGCTTCGAGGACCGCTCCAGCAGGCGCGAATGCAGGTAGAACACGTCGCCCGGATAGGCCTCGCGCCCCGGCGGACGGCGCAGCAGCAGCGACATCTGGCGATAGGCGACGGCCTGTTTCGACAGGTCATCATAGACAATCAGCGCATGGCGGCCGTTGTCACGGAAGAATTCCGCGATCGCGGTGGCCGAATAGGGCGCCAGGAACTGCATCGGCGCCGGGTCCGAGGCGGTCGCGGCCACGACGATCGTGTAGTCGATCGCGCCGGTTTCCTCGAGCTTCTTGACCAGCTGCGCCACGGTCGAGCGCTTCTGGCCGATCGCGACATAGATGCAATACAGCTTCTTCGACTCGTCGTCGCCGGCGGCGTCGTTATAGGATTTCTGGTTCAGGATCGTGTCCAGCGCCACTGCGGTCTTGCCGGTCTGGCGGTCGCCGATGATCAGCTCGCGCTGGCCGCGGCCGATCGGGATCATCGCGTCGACCGATTTCAGGCCGGTCGCCATCGGCTCATGCACCGACTTGCGCGGGATGATGCCGGGCGCCTTCACGTCGGCCACCCGACGCTCGGTCGCCGCGATCGGACCCTTGCCGTCGATCGGGTTGCCAAGGCCATCGACCACGCGGCCAAGCAGGCCGTCGCCCGCCGGCACGTCAACGATCGACTTGGTACGCTTGACCAGATCGCCTTCTTTGATGTCCTGGTCCGAGCCGAAGATCACCACGCCGACATTGTCGACCTCAAGGTTCAGCGCCATGCCGCGGATGCCGCCGGGGAATTCGACCATCTCGCCCGCCTGGACGTTGTCGAGGCCGTGAACCCGCGCGATACCGTCGCCAACCGACAGCACCCGCCCGACTTCCGCGACCTCGGCTTCCTTGCCGAAGTTCTTGATCTGCTCCTTGAGGATCGCAGAAATCTCAGCTGCTTGGATACCCATTATCCGACCTCTTTCATTGCATTCTGTAGGGAGGAGAGCTTCGCACGGATCGAGGTGTCGATCATCTTCGAGCCCACCTTTACGACGAGACCGCCGATGAGGCTTTCATCGATGGTGGTTTCCAGTTTGATATCCTTGCCGATCTTCGCCTTCAGCGTCTTCACCAGCTTGTCGGATTGGGCCTTGGTCAGCTTGGTGGCGGCACGCACCTCGGCCACGACCTCGCCCTTTTCCTCGGCGATGCGGGCGCGCAGTTGCGCGATCAGATAGGGCAGCACGAACAGGCGGCGATTCCCGGCCATCAGGCCCAGCGAATGGGCGGTCAGCTCGGCCAGCCCCATCTTCTGCGCCACCGCGCCGATCACGGCGGCCTGCTGCGCGCGGGTATAGACCGGCGACGAGATTAGGTCGCGCAGCTCGGCGCTATCCTTCAGCGCGCCATCCAGCGCATCCACGTCATTTTCCAGTTTCGGCAGGGCCTTTTCTTCGCGGGCCAGTTCGAAAATCGCCGTCGCATAGCGCGCGGCGATACCGGACGAGATCGAGGCTGGTTCGGACACGTTTAACCTTCCGCTGTCTTGGCCCCGCCTCGCAGTAACCCATCCCGGTGCCTGTCCGGGCGCGTGTCGCGCGATGCAGTAGCCTCCCCAAGATACACGCCGGGCATGTATCTTCAAATCCGGCGTGGGTTTAGCAGAGGTAACACGGCCTCGCAACCACATTGCTCACGAGCCGGTGAGCAGCTGACACATGTTTTACAAGGAGAAAGGCGCGGCTCACGCAACTGCGACGGCACGTCGCTGCCAGCGGGCCCGGAATCGGCTTTCCTTCCCCCGGTGTCCGGCCCCCGCAGATGCGAGTCGCAGACAGCGCGCCGGCCCCACGCCGCGCGCTCAGATCGGCTTCACCCCCGGGGCGGGCATCCCTTCCAGCGCCTTCAGCGGCCGGCGCACCACCGCGCCAAGCCCCGGTTTCGTGGGCGCGAAGGCCTGTTTCGAGACCTCCAGCATCAACACCCCACCGGCACGCCACGGGATGCGCCGGCCGACGCGTTCCCACACCGGCGCGGTGCGCAGCCAGAAGCGTTTTTGCAACGGCGGCGCATACAGCGCCGACAGGTGCCGTTCGGGCGAAAAACCATGGTGGCGCAGCTGTCCCTCCAGCTGGCTGGCCGAATAGGGCCGGCCATAGCCGAAGGGTGTGGCATCGCGCCGCGCCCAGAGGCCCGCGCGGTTCGGCACGACCACCAGCGCCCGCCCCCCCGGCGCCAGCACCCGCGAGGCCTCTTCCAGCACCGCCGCCGGATTGTCCGAGGTCTCAAGCCCGTGCATCATGATCAACCGATCGGCCATGCCCGTGGCCAGCGGCCAGGTTTCCTCGTCGGACAGGACCGAAACATTGGGCTGCCCGGCCGGCCAGGGCATTACCCCCTGGGGCGCGGGCATCAGCGCCACCACCCGCCGCGCGTCCGTCAGGTAGGGGCGCAAAAGCGGCACGGCAAAGCCGAATCCCACCACGTTCTCGCCCGTCGCGCGAGGCCAAAGGCCGGTCACCTGATCGCGGATCGCCTTCTGCGCCGCCCGGCCCAGCCCGGTGCGGTAGTAGAAATTGCGCAGGTCGAGCACGTCGAGATGCACCGCTGGTTCCCCTTTCTCACAGCGCGACCGCGGCCCCTGCCCGCGCGACGGCCCACGCCGCGCGTGTCCGACTTGCCCCCCGGGGGGATCCGCTCCACATTCAGGGACAGAATACCCAAGCGAGATGGAAACGCCATGGCCCTCGACATCGTCACGATCCCCTGCCTGAAAGACAACTATGCCTATCTGGTGAAGGGCGCGGGCGGCTGCTGCCTGATCGACGCGCCCGAGGCCGGCCCGATTCTGGCGACGCTGAAATCGCGGGGCTGGCGCTTGGACACGCTGCTGATCACCCATCATCACCACGATCACGTGGGCGGGGTCGAGGCGTTGCGCGCCGCCTATGGCTGCACCGTGATGGGGCCGCAGGCCGAGGCCGACAAGCTGCCGCCGCTGGACCGCGCGCTGCAAGAGCGCGACACCATCGGCGAGGGCGAGATGCTGGCCGAGGTGATCGAGGTGCCGGGCCACACGCTGGGCCATGTCGCCTTTCATTTCCCCGCGGGGCCCGCGGTCTTCACCGCCGACAGCCTGATGGCCCTGGGCTGCGGCCGGGTGTTCGAGGGCA
Source organism: uncultured Albidovulum sp. (assembly GCA_913064775.1). Classification (GTDB taxonomy): domain Bacteria; phylum Pseudomonadota; class Alphaproteobacteria; order Rhodobacterales; family Rhodobacteraceae; genus Acidimangrovimonas. The sequence continues at coordinate 91,807 of CAJYAD010000002.1, read as the reverse complement.
CGCCGGAAATGATGTGGGAAAGCCTGTCGAAGCTGACCGCCCTGCCGCCCGAGACGGTGGTCTATTCCGGCCACGACTATACGCTTGCGAACGCCAAATTCGCCCGCACTATCGAGCCCGGCAACGCCGAGCTGATCGCACGCATCGACCGCACGGTCTCGATGCGGGTGCGAAAGCTGCCCACCGCGCAGGCACCGCTGTCGGAAGAACTGGCGACCAACCCTTTTCTTCGCGCGGGCCAGCCCCATATCAAGCAGGCGCTCGGGATGGCCGATGCCCCCGACGCCGAGGTTTTCGCCGAAATCCGGGCCCGCAAGGACCGCTTTTGACCAGCGTCCGGCCACATGCGGCCTGACGGTCACATTTTCAGCGTTTGCAGAATATTACCATATTTCGGCGAGAAAAGCCTTGAAGCTACGGAAATAAAGCCGAACTCTAATGTATGAGGCAACGGTGAGAGCGGGCCTCGACCCGTCCTCGCCCAGATATGGAGAGGAGCACGCAAAGTGCCGTCATTCTCGACCACGCTCGAACAAGCCATCCACGGGGCTCTGGCCCTGGCCAATGCCCGTCGTCATGAACTTGCCACGCTCGAACATCTGCTTCTGGCGCTGATCGACGAACCCGACGCGGCCAAGGTGATGCAGGCCTGCTCGGTCGATCTCGACGTGCTGCGCAAGACGCTCAACGATTTCGTCGACGACGATCTGGCGACCCTGGTCACCGACATCGAGGGATCCGAGGCCGTGCCAACGGCCGCCTTCCAGCGGGTGATCCAGCGCGCGGCGATCCATGTGCAATCCTCCGGCCGCTCTGAGGTGACCGGTGCCAACGTGCTGGTCGCGATCTTCGCCGAACGCGAATCCAACGCGGCCTATTTCCTGCAAGAGCAGGACATGACCCGGTATGACGCGGTCAATTTCATCGCTCATGGCGTGGCGAAGGATCCCGATTTCGGCGAGCCCCGCCCCGTCACCGGCGCCGAGCAGCCGACGGAAGAGGCCCATAAGGTCGAGGCCGGAGACGCCAAGGAATCGGCGCTGGGCAAGTATTGCGTCGATCTGAACGCAAAATCGCGCAAGGGCGATGTCGATCCCCTGATCGGCCGCGAGCATGAGGTCGAGCGCTGCATCCAGGTGCTGTGCCGGCGGCGCAAGAACAACCCGCTTCTGGTGGGCGACCCGGGCGTCGGCAAGACGGCGATCGCCGAAGGCCTGGCCTGGAAGATCGTCAAGAAAGAGGTCCCCGAGGTTCTGGCGGGCGCCACGATCTTCTCTCTCGACATGGGTTCGCTTCTGGCCGGCACCCGCTACCGCGGCGATTTCGAGGAACGGCTGAAGGCCGTCATGAAAGAGTTGGAGGACCACCCCGACGGGATCCTGTTCATCGACGAGATCCACACGGTGATCGGCGCCGGCGCCACGAGCGGGGGGGCGATGGACGCCTCGAACCTGCTCAAGCCCGCGCTGCAGGGCGGCAAGCTGCGCTGCATGGGGTCGACCACCTACAAGGAGTTCCGCCAGCATTTCGAAAAGGACCGCGCGCTGGCGCGGCGGTTCCAGAAGATCGACGTGAACGAGCCTTCGATCGAGGATTCGGTGAAGATCCTGCTGGGGTTGAAGCCCTATTTCGAAAAGCACCACGACATCCGCTATACCCACGATGCGATCCGGGCCGCAGTGGATCTGTCGTCGCGCTACATCCATGACCGCAAGCTGCCCGACAAGGCGATCGATGTGATCGACGAAGCCGGCGCGGCGCAGCATCTGGTGGCGGAATCGAAGCGCCGCAAGACCATCAGCCCAAGGGAGATCGAGGCCGTGGTGGCCAAGATCGCCCGCATCCCGCCAAAGAACGTCAGCAAGGACGATTCCGAGGTGCTGAAGGATCTGGAGGCCAGCCTCAAGCGCGTGGTCTTCGGGCAGGACAAGGCGATCGAGGCCTTGGCCTCGGCGATCAAGCTGTCCCGCGCGGGCCTGCGCGAACCGGAAAAGCCGATTGGCAACTACCTGTTCGCGGGCCCCACCGGTGTCGGCAAGACCGAGGTGGCGAACCAGTTGGCCAGCACCCTCGGGGTGGAACTGCTGCGCTTCGACATGTCGGAATACATGGAGAAACACGCGGTTTCGCGCCTGATCGGCGCGCCTCCGGGCTATGTCGGCTTCGATCAGGGCGGCATGCTGACCGACGGGGTGGATCAGCATCCCCATTGCGTGCTGCTGCTGGACGAGATCGAGAAAGCGCATCCGGATGTCTACAACATCCTGTTGCAGGTGATGGACCACGGCAAGCTGACCGACCACAACGGCCGAACGGTGGATTTCCGCAACGTGATTCTGATCATGACATCGAACGCGGGGGCGGCCGACATGGCCAAGGCCGCGATCGGCTTCGGGCGTGATCGGCGCGAGGGCGAGGATACGGCAGCTGTCGAGCGCACCTTCACGCCCGAGTTCCGTAACCGTCTGGACGCGGTCATCTCCTTCGCGCCGCTGGCGCGCGACGTGATCCTGCGGGTGGTCGAGAAGTTCGTGCTGCAACTTGAGGCCCAGCTTTTCGACCGCGGCGTCAACATCGAGCTGACCGACGAGGCCGCCGCCTGGCTGGCCAAGGAAGGCTATGACGACAAGATGGGCGCGCGCCCGCTGGGCCGGGTGATCCAGGAGCACATCAAGAAGCCGCTGGCGGAAGAGCTGCTGTTCGGCAAGCTGGTGAAGGGGGGCCTGGTCAAGGTCGGCGTCAAGGACAACGCCATCGCGCTGGAGTTTGAAGAGCCCCAGAAGCCGCGCATCACCGGCTCCAAACCGCCGCTGCTGACCGCGGAATAGGCGCGGCAGGAGACAGGCAAACGCCCGGGAAATCCCGGGCGTTTTGCATTTCGGGGGCGGTCGCGCCGGTTGCGGGCCGTGGCGTCGGGGGTTTCACACCCCCGGACCCCCGTGGGATATTTACCCCAGAAAGAAGCTGCAGAAGGGGCCCGGCCCCGAGATGCGAGGATCGGCGGCGGCGCGCTGCCGCATGGCCCGCCCCGCCCCTACATCTGCGTCAGCTTCAGCTCGATGCGCCGGTTCTGCGCCCGCGCCTCGGGCGTGTCGCCCGTGGTGACCGGCTGGTACTGACCAAAGCCCGCCGCCGCCAGGCGCTTGGGCGGGAAGCCAAGCTGATCGATCATGTAATGCACCACCGACAGCGCCCGGGCCTGGCTGAGTTCCCAATTGTCCTTGTACTGGCCGGTGCCCGACAGCGGGGTCGCGTCGGTGAAACCATCGACCTCGAGGATCCAGTCGATGCTGGGCGGGATCTCGGCGGCGATCGTCTGCAACGTCCTGGTCACCCCCGCGATCTGCTTCCGGCCCTCGGGCGACAGCGTGGCCGAGGCTGGCTCAAACAGCACCTCCGAGGAGAACACGAAGCGGTCGCCCACGATCCGCACGCCGGGCTGACCCTTCAGCACCTGCCGGAGCTTGCCGAAGAATTGCGAGCGGTAAGATTCGAGGTTCTGCGCCTTCGCCTCGGCGGCCTTGCGCGCGGCCTCTTCCAGCGCCAGGCGCTGCTTTTCTTCCACCGCGACCCGGGCAAGCGCCGCGTTCAGCTGGCTGCCCAGAGTCTGGATCTGTACCTTGTTCTTGGCGTCCTTCGCGGCCGAGACATCCAGCACCCCCTGCAGGTTCGACAATTGTGTGCGCAGCGCCGAGATCTGGGCGTTCAACAGCGCCATCTTGCGCAACGCCGCGGCGGATTTCGCCTTCTCACCCGACAGCGCCTTGTTGGCCGCCGCCAGCAGCACTGCCTTCTGCTGGGCCTCGGTCATCTGGGTCTGGGCCTTCTGCTGGGCGGCAAGCTTCGCCGCCAGCGCCGCCGACAGCTTGGCGGTCTGATCCTGGACCTTCTGCTGCGCCTGATCCTGGGCCAGAACCGCCGCCGCCAGCTTGGCGTTCAGATCCTTGCCTGCCGCCTGCGCTGCGGCCAGAAGGGTCAGCGTATTCTCGGCCTTCTTGCGCTGCGCCTCCAGCTCCAGCGTCATCGCCGTCAGCTCATCTTGCGAATTCTTCAGCTTGTCACGCAGAAGCTTCGTCGCCGCCGCGTCGGCCAGGCGCCGCGTCTCGGCCGCGCTCAGCTGGTCCTGGGCGCCCTTCAGTTTGGCCTGCAGCGCCTGCGCGGCGGCGGCCTCGGCAAGCTTGGCCTTCTGGGCCTCGGTCAGGTCCGATTGCAGCTTGGCCACCTGCGCGGCCTGGGCCTGGGTCTTGTCCTTCTGGTCCGACAGCTCTGCCGCCAGCGCGACCAGATTGGTGTCCTTCGCCGCGGTCTGCTTTTGCAGGCTTGTCACCAGCGCCTGCATCGCCTCGGCGCGGGCGGCGGCCAGACGCGCGGCCTCGGCCTGGGCGTCGACCTCCTTGCGGGCCTTGGCGACGGCCAACTGCAACGCTGCGCGCTGCGCCTGGACATCGTCCAGCTTGGCCGTCAGTTGATCGTTGGCCTTCTGGGCCGAGGCCTTGTCGGCCAGAAGCCCCGCCACCCGGGCCTCGAAATCGGTGATCTTGAGCTTTGCCGCGCTCAGATCGCTGGACTTCGCCGCAAGCTGGCTGTTGAGCGTGGCGATCAGCGAGGTCTGTTCATCGGCCTTTTGCTGCGCCGCCGAGAGCGTGTCGGACAAGTCGGTATTCTTGCGCTTCTCAAGGCCCAGCGCGTCGGCCAGATTCTGGATCTGGGCGTTCAGCTGGCCCATCTGGGTATCTTGCGTGGTGATCGTCTCGCGCAGCACGAACTGCACGATCATGAAGATCGTCAGCACGAAGATCAGCACCATCAGAAGCGAGGTCATCGCGTCGACGAAACCCGGCCAGATCGGGGGATCTTCGCGGCTGGTTCCCCGCCGAGACAGCCCCATCGCCTAGCCCCGCCCTTCCGCGACGGGGGCGCGTGACAGCGCCCGGATCGCCTTGGTCAACGCCGCCAGATCACCGCGCAGATCGGTCATGCTTTCCTGCCGCCCGGCGGAAATCTCTTCGAGGATGCGCAGCAGCTGCACATCGATCGAGCGCAGCCGCATCCGGCTTTCGGCATCGGCATGCGGATCGCCCTGCAGGCCGCCTTGGGCACCGCCGGCCTCGGCCTCGCGGCGCATCAGGCGGGCCATCTCCTCCTGCCCGGTGGCGATGCGTTCGAAGACGGCGCGCTCGGCCCGGCCGGCTTCGGTGGCGTCCTGACGCTCAAATTCCATGCGGCGCACCAGAAGCTCTACCGCGCCGGTGACCGACGCCAGCCGCGCCGTGGTCTCGGCCCGGCCTTCCTCGGACCGCGCGACCAGCGTTTGCAGGGTCTCCATCTGCTCGGCCATCTGGTCGAGCACCGCCGCCAGCGCCCCATGGTCGCCCTCGCCCCCGTCCGAGGCAAGGCCGAGCCGGGTGATGGTGGACAGCCATTCCTCTAGCTCGCGGTAGAAGCGGTTCTGGGCCTGGCTGGCGAACAGCTCCAGCAGGCCCACCACCAGCGAGCCGGCCAGCCCCAGCAGCGACGAGGAAAACGCCGTGCCCATGCCGCCCAGCTGCTTTTGCAGCCCGCCCATCAGATTGCCGAACACCTCGACCGCGCTCTGGCCTTCCTTTGGGGCCAGCGACTGGATCGTCTGCACGACCGCCGGCACCGTGGTGGCGAGGCCCCAGAAGGTGCCCAGCAGCCCCAGAAAGACCAGCAGGTTGATCAGATAGCGGGTGATGTCGCGCGCCTCGTCGATGCGGGTCGCGACGGAATCAAGGATCGAGGTCGACGAGGTCGAGGAAATCTGCGACCGCGCGCCCCGGGCCCGCAGCAATTGCGCAAGCGGCGCCAGCATCCTGGGCACGCGCACGAACTGGTGGCCGGGGATGCGGTTGATGAAATCGCCGATCCAGCGCACCGAGGCGAACAGCCGAAGCACATGCAGGAAGCACGACACCACACCGACCAGGAAGACGAAGAAGATCAGCCCGTTCAGATAGGGGTTGGCAAGGAACACACCCGATACCCGCGGCCAGGCGACATAGCCGCCGGCCGCGACCAGCGCGACGACGATCAGCATCGTCGTCAACTGGCGAACGGGTTGATTGAAGAACTGCTCTGCCTCGCCTGCCGGTCTGTCCATCTGCCGGTATCCGACCCCTTGTCTAGCGGCGATACCCTAGCTGCCCGCCCAAGCCGTGCCAACCGGCAAACACAGCTGTCGGCGGGCCGTGGCGCAGGTGTCACGCCCCCGGGCGGGCCCCTGCCCTCGGCCCGCCGCAAGGGGGCCGCGTGCGGGCCGGCGCATCGCCGCGTGTGCCCGCCCGCACCTTCGCGCCCCCTTGTAACTTCTCGGGGGGCCGAGGTAGGCTCTTGCCATCTCAAGTTGCGAGCACATCATGCGGATCGGCATCCTGCAAACCGGTGAAGCGCCCGAAGCCCTGCGCGGGCAAAGCGGCGACTACCCCGCCATGTTCGAACGCCTGCTGGCGGGGCATGGCTTCACCTTCCGCACCTGGCGGGTGATCGACATGGACCTTCCCGAAAGCCCCGAGGCCGCCGACGGCTGGCTGATCACCGGCTCGCGCCATGGCGCCTATGAGGATCATCCCTGGATCGCCCCGCTGGAGGAGTTCATCCGCGCCGTCCACGCCGCGCGCGTGCCGATGGTGGGCATCTGCTTTGGCCATCAGATCATCGCCCAGGCCCTGGGCGGCAAGGTCGAGAAATTCCCCGGCGGCTGGGCCGTCGGCCCGCAGGATTATGACTTCCAGGGCCGCAAGGTCACCCTGAACGCCTGGCATCAGGATCAGGTCACCCGGGCGCCCGAGAGCGCGCGGCAGGTAGGCAGCTCTCCGTTCTGCGCCAATGCCGCGCTGGCCTATGGCGACACGATCTGGACAGTGCAGCCGCATCCCGAGTTCCGCGACGATTTCGTCCAGGGCCTGATCGAGACCCGCGGCCCCGGCGTGGTGCCCGCGCCGCGGCTGACCGAGGCCACCGCGCGTCTGGGCGCGCCGCTGGACGATCTGTCCGTCGCGCGCGACATCGCGGCCTTCTTCACCCAGGCCCGGGCCACGGCCTGACTTTCACGGATCGGACCCCAAACATGGCGACCCCCCAGGACTGGATCGAGAAACTGCCCGAAGCGGCACGCGAATATGTCGCAGAGCGCCGCCTCGATGAGGTCGAATGCATCGTCTCGGACATCGCGGGCGTGGCCCGCGGCAAGGCGATGCCGGCCTCGAAATTCGCGCGTCAGGACAGCTTCTTTCTGCCGAATTCGATCTTCCTTCAGACCATCACCGGCGAATGGGCCGAAAACCCGGTGGGCGACTTCACCGAGCCCGACATGGTGCTGGTCCCCGATCTGACCACCGCCACCGCCGCCCCCTGGACGGCGGACTGGACGCTGCAGATCATTCATGACGCGCAGGATCAGCAAGGCGTCCCCATCCCCTATGCGCCGCGCAACGTGCTGCGCCGGGTGCTGGGGCTCTATGAGGCCGAGGGCTGGCGCCCGGTGATCTCTCCCGAGATGGAATTCTTCCTGGTCGCGCGCAACATCGACCCGAACCAGCCGATCATCCCGCCGATGGGCCGCACCGGCCGCCGCGCGGCGGCGAAACAGGCCTATTCGATGTCGGCGGTCGACGAATACGGCACGGTGATCGACGACATCTACGATTTCGCCGAGGCCCAGGGCTTCGAGATCGACGGCATCCTGCAGGAAGGCGGCGCCGGCCAGATCGAGATCAACCTCAACCATGGCGATCCGGTGCGGCTGGCCGATGAGGTATTCTACTTCAAGCGCCTGATCCGCGAGGCCGCCCTGCGCCACGATTGCTTCGCCACCTTCATGGCAAAACCGATCGAGGGTGAGCCGGGAAGCGCCATGCATATCCACCATTCGGTGGTCGATATCGAGACCGGCCGGAACATCTTCTCGGATGCCGAGGGGGGCGAGACTCCGGCCTTCCTGCATTTCATCGCCGGGATGCAACGCCACCTGCCGGCAGTGATCGCGCTGCTGGCGCCCTATGTGAACAGCTACCGTCGCTACGTCCCGGATTTCGCCGCGCCGATCAATCTGGAATGGGGCCGCGACAACCGCACCACCGGCATCCGGGTGCCGATCTCGGGGCCAGAGGCGCGGCGGGTCGAAAACCGCCTGGCGGGGATGGATTGCAACCCCTATCTGGGCATCGCGGCTTCGCTGGCCTGCGGCTATCTGGGGCTGAAGGAGGCGATCAACCCGCGGCCGCAATTCATGGGCGATGCCTATATGGGGATCGACGAGCTGCCGACGAACCTGGGCGATGCGCTGGATACGATGGCCGCCAGCGCCCCCGTCCGCGACGTTCTGGGGGCCGACTTCTGCGCCGTCTACGAATCCGTGAAGCGCAATGAATACAAAGAGTTCCTTCAGGTCATCAGCCCCTGGGAACGCGAGCATCTGCTGCTGAACGTATGAACCTTCTGCACGCCAACGACAAACCCGGCGTCTATCCCGGCAGCTGGTACGCCGCGACCGCCACCTCGGCGGACCCGCGGCCTGCAATGCAGGGCGCGGTGAAGGCCGATGTCTGCATCGTCGGCGCCGGTTTCACCGGGCTTTCGGCGGCGCTGCATCTGGCCAAGGCCGGGCTGGATGTCGTGGTGCTGGAGGCCCAGCGCGTGGGCTTCGGCGCTTCGGGGCGTAACGGCGGACAGGTCGGATCGGGTCAGCGGCTGGGTCAGGACCGGATCGAAAAGCTGGTGGGCCGCGACGACGCGCGCCGCCTGTGGCAGATGGCCGAGGACGCCAAGCAGCTGATCCGCGACCTGATCGCCGAACATGACATGCCGGTCCCCTTTCACGACGGCGTCGCCATCGCCTGCCGCCACAAGATCGAGGTGACCGAAACCCACGATTACGCCGAACGGCTGTCGCGCGATTATGGCTACGACCGGATCGAGGCGCTGGACCGCACCGGCATCGCCGATCTGACCGGATCCGATGCCTATGCCGGCGGCGAGGTCGACTGGGGCGCCGGCCATATCCATCCGCTGAACTTCGCCCTCGGCCTGGCCAGGGCCGCGACCGAGGCCGGCGCCCGGATCTTCGAGCAAAGCGAAGTCACCAGCCTGCGCGCCGGCCCGCCGCATCTGGTGCTGCTGGACGGCGCCGAGGTGCAAGCCGAGCATGTCATCCTGGCCTGCAACGGCTATCTTGGCGGGCTGGAACCCCAGGTCGCCCGCCGGGTCATGCCGATCAACAATTTCGTCATCGCGACCGAGCCGCTGGGCGACCGCCGGGCCGAGATCCTGCCCTCGAACACGGCCGCCTATGACAGCCGCTTCGTGGTGAATTACTGGCGCAAGTCCGAGGACGGGCGCCTGCTGTTCGGCGGCGGCGAAAGCTATGGCTACCGCTTTCCGCGCGACATCGCCGCCAAGGTCCGCGCCCCGATGCTTGATGTCTATCCGCAGCTGCGCGACCTGCGCATCGATTATGCTTGGGGCGGCACGCTGGGCATCACCATGAACCGCCTGCCCTGCTTCTATCGGCGCGACCGCACGATCCTGTCGGCCTCGGGCTATTCCGGGCACGGGGTGGCGCTGGCCGTGATCGCCGGCAAGATCCTGGCCGAGACGGTGGCCGGCCAGGCGGGCGATTTCGATCTGATGGCGCGGCTGCCGATGCCCGCCTTCCCGGGCGGCGTGACGCTGCGCTATCCGCTGCTCGCCCTGGCGATGAGCTGGTTCGCCCTGCGCGACCGCATCGGCATGTGATCGCCGTACGGGGAAAATTTACTCGCAACATCTTCGCCGGGGCCTTACGATATTCCTGAAATCTACTTTCAGGAAAGGTGAAACATGACACCGCCCCCCAATGTCTACGATGCCGAGCCGATCCCCGAGGCCGCCCGCGCCGAGATCGAGCGGCTGCTGAGCACGGGCGATCTGTTCCGCTACACCACTGACAACGCGCCGGTTTCCCTGCTGGAGGCCGAATTCGCCGAGATGATGGGCACGCGCTATGCGCTGGCGGTCTCGTCCTGCTCGGCGGCGCTGTTCCTGACGCTCAAGGCGCTGGATCTGCCGGCGGGGGCGCGGGTGCTGATCCCGGCCTTCACCTTCGCCGCCGTGCCCTCGGCCGTGGTGCATGCCGATTGCGTGCCGGTGCTGGCCGAGGTCGGCGCGGATTTCCGCCTCGATCTGGCCGATGTCGCGGCCAAGCTGGACGACACGATTTCCGCCGTCCTGATCAGCCACATGCGCGGCCATACCTCGGACATGGACGCGATCCTGGCCCTTGCGGAAGCGCGCGGCGTGCCGGTGATCGAGGATGCGGCGCATTCGCTGGGCACGCTCTGGCATGGGCGCAAGATCGGCACGCTGGGGCGCGTGGGCTGCTTCAGCTTCCAATCCTATAAGCTGGTGAATTCCGGCGAGGGCGGGATTCTGGTGACCGACGACCCTGAGATCGCGGCCCGCGCGATCATCATGTCGGGCGCCTATGAGCATAACTGGAAGAAACATCCGGGGATGCAGAACTCCTTCCATCACTGGCAAAACAAGCTGCCGCTTTACAACATGCGAATGAACAACCTCTCGGCGGTGCTGGTGCGCGCGCAGCTGCCCGAGGTGGCGCGCCGGGTCCGCGACGGGCGGGCGAACCACGACCATGTGGCGGGGCTGTTGAACGCCTCGCCCTGGCTGTCGGTGCCGCCGGCGCTGGCACCGGAGGAACGCGCGCCGGATTCGATTCAGTTCAATCTGGAGGGATTCGAGAGCGACGACGAGGCCCGCGCCTTCCAGGCCGCCGCCAAGGCGCGCGGCGTCTCGGTCCAGGTCTTCGGGCTAAGCGAGGACAACGCCCGCGCCTTCTGGAACTGGGAATTTCTGGGCGCGGCGCCGGAACTGCCCCAGACCCGGGCGATGCTGATGCGGGCCTGCGATGTGCGCCTGCCCGCCCGGCTGGCGCGCGCGGATCTCGACTTCATCGCCGGCGCACTGATCGCCGCGGCGGACGCGGTGAAGGGTGAGGCCCGCGCCTACGGCACGTGACGCGGGCCCGGGGCCCCGTCAAAGCACTTTCAGCTCGCCCTCCAGCCAGGGCAGGCGGCGCAGCGTCGGGGTCACGACCATCTCTTGCAGCAGGGTCCGCAGCCGCGCGGCCACCTCGGCGGGCATGTCGCGCAGCACCCCGCGGCGCGCGCCAAGCGATATGCGCCGCGACATCGGCGCAAACGGCAGCGGCAGCACATCTGCGTGGTCGCGAAATCGCGCGGCATGCAGATAGCCCAGCGGCGTCAGGATGGTCCAGCCCAGCCCCTCGGACACCATCGCCATGATCGCGTGATAGCTGTCCAGTTCAAACCGATGGGCCAGACGCATCTCTTCGCGTGCCAGATGCGCGGCGATCTGGCGACCCATCGCGTGGCGGGTGGAATAGACGATCAGCGGCAGCGCCCGCAATTGCGCCAGCACATCGCCGCCGGGATCGACCGCGCCGCGCGGGGCGGCGACGACGAAAGGTTCGGACAGCAGCGGATGCACCTCCATCCACGCAGCGGCGGGGCCGGTTTCGGCGCTGACCACCATGTCCAGCGCCCGGATGTCGAGTTGATCGAGCAGCCGATGGCTGGGACCGGTTTCCAGCAGGAACTGACAACCCTTCAGCTCTTGCGCCATCGCCGCCAGCAGCCCCGGCGTCACGTCGGAATCGAAATCCTCGATCATCCCCAGGCGAAAGCGGGTCAGCCCCGACAGATCGCCCAGCGCCAGTTCCGCCCGCGCCTCGGCGGCCTCGTTGGCAATCACCCGGGCGCGGCGGCAGAACATCTCGCCCGCGGGCGTCAGCCGCAAGGGCCGCGCCGAACGGTCGAAAAGATCCGCCCCCAGCGCCGCCTCCAGCGCCGCAAGCTGCTGACTGATTCCCGAAACCGACACCCCCAGCCGCTTGGCCGCGGCCGAGGCCGTGCCCTCATCTGCGGTGATCAGGAAAACCTCGATCCCCCAAAGCGTCAGACGCCCCTGCGTTTCGGCCATCTGCGGGGCTCCTTCTTTCGTTTGCGACCTCATTCGGGGTCGTTTCCCGTGCGGCAGGCTAGCCCGGATGCCGCGCCCGCACAATCAGCGGTGGCGAGCGCGCAATCCCGGGGCGGGCTGCGGCAAACCGCCGATGAGACGCCCGAAACCCGGGCAGTTTGCCCGCCGCACCGGCGTTGAGCCTTGCGCCGTGCGGCGCAGATTGCACCCGGCCCGGCGCCCGGATAGCGTGACGCCAAAGTTCAGTTTGGAAAGGACAGGATCATGCGGGACGATTCGCCCAATAGCTGGGAATCGCGTGCCGACAGCAATTCGCTTTACGGCTTCACCGATCTGCCTTCGGTCCACGAACGCGGCGCCGTTATCGTGACCCATGGCAAGGGCCCCTATGTCTACGACATCCATGGCCGCGAATATCTGGATGCGAACTCGGGCCTGTGGAACATGGTCGCGGGCTTCGATCACCCCGGTCTGGCCGAGGCCGCCAAGGCCCAATACGACCGTTTCCCCGGCTATCACGCCTTCTTCGGGCGGATGTCGGACCAGACGGTGATGCTGAGCGAGAAGCTGGTCGAGGTCTCTCCGTTCGAGAAGGGCCGGGTTTTCTACACCAACTCCGGCTCCGAGGCGAACGACACGATGGTCAAGATCCTGTGGTTCCTGGGCGCCGCCGAGGGCAATCCGCAGCGGCGCAAGATCCTTACCCGGATCAATTCCTACCACGGGGTCACCGCCGTTTCGGCCTCGATGACCGGCAAGCCCTACAATTCGGTCTTCGGCCTGCCGCTGCCGGGCTTCATCCATGTCGGCTGCCCGCATTACTGGCGCTTCGGCGCGGCGGGCGAGACCGAGGAACAGTTCACCGAGCGCCTGGCGCGCGAGCTGGAAGCCACGATCATCAAGGAAGGCCCCGACACGATCGCCGGTTTCTTCGCGGAACCGGTGATGGGCGCGGGTGGGGTGATCCCGCCGTCGAAGGGCTATTTCCAGGCGGTGCAGAAGGTGCTGAAGCGCTACGGCATTCCGCTGATCGCCGACGAGGTGATCACCGGTTTCGGCCGCACCGGCAACACCTGGGGCTGCGAAACCTACGACTTCATGCCCGACGCGATCATCAGTTCGAAGAACCTGACGGCGGGGTACTTCCCGATGGGCGCGGTGATCCTGGGGCCCGAACTGGGCGACCGGGTGCAGGCCGCCGCCGAGGCGATCGAGGAATTCCCGCATGGCTTCACCGCCTCGGGCCATCCGGTCGGCTGCGCGGTCGCGCTGAAGGCGATCGACGTGATCATGAACGAGGGGCTGGCCGAGAACGTCCGCAGCCTGATCCCGCAATTTGAGGCGGGCATGGCGCGGCTGGCCGAGAACCCCAATATCGGCGAATGGCGCGGCAAGGGGCTAATGGGCGCGCTGGAGGCGGTGAAGGACAAGGCCACGAAGACACCCTTCGACGGATCGCTTTCCGTTTCCGAGCGGATCGCCAACACCTGCACAGATATGGGGCTGATCTGCCGGCCGCTGGGTCAGGCGATCGTGCTGTGCCCGCCGTTCATCATGACGCCCGCCCAGATGGACGAGATGTTCGACAAACTGGAAAAGGCGCTGAAGAAGGTCTTTGCCGAAGTCGCCTGACGCCTTGCCGGATCTTCCGGGCGCGCGCCGCATCTGACGGACGCGCGCCCGGGGGTCATGAGGTGCGATGCGCGCCCGGGGGGCACGTGACGTGCGACGCGCCCCGCGATCAGGGGCCTAAAGATTCGACAGTTTCGACTGCAGGTCGGCAAGCTGCTGCTTGATCTTGCGCAGTTCGGCGTCCTTGTCGTCCTCGGTCGCGGCGTCGCCCGGCGCCGGGCCGGTCGCGCCCGCCGTCCAGCCGCCCATCATGGATTTCAGGAAAGCCTCTTGCTGGCGTTGCATCGCCTCGAAACCGGGCACGCCCACCATCGGATTGGGCATGGTGCCAAACTTTTCCAGCATCTTCGACTGGCTGTCGCGCAGCATCTCGAACGAGGCCGCCAGGAATTGCGGCACCACGCTTTGCGCATTGCTCGTGTAGCTGCGCACCAGATCGTTCAGCACGGTGATCGGCAGGACGCTTTCGCCCTTGCTTTCATGTTCGGCGATGATCTGCAGCAGATATTGCCGGGTCAGGTCGTCGCCGGATTTCAGATCGATGATCTGCACCTCGCGCCCGGCCCGGATGAACTTGGCGATGTCGTCCAAGGTGACGTAGTCGCTGGTCTCGGTGTTGTAGAGTCGTCGGCTTGCGTAGCGCTTGATCAGAAGCGGCTTGTCACCCTCAGCCATCACACACCCCTCCCGGTTTTTCTGCACTGACCGCGAAGATTAGGGCAGTGCAGCATAAAAGGAAAGGGCGGGCCAACAAGGGCCCGCCCATCCGCGTCGCGCGCCGGCGGGAGGAGGATTCCGGCGTGGTCGCGATCTCGTGCGATTACTTCGCCGCGGCGCTGGCTTTCTTGGCAGCGGCGGTCGCGTCCGTGGTCGCCTTCTTGACCGCGGAGGTCGCGTCTTCCTGCATGTCCTTGCCGGCGGCAAGCATCAGCTCGACCGTTTCCATCTGCACGTTCTTCGCCACTTCGGCGAAGGCTGCCAGATTTTCCGCAGCCATTTCGGCCGAGGACGAGGCGAATTCGGTCATCGACTTGCTATAGTCGGTCGGCTCCGTCTTGGCCTTCGAGACTTCGCCGAACTTGGCCAGGGTGTCCTTGGTCCATTTGTTCGAGATCTCGGCCGATTTCTCGGCGGCGTCGAGGGTGACCTTGGCGATCTTCTCGCCAAAGGAAGCGGTCGACTTGAAGGCGTCCTGGAACGCCGAGGTGTCGATCGGGAAAGCCTGCATCATGTCCTGCATGACCTTGGTGTAGTCTTGGGTCTTGGTAACCATCGAGGATACTCCTGTGTGTCTTCAAATCGCGGGCGGCCCCGCGGGGCCGGACCGGACCATCAGTCATGGTGGATGCGGTCCGCGTTTCGTCCTGTCCAAGAATATACATGCTGCACTGCAGCATTTCAAGTCATATTGCTGCGATGCAGCAAATATACTGACGGTAGGGAAGCTTGTCAGCCGTTCGGCTGCGCAGTCACATAGGTCCCCGGCGCGAGGCCCAGCACCGGCTGCCCCGAATCGCCGGGCGCGCGCGCCTTCACCATCGCGCCCGAGTGCTGCGCAAGCCAGGCCTGCCATTGCGGCCACCAGCTTCCCTTGTGGAACGCAGCCGCCTGCTGCCAATCCTCGGGCGCGCCCGCCGGCGGGGCCCCAGTGTAATGGCCGTACTTGTTCTTCGCGGGCGGATTGACGATCCCCGCGATGTGGCCCGACTGCGCCAGAATGAAGGACTTGTCGGACGATCCGAACTGCTTGATGCCGTTGAAGCTCGATTTCCAGGCGGCGATATGGTCGGTCTCGCAGGCCACGGCACAGACCGGCAGCTTGACGTCCGATATGCGCACGCTCTCCCCGCGGATCTCGAAACCCTTGCCGGCGAAGGTGTCCTGCTGGCACAGGCCGCGCAGATATTCCATCGCCATCTTGGCGGGCAGGTTGGTGCTGTCGCCGTTCCAGTAAAGCAGATCAAAGGCGGGCGGGGCCTCGCCCATCATGTAGCTCTTGATCGCGGGCCGGTAGATCAGATCGTTCGAGCGCAGGAAGGAGAAGGTGCGCGACACATAGAACGAGCGCAGCAATCCGCTCTGCGCCACCTCGTTCTCGATCCCGTCGACGAAATCGTCCGACAGGAACACCCCCACCTCTCCCTGGTCCGAGAAATCGGTGAGCGTGGTGAAGAAGGTCGCCGATTTCACCGGGTTCTTGCGGCGCTTGTCGAGCAGCGCCATGACCATCGCCAGCGTGGTCCCGGCGATGCAATAGCCGACGGCGTTCAACTTCTTCTCGCCGGTGATCTCCTTCACCGCGTCGAAGGCAGCCAGATAGCCGTCCTGAACGTAATCATCCATGCCGATTTCCGCGTAGCTGGTGTCGGGGTTGATCCAGCTGACCACGAACAGCGTATAGCCCTGATCGACGATCCACTTGATCAGGCTGTTCTGGGGCTTCAGATCGAGGATGTAGAACTTGTTGATCCAGGGCGGGAAGATGATCAGCGGGGTCTTGTGTACCTTCTCGGTGGTCGGCGCATATTGGATCAGCTCCAGCATCCGGTTGCGAAACACCACGCTGCCCGGCGTCGTCGCCAGGTTCTCACCCACCTTGAAGGCGTCGCGGTCGGCCAGCGTCACCAGCAGGTCGCCCTGGTTGGCCTCAAGATCGCGCACCAGATTCTCAAGCCCGTGCACCAGAGACTCGCCGTCGGTCTCGACCGCGCGCTCCAGCGCATCCGGGTTGGTGCCGAGGAAATTCGTGGGCGACATCATGTCAAGGATCTGGCGCGAGAAATATTCCACCCGCTTGCGGTCGCGCGGCTCCAGATCGTCAAGCGCCTGCACCGCGTTCTCGACCGCCTCGGAATTCATCAGATATTGCTGCTTGATGAAACTGAACCATGGGTGGGCCTCCCACAGCGGGTTCGAGAACCGCCGGTCGGGGCCGGCCG
Source organism: uncultured Albidovulum sp. (assembly GCA_913064775.1). GTDB lineage: Bacteria > Pseudomonadota > Alphaproteobacteria > Rhodobacterales > Rhodobacteraceae > Acidimangrovimonas. The sequence continues at coordinate 75,221 of CAJYAD010000002.1, read as the reverse complement.
GGTCGGGCGCGGTGGCCTGTGTGCCCTTGGCCAGCCGTTCCTGCGCCTCGACGTAATGTTTCAGGGTCTTGCCCCAGTAACTCACCTGCTGTTCGATGATCTTCGAGGGGTTCTGGATCATCTCGGCCATATAGGCCGCCGCCGCCTTGGCGAAGAGATCCTGCCCCGGGCCCTGCAGCGCGGTGGGGATCTGCTTTTTCTGCGCCAGCACGGAAGCCAGGCGTCGTGACAGTTCATCCACCTTGGAAAGATTGGCATTCAGACGATCCAGGCTGGATGCTGCGTCTGCATCATCAGTTGTCATCTTAACCTTTCCCCCGTATCGTGTCGCCCTGCAGCATATCGCGCGGGCCACAGGGGCGAAAGCGACGATTGCGCGCCAAGGGGGGAGCAGCCTTGGGAAAGGATCAGCAATGAAGAACCTGATGACCTACGATCTGATGGAGACGGCGCGAAATACCAACGAATGGATGGGCGCATCGGCCCGCGCGCTGGCAGCTTACCCGATGTTCGGCATGATCCCCAGCCCGATGGTCAACCTGACCGCCGCCTGGGGCGCGGTGACCGAGCGCGCCTTTTCGCGCATGGTGGCCAAACCCAGCTGGGGCATCCGCACCTTCACCGGCGAGGACGGGCGCGATCACCTGGTCTCGATCGAGACGCTGGTCGACAAGCCCTTCGCCGACCTGATCCATTTCAAGGTGTCGGGCCGCAAGCCCTGCAAGCGCCGCATCCTTCTGGTCGCGCCGATGTCGGGCCATTACGCCACGCTGCTGCGCTCGACCGTGAAAAGCCTGATCGTCGACAACGAGGTCTATATCACCGACTGGAAGAACGCCCGCGATATCCCCGTGTCGCAAGGCAAGTTCGATGTAGAGGATTACACCCTCTACCTGGTCGAGTTCATGCGCCATCTGGGCCCCGACCTGAACGTGATCGCGGTCTGCCAGCCGGCGCCGCTGACGCTGGCCGCCACCGCCTATCTGGCCGAGGAAGAGCCCGAGGCCCAGCCCCATACCCTGACGCTGATCGGCGGCCCGATCGACCCCGACGCGGCGGCCACCGAAGTGACCGATTTCGGCCGCCGGGTGACGATGGGCCAGCTTGAACATCTGGCGATCCAGCGGGTGGGGATGAAATATGCGGGCGTCGGCCGGCCGGTCTATCCGGGGCTCATGCAGCTGACCTCGTTCATCTCGATGAATGCCGACCGCCATGGCAAGGCCTTCTTCGACCAGATCGTGAGCGAGGCGAAGGGCGAGTCGTCAGAGTCCGACGCCCATAACCGCTTCTATGACGAATACCTGGCGGTGATGGACATGACGGCCGAGTTCTACCTTTCCACCGTGGAGCGGATCTTCAAGAACCGCGAGGTCGCGCTGAACGAATTCGTGGTGGCGGGCAAGCGGGTGGATATGGGCAAGATCACCCGGGTCGCGGTGAAGACGGTCGAGGGCGCGAACGACGACATCTCGGCGCCCGGCCAATGCATCGCAGCGCTCGGCCTTTGCACCGGGCTGCCGGACGAGAAGAAGGCCAGCCATGTCGAGCCGGGCGCAGGCCATTACGGTATTTTCGCGGGCAAATCCTGGCGCAACAACATCCGCCCGCTGGTGCTGGATTTCATCGACGCCAACCAAAGTGCCAGCACCCCGAAGGTGCGCGCGGTGTCGTCCTGAAGCGCCGCCTGGCCGGGCGCCATCGGGGCGCCTAGCCGCTGTCTTCGGCCAGCCATTCGTCGAGGATGTCGGTCAGAACCCGGGGCTGCTCCATCGTCGGCAGATGACCGCACAGCACGATCTCGACGCAGCGCGCCTGCGGCATCAGCTCGGCCATGAAGCGATGGCGCCGCGGCAGGGTGGCGGGATCGTCGGCGCCGCAGATCACCAGCGCGGGCAGATTGGCGCGGCGCAGCACGGCCTGCTGATCGGGGCGGCGCTGCATCGCGCGGCTCTGACGCACGAAAGCCCCCTCACCCAGGGTCAGCGCCATGTCGCGCACCATGTCGTGGATTTCCTGCCGCGCGTCGCCATCGGCAAGCCAGGTCATGGGCAGTTCCTCGGCGACCACGGCGGGCAGCCGCCCGGCCTGAACGCCGACGATCCGCGGCTCTCGCGCGACGGCCTCCGAGGTGGGTTCCGCCTGCGCCGAGAAGGCGATCAGCACCAGCCGGCTGACCCGGTCGGGCGCGCGGCGCAGGATCTCAAGCGCGACATTCGCCCCCAACCCCTGCCCGGCCAGCGCGAAACGGGGCGGCAGCCCGGCCAGGATATCCTGGGCCATCTCCTCGATCGAGGTACCGCGGACCGGCGGCGCGCACATCACGGCACGCCGGGATGAAAGCGCGATCATCTGGTGCCAGACGGCACGCGCATCGCACATCATGCCCGGGATCAGGACAAGGGGTTCCGGCATCGACAGGTCTTTCCGCGCTTGTTTCCGCGCCTCTCGCCACAGTGTCGCAGAAGATCGCGGGTTACAAGCGCCCGCCCGGCGGCGAGCGGAAGACATCGGACAGGCGGTTTCGCCCCCATCGCGGATGTCGGCGCCCCCCCCCCCGTCCTCATCGCCGGATCGATGATGACAGTTCGGCGCGGTGCGTGGCTTTCCCAGCGCGGCTGTGAGCCGCGCGCAAAAGCCCGCCCTACCGGGCGTCAGGCGGCGGGGCGATCGATCGTCACCTGATTGCGCCCCTCGGCCTTGGCGGCCAGAAGAGCGTGGTCGGCGCGGTCCAGAAGGTCGCGCCCGTCGGTGCCGCCGGGCTGGGACGGGTCGCCGATCGCCAGGCCGATCGACATGGTCACGGTGATCTCGACACCGCCCGGCAAAAGGACCGGCTCGGCCTCGATCAGATGGCACAGGCGCTCTGCCAGATGCTGGGCGGTCGGCAGTCCGGCATCGGGCAGCACGACCAGAAATTCCTCGCCGCCGATGCGGGCCAGCAAATCCCCCGCACGCAGGTTTTGTGCCAGACGTTCGGCCACCCGCACCAGCACCTCATCACCGGCAGAATGGCCCCAGGTGTCGTTGATCCGCTTGAAGCGGTCGAGATCCAGCACCATGACCGCAAAGCGCCGGCCGCTGCCACTGGCGCGTTCGGCGATCCGCGCCAGATGCGGCAGTGCGTAACGGCGGTTGTAAAGCCCGGTCAGCGGATCGGTGACTGCAAGCCGCAGCCCCCGGCTGACCGAGGCGCGCAGCCGTTCCATCCGGCGCTTGCGCGCGATCAGCTGCCCCAGACGCAACGAGACCTCAACCGGATCGAAAGGGCCGGTGACCACGTCACCTGCCCCAAGGTCCAGCGCCATTGCCGCCGCAGCAGGCCCGCCCCGGGGCAGCACCACCAGTATCGCCGCATGGCGCGTCGCGGCCCGCGAGCGCAGTTCCGACATCACGTCCAGCGCCCCCGCCACGCTGCCAAGCCCCGGACCCACGCCAGCCCCAACAGCCAGGACAAAGACATCCGCGACGGGCTGCCCCGGCAAGCCCGACAGGACGGCCGAGCGGGGCAACAGATCGACCGCCGCATCAAGTTGCGCGGCCAGCGCGGTGCGGCAAACCACGCCCTCCGCCTGCGCGTCGGCCACCAGGGCGACACGCGCCGGCTTTTCGGGACCAACTTCAACCTCGGCAAAGCCCAGCTCGCGGCAGGTATCGTCGCGCAATTGCAATTCGGCCTCGATCTCGCCGGTGCGAACCAGACTTCGGAGCCGCGCCAACAGCAGCGCCTCGTTCACCGGCTTCGTCAGATAATCGTCCGCCCCCGCCTGCAGCGCGGCCAGCCGGTCCTCGGGATGCTCCCGCGCGCCCAGCATCACCACCGGCAGCGTGGCGGTCGCCGGATCGGCGCGCAGCCTTTCGCAGAATTCGGCGCCATCCATATCCGGCAGGCTGTGGTCGAGCAGCACCACATCCGGCCGCTCGCTGCGCGCCAGCTTCAGCCCCGCGCAGCCATCCACGGCCTGCACGATCGCATAGAAAGCCTGGCTAAGCCGGGCCTTCAGCACGATGCGGCTGGTCGCGACGCCGTCGACAATCAGGATGTTGCCGGACACGATATGATTCCGTCCTTGAGTTTACCGATTTGCCTGCCCAGATTCCGCCCGATAGGTTAAGAATTCCTTTCCAATCACTAAGATTGAACGGAGCACATCATGATTACGCGAGAGGGCGCCGAGACGCTGGGCCTGCGTGCACTGGCGTGGCTGGCGGTCCAGGACGACCTGCTGCAGACCTTTCTTGGCGCGACCGGCGCCGACGTGACCGAGATCAGGGAAGCCGCGGGCGACCCTTCATTCCTAGGTGCGGTGCTGGATTTCCTGCTGATGGACGACGCCTGGATCGTGGCCTTCTGCGATGCCGAGGGCTTGGCCTATGAGGCCCCGCTTGCCGCCCGCCAGGCGCTGCCCGGGGGCGCGCAGACGCATTGGACATAAGGCCGATCCGCTCTTTCCGTCGACCCCGGGAAGGGCCGCCGCGTCAATCTTGCCAAGCCCGGCGCCGCATGCGAGTTTCGCCTCCTGCCCGAGGAAAAAATGATGCCCACCAGCCCCGCGACCGCCCCGGCCACCCGTGCCGCGCAGCTTCCCCAAGTCACCCATGCCCGCAATCCGGGCCGCGCGCTCGATCTCGACTGGATCGCCGCGGTGCAGGCCAACACCCCGGCGATCGAACGCCGCGCCGCCAGCCTGCCGGGGCGCCGCTCGGTCAAGAAAGATTACCAGGCGGCCTGGCTGTGCAAGGCCATCAGCCTGATCGATCTGACCACCCTGGCCGGCGACGACACCGAGGGCCGCGTCCGCCGCCTCTGCGCCAAGGCGCGTCAGCCGGTGCGGCCAGACCTTCTGGCCGCGCTGGGGATGGAAGGGCTGACCACCGGCGCCGTCTGCGTCTACCACGAGATGGTGGGCACGGCGGTGCGCGCGCTGGAGGGCACCAACATCCCCGTAGCCGCAGTGTCCACCGGCTTTCCCGCGGGGCTGTCGCCCTACCGGCTGCGCATCGCCGAGATCGGCGAAAGCGTGCGCGCCGGGGCCGATGAGATCGACATCGTCATCTCGCGCCGCCATGTCCTGACCGGCAACTGGCAGGCGCTATACGACGAGATGCGCGAAATGCGCGAGGCGGCGGGTGCGGCGCATGTGAAGGCGATCCTCGCGACCGGCGAATTGGGCACGCTGCGCAACGTCGCGCGCGCCAGTCTAGTGTGCATGATGGGGGGCGCGGATTTCATCAAGACCTCGACCGGCAAGGAAGGCGTGAACGCCACCCTGCCAGTCAGCCTGACGATGATCCGCGCGATCCGAGAGTATGAGGCCGCCACCGGCTACAAGGTGGGCTACAAGCCCGCGGGCGGGATTTCCAAGGCCAAGGACGCGCTGGTCTACCTGTCGCTGCTGAAGGAGGAACTCGGCCTGCCCTGGCTGCAGCCAGATCTGTTCCGTTTCGGCGCCTCCTCACTTCTGGGCGATATCGAGCGCCAGTTGGAACACCATGTCACCGGCCGCTATTCGGCCGCCAACCGCCATGCGATGGGGTAAGAGAATGCTCGAAATGCGCCCAAGCTGCGAATGCTGCGACACGCCCCTTCCGCCGGACCGCCCCGGCGCGATGATCTGCACCTTCGAATGCACCTTCTGCTCTGATTGCGCGCGCGACACGCTCGGCGGCATCTGCCCGAATTGCGGCGGCGATCTGGGGGCGCGACCGGTACGGCCGGGGCGGCTCCTGACCAAGTATCCTGCCTCGACCCGCCGGGTGGTGAAGCCCGGCGGATGCGCGGCGCCTCAAGGGCATCCGGCATGACGATCCGCGATATCTTCGACACCATGTCCTACGGCCCCGCCCCCGAAAGCGCCGCCGAGGCACAGGCCTGGCTTGACCGCCACGACCGCCGCTTCGGCCTTTACATCGACGGTGCCTTCACCAAGCCGGGCGAGCTTTTCACCACCAGGAACCCCGCCACCGGCGCGGTGCTGGCCGAGGTCACGCAAGGCCGCGACGCCGATATCGCCCATGCGGTGGCCACCGCGCGCAAGGCGCAGCCGAAATGGGCCGCGCTCTCGGGCCATCAGCGGGCGCGCGTCCTCTATGCGCTGGCGCGCCTCGTGCAGAAACACGCGCGGCTGTTCGCGGTGCTCGAAACCCTCGACAGCGGCAAGCCGATCCGTGAAAGCCGCGACATCGACATCCCGCTGGTCGCGCGGCATTTCTACTATCACGCGGGCCTCGCCCAGCTGATGGAAAGCGAACGCCCGGGGATGGCGCCGCTGGGCGTCTGCGGCCAGATCATCCCGTGGAACTTTCCGCTGTTGATGCTGTCCTGGAAGGTCGCGCCGGCGCTGGCCGCGGGCAATGCGGTGGTGCTGAAACCGGCCGAATACACCCCGCTCACCGCGCTTCTCTTCGCCGAGATCAGCCGCGAGGCGGGCCTGCCGCCGGGCGTGCTCAACATCGTCACCGGCAATGGCGCCACGGGGGCCGCGCTGGTTGACGCGGAGGTCGACAAGATCGCCTTCACCGGCTCGACCGAGGTCGGCCGCCGGATCCGCGAGGCGACCGCCGGCCGCAGCATCGCGCTGACATTGGAGCTCGGGGGAAAGTCGCCCTACATCGTCTTCGACGATTGCGATCTCGACAGCGCGGTCGAGGGGCTGGTCGATGCGATCTGGTTCAACGGCGGTCAGGTCTGCTGCGCGGGCTCGCGCCTCTTGGTGCAAGAGGGCGTCGCGCCGCGCTTTCACGACAAGCTGCGCGCGCGGATGAACCAGTTGCGGATCGGCGATCCGCTGGACAAATGCATCGACATCGGCGCGGTTGTCGACCCGGTGCAGCTGCAAAGCATCACCGAGATGGTCGCGGCCAATACCGAGGGCGAGACCCATCGCGCCGAGATCGCGGTGCCCGAGGGCTGCTTCTATCCGCCGACACTGATCACCGGCCTCTCGCCCTCGGCCCGCCTGATGCAGGAAGAGATCTTTGGCCCGGTGCTGGTCTCGACCACCTTCCGCACCCCCGCCGAGGCGGTGGAGATGGCCAACAACACGCGTTACGGTCTGGCCGCTTCGGTCTGGACCGAAAACCTGAACCTCGCGCTCGACATGGCGCCGAAACTGGCGGCGGGCGTCGTCTGGGTGAACGGCACCAACATGTTCGACGCGGCGGCGGGCTTTGGCGGGCTGCGCGAAAGCGGCTTTGGCCGCGAGGGCGGCTGGGAGGGGCTGAGCGCCTATCTGCGCCCCGCCGGCAAGGCGCGGGCGCTGAAACCCACCGCGCCGAACCCTGCCCCGGCTGAACCCAAAATCGAGGGCATCGACCGGACGCCGAAATTCTACATCGGCGGCAAGCAGGCGCGGCCCGACAGCGGCTATTCCACGCCGGTCTGGGGCGTGAAGGGCCAGCTACTGGGCGATGTCGGCCAGGGCAGCCGCAAGGACATCCGCAACGCGGTGGAAGCCGCGCGCGCGGCCAAAGGCTGGGCCCGCGCCACCGCCCACAACCGCGCGCAGGTGCTCTATTACATCGCCGAGAACCTGTCGGCGCGCGCCGGCGATTTCGCCGCGCGGCTGAAGGCGATGACCGGCACCTCGGGCGAGGCCGAGGTCGAGGCCGCGATCGCGCGGCTGTTCAGCTACGGCGCCTGGGCCGACAAATACGAGGGCGCGGCCAAGCCGGTGCCGATGAAGGGGCTGGCGCTGGCGCTGAACGAACCCCTGGGGGTGATCGGCGCGCTCTGCCCTGACGAGGCGCCGCTTCTGGGGCTGATCTCGGTGATGGCGCCGGCGATCGCCATGGGCAATGCCTGCGTGCTGGTGCCCTCGGCGGCGCACCCGCTGGCGGCGGCGGATTTCTACCAGGTGCTGGACACTTCGGACGTGCCGGGCGGGGTGGTCAACATCGTGCCGGGCGATCCACTGGATCTGGCCAAGACCCTGGCCGGTCACATGGATGTCGACGCGGTCTGGAGCTTTTCCTCGGCCGATGTCTCGGGGCTGATCGAGCGCGAGTCTGCGGCAAACCTGAAACGCACATGGGTGAACCAGGGCCGCGCCCGCGACTGGTTCAGCCCCGAGGGCGAAGGCCGCGCCTTCCTGGCCCAGGCGGTTGAGGTCAAGACCATCTGGGTGCCCTACGGCGAGGGCTGAACGGGTCACCGGCCTGTGCGGGGCCTGTGCGAGGCCTGTGCGGGGCTTGTTTCAGGCCTCGGCGCCGGGGATTTCACCCCCCGTCGCCATCGTCGCTCGAAGTTGCCAATGGCTGCGCCACTGGTCCAAGCACCATTGGCGACGGCGCTCAGATGGCGACCCCGTGGGATACTTGGGCCAGAGTGAAGGCAAAGTGCCCTCTGCTGCTTTCTCTTTGATCCAAATATCCCGGGGGTGCAGGGGGCAGAGCCCCCGCCCTAAAGCGCCGCGAAGAGACGCGGGTCCAGCGTGTCGGCGGCAAAGGTCTCGCCCTCGCAAAGCACGCTGACTGCGTCGTGGGAATGCAGGCTTTCCTTGTGGCTTGTCACCACCCGGAAATCGCCCACCCGCGGGTCCGCCTGCAACTGCTCGGCAAAGAGCCGCGCCGCATCCTCGACGAAAATCGGATTGGCGGCGTTCAGCTCGGCAAAGGCCTGTTCGTCCTCGCGCTTCACCATCACCTGGGTCTCTGTCGGCACCGCGACGCGGCACAGCTCGACCAGATCCTCGATCGCCAGCGGCGCCTCTGTCAGCACCACCGACAGCCGCGCGACCGAGCGCTGCGAATGCGGCGTCGCCAGCTGCCCCCGGCTGGCGCGGGCGTGTTCGGACAGCTCCAGCGAGCAGGGGCAGGTAGAGCTGTAGACATAATCGAGATGCAGCGCGGCGGTGCGCTGGCCCCCGGACTGCCCCCCGGACTGGCCCCCGGTCTCGGCCAGCTCCAGCGTGACATCGTAATACTGATAGCCCGTGAGGCCCGAGCGCAGCGACGCGACCTGCATCGGGAACGAGAAGCGCAGCGCGATGCGGGCGTCGAAACTGCCCAGATCGCGCTTGTAATCGTCCAGCGCCGCCTCGACGACGTCGCGGCCCATCTGCTTCTCGGCATGGGCATAGAAGCTGCGCAGGATGCGGCTCATGTTGATGCCCTTCTTCTCGGCCTCCAGGCTGACGGTGCCGGTGACCGAGGTTTCCAGCAGCAGCGGCGCGCCGCCGCGGGTCGGGTGGCGCAGCGGCAGGCGGAAGTTCGAGATGCCGACATGCTGGATCCGGCGGTTCTGGCCACGGATCAGGCTGGCGGGGCCGTTCTGCAGATCGGGCAGTGAATCCCGATAGGCCGCGTCGACGGTGAATGCGCTGTCATAGTCGCGCGACAGCACCGTTCCTCTCAGGGCTGCAAGTTCGGCGGCGCGCGCGGCGCGCTCTGCCTTCGGGGCCGTTTCCAGCCAGGTCTTTAGCGTTTCCAGGGCGTCGGCGGCTTTGTTTGCCTCGTCCTGCGGCGCGTCTATCCGCATATTCATAGCACGTCCTTCCGGTGCCCACCCGTTTATCCGGGTGAACTATGACAGATGGGGCAGGCCGGGGCATTTTCCAGCCCCGTGCCTTCAACGTGGGAAAACGGCATCCGGATCAGCCTGTCAGACCCGGGCCAGGGCCTGCTGCAGGTCAGCGATCAGATCGCCGGTATCCTCCAGCCCCACCGACAGCCGGATCAGCCCCGGCGTGATGCCCAGTTCGGCCTTCTGCGCCGCGGGCAGGCGATGGTGCGTGGTGGTCGCCGGATGGGTCGCGATCGAGCGCGCATCGCCCAGATTGTTGGAAATCGTGACGATCTTCAGCGCGTTCATGAAGCGAAACGCCGCCTCCTTGCCGTCGGCGATGTCGAACGTCACCACGGTGCCGCCCGATCCCATCTGCGCCATGGCGAGATCATGCTGCGGGTGGCTGGCCAGCCCCGGATAGCGCACCCGCGACAGGGCCACGTGGCCCTCCAGCGCCTGCGCCACTTCCAGCGCCGAGTCGGCCATCGCCCGGCAACGCAGATCGAGCGTCTGCATCCCGTTCAGCATGATCCAGGCGTTGAACGGGCTCATCGAGCCGCCGGTATGCTTCATATAGGGCTCGGCCGTCTTGCGGATGAAGTCTTCGGTGCCGCAGATCACCCCGCCCAGCGCCCGGCCCTGGCCGTCGATATGCTTGGTGGCGGAATAGACGATGACGTCGGCGCCCTGCTCTACCGCGCGCGAAAACACCGGGGTGGCGAAGACGTTGTCGACCACCACGGTCGCGCCGACCGCATGGGCGATCTCGGCCACGCTGCGGATATCGATCACCTCCAGCGCCGGGTTCGACACGCTTTCCAGGAACACCGCCTTGGTGTCGGGCCGCATGGCCGCACGCCACTGGTCCAGATCGGTGCCATCGACGAAGCTGACCTCAACCCCGAAGCGGCCAAGCACCTCTTCGAGGATGTAAAGGCAAGAGCCGAACAGCGCCCGCGACGAGACGACGTGATCGCCGGCACGCAGCATCGAGGTCAGCGCGCCCGAGACGGCGGCCATGCCCGAGGCAGTGGCAAAGGCGGCCTCGGTTCCCTCGGCGGCGCTGATGCGGTCTTCGAACATGCGTACGGTCGGGTTGCCATAGCGGGCATAGATGAATTCGTCCTCACCCGCCTGAATGAAGCGCGCCTCGGCCTGTTCGGCGCTGTCGTAGGCGAAGCCCTGGGTCAGAAAGATCGCCTCGGCCATCTCGCCCCAGCCGCTGCGTTTGGTGCCCGCATGGATCAGTTTCGTGCGTCGTTTCCAGTCGTCCGTCATCCGCGCCTCCTGTTGCGCATCAAAAAACCCCCACCGCGAAAGGCGTGGGGGTGTCGGTACGCTCCCTGCCCTCTTTAGCGGCTTGTTTAACGTGGCCCGCAATCCGGTGAACAAATCGCCACATCTCCGCGATACGCCCGACCGCGCCGTCCGTCAAGTCGGGGGCGGCGGCCTGCGCGTTCCACGCGCGTGCCGGGCAGAAGAGGGCCCGGCACGTCTGTCGCACAGGTCAGGCCCGCGCCGTGGCTCAGGCCTCGGCGGTGAAGCCCGCGGCCTCGATCCCGGCCACCGCAGCCACCGCGTCGTTGTCCGAGCTGTCGCCGGTCACGCCGACCGCGCCCAGCACCCGGCCGCGTCCGTCGCGCACCAGCACGCCGCCGCGCACCGGCACGAACTGGCCGCCATAGAGGCCGTTCATCGCGTCGGTGAAGGTGGGCTGCGCCTCGGCCCGCTTCTGGATCGCGCTGCCGCCAAGGCCCAGCATCAGGCAGCCATAGGCCTTGCCGCGGGCGATGTCGAAACGCCCCGGGCTGGCCCCGTCAGAGCGCTCGAACGCGACGACATGGCCGCCGGCGTCCAGCACCACGACCGAGAGCGGGTTGAACCCCGCCTCGGCCCCCTTGGCCAAAGCCGCCTTGATGAGCGAACGTGCCTTCCTGAGGGTGATCATTGTCGCGTCCTTCCTATTGCCCGGCCCGCGCGGCCTTCAGTTCCAGCCGCCGCGCATGCAGCACCGGTTCGGTATAGCCCGAGGGCTGGATGCGGCCCTTGAAGACCAGATCGCACGCCGCCTGGAAGGCGATCCCGTCAAAGCCGGGCGCCATCGGCGTATAGGCTGGATCGCCCGCGTTCTGGCGGTCGACCACGGCGGCCATCTTCTGCATCGCCGCCATCACCTGCGCCTCGCTGACGACACCGTGGTGCAGCCAGTTGGCCAGCGCCTGAGACGAGATCCGGCAGGTCGCGCGGTCTTCCATCAGCGCCACATCATGGATGTCGGGCACCTTGGAGCAGCCTACCCCCTGATCGACCCAGCGCACCACATAGCCAAGGATGCCCTGAGCGTTGTTCTCGATCTCCGACTGCACCTCATCGGCATTCCAGTTGGCGCCCTCGGCCAGCGGGATGGTCAACAGATCGGCCAGCGTGCCGCGCGGCCCGCCCTTGGTGATCTCATCCTGCCGGACCAGCACATCGACCTTGTGGTAATGCGTCGCGTGCAGGGTGGCGGCGGTGGGCGACGGCACCCAGGCGCAGTTCGCGCCGGCCTTCGGGTGGCCGATCTTCTCGACCAGCATCGCCGCCATCAGGTCGGGCGCGGCCCACATGCCCTTGCCGATCTGGGCGCGGCCCGCCAGCCCGCAGGCCAGACCGATATCGACGTTGCGGTCCTCATAGGACTTGATCCAGGCGGAATTCTTCATCTCGCCCTTGCACACCATCGGACCGGCTTCCATCGAGGTGTGGATCTCGTCGCCCGTCCGGTCGAGGAAACCGGTGTTGATGAAGGCCACCCGGTGCTTGGCGGCGCGGATGCATTCCTTGAGGTTGGCCGAGGTGCGCCGCTCTTCATCCATGATGCCCAGCTTCACGGTATATTGCGGCAGGCCAAGCGCCGCCTCGACGGCCGAGAACAGCCGGTCGGCAAAGGCCACCTCTTCGGGGCCGTGCATCTTCGGCTTAACCACATAGACCGATCCGGCCGCGGAATTGCGCAGGCCTTCGGTCTTCTTCAGGTCGTGCATCGCGCACAGCGTGGTGCAGAAGGCATCCAGGATGCCCTCGAACACCTCGGCCCCGTCGCGATCCAGCACCGCGGGCGTGGTCATCAGATGGCCGACGTTGCGCACCAGCATCAGCGCCCGGGCCTTCAGCACCAGCGAACCGCCCTCGGGCGCGGTGAAGGTCAGGTCGGGGTTCAGCTCACGCAGGATCACCCGGCCGTTCTTGGTCAGGCTTTCGCGCAATTCGCCGGTCATCAGGCCCAGCCAGTTGGAATAGGCCAGCACCTTGTCCTCGCCGTCGACGGCGGCCACAGAATCCTCGCAATCCATGATCGAGGACATCGCCGATTCCAGCCGGATGTCAGAGACATGGGCGCGGTCGCCCTGCCCGATCGCATGGGATGCGTCGCGGTCGATGATGATGTGCAGACCGTGGTTTTGCAGCACGATCGACTGCAGATCGCCAGCCGCGCCGGCATAGCCCGCGAATTGCGCGGGGTCCGAAAGGCCTGTTTCCTCGGACGTCTGCACCAGCAGCGCGCCGTCCTCGATCTTCAGCGCCGTCACGTCGGCCCAGGAGCCCGCGACCAGCGGCGCCACATCGTCCAGGAAGGCCCGGCCCCAGGCGATCACCCGCGCGCCGCGCGCGGGATCATAGCCGCCCGCCTTGGGCAGGTCGCCCAGCGCGTCGGTGCCGTAAAGCGCGTCGTAAAGCGAACCCCAGCGCGCATTCGCCGCGTTCAGCGCATAGCGCGCGTTCATCACCGGCACCACCAGCTGCGGGCCCGGGACATGGGCGATCTCGGGATCGGTCGCCGCGGTCTCGATGCTGAAATCGCCGCCCTCGGGGACCAGATAGCCGATCTCTTTCAGAAAGGCGGTATAGGCGGCCGCGTCACCGGGCTGGCCGCGCCGCGCCACATGCCAGGCATCGATCTTCTGCTGCAGCTCTTCGCGCCGCTCAAGCAGCGCGCGATTCTCGGCGCCCATCTCATGCACCGCGCGCGACAGCGCCGCCCAGAAAGAGCCGGCCTCTACCCCGGTTTCCGGCAGCGCCTGCGCCTCGATGAAAGCGGCAAGACCGCCATCAACCTGCAACCCCTCGCGTTCCACCCGTTCCGCCATCGCCATCCTCCTTGCGCGCAGCAATCTGGCCCTTACCGATAGAGGATCGTCGCCAAAACGCAAGGATTGGTCACCCAAAATTACCAATTTCGGCAATTTTAAGCGCCCGCCTCGCGCAAGATTTCGTCAAACCGCCCCCCCGGCGGGCGGATTTCGCGCCCCGGGCGACCTTGCGCCCAGGCGTCATTGCCCTACAGATGAGCCGTCAGCGCAAGGAGAGAGCGATGAAAGATGCCGCCGCCCGGACCATTCGCCTGGCCGAATACACCCCGCCCAGCCATCTGGTCGACGGGGTCGAGCTGCACTTTCACCTGGCCCCGCGCGCGACGCGGGTGCGCTCGGCCATCCGCTTCGTGCCGAACCCCGCGCGCGCCGATGCCGTGGCGGGCCGCGCCGATCTGCGCCTCGACGGCGAGGCCCTGACGCTGATCCGCGCCGCGATCGACGGCACCGCGATCAAAGCCACCCCCGACGCGACCGGCCTGACCATCCCCGCCGCCGCCCTGCCCGCCGGCCCCTTCCTGTTCGAGGCCGAGGTCGAGATCGCGCCCGAAACCAACACCGCGCTGGAGGGGCTCTACATGTCGAAGGGCATGTATTGCACCCAATGCGAGGCCGAGGGCTTTCGCAAGATCACCTTCTACCCCGACCGCCCCGACGTGATGGCGCCGTTCCGGGTGCGCATCGACAGCGACCTGCCGGTGCTTTTGTCGAACGGCGACGCGGTGGCGCAGGGGCCGGGTTTTGCCGAATGGCATGACCCCTGGCCCAAACCCGCCTATCTGTTCGCGCTGGTCGCGGGCGATCTGGTGGCCCATTCCGACCGCTTCACCACCCGCTCGGGGCGCGAGGTGGCGCTGAACATCTGGGTCCGCCGCGGCGACGAGGACCGCTGCGCCTATGCGATGGACGCGCTGAAACGCTCGATGACATGGGACGAGGAGACCTACGGGCGCGAATACGACCTCGACATCTTCAACATCGTCGCGGTGGACGATTTCAACATGGGCGCGATGGAGAACAAGGGGCTGAACATCTTCAACTCCAAATACGTCCTCGCCTCGCCCGAAACCGCAACCGATGACGATTTCGCCCGCATTGAGGCAATCATCGCGCATGAGTATTTCCACAACTGGACCGGCAACCGCATCACCTGCCGCGACTGGTTCCAGCTGTGCCTGAAAGAGGGGCTGACGGTCTTTCGCGACCAAAGCTTCTCGGGCGATATGCGCAGCCCCGCGGTGAAGCGGATCGAGGACGTGCTGACCCTGCGCGCGCGCCAGTTCCGCGAGGATGCGGGACCGCTGGCGCATCCCGTCCGGCCCGGCTCCTACCAGGAGATCAACAATTTCTACACCGCCACAATCTATGAAAAGGGCGCCGAGGTGATCGGCATGCTCAAGCGGCTGGTGGGGGATGAGGCCTACCGCCGCGCGCTGGATCTTTACTTCGAGCGCCACGACGGACAGGCGGCGACGATCGAGGATTGGCTTCAGGTCTTCGAGGATGCGACCGGCCGCGACCTGACCCAGTTCAAGCGCTGGTACACCGATGCCGGCACCCCGCATCTGCGCGTGACCGACGATTTCCAGGACGGCACCTATACGCTGCACATCACCCAGAACACCGCCCCCACCCCGGGCCAGACCGAGAAACCGCCCCGGGTGATCCCGATCGCGTTGGGGCTTCTGAACCCCAACGGCGACGAGGTGCTGCCGACCCAGGTGCTGGAGATGACCGAGTCGCGGCAAAGCTTTTCCTTCGACGGGCTGGCGGCGAAACCGATCCCGTCGCTCCTGCGCGGCTTTTCGGCACCGGTGATCCTCGATCGCGAGACCAGCGCCGAGGAACGCGCCTTCCTGCTGGCCCATGACAGCGACCCGTTCAACCGATGGGAGGCCGGGCGCGGTCTGGCCAAGGAGGTGCTGGTGCGGATGGTGACCGAGGGCGCCGGCCCCACGCCGGGCTATCTGGAAGGGCTGGGCGCGATCCTGCGCGACGACAGCCTCGATCCGGCCTTCCGCGCCCTGACCCTGCGCCTGCCGTCCGAGGACGACATGGCCCAGACCCTGCATGCCGCCGGCCAGGTGCCCGACCCCATGCGCATCCATGCCCAGCGCGAGGCGCTGATCGCCGACATCGCGCGGCATCTGGCCGGCGCGCTGGGGGCCACCTATTCGGCGATGACGGTGCCCGGCCCCTATGCGCCCGATGCGGAGGTCGCGGGCAAGCGCGCGCTGCGCGGCGCGGCGCTGGCCTATCTGACCCGCCTTGACGGCGGCACGGCGGCCAAGGTGCAATACGGCACCGCCGACAACATGACCGAAGCACTGCAGGCGCTGTCGGCGCTGCTAGATATCGGTCAGGGCGCGGCGGAACTGGCCTCGTTCGAGGCGCGCTGGCGCGACGATGCGCTGGTGATGGACAAGTGGTTCACCCTGCAGGTGCTCTATGCCGCGCCCGAGGATTGCGCCGCCACCGCCCGGGCGCTGACCGAGCGCGAGGATTTCGACTGGAAGAACCCCAACCGCTTTCGCAGCGTGATCGGTGCGATCGCGGCCAATGCGGCGGGTTTTCACCACCCCTCGGGCGACAGCTACCGGTTCCTGGCGGATTGGCTGATCCGCCTCGATCCGCTGAACCCGCAGACCGCGGCGCGGCTGTCGACTGCCTTCGACAGCTGGGTGCGCTATGACGCCGACCGCCAAGGGCTGATCCGCGATCAGCTGGCGCGGATCGCCGCCACGCCGGGGCTCAGCCGGGATCTGTCGGAAATGGTCAGCCGCATGAGAGGAGAAGAGGAAAATGCGTAAGGTAGTTCTCGTCACAGGCGCCAGCGCGGGCATCGGTGCCGTCAGCGCGATCGGCGCCGCGAAAGCCGGCTATGACGTGGCCGTGGCCTACGGTCGCGACCGCGACGGGGCCGAGGCGACGGCGGATGCCGTGCGCGCCGCCGGTGGCCGGGCCGAGATCCTGCAGGCCGACATGGCCACGCCCGACGGCCCCGAGCTTCTGTTCCAGGGCTTCGACGCGGCCTTCGACCGGCTCGACGCGCTGGTCAACAACGCCGGCATCGTCGACATCGCCGCGCGGGTCGAGGACATGAGCCAGGAACGCCTGAGCCGCATGTTCCAGATCAACGTGGTGGCGCCAATGCGCGTGGCGGGGTTCGCGGTCAAGCGGATGTCCACCAAGCACGGCGGTCAGGGCGGGGTGATCGTCAACCTGTCGTCGGTGGCCGCGCGGCTGGGCTCGGCCAATCAATTCGTCGATTACGCGGCCTCGAAGGGCGCCATCGACAGCTTCACCAAGGGCCTTGCGGACGAGGTCGCGGCGGAAGGCATCCGCGTCTCGGCCGTCCGCCCCGGGCTGATCGAGACCGCGATTCACGCCAAGGGCGGCGATGCGGGCCGCGCCCAGCGGCTGGCGCATCTGGTGCCCATGGGCCGCACCGGCAGCGCCGCGGAAGTCGCCGCCGCGATCCTGTGGCTGATGTCGGACGCGGCCTCCTATGTCACCGGCACCACGCTCGACGTCGCGGGCGGGCGCTGACCGCCGGCTTTCTTTCTGGCGAAAATATCCCCGGGGGGAGAGCCCGCAGGGCGAGGGGGGCCGCGCCCCCTCCCTCCGCTTGCTCCGCGCGCGGCTTCCGCCTAGAAGACCGGGAAGACGCAAAGGATCCCGCTCATGCTTGACCTCACATTCGACACCCCCAAGCCCAAACGCATCACTGGCGCCAAGCACGATTGGGAACTGGTGATCGGGATGGAGATCCACGCCCAGGTGGCCTCGAACGCCAAGCTGTTCTCCGGCGCCTCGACCCTGTTCGGGTCCGAGCCCAATTCCAACGTCTCCTTCGTCGACGCCGCGATGCCGGGCATGCTGCCGGTGATCAACGATTTCTGCGTCGAACAGGCGGTGCGTACCGGGCTGGGCCTGAAGGCGCAGATCAACCTGTTCTCGGCTTTCGATCGCAAGAATTACTTCTACCCCGACCTGCCGCAGGGCTATCAGATCAGCCAGCTCTACCACCCGATCGTCGGTGAGGGCGAAGTGCTGGTCGAGATGGGCCAGGGCCTCGCCCGCCTCGTGCGGATCGAGCGCATCCATCTGGAACAGGACGCGGGCAAGTCGATCCACGACATGGATCCCAACATGTCCTTCGTCGACCTCAACCGCACCGGCGTGGCGCTGATGGAGATCGTCAGCCGCCCCGACCTGCGCGGCCCCGAAGAGGCGGCGGCCTATGTCGGCAAGCTGCGCCAGATCCTGCGCTACCTCGGCACCTGCGACGGCAACATGCAAAACGGCAACCTGCGCGCCGATGTCAACGTCTCGGTCTGCCTGCCCGGCGCCTATGAGCGTTACCAGGAAACCCAGGATTTCGGCCATCTCGGCACCCGCTGCGAGATCAAGAACATGAACTCGATGCGCTTCATCCAGGCCGCGATCGACTACGAGGCCCGGCGCCAGATCGCCATTCTGGAAGACGGCGGCAAGATCGATCAGGAAACCCGCCTCTACGATGCCGACAAGGGCGAGACGCGGTCGATGCGCTCAAAAGAAGAGGCGCATGATTATCGCTACTTCCCCTGCCCCGACCTGCTGCCGCTGGAGATCGAGCAAGCCTGGGTCGACGATATCGCCGCCTCCATGCCGGAACTGCCGGACGCCAAGAAGGCCCGCTTCATGGCCGATTTCGGGCTGACCGATTACGACGCGAACGTGCTGACCGCCGACCTCGATTCGGCACGATTCTTCGAAGAGATCGCCGAGGGCCGCGACGGCAAGCTGGCCGCCAACTGGGTCATCAACGAGCTGTTCGGCCGCCTCAAGAAGGAAGGCCACGACATCACCGAAAGCCCGGTGTCGGCGACCCAGCTGGGCGGCATCGTCGATCTGATCGCCAAGGGCGACATCTCGGGCAAGATCGCCAAGGATCTGTTCGAGATCGTCTATACGACAGGCGGCGACCCGGCGAAGATCGTGGAAGAGCGCGGCATGAAACAGGTCACCGATACCGGCGCGATCGAGGCGGCGGTGGATCAGGTCATCGCCGACAACCCCGCGCAGGTGGAAAAGGCCAAGCAGAACCCCAAGCTTGCGGGCTGGTTCACCGGTCAGGTGCTGAAGGCCACCGGCGGCAAGGCCAACCCCAAGGTGGTGACCGATCTGGTGACGCAGAAGCTGGGGCTCTAAGCCCCGCTTCCGCACAAAGCGCGCCTATAGATCGGTCTGGATCCAGCGCTCTGAGTGGTGAATGTCGATCGTCTGCAGCCGCCCGGGGCCCAGATTCTCAAATCTGTGCGGCACGCCCTTGGGGCCCAGGACGACCTCGCCCGCCTCGGCGTCGATCACCGAATCGCCGACGAAGAACCGCGCCCTGCCCCCCACCACCACGAAGGTCTCGTCATAAGGATGGACATGCAGGCGCGGCCCTTCGCCGGGGCGCTCGTTGCCATAGGTCAGGATCGTCACCGGCCCGCCAAGACGCTCTCCGTTCACGAAGCCACGCCACGGAGCAGCCCCTTCGAACAGCCGTTGCTTCGCGGGCGGGCGGCCGTCGGGTTCTACCGTCGCCGGATCGAAATCATGTCGCGCCATTCTCTCCCCCTCCACCGGGTCCAGGGCGCCATCGTGCGGCGCGGAACGGGGCCGTGCAAGACCGCGCCGCACCGCGCCCCATGGCAACTTCACGCAGAAGATAGACGCATTCCGATATGATGGGTTGACAACGCCCCCTCGGTCAGGGCCCTTTGGTGCCCACGCAAGGGAACGTGAAGGCGGGGAGGGTTTTCATGACGTTGTTGCGAAATCTGCTGGCATTGGTGGGACTGCTCGCAGTCGTCGCGGTGCTTTGGGTCGCCTGGACATTCCGGGGCTTCGATCCTCAGGCGCCGCGCGTCTATTGGGACATGGCCCGCAGTCTGGCCGCCACCGGCAACGCCGCCGAGGCCACCGTCTGGAAGGCCAAGGTCGCCCCGGGGCTAACCTTTGCAGAGGTCGACCAGTCGATCCAGTCCACCGCGCAGGCCGACAACATCAAGGACGTGGGCCAGCTGCCGCTGGGCGATCAGGTCGCGGCGATGATGGGCAAGCCCTGGCGCAAGCTCAAGATCTACCTCTATTGCAACCCGCTGACGGCGGCGAAGATGGTGGATTATTCGGACGCCTACAGCGCCTATCTGCCTTGCCGCGTCGCGTTGCTGCAAGACAAGTCGGGTCAGCTCTGGCTCTATTCGCTGAACATGGACATGATGATCCACGGCGGCAAACCCCTGCCCCCCGATCTGCGCAAGGAGGCCGAGCATGTGCGCAAGGTCATCCTCGACATCATGCACAAGAGCGCGACCGGCGATTTCTGATTGGAACCGATGGGGCGGCCCGGCGGTTTCCAGCCTTGAACGCGCCGTCCGCCCCGATCCGGCTTGGCCTTGCCGGAGCAGTCGGTTAACCTTTTGCACCCGCCACCGGAGATCCCGCCATGCCCGCACCGAGCCGCTATGAATACAAGGTCATTCCCGCGCCCAAACGGGCCGAGAAGGTCCGCGGTGCCAAGCAGACCGAGGACCGCTTCGCCCATGCGCTTGCCGGGCTGATGAACAAGATGGGCCGCGAGGGCTGGGAATACCTGCGCGCCGAGACCCTGCCCTGCGAGGAACGCACCGGCCTGCGTGGCCGCACGACCACCTTTCAGAACATGCTGATCTTTCGCCGCATGACCGAGGCCGAGGCCGAGGTCTCTGGCCAGGTCGAAACCACAGCCCCCGCACCTTCCGCCGCCGGTGCCGCGACCGCCCAGCCCGAGCCGGTGATCCTGCGCGACCCCGTCCGCGCCCAGCGCAGCGAAGGCCCGCGTCTGGTCTCGCTGCGCGGCGATGAGGGTGGCAAGGCCCCCGCCGTCGGCCCCGCCGCGCGCGAAAGTGAAAGCTCCATGGAATAGCCGCGCCCGGGCGGGACAACAGACCCGCCTGAAGCCGCTCGTGGCCCCCGCCCAAAGCCCCCGCCCTTCCCTGGCCCCTCTTTTGGCGCGGGCAAGGGCGGCAGTCCCGGCGCCTAGGCGCCCACGTCCAGCGCCAGCGCGTGGATGCGCCCGACCAGATCGGGCCCCAGCGCCTCATGGATGGCCCGGTGGCGGGCGATCCGGCTCATCTCGGCGAAGACCGGCGCCTTGATTGTCACGCGAAAATGGCTTTCCCCGCCCTCCTGATAACCGGCATGACCGCGATGGCGTTCGCTTTCGTCGACCACCTGCAGTTCATCCGGCGTGAAGGCTTTCGTCAGCCGGGTCTGGATCTCTTGAGTTACGTTCATTTTATTCCTGTCAACCCCTTCAATAGGACGCAAAAAACCCTAAACTGATGCGCCCGAGTCGGAAAGGCAGCGAGATGAGTAAACGGTCCCCGTTCGAATTCGACATCAGCGTGTCGTCGGACAAAAAACGCCGCACCCGTGGTCGGCGGGGCATGTCTGGTGCCATCGAAACCTCGACGCGGGTCTGCGAACACCCGGGCTGCGAGGAGGCCGGCCAGTACCGCGCGCCGCGCTCGCCCGATCATCTGGACGAATACCGCTGGTTCTGCCGCGACCATGTGCGCGAATTTAACCTCAAGTGGAACTTCTTCTCGGGCCAGACCGAGGAAGAATTCGAACAGATGCTGGACAACGACCGGGTCTGGGGCCGGCCGACGAAACCCTTCGGTGAAGGCAAGGAGGCCCGCGCCTGGCACCGGCTGGGGGTCGAGGACCCGATGGAGATCCTGGGCGAGAACGCCACGCGCAATCCCGGCAAGAACGCCAATGTCGGTGGCCCCACCCGCAAGCTGCCGCCGACCGAGCGCAAGGCGCTGGAGATCCTGGAAGCGCGCGACACCTGGACCCGGATCGAGATCCGTAAGCAATACAAGAGCCTGGTGAAGGATCTGCACCCCGACATGAACGGCGGCAAGCGCGAGGACGAGGACCGCCTGCAAGAGGTCGTCTGGGCCTGGGACCAGATCAAGGAAAGCCGCAACTTCCGCGACTGACGGCGCGCGCGCGGGACGGGGACGCAGGGGGCGGGCCCTTTGCGGGCCTCGGCGCCGGGGGCTTCACACCCCGTGGCCATTGTCGCTCGGACCGATGGCGCTCTGATGGCAACCGCGTGGAGTATTTCTGCCAAAGTGAAAGCCGAAAGGGCGTTTGCTTCTTTCTGGCGAAAATATCCCGGGGTGGCTGGGCAAGGCCGCCGCGGTTGCATTTTTCGTTGCAGCGCCTGCCTCGTGCCATCAGGCGCTTCGGCAGGGCCTTGCCTTCGGCCAGCGCCTTCGGAAGGAATTCGCCCAGAGGTTTTGCAAAGCTCCGCTGCGCCGCCGCCTCCCCTTGCACCCCTTCGGCAAATGCTCCATCAAGCGGGGGTTGGTTATTCCGGGCCCCCGGCGCCCGGTCGAAGAGGCACAGGACATGGCGGACGGCACGATGGATATAAACGCGAAACCCACCGACGACGTCTCGGTTCGCGAGGTTTTCGGCATCGACACCGATATGAAGGTCAAGGCCTTCTCCGAACGCGCCGAGCGCGTGCCCGAAATCGACCCCACCTACAAGTTCGACCCCGATACCACGCTCGCGATCCTGGCAGGTTTCGCCTACAACCGCCGCGTGATGATCCAGGGCTATCACGGCACCGGGAAATCGACCCATATCGAACAGGTCGCGGCGCATCTGAACTGGCCCTGCGTGCGGGTGAACCTTGACAGCCACATCAGCCGGATCG
The DNA here is from genome assembly GCA_913064775.1 of uncultured Albidovulum sp. Lineage (GTDB taxonomy): Bacteria > Pseudomonadota > Alphaproteobacteria > Rhodobacterales > Rhodobacteraceae > Acidimangrovimonas. The sequence continues at coordinate 52,834 of CAJYAD010000002.1, read as the reverse complement.
ACCTGATCGGCAAGGATGCGATCAAGCTGAAGGACGGCATGCAGGTGACCGAGTTCCAGGAAGGCATCCTGCCCTGGGCGCTGCGCAACCCCACCGCGATCGTCTTCGACGAATACGACGCCGGCCGCGCCGACGTGATGTTCGTGATCCAGCGCGTGCTGGAACATGACGGCAAGCTGACGCTGCTGGACCAGAACGAGGTGATCACCCCTAATCCCTATTTCCGGCTGTTCGCCACCTCGAACACCGTGGGTCTGGGCGATACCACCGGCCTGTATCACGGCGTCCAGCAGATCAACCAGGCCCAGATGGACCGCTGGTCGCTGGTGGCGACGCTGAACTACCTGTCGCACGACGCCGAGACCGCGATCGTGCTGGCCAAGAACCCGCATTACAACACCGACAAGGGCCGTCGCCAGATCGGCCAGATGGTGACCGTGGCCGACATGACCCGCACCGCCTTCATGAACGGCGATCTGTCCACGGTGATGAGCCCGCGCACGGTGATCAACTGGGCCCAGAACGCCGAGATCTTCCGTTCGCTCGGCTATGCGTTCCGGCTGACCTTCCTCAACAAATGCGACGAGCTGGAGCGCCAGACTGTGGCCGAGTTCTACCAGCGCTGCTTTGATGAGGAACTGCCTGAAAGCGCCGTCTCCACGGCGATGAAGTAAGGCCCCGGGCCGGTGGCGACCCCGGGCCTGCATATCGGCCTGATCGGGGGCATCGGCCCCGCCGCGACGCTTGTCTATTATCAGCGCCTCTGCGCCGCCGTCGCCGCCCGCGGCGCGCGGCTGGAATTGACCATCGTTCAGGCCAATATCCACGAATTGATCGCCAACAACATGGCAGACCGCCGTGCCGAACAGGCCGAGATCTACCGCCGGCTGATCGACCGGCTGGCCGTTGCCGGCGCCGATTGCGCCGCGATCACCTCGCTTGGCGGGCATTTCTGCTTTGATGAGACGGCGGCGGTGTCGTCGCTGCCGCTGGTTTCGGCCGTGGCGCCGCTTGACGCCTATTTCGCGGATCAGGGCATCGGCTGCGTCGGCCTTCTGGGCACCCGCGTGGTGATGCGCACCGGGCTGTATGGCCAGCTCACCCGCACCCGGGCCGTGGCCCCCAAAGCCCCCGGCGAGGACCAGATCGACCATCTGGGCCAGCTTTATCAAGACATCGCCGTGGCCGGGCTCTGCCGCGAAGACCAGCGCACCCAACTGATCGAGGCCGGGCGGCGTATGGTCGCGGATCAGGGCGCCGAGGCGATCGTGCTGGCCGGCACCGATCTGGGCCTGGCCTTCGACGGTCAGGACACCGGCTACCGGGTGATCGACGCGCTCGACGTGCATGTCGCGCTGTTGGCCGATCTGGCGACCGGGCGGGCATCGCTGCCCGCCTGACCGCTTTGCCGCCCTATTCGGCCGCCTGAGCCGTGGCGGCACTGCGCTTGTCGCGGCTGGCCCGGGCCCACCAAGCAACCTCATCCAGAAGGCCCTTGGCGGAGGGGTCCAGATGCTCGGGCAGATCGCCGCCCTTGATCGCGCCCATGAAATCGGCGCCGCCGATATGCACCGCGCCGCCCACCGCCACCATGCGCAGGTTGATCGCGATCAGGCGCAGATGTTCCAACGACCGCGACCCACCCGAACCGCCATAGGCCACCGCGCCCATCGGCTTGTGCTTCCAGCCCTCAAAGCCGTAATCCAGCGCGTTCTTCAGCACCCCGGGGACCGAGTGGTTGTATTCCGCCAGCACCACGACGAATCCGTCGAAGCCCGCCAGCGTCGCGTCCCAGTGCTGCGCGGCGGCATTGGCGGCCGGCTTCATCGACAGGGGCGCCGTCTCGTCGAAGAACGGCAGGGGGTGGTCGCGCAGATCGACCACCGTGGCCTCCATGTCGGGGCGGGCCTCGATCATCGCCTTGATCCAGGCCATCGGCTTGTCGGCGAAGCGCCCCGGCCGGGTGGTCGAGGGGATGATCGCGATTTTCAACTTGTCGCGCATCGGGTGTCCTTTCGTCCTGCTTGCGGTTCCAGCGGCACTAAGACCCCTCCTGTTCCGGTTCACCAGCGCCCGGCGCGCAAAGCCACTGTGCATCCCCGCGCAACCCCAGCTTTGCCCTTGCGGGACCCGCAGGGCGGTGATTTATCTCTTCCCATGACGAAGCCCAGCGACAACCCAGCCGATCCCTTCAAAAAGGCCCTGGCCGAGGCCGCCCGCACCATGGCGGACGATCCCGAACTGGGCATCAGCTATTCGGTCGACCCGCCAGGTCTGACCCGCGACGCGATGCGCCTGCCCCAGGTCAGCCGCCGCATGACCACCGATGAGGTGCTGCTGGCGCGCGGCACGGCGGATGCCTTTGCGCTGCGCCACCGCTACCACAACGCCAAGCTGCACACCCGCTATGAGCCCTCGGGCCAGATGGCGCGCGACCTTTATGAGGCGATGGAAACCGCCCGCTGCGAGGCCGTCGGCGCCCAGACCATGCCCGGCACTGCCGGCAATATCGACGCCAAGATCGACGCCGAGGCCCGGCGCAAGGGCTATGAGCAGGTCGTGCGGGCCGAAGATGCCCCTCTGCCCATTGCCGCGGGCTATCTGGTGCGCCACCTGGCCACCGGACGCGCGCTGCCCAAGGGCGCCGGCAATGTGATGGATCTGTGGCGCGGCTTCATCGAGGAACAGGCCGGCGGCACGCTGGAGGGGCTGGACGACGCGCTGATGGATCAGGCCGCCTTCGCGCGGCTGTCGCGCAAGGTGATTGCCGATCTGGGTTATGGCGACCAGCTGGGCGAAGACCCCGATTTCGAGGACGAGGACGAGAACCAGGACGAGGCCGAAGAGGATCAGGACGATCCCGACAGCGAGGGCCAGGAAGACGATCAGGACGATTCCGAAGCCTCGCCCGAGCAGGACCAGGAAGAGCAGCAAGACGACGCTCAGGCCCAGGTCTCGATGGACGAGGACACCGACAGCGAGATGTCGGATGACAGCGAGATGCCGGATTCCGACGCCCCGCTGGAGCCGCCCCCAGCCCCGCCGCATTCCGAGGCCGATCCGAACTATACCGTCTACAGCACCCTGTTCGACGAAGAGATCAAGGCCGAGGATCTGGCCGAACCGGTGGAACTCGAACGCCTGCGCGCCTATCTCGACCAGCAGCTTGAACCGCTGAAAGGCGCCGTCGGGCGCTTGGCCAACAAGCTACAGCGCCGGCTTCAGGCGCAGCAGAACCGGTCGTGGCTGTTCGATCTGGAGGAAGGCATTCTTGACGCCGGGCGGCTGGCGCGGGTGGTGGCGAACCCGACGACGCCCTTGTCCTTCAAGCAAGAAAAGGACACCGAGTTTCGCGACACGGTGGTGACGCTGCTGTTGGACAACTCGGGCTCGATGCGGGGCCGGCCGATCAGCATCGCGGCGATCTGCGCCGATGTTCTGGCTCGCACGCTGGAACGCTGCGACGTCAAGGTCGAGATCCTGGGCTTCACCACCCGCGCCTGGAAAGGCGGCCAAAGCCGCGAACGCTGGCTGGCCGCGGGCCGCACGCAAAGCCCCGGGCGCCTGAACGATCTGCGCCACATCATCTACAAATCCGCCGACGCCCCCTGGCGCCGCGCCCGGCCCAATCTGGGCCTGATGATGAAGGAAGGCCTGCTGAAGGAAAACATCGACGGCGAGGCGCTGGAATGGGCGCATCGGCGGATGCTGGGGCGCCCCGAGGCGCGCAAGATCCTGATGGTGATCTCCGACGGCGCGCCGGTGGACGATTCGACCCTGTCGGTGAACCCCGCGAATTATCTGGAAAAGCACCTGCGCGACGTGATCGCCCTGGTCGAGAAACGCCGCGCGGTGGAACTGATCGCGATCGGCATCGGCCATGACGTGACGCGCTACTACCAGCACGCGGTGACAATCACCGATGTCGAACAGCTGGCCGGCGCGATGACCGAGCAGCTGGCCGGCCTGTTCGATCACGATCCCCGCGCCCGCGCCCGGATCATGGGCATCGCCAAGGCCGCGCGCTGATGTTCCAAAGCTTCACCGTCACCGCCCGCCCCGAACAGGGCCCGCCGCGGCTGGCCGCGCTGCGCGCGCAGTTGGCGGCGCGGGGATTTGCCGGTTTCATCGTGCCGCGCGCCGATGTCCACCAGGGCGAATACGTCGCGCCGCATGACGAACGGCTGAGCTGGCTGACCGGCTTCACCGGCTCGGCCGGGTTCTGCATCGTGCTGCCGGGGATCGCCGGGGTGTTCATCGACGGACGCTACCGCACTCAGGTAAAGGCGCAGATGGATCTGGCCGCCTACACGCCGGTTCCCTGGCCCGACACCCTGCCCGGCCCCTGGCTGCGCGCGCATCTGGATGCCGGGCGCATCGCTTATGATCCCTGGCTGCACACCGCCGATGAGATCGCGAAGATCGAAGAGGCCCTGACAGGCAGCGCCGTGACGCTGGTGCCGGCCGAGAATTTCGTCGATGCGGTCTGGAAAGATCAGCCCGCGCCGCCCTGCGGCAAGGTCTCGGTCCAGCCACTGGAATTCGCCGGCCGCAGCCCCGCCGAGAAACGCGCCGAGATTGCAGCGGGTCTGAAAGAGGCCGGACAGGCCACCTGCGTCCTGACCCTGCCCGATTCCATCGCCTGGCTGCTGAACATCCGCGGCAGCGACGTGGCGCGCAATCCGGTGGTCCACGCCTTCGCGCTGCTGGGCGATGACGCGCGCCTCAGCCTGTTCATCGACGCGGCCAAGTTGGACGACGCGCTGCGTGCCCATCTGGGCGCCGAGGTCGCGATCCTGCCGCCCGAGGGCTTCATCCCCGCCCTGCGCGACGTGACCGGCCCGGTGCGGATCGACCGCGCGACCGCACCGATCGCCGTCAGCCAGCTTCTGGACGAGGTCGGCACCGCGATCGACTGGGGCCAGGACCCGTGCCTGCTGCCCAAGGCGCGCAAGAACCCCGCCGAGATCCAGGGCGCGCGCGACGCGCATCTGCGCGACGGCGCGGCGGTGGTCGAATTCCTCGCCTGGCTCGACACCAATGCCCCGGGCGATCTGACCGAGATTGATGTTGTCACCCAGTTGGAAAGCTGCCGCCGCGCCACCAATGCGCTGAAGGAAATCAGCTTCGAAACCATCTGCGGCTCGGGCCCCAACGGCGCGATCATGCATTACCGCGTGACCGAGGAAACCAACCGCAAGCTGCGCGACGGCGAGCTGATGGTCGTCGATTCCGGCGGCCAATATATCGACGGCACCACCGACATCACCCGCACCATTGCCCTGGGCCCCCCGCCCGAGGGCGCGGCCGAGGCCTTCACCCGCGTGTTGCAGGGCATGATCGCGATCTCGCGCCTGCGCTGGCCCCGGGGTCTGGCGGGGCGCGATCTGGATCCGCTGGCGCGCTATCCGCTGTGGCTGGCGGGGCAGGATTTCAATCATGGCACCGGCCACGGCGTCGGCGCCTACCTGTCGGTCCACGAGGGGCCGCAACGGCTGTCGCGGATCTCCGAAGTGCCGCTGGAGCCGGGGATGATCCTGTCGAACGAGCCCGGCTATTACCGCGAGGGCGCCTTCGGTATCCGCATCGAGAACCTCGTCGTGGTCGGCGAGGCCCCTGCCCTGCCCACCGCCGACCCCGAGCGCAAGATGCTGTCTTTCGAGACGCTTACCTACGCGCCCATCGACCGGCGGTTGATCATGGCGGCGATGCTTTCACCCGGCGAGCGTGATTGGCTGAACACCTATCACGCGGATGTGTATGCGAAAATCAGCCCCAAGGTGACAAAGTCCGCACGGGATTGGCTGCAGCGGGCGACGGCGCCGCTCTGACGGCTTTCCCTGTCACAAATCTGCACTAGACTCCTCTAGATCCCTATCGCGCGGCCCTACCGCGCCCTGGAAAGGAATGCCCCATGCCCGACCGTATCTCCATCGTCAAGGTTCCCGGCACCTGGGTGGTGCTCGCTGGCGGCGCAATTCTGGGTGAAACGAAGGCGGCCATGGAACTGACGGAAGGCGATTATCCGCCGGTGATCTATTTCCCGCGCGAAGACATCGCGATGGCCTTCCTCGATCGATCCGAGACCAGTTCGACCTGCCCCTGGAAGGGCGAGGCGTCCTATTTCTCGATCGTAACCAAATCGACGACGCTGCATGACGCCGCCTGGAGCTATGAGACCCCCACAGAGGGCGCCGAGCGGATCAAGGGCCATATCGCTTTCTATCCGGACAAGACCTCGATCGAGCGGATCTGACCTGATCTGGCCTGATCCGGGGCGGGGGCCGCGAGGCCCCTACCGCCGGTAGTCGTTCATCACCACCCGGGCGACGGCGTCGCGGGTCAGCACGCCGACGACGTTCTCGGCCCGTGGCACCCGCTTGTCGGGCACCACCAGCACCGCTAGATGCTTGCGATCGGCCATATGGGTCATCACCGTCTGCATGAACGAGCCTTCGCGCGCGATTCCCACCGGCTCGATCAGCGGGCCGAGGGCGCGGGTCTTGTCCTCGGGGTCGACCTGAATGACGCCCAGGATATGGCGGCCTTCGGTGACCACCGCATAGCTGGGGCTGTCCGAGGCATGCGGAAGGCTGCGGGCGCCGTGCAGTTCGCTGGTTTCGACCACGCCGACCACCTTGTCCATCACGTCGCCGGCCTTGCGGATCGCGAACATATGGGTGCGCAGACCGCGCGGGATGTGGTGGCCGCGCCGGGCCAGCTTGGTGGTGTAGATATCCTCGGGCGACAGGCCGGTGCGCACGCCGACCGCGCAGGCCACCGCGATGATCGCGGCGACGGTGATCGAATAATCGCCGGTCATCTCGAAGATCATCACGATCGAGGTGATCGAGGCCCCCGTCGCCCCGCCCACGATCGCCGCCATGCCGACCAGCGCGAAGGCGATCGGCGAGAAGGCGAGATAGGGGAAGGCCGCGTTCAGAATCGCCCCGAAAGCCGCCCCCAGCGCGGCGCCGAGGAACAGCGAGGGCGAGAACACCCCGCCCGAGGCGCCGCCGCCCAAGCTGACCGAGGTGGCGAACAGCTTCAGCACGAACAGCAGCAGCAGGAATTGCGGCGTGGCGATCTGACCGGCCAGGATCATCTGGATCGTGGCATAGCCCACGCCCTGGGTGTGATACATGCCGGTGGTCTGCATCAGCACATAGAACAACACCCCAAGCATGGTCATCGCGATGATGTTCTTGAAGTAATCGTTCATCGGCAGTTCGTCGAACTTGTCCTCGGTCCAGTACAGGCCCTTGACGAAGATCGTCGCGGCGAGACCGGCGATCACCCCGAACAGCACATAAAGCGGCAGCATGTCGGCCGACAGCGGCACGAAGATATCGGGGCGCTCATAGGCGGCGACGGAAAAGGCGGGCTCCATGCCAAAGGCCAGGCGGCCCACATAGGTCGCGGTGCCGGTGGCCAGCACCAGCGGCAGCAGCGTGCGCGCCGTGACCTCGGGCAGCATCAGCTCAACCGCGAACAGCACCCCGCCCAGCGGCGTGTTGAAGGTGGCGGCGATGCCGGCGCCGGCGCCTGCCCCCACCAGAGTGATGACCTGCCAGGAGCGCAGGTGAAACAGCTGCCCCAGCACCGATCCCATGGCCGAGCCGATCTGGATGATCGGCCCCTCGCGCCCGACCGAGGCGCCGGTGCCGATCGACAGCGCCGAGGCCACCGCCTTGATCACCACGACCACCGGGCGCATCACCCCGCGCTGATAGTAGATCGCGTCCAGCACCTCGGGCACGCCATGGCCCTTGGCCTCGGGGGCGAAGGTCTTGACCAGCCAGACGACGATCAGACCGCCGACCACCGGCACCAGGATCACCCAGGCGCCGAACGGGCTGGGCGGTGTCGGGATGTTGGCGTTGTAGTCGCCCGACAGCGTGCCCAGGAAGGCAAGGTTGTGAAACACCGAGATCAGCCAGCGCAGCGCAACCGCGCCCAGCCCCGCGACCACCCCGATCAGGACGGCCATCAGCGACAGCGCGACTGCCGATGCCTGATGCGTATCTTTCTGGATCGGCGCGGGACGGGTCTCGTCCGCTCGGCCGGCGATGGTCTGAGAGCTTTCTGGCATGGGGCCAACCAATCTCCTGTTCACCCGCGCGTCAAGCCCCGGGCCGAAAATCAACCGAATTCGCGATACTTATAATCCGCTGTTGCGCTTGGTGCAGCCTTTTTGTCAAGGTAGGGCAGCTTCCCGGCTGGCGCCCGCGCGCCGCGCCGGATTCCGCAATTACCCCAGGAGGCCGCCATGCCCTCGCTGCCAGACCGGCGCCGTCTGACCCTGCGCCGCGAGACGCTCAATATCCTGCTTGGCGTCACCGTCTTCGGTGCCCTCTATATTGGCTACCTCGCCTATCAGAATCACCGCGCCGAGGCCTATTACGCCCATCTGCGCAAGACCGACCCGCTGCGCTACCTTGACGATGTGCGCAAATCCGAAGGCTTCGCGGCCTATCTGGACAAGTACCGGCTGCTCGAAGGTTATACCGCCGACCGCGCGCAGGTGCCGCCCTTCATTCTGGGCCGCTGGACCATGCGCAAGACGCCGCAGCGCGTGGCCCCGGGCACGGTGTTTTCCGATTGCACCGACCCGGTGGCCTTCCAGCACGGCCAGTTTCGCCTGAACGAAGGCGCAAAAGCCGTGAGCTACAGCGTCAAATACCGCATCACTGGCCAGGATCTGGTCATGACAGGCGACGGCATCGGGCGGCTGCCGGTGGCGATGGTCAGCTACGGCAGCGCCATCGACCACCTCGAACTGCGCCCGCCGGGTGAGACCGATCAGATCTATTACGCCTATCGCTGCGGAAGCTAAGCCATGCAAGACTTGCCGCAAACGGTGGCCGAGGCGCTGACTGCGCTGCTTGGTCCGCGCTTCAGCCGTGCGCCCTCGGACCTTGAGATCCATGGCCGGAATGAAACCCACTTTCCCCCGGCGCCGCCCGATGCCGTGGCCTATCCGCGCGACACGCAAGAGGTCGCGGCGATCCTGCGCGCCTGCGCGCCGGCCGGCGTGCCGGTCACGGCCTGGGGGGCGGGGACCTCGCTGGAAGGCCATGCGCTGGCGATCCGCGGTGGGGTCTGCGTCGATTTTTCGCAGATGGACAGGGTGCTGGAGGTCTACCCCGAGGACATGCTGGCCCGGGTCCAGCCCGGGCTGACGCGCGAGGCGCTGAATACCGAGCTGCGCGCGACGGGCCTGTTCTTCCCGGTCGATCCTGGCGCCAATGCCTCGCTGGGCGGGATGGCGGCGACGCGGGCCTCGGGCACCACGGCGGTGCGCTACGGCACGATGCGCGACAATGTGCTGGGGCTTGAGGTGGTGCTGGCTGACGGCCGCATCATCCGCACCGGCACGATGGCGCGGAAATCCTCGGCCGGCTATGACCTGACCGCGCTTTTTGTCGGCGCCGAGGGCACGCTGGGGCTGATCACCGAACTCACCCTGCGCCTGCAGGGCCAACCCGAGGCGATCTCGGCCGCGGTCTGCGCCTTCCCGGCGATGGGGCCGGCGGTAGAGGCGGTGATCGCCACGATCCAGTCGGGCATCCCGATGGCGCGGATCGAATTCGTCGACGCAGCCACGGTCGCGGCCTTCAACGCCGAGGCCGGGGCCGTGATGCCCGAACAGCCCCACCTGCTGGTCGAATTCCACGGCTCCGAGGCCGGCGTCGCCGAACAGGCCGCCCGCTTTGGCGAGATCGCGCAGGATTTCGGCGCCGGCGCCTTTCAATGGGCGGCGCGGCCCGAGGATCGCTCGCGTCTGTGGAAGATGCGGCATCAGGCCTATTGGTCGATCCTGCGCCTGCGCCCGGGCGCGACGGCCTGGGTCACGGATGTCTGCGTGCCGATCTCTCGCCTGGCCGAGGCGGTCGAAGAAACCGCGGCCGAAATCGCGGCAAGTGCCATTCCGGGGCCGATTCTGGGCCATGTCGGCGACGGCAATTTCCACGCCGTGCTGCTGGTCTCGCCCGAGGACGGCGCCGAGGAGGCTGCAGCCAAGCGGCTTGCCGCCAACATGGCCGAAAGGGCGCTACGAATGGGTGGCACTGTCACCGGCGAGCATGGTATCGGCATGGGCAAGCTGGACTATATGGAGCGCGAGCATGGCGCGGGTTGGGATGTGATGGGGCAGATCAAGCGGGCGCTGGACCCTGAAAACCTTCTGAATCCCGGCAAGATGGTGCGCCCCGATGGGAATTGAGGGGCCCGACGCCTTCGCCCGGGCCTTTTCCGTCGCCTGGCTGGCGCGCGACGTCGCCGGCCTGACGGGGCTTTTCACGGAAGACGCCGATTTCCTGACCCTGACCGGCGACTGGGCCGAGGGGCGCCAGGCGATCGCGCGCACCGTGACCGGCGAGATGAAGGGCGCCTTCGCCCGCGCGCGGCTGGTGACCGGCCGGGCCAAGCTGCGGCCTTTGGGCAAGGACATGGCGGTGGTGCATCAGCGCTTCGTGCTGTCGGGCGTGCTGAACCCCGACGGCACCGACGCCGGCCGAATCGCGACGATCCTGATGGCGGTGCTGGTGCGTGGCAAGGCCAGTTGGCAGGCCGTCTCGGCCCAATTCAGCGTCGAGGAAGGCTAAGCGCCGCAGGCGGGGGCTCTGCCCCCTGCGCCCCCGGGATATTTCCGTCAAAGTGAATGCGAGGAGCATTCTGCAACTTTCACTTTGGCACAAATATCCCACGAGGGTCGTCATTGGTGCGCCGCCGCCATGGCGCTCGGACCGGTGGCGCAACCATTGGCAACTCCGAGCGACGATGGCGACGGGGTGTGAAACCCCCGGCGCTGACGCCCCCACACGCCCGAACCTCAGGCGTTGAGCAGCGCCTTGGCGGCTTCGCGCGCGGCATCGGTGATCGTGTCGCCGGCCAGCATCCGCGCGATCTCATCCACGCGGTCATCGGGGGCGAGTGGCGTGACCGAAGATGTCGTCATGCCGTCGTTGACGGCCTTGGCGACGCGCCAGTGATGGGCGCCGCGCGCCGCCACCTGGGGCGAATGGGTGACGACAAGGACCTGCGCATCCTCGGCCAAATGCGCGAGGCGGCGCCCGACGGCATCGGCGGTGGCGCCGCCGACGCCGCGGTCGATCTCGTCGAAGATCATCGTCAGCGCCGTGTCGCCGCGCGTCAGGCAGACCTTCAGCGCCAGCAGAAAGCGCGAGAGTTCCCCGCCCGAGGCGATCTTGTTCAGCGGCCCCGCCGGCGCGCCGGGGTTGGTGGCGACGGTGAAGGCCACCTGATCGGCGCCCTCGGGGCCCGGCTCGGCCGGGGTGATCTGGGTGGCGAAAACCGCGCGCTCCATCTTCAGCGGCGCCAGTTCGCCCGCCATCGCCGTATCCAGTTGCACCGCCGCCTCGGCGCGGCGCGCGCCAAGCCGGGCGCAGGCGGCCAGATGTTTGGCCTGCGCCGCCTCCATCTCGGCGCGCAGATCCGCGATCTGCGCCGCGCCGCCGTCCAGCGCCACAAGCCGGGCGCGCAGATCCTGGGCCAGCACGCCCAGTTCATCAGGCGCCACCGAATGTTTGCGCGCCAGCGCCCGGATCGCGAACAGCCGTTCCTCGCAGCGTTCCAGCGCGCCTGGATCCACATCCAGCGCGTCGAGCGTGTCGGCGGTGCCCTGTTCGGCCTCGCCCAGCTCGATCAGCGCGCGGTTCAGCGCCTCGATCGGGGCGTCCAGCCGGCCCTCGGCGCGGTCGGCCACGCCTTCGAGCCAGCGCAGCGCGTCCCGCATCGGCCCCTCGGCGCCCTCAAGCCCAAGCCCCTGATGGGCGCGCAGGATATCTTCGCGGATCCGGTTCGCCGCCTGCATCGCGCGGCGCTCGGCATCCAGCACCCCCTCTTCGCCCGGCTGGGGATCCAGCTTGTCGAGTTCAGCCACCGCATGGCGCAGGAATTCTTCCTCGGCCTGGACGGCGGCAAGGGCGGCCTCGGCCAGGGTCAGGCGCTTGCGGGCGGCACCGAAGGCGGCCCAGGCGGTGCTGACTTCGGCGATCAGCCCCCGGACCTGGGCGAAATCGTCCAGCAAAGCGCGGTGGCCGCGCGGGTTCAGAAGGCCGCGGTCGTCCTGCTGGCCGTGCAGTTCGACCAAAGTGTCGGAAAGCGCGCGCAGCACCTCGCCCGAGGCGCGGCGGTCGTTGACCCAGGCGGTCTTGCGCCCGTCGGCGGAATTGACGCGGCGCAGGATCAGCTCATCCGCCGCCGGCAGGCCGGCCTCTTGCAGCACCGCGCGGCCGGCATGGCCCGCGGGCAGATCGAAGACCGCGACCACCTCTCCCTGATCGGCGCCGGCGCGCACCAGTTCGGCCCGGCCGCGCCAGCCCAGCACGAAGCCCAGCGCATCCAGCAGGATCGACTTGCCCGCCCCGGTCTCGCCGGTCAGCACGTTCAGCCCCGGCCGGAACGTCAGCTCCAGCCGGTCGATGATGAGAATGTCGTGAATGTCGAGGCTGCGCAGCATCTGCGGCTCTGGCCTACAGCCATTTCCCCTGAATCATCTGGCGGTACACCTCGCGCAGCCAGCCACGGCCCTTCGGCTTCGGCTCCAGCCCCTTGTCCTTCAGAAGCTTGTAGGCCGAGTCGTAATAGGGGCTGGAGCGGAAGTTGTAGCCCAGGATCGCGCCAGCAGTCTGCGCCTGATCCGTCAGGCCCAGCGCGGTATAGGCCTCAACCAGCCGTTCCAGCGCCTCGGGCACCTGATCCGTCGTCTGGTAATTCTGCACCACGGTGCGGAAACGATTGATCGCGGCGGCATAGTTCTGACGCTTGAGGTAATAGCGCCCGATCTCCATCTCCTTCGCGGCGAGATGGTCGAAGGCCAGATCAAATTTCAGCACCGAAGAGCGCGCATAGGAGGTGTCGGGATATTTCTCGATCACGTCGCGCAGCGCCTGCAGCGCCTGGAAGGTCACGCCCTGATCGCGGCCAACCTTGTCGATCTGGTCGTAATAGCTGAGCGCCAGAAGATACTGTGCATAGGCCGCGTCGTCATCGGCGGGATAGAATTCCAGATAGCGCTTTGCCGCCCCGCGCGACTTATCGTATTCGCGCGACTCGTGGTAGGCATAGGCCTCCATGATCAGCGCGCGCTTGGCCCAGGGGGAATAGGGATAGAGGCGCTCGGCCTCCGAGAAGAAATGCGCCGCATCCTTGGGCTTCTTGCGGGTGTTCAGCTCATACTCGCCGCGCTGATAGATCTGCTTGGCGGTATAAGTGCCGAGCGGGATTTCCTTGGCCGACTTCCCGCCGCAGGCCGCAAGTAGCGCGACCAATGCGGTCGCCCCGATAAGCCGTGCGTAAGACCTGACGCCTGCCATTTCCGCCTGCCCCTTCACCGATTCCGGAGGCGATCGCGTTGCCGCGCGGCCTCTCTTCGTCCGTCTGTTAGCACAGAAAAATCCGGGGCGCAAAACGCCTTTGACGGCTTTCGCGCCACTCAGGCGTGGACCGGAACATCGTGGCGCGACAAACCCACGCCGGGCAGTTTGCAACCGGTGTTCACACCGACCTCAACCAGCCGGTAGGCCCCGGGCTGGGCGAACAACTGCCGCAGCAGGCGGTTGGTCAGCGCATGCCCCGCCCGGTGGCCGGTATAACGGCCCAGGATCGGGGCGCCCGCCAGCGCCAGATCGCCCAAAGCGTCCAGCATCTTGTGGCGCACGGGTTCATCGGCATGGCGCAGCCCGCCGGGGCTGAGTATACGGTCGCCATCGACAACCACGGCGTTTTCGACCGTGCCACCAAGGGCGAGGCCGTTCTTGCGCATCAGGTCGACATCCGACTGGCGGCAGAAGGTGCGGCTATCGCACAGCTCGCGCACGAAGGCGCCGTTGGCCATGTTCAGCGTCTTGCGCTGACGGCCGATCGCCGGATCGGTGAAGTCGATCGAGAAATCGATCTCAAGCATGTCCGAAGGGTCGAGCCGGGCCCAGGAAGAACCATCGCTGACCTCGACCCGTTCGAGGATGCGAAAGGCGCGCACCGGCACGTCCAGCATCCGCGTGCCGCGGGCCAGGATCGCCTCGACGAAGGGCATGGCCGAGCCGTCGAGAATCGGGACCTCGGGGCCGTCGATCTCAATCAGGGCGTTGTGGATGCCGCAGCCGGCCAGCGCTGCCATGATATGTTCGATCGTCGACACCCGCACACCAGCGGCATTCTCGACCAGGGTGCACAGCTTCGAGGGATGCACCTGATCCCAGCGCGCGGCGATCATCGCATCGCGTCCGTTCAGATCGGTGCGTTTGAACCAGATGCCGTAATCGGCCGAGGCCGGCTGCACGCGCATCCGCGCCGGTTTGCCACTGTGCAAACCTACGCCGGTAAAGGTCACCGGTGATTTAAGCGTATGCTGCACGAAATCCTCGATCCTTGCGCGAACCACCCCACGGGTCTGATCGTCACCCTTTGGTCCGCAGCTTGGACCTAATCACATGGCTTTCGCATCACAATTCACTCTTTGCAACGCGATGTAACAAAGCCTTCACACTTTGGCAAATTCGCGCCGAGACATCAAAGTTGAGGCGCAAGCTATTGATGTATAGTACAAAATAGCCGCCACGCACCCGCGACTTGCTGACAACAATTGAACGGCTTTGGTCGCGAAATCTTGCCATCCACCGCATTCGCCCGACAAAGCCCCGTCAGATCGCGCCGCGGCGCGCGGTGTGGCGCCGGCCGGCAGGGCATTGATGCGCCCCGCACATGACAAGGGGCCGAGTTTCCCCGGCCCCTCCTCGACGCGAGTGGTGGTCTGTAATCTAGTTCGCCTGACGGCGCAGGAAGGCCGGGATCTCGATGCGCTCCTGCTCGGGGTCGACCTCGTGCTCTTCCTCATAGGCGGTCACCGGCGGCTGCTGACGCAACGCGGCTTGGGCGCGGTCGGGGCCGGCCTCGTGACCATGGCCGGTCATGCGGTTGATCAGCGAGTTGATGCCAAAGCGCGGACGTTCCCCCCCCGCTTGCGGACGCGGCGCCTGAGCGGCTTCGCGCGGCTGCTGGGGTGCCTGCGCCGCCTGACGCGGTGCCGGAGCGCGGCCAGCGGGCTGCTTGTTCACCGCGGCGGCAAGCCGGGCCAGAGCCTCGGGCGAGGGCGTGCCTGCGGCGCGACCACGCGGGGCGACGAAGGCCGCCGCATCCTCTTCGATCTCGGGCTGACGACTGCGCGGCTGCGGCGCGTGGGTGGCGGCAGGGCGCGGCGCCGGCGCCGGCCGGTATGCGGGCGGCGGCAGATCGTCGCCCGCGCCTTCCGGCTCGGCCCGGGCGGCCGGCGGGAAGCTTTCGAACAGCGAGGGCTCTTCGGTCGGCTCTTCCAGCCGCGCGGCCACCTGCTCGGCGGCAGAGGCCGCGGCCTCCTGCGGGGCGGCGTGATGGGCGGGCAGCGGCTCTGCCAGACGGCGGCGCGGCACTGCGGTTTCGGCGGCCGCAGGCGCGGCGTCGATACCGGTGGCGACGACCGAGACGCGGATCGTGCCTTCCATCGTGGTGTCGAGGGTGGAGCCGACGATGATATTGGCGTCCGGGTCGACCTTTTCGCGGATGATGTTCGCGGCTTCGTCCAGCTCGAACAGGGTCATGTCGTAGCCGCCGGTGATGTTGATCAGCACGCCCTTGGCGCCGTTCAGGCTGATCTCGTCCAGAAGCGGGTTGGCGATCGCCTTCTCGGCGGCCTCGACGGCGCGGTTCTCGCCCTCGGCCTCGCCGGTGCCCATCATCGCCTTGCCCATCTCGTCCATCACCGCGCGGACGTCGGCGAAGTCGAGGTTGATCAGGCCCGGGCGCACCATCAGGTCGGTCACGCCCTTGACGCCCTGGTAGAGCACGTCATCGGCCAGCGCGAAGGCTTCGGTGAAGGTGGTCTTTTCGTTGGCCAGACGGAACAGGTTCTGGTTCGGAATGATGATGAGGGTGTCGACGACCTTCTGCAGGGCTTCGACGCCCTCCTCGGCCTGCTTCATGCGCTTGGCGCCCTCGAACTGGAACGGCTTGGTCACCACGCCCACGGTCAGCACGCCCAATTCGCGCGCCGCCTGGCCGATGATCGGCGCGGCGCCGGTGCCGGTGCCGCCGCCCATGCCGGCAGTGATAAAGCACATATGCGCGCCCGCCAGATGGTCGACGATCTCCTCGATGGTTTCCTCGGCGGCAGCGGCGCCGACGCTCGGCCGGGCCCCCGCGCCCAGACCTTCGGTCGCCCGCACACCCATCTGGATGCGGCTTTTCGCCTTGGATTGGGCCAGAGCCTGCGCATCGGTGTTAGCGACGACGAACTCAACCCCTTCGAGCTGCTTCTCGATCATGTTGTTGACGGCATTGCCGCCCGCACCACCAACCCCAAAGACAGTGATCCGCGGCTTCAGTTCCTGATCGTCATTGATGGTGAGATTCAGTGTCATCGCTTTCCGCCTGCCTTTGCTGTCCGGGCCGTTCGCGGCCGCTTATCCGCACGTTGCCGTCAAGTATATAGCTGCAGCGTGCCACGGTCATGTGAAAAACGCAATATCAACACAAAATATCGGGGGTTTAGCGCCGATCGACGCGGGATTTCGCCTATTGCCCGACACTTGGTGGAAACAATTCACGCACCTACCATACAGCGCGCCTTCCGGCGTGCCGAGCATCGGCGCAACCACCCGCGGCCCGGGCAGGCCGCCACTGTCCTTCACGATTCGAAAAGCACTGCCCGTGCCTTCATCAGGCCGTTGGTTCGGCCTCTTATCCCCGATTATTCCACAAGCCTATCCACAGGTCGAGAGCGAAAACGGTCCGCTCTTACCAATTGTCCTTGAACCACTTCAGCGCCCGCTTCAGCGAGCGCGCGGGATAGCGGTCAAGCGGCATCTCGAAATCCCACCATTCGTCTTGCGGATGGGCGGCGAACAGGCACAGCCCAACGGCAGAGCTGAACGCCGGCCCGGTGGCGGCCTGCGGCAGGCCCTGAACGCGCAGCGGCCGCCCGAGGCGCACGCGCTGGCCCAGGATGCGGGCCGCCAGCCCGTCAAGCCCGGGGATCTGGCTGGCACCGCCGGTGAGCACGATCTGCTGACTGGGCAGGTGTTCGAACCCGGCGGCATCCAGCCGGGCGCGCACCTCTTCAAGGATCTCCTCGACCCGCGGCCGCATGATGCCGATCAGTTCGGCCCGGCTGGCAGTGCGGCGGTCCTTTTCCCAATCGCCGCTGTCGCCGCCGATCTCGATCATCTCGCGGTCGTCCATGCCGGTCGCCATCACGCCGCCATGGCGGGTCTTGATCCGCTCGGCCACGGCCAGCGGCACCTGCAACCCCTTCGAGATGTCCGAGGTCACATGATCGCCGCCCAGCCGCACGCTATCGGCATAGATCATGTGCTTCTTGATGAAGACCGAGATGCCGGTCGCGCCGCCGCCCATGTCGATGCAGGCCGCCCCCAGTTCCTGCTCATCCTCGACCAGGCTGGAAATCCCCGAGACATAGGCCGACGAGGCCAGACCCGCGACCTCCAGATCGCAGCGCTTGATCGCGGCCAGAAGGTTCTGGATCGCGGCGCCGTCGATCGACAGAAGATGCATGTCGCAGGCCAGCCGGTTGCCCACTTGCCCCCGCGGATCGCCCAGGCCCGAGCGGTGGTCGATCGCGAAATTCACCGGATGCGCATGCAGAACCTCGCGCCCCGGGCCGATGTCGGGCACCTCACAGGCGGCCAGCACGCGGGCCACGTCCTGTTCCGACACCGCCCCCTCTTCCAGCGCCCATTCGCCCGCCAGCCCGTAGCTGCGCGGCTGCGCCCCCGAGAAACAGGCGATGACGTGATCCACGCGCACATTCGCCATCTTCTGCGCCGCCTGCACCGCGGTGCGGATCGCGCGCTCGGTCTCTTGCATGGCGTCGATCTCGCCAAAGCGCACCCCGCGCGAACGGGTGGTGGCCGCGCCGATCACCCGGAAAGAGCTTTGCCCCGCCATCGGGCCGATGCCCTCGGCGTCGCGGAAATGATCGGGGCCGTCGAAGCGCAGGATCAGGCAGCCGATCTTCGAGGTGCCCACGTCCAGAATCGCGATCACGCCGCGCTGCATCGCAGCCTTGCGCATGTTCCGCATCATCCGCTGGCCTTGGTATAGGTCGGTCATAATGTCTTAGCTCCTGCCTCGCTCTGGCGCATTTTTCTAAGCTCCTCCATCGCCCCGGGGGTCAGGCGAACGGTGGGGCGCGCCTCGTTGCGCATATCGACGACGGTGATGTCTCGTTCCAATAGCTTCTGGGCGTGATCCAGCGCCAGAACCCGCTCCAACGCCTCGATCGGGCGGGTTTCGGGCAGCTTGATCACCTGATCGCGGTCCAGCACCACGTTCCAGCGCCGCTCACCCACCCGCACCAGACCGCGGATGCGCGGCCTGAGCGATCCGGCGGCCTTGAGCAGCGCCAGCGCCTGCGGCACCGCCGCGTCGGCCCCTGCCCCGGCGATCAGCGGCAGATCGGCGCGCGCGTCGCGGTCGACCAGCCCCGCGACGCGGTGGCCGGTCGCATCCAGCATCTCTACCCCGTCGCCGCTGCGCCACACGATCGCGCCCTTGCGCTGCACGATGGTCACCTGCAGCACGCCCCCCGCGCCGACCTCAAGATCGGCATTGGCGACAGCATCGAGCGCCTCGACCTTGCCGCGCAGCGCGGGCAGGTTCAGATCGAAGGAGCTGATCGGCAGCGACAGGCCAAGGGATTGGCGGATCGCCTGCGCGAGCGGCGGGCTGGCGCCGTCGATCGACACCATGTTGACCATGAATTCGGGGCGGGTTTCGATCTCGCGCTGGATCTGGTGGTATTTGGCCACCACCTCGGCGCGGCGCTCGGCATTGCCGAAATAGGCGCCCAGCGCCCCGACCACCACCGCCATCGGCAGCCCGTAGCGCAGCAGCCGCCGGTAAGAGGGCGTCAGCCACAGCCGGTGCAGACGGTAAGCGATGCGGCTGGGCGCCGGATCGCGGCGCGGGCCGGGCCGCTCGGGCGGGCGGGGCGGGGCGCCGTCGCGCGGGCCGGGGCCGGCGTGATCGGTGCGGCGCAGGATCAGCGGTTGCACGAGGCATCCTCCACGATCCAGCGGCACAGCTCAGGAAAGGAAATGCCGCAATGCTGCGCCTGTTCGGGCACCAGCGAGGTCGTCGTCATCCCGGGCTGGGTGTTGGTTTCCAGCAGCACGAGGCCCGCCAGACCCCGGCCCTCATCCCAGCGGAAATCGGTGCGGCTGACGCCGCGACAGCCCAGCACGCGGTGGGCACGAAGCGCGTAATCGAGGCAGGCGTCGAAGATCTGTTGCGGGATCCTGGCGGGCAGCTCATGGCGCGATCCGCCGGCCTTGTACTTGGCGTCGTAATCGTACCAGCCGTCGGTCAGGATGTCGGTCACGGTCAGCGCGCCGGGATCGCCCTCGGCCCCGCCGACCACCGTGGTGGTCAGCTCACGCCCCGGGGCGAAGGCCTCGACCATCACCACCTCGGGCATCTCGGGCGACAGTTGCGGCGGCCCGTTGGCGCCGTCGCGCACCAGATAGACGCCGACCGAGGAGCCCTCGTTATTGGGCTTCACCACATAGGGCGGCGCGATCACATGGCGCGCGCGCACTTCGGCGGCGGCGGCCAGCCGGCTTTCCATCACCGGCAGGCCGGCGGCGCGGTAGATGTCCTTGGTGCGGGTCTTGTCGAGCGTCAGCGCCGAGGCCAGCACGCCCGAATGGGTATAGGGGATCTGCAGCCATTCCAGCAGGCCTTGGACGCAGCCGTCCTCGCCCCAGCGGCCATGCAGCGCGTTGAAGGCGACATCGGGGGCCAGCGCCTTCAGCCGCTCAGCCAGATCGGGGCCGGCGTCGATCTCGTCGACGTCGAAACCCGCCTGGCGCAAGGCCATGGCACATTCCCGCCCGGTCGAGAGCGACACTTCGCGCTCAGCCGACCGGCCGCCCATCAATACCGCTACTTTGGAGGCTGCCCTGCGCGACACCTCTGCACCTGTCCTGACGGGGGCTTGAGCCCCTCGTTACTGCCTCAAGGGCCATTTTGGCCCGTCTCCGGCCGGCTGGCCCGCGCTTATCCGCGGGGTCCGGCCCGTTGTTATCTCGCGGGTGCGGTGCTCAGCCGTCCCCGGGGGCCGTATCACCGACCCGTTTGATTTCCCACTCTAGCAACAGACCCGATTGTTGGAAAACCTTTTTTCGAACTTCCTCGCCCAATCCCTCCAGCTCTGCGGCGGTTGCGCCACCGGTGTTGAGCAGGAAGTTGGGGTGCTTTTCCGACATCTGCGCCCCACCCTTCCGGGCGCCGCGCAGGCCGGCCGCGTCGATCAGCCGCCAGGCCTTCAGATCGTGCACGTCGTCGTCCCGCCCGGTTGAGGAAAACCCCGCCGGATTGCGGAAGGTCGAGCCGGCGCTGCGCTCCTTGGTCGGCTGGCTGGCGTCGCGGCGGGCAAGCTGGTCGGCCATCGCGGCCTCCAGCGCCTCGGGGGTGGCGCGCGGGCCGCGCAGCGTAGCGGCGACGATCACCCAGCCTTCGGGCAGGTCGGATTGGCGGTAGGCAAAGGCCATCTCTTCGGGGCTGCGCTCGACCAGATCGCCGTCGCGGGTAACGCAGGTGACCGAGCGGCAGATATCCGCCAGATAGCGGCCATAGCAGCCTGCGTTCATGCGCACCGCGCCGCCGATGCTGCCGGGGATGGTGCGCAGGAAGGTCAGGTCGATGCCTTCCGCAGCCGCGCGCCGCGCGACATGGGCGTCCAGCGCTGCGGCCCCGGCGCGCACCGTATCGCCCGCGACCTCAATCCCGTTGAAGCCGCGCCCCAGCCGGATCACCACCGCCCGCAGCCCGCCGTCACGCACGATCAGGTTGGAACCGACGCCCATGGGAAAGAGCGCCACCTGCGCCGGCAGCGCGGCCAGGAAGGCGCGCAGATCATCCAGATCGGCGGGCTGGAACAGCCAATCCGCCGGGCCGCCGACCCGCAGCCAAGTAAGATCGGCCAGCGGCCGGTTCGGCGTCAGCGTGCCTCGCACGGGGGGAAGTTCGATGCCCATATCCGGGGGTTAGCCGCCCCGCGCCCCGCCTGCAAGAGGCCGCCCGCAAGCGGCCACCTGCAAAAGGCCGTGGCGGGCGGCGGGACTGGTTGCCAAGGACCCGGGGCGGGTATGGGGCCCCGTCCCGGGCCGCGCCCGCCTCAGCTCTCGACCAGCATACCCTTGCCGGCGGCCAGCTCGCGCATCCGCTTTTGCAGCTTCTCGAAGGCGCGCACCTCGATCTGACGGATGCGCTCGCGGCTCACGTCATATTGCACCGACAACTCTTCCAGCGTCACCGGCTGATCCTTCAGCCGGCGCTGCATCAAGATGTCCTTCTCGCGCTCATTCAGCACATCCATCGCCGTGACCAGCAATTCGCGCCGCGCCTCCAGCTCGTCGCGTTCGGCATAGGCCGATGCCTGGTCGGCATCCAGATCCTCCAGCCAGTCCTGCCACTGGGCCGAGCCGTCCTCGCTGCCCACGGTGGCGTTGAGCGAGGCATCCCCGCCCGACAGCCGGCGGTTCATCGACACCACCTCGTCCTCTGACACGTTCAGGTCGGTCGCGATCCGGGTGACGTTCTCGGGGCGCAGGTCGCCGTCTTCCAGCGCGCCGATGCGGGCCTTGGCCTTGCGCAGGTTGAAGAACAGCTTCTTCTGCGCCGAGGTCGTGCCCAGCTTCACCAGCGACCAGGACCGCAGGATATATTCTTGAATCGAGGCCCGGATCCACCACATCGCATAGGTGGCCAGCCGAAAGCCCCGCTCCGGGTCAAAGCGCTTCACCGCCTGCATCAGGCCGACGTTGGCCTCGGAAATCACCTCGGCCTGGGGCAGGCCATAGCCGCGGTAGCCCATGGCGATCTTGGCGGCCAGCCGCAGATGCGAGGTGACAAGCTGATGCGCCGCATCGGTATCCTTGTTCTCGGTCCAGCGCTTGGCCAGCATGTATTCCTGCTCGGGCTCCAGCATCGGGAACTTGCGGATCTCCTGCAGGTAGCGGTTCATCCCCTGTTCGGGGGACGGCGCCGGAAGGTTGGTATAGCTCGCCATTCACATCTCCCTCATGCCGCCACGCGGCGAAATCAAACCGAACTAGGGGCGTCAGGCCCTCGTTTCAACCCAAGAACGCCCCAAGCCCGCGTTCGGGTCCGACAAGTGTTTATACGAAAGCGCGAGGGGATTCCGTCGCCCGTTCATTCCGATTTTAACCGAAATGCTTCGATCAGCGCATTTATATCGGCCGGCAGGGGCGCGGCGAAGGACAGATCCGCCCCGCTGACCGGGTGGGTGAAGCCCAGCGTTGCCGCGTGCAGCGCCTGGCGCGGGAAGGCCTGCGCGGCCGCCACCGCCGCCGCGCCCCCCGGCCCCAGCGCCTGGGGCGACAGCTTGCGTCGGCCGCCGTAGACCGGATCGCCGATCAGCCCGTGGCCGGCATGGGCAAGGTGGACGCGGATCTGATGGGTGCGCCCGGTCTCAAGCCAGCACTCCAGCAGCGCCGCCTGCCCCGGCGTGCCGAAGCTTTCCACCACCCGCGCCCGCGTCACCGCATGGCGCCCGCCCGCGGCCAGCACCGCCTGGCGCTGGCGGTCGGTGCGGTGGCGGCCAAGCCGGGTGGCGATCTTCAGGATGTTGCCGGCTTCAAAGCTGACGCCGGGCAATCCGCGCAGCCGCGGGTCGGCGGCATCGGGCACGCCGTGGGCCAGCGCCAGGTAACGTCGCATCGCGCTGTGGGCCTCGAACTGCGCCGCCAGCCCGTGATGCGCGCGGTCGGATTTCGCCACGACCAGCAAGCCCGAGGTGTCCTTGTCGATGCGGTGCACGATGCCGGGGCGCTTTTCGCCGCCGATGCCCGACAGGGTATCGCCGCAATGGTGCAAGAGCGCGTTGACCAGCGTGCCGTCGGGGCTGCCGGGCGCGGGATGCACGACCATGCCGGCGGGCTTGTTCACCACGATCAGGTCGCCATCCTCCCAGACGACATCCAGCGCGATCGGCTGGGGGCGGGTCTGGACCTCGGCGGCCTCGCCCACGGTCACCTCGACGGCATCGCCTTCGGCCACCCGGGCCTTGGCATCGGTCGCCACCGCGCCGTTCACCTGCACCGCGCCCTCGGCGATCAGCCGCATCAGGCGCGAACGCGACAGCGCCGCCGCCTCTGGCACATCGCGCGCCAGCGCCTTATCAAGACGTTCCGGGGGCTGCGGCCCGATCTGAAACTGCACCACGCGAGAGGAGGGCGACATGAACAACGCTCCGATACCGGGCGACGAGCTTCCGCCCTCGCTACGGCTGTTGAAGGGGCTGGTGATCGTGCTGATGATCACCATGATTGCGGGTCTCATATCGATCGTGGTGCTGCTTGTCATCCGTGTGCCGAAATCCGGCGCCGATCTGGTGGTGCCGGCGGCGCTGAAATTGCCGCCCGGCGCGCGGGCCGAGGCGATCACCCAGGGAAAGGGCTGGATCGCGGTGGTGACACAGGCCGGAAAGATCCTGGTATTCGACGGCACCACCGGAAAACTGCGCCACAGCTACGATGTGAACTGATCGGCGCGCCCGACGCGGGGTTCGGCGGCGGGGTCGCGACGCCGACGCGGCAGGCGCCCGGAAAGGGAAAAGGACGCCCGAAGGCGCCCTTCCTTTCTTGACTGACCGAGGGAACGATCAGTAATTCTTGTCGATCAATCGCTTGCGATCAGGGCCATCTCGCCCAGCAAATCGTCAAGCCGATCCAGCGCATCGGGCGCATCGCTGCCCAGGGCAATCTCGGCCGCGCGCGCCAGAATGCCCAGTTCGGGCGCCCCGAACATGCCAGCCACGCCCGCCAGCTTGTGGGCGCCGTAGACCAGCTCTTCGCGCACTTCGTCATCCTCTGGCAGCGCAAGATAGACCTCGCGCAGATCTTCTAGCCGCGCCAGACGATCGGTCACCTGCGCGACGAACTTCGGACGCATCGCGCGAAGCTTCTCCTCGATCCGCTGTTGCGCCAGATCCATCGTCATCATGCCCATCCTACGCTACTCCTGTTCATGCTGGCTGGGGAAACGCCGGGGCCCGACGTCAACTTACCAGCATCTTCAACCAGGGCGCCTTGCCATGTTGGGGTTTTCGCACCGCCTTGTCGCGCAGGCTGTCCTCGATCCGCTCGATCGCGACATAGAGCGCCTCGACCGCGGCCGATCCCGACCGCAGCATCCCGACCCGGACCGGTTCACCGAAATGCAGGCGCAGTTCCAGCCGGCGGCCCTTGGAATCGGACGGGTCCATCTCATAGAGGGCGACGTTGGCGACATCCTCGAAATAGTCGCGACTTTCGATCTCGCGGCCGTGGACCGCCGCGACGAAGACGCCGCCGCCGGCATAGGAGATGAAGAATTCGCGCGTCGAGACGGCGGTGGCGATCGCTTCGGCGGCATCAGCCAGCGTGTAGCGGAAATCCGAGGGCGTGGTGCGGGCGTAAAGGCTTTCGGCCTCGGCCAGCTTGATCGCGAAGATATTGGTGGCGAAGAGCCCGCCACGCGACAGCTGCAGCAGGTAGTTTTCCAGGTTCACCAGCCCGATCGCCCCGTCGACGCCCTCGATGACGAGCGGTTCGGAAAAGGCGACGTGGCGCTGCCCCTCCAGCTCGGCCCGCATCTCGGCGACCTCGGCGCTGGTGGACTTGGCGCGCGACTGCTCCAGCACCAGACGCTCGGCCATGCCGACGCGCGCGCCCAGTTCCAGCGCATCGAAGGGCTTGGTCACGTAATCGGTGGCGCCAGCGGCGAAGGCGGCATTGATATACTGACGCTCGGACATCGCCGTGACCATGATGATCGGCGTCAGTGCGTGTTGCGGCATCCGGCGGATCGCGCGACACAGCTCGATCCCGGTGACCTCGGGCATCTGGATATCCAGCAAGAAGCAGTCGAAAGGCTCGGCCGCATTGTCGATCAGGCGGCAGGCCACTTCAGCGGAACTCGCCGTCGCCACCCCGTCATGCCCGTTCGCGGCCATGGCCTCGGTCAGCACTTCCAGGATCAGATCGTCGTCATCGACTGCCAGAATACGCATGTCCCACCACACCTTTGTTGCGGCGCCCGTCGATCCCGCGGCCATCGCGGGGAACGCCTGTCAACTTAAGGAAGTAGAGCTCGAAAACGGCAAGATTTGGGCGAATGCAGGGATTTGGTAAGTTCTTGTTAAGCTGGCGTTAACTCATTTCGGGGTTGGTGCCCCGGCTTTCCCCTACGGCATCCGGCGACGCAGGGGGACCTTCGGCGGGTT
The DNA here is from genome assembly GCA_913064775.1 of uncultured Albidovulum sp. Taxonomy (GTDB): domain Bacteria; phylum Pseudomonadota; class Alphaproteobacteria; order Rhodobacterales; family Rhodobacteraceae; genus Acidimangrovimonas. The sequence goes on along the minus strand of CAJYAD010000002.1, from coordinate 27,528 downwards.
CCCCCGGGCCCGAAGCCATCGCCCCCGGAGCGCGCTCAGCGGCTCTGCCAGATCTTCAGGATCTGATCGGCCAGGGTCATCGGATCGAAGGGTTTGGTGATCACATCCAACGCGCCGAGTTGCTTGAGGCGATCGACCTCGGACAACTGCGCCTTGGCGGTCATGAAGATCGCCGGTGTGTCGGCAAATTGCGGCATCTTGCGCAGCGCGGTCAGGGTTTCGTCGCCGCTCATGCCCGGCATCATCACGTCCAGAAGCAGCAGGCCAGGTGCGATACCGGGCGCTCGTTCCAGCGCGTCGGCCCCCGAGGCGCATTGGTCCACGTCGAGCCCGCCGACGACCTCAAGCGCCATCAGCGCAATCTCACGGATGTCGGGATCATCCTCGACATGCAGTATCTTCGGCAATTCCGACATGTACTCCCCCATCTGCAGATGCGTTCGCGCGTGGCATGGCACAGTTTTCCGCGCAATGCTATGCTGCGCGGCTCATCTCTTCCGATGCCTTGGGCAAATCTACCACAAAGGTCGTGCCGACACCGGGTGTGCTGAAGAAATCGACACGCCCGCCGTGGCGCTCGACGATCGATTTCACGATCGACAGGCCCAGACCTGTGCCCTTGCGCTTCTTGTGTTCCGTGGTCTCGGCCTGCACGAAACGCTCGAACAGCCGCGACTGGGCATCTTCGGGAATGCCGATGCCGTGGTCGGAAACGGTGATGCGCGCCTCGTCGCCCCGGTCTTCCAGCCCGACCTCGACCACACCGCCGGCTTCCGAGAACTTGGCGGCATTGGACATCAAATTGGTCAGGACCTGCATCAGCCGGTCGCGATCGCCGACGATCTGCAACGAGGTGGGTATCCCGGGCAGCGCGGCGAAGGAGACGCCGTATTCCTGCGCGTAGCCCATGTTATGCGCGATGGCGTCATCGATCAGCTCCGCCAGATCGACCGGGTCGCGGCGGATTTCGGTCTGGGCGTTGTCGAGCTTTTCCAGATCCAGCAGGTCGTTGATCAGCAGCAGCAAGCGGTCGACGTTGCGCAGCGCCAGATCGATCATCTGGCTGGGCTTGTCGGGAATCGGACCGGTCGCCCCCGAGGCCACCAGCTTCATCGCCCCCTTGATCGAGGTCATCGGGGCGCGCAATTCATGCGTGACCGTCGCGACAAAGTCGGCCCGCGCCTGTTCGACCTGCTTGCGCTGCGAAATATCGCGCACCACCGCCACGAAGCGGGCCTCGCCCACCACGCTTTCGTCAAGCTGCAGGTTGATCTCGACCGGGCGGCCATGGAGGCTCGATTCGTAGATCACCGCCTCGACCTCGCCGGCCAGAAGCGGCACGACGCGTTCGCGGAACTTGGTTTCGTCGAAACCGCCGGAGGTTTCCGCGAGGTAATGGCTGCGGTAGTTGACCCGGTCCCAGCCCAGGTTGGATCGCGCCCGCTTGTTCAGGTAGTGCAGCCGCAGATCGTCGACCGAAAAGATGTACACCTCATCCTGAAGGCGGTCGAACATCGCGCGCAAGGGGCCTTCCTGCTGGCGCAGCTTTGCATCGGTGATGTCGGTGTAGATCGTGATCACCTTCTCCAGGGTGCCGTTGCGGTCCATTTTGGGAACGGCGGTGATCTTGACCCAGATCGCCGGGCCACGTCGACGGTGCAGCTTGTTGTCCCCGGCCCAGACATCGCCGCGGCGCAGCGTCTCCCACATCTCGGTGGCGACGTGCGGATCCTCGTCCAGGAACACCTCGCCCGCGGGGCGGCCGTGCAGTTCCTCAACCGAATAACCGGTGGTCTGGATCAGATTGTCGTTGACATAGAGGATGCGCCCGTCGCCGCCGACGATCTTGACCATGGCATGAATGTCCGCCGCCTTGCGCTGCAGCGTCAGGGCGTCCTCCTGCTCGCGGATCGTTAGCAGTTGGCGGCGATGGCCCAAGGCCGAGCGGGCCAGAAGCACAATCATCAGCACGATCGCAAGCGATACAACGGCCCCCGCCGTTGCGGGCCCCAGCAGGCTGACAAGATAGCTTTCGCTGCCCTGAATCATCACTCGGCTCCTTCGCCGGTTCGCTCCCTCACGCCGACACAGGGGTGGCGCGCAAAACCGGACGGGCTGAGTTTTGATGGTTCCGGTGGCAACAATGCGGCCTTAAACGGATAAATTTTCGAAAAATCTACCAAACGGCACCTCAAGCTTCTCCCTGGCCGGTCGGCCCCCTTTTGCCGCCCGCGCCTTCCACCCCCGCAGCCGTCGAAAGCTGCGACAGACACAGAGACACGATCTCCTCAAAACGTGTGCGGGTCTTTATGATGGTAAGCGCAACCCGCGGGTCGCTGCCAGCCTTGTCTGAGGCCGTTAGCGCAACCACCGGCACACCGGGCTGCAATCGGGCCACGGCATCCATCAAAACCGCGTCGGCGCCTTCGGCCTGGGCCGATTCCAGCAAGATCAGATCAAAGCGCCGCCCAGACCGCAGCGCTTCAAGGCAGAACTGACGGTTCGAATGCACGAATTCGGCCCGGTCCCCAAAGGATGCGGCCACAATTTCGGCAAAATCCGCGTCGTCCTCGACATGCAGAATCATCGGTCGCGCGGGCTGCGGCGCCGCCCGTCCTGAGCGGGCCGACACGCCGGGCGCCCGTTGCTGCCCCGCCGCGCTTGGCTGGTCGGGCTGGGCGGCCTCGGCGGGGCCTGCCTCTTGCGCGCTTCCCACGGGGATCGTGAACCAGAAACAGGTTTCGCGCCCGGGGTCCGAACGAAAGCCGATCGTGCCGCCCATGCGCTCGACGATCTGCTTCGAGATGTTGAGGCCGAGCCCGGTGCCCTCCTTGTCGCGGGTCGAGGAGCTGTCGGCCTGCGAGAACGGCTGGAAGATGCGATCGTGGAAGGATTCCGGAATGCCGCGCCCGTGGTCGACGACGGACACGCGCAACACACCTTTCTGGCGGCTCAGGCGCAACTCGACCGTGCCACCCCGTTCCGAGAACTTCGCGGCATTCGACAGCAGGTTCGCCATCACCTGAAGGAAGCGGTTCACATCCACCCTGCCCTTCGCCGTCTGCTCATCGGCGAACAGCGTGAAGGTGACGCCGAACTGGCGCGCATAGGGCTGGTTGTCGGCCACCGCCCGGTGCAGCAGCGCCACAAGATCCTCTTCGGCGATCTCGAACCGGCTTTGCCCCGAGGACACCTTCTCGAGATCCAGAATATCGTTCACCAGCGGGATCAGCCGATCGCAGTTCTTCTGCGCGATCTGCAACAGGCGCAGCACCCGGTCGGGGATAGAGCCCGGCGCGGAGGTGTTCAGCGCCAGGCTGAGCGAGCCGTTGATCGAGGTCAGCGGGGTGCGCAGCTCATGGCTGACGGTCGAGACGAATTCGCTTTTCGCCTGATCCAGAACGCGCTGTTCGGTGATGTCCATCTGCACCCCGATCAGGCGCAACGCGCGGCCCTCGGCGTCGCGTTCCGCCACCACCGCATGCGAGCGCATCCAGCGCCAGGCGCCGTCGACCACCCGCACCCGGTATTCGCTGAGCGAGGCCTCGGACTCGCCCTTGAGGCAGGCCAGATCGGCCGCCTCGACAGCGTCGCGGTCGTCGGGGTGGATGCGCGAGGACCATTCCGCCTGGGTATTTATCTGCGCCTCGGGGTCAAAGCCCAGCAGCGTGCGCCAGGTGTCCGACACGATCGACTCGCCGGTCTCCAGATCCACGTCGAACACGCCGATCTGGGCGCCTTGCAACGCGATATCCAGCCGGTGCTGGGTGTCGCGCAGCTGCGCCTCGACGCGCAGCCGGTCCGAGACGTTGCGCATCACCACCGTATAGCGCCGTGCACGGTCGGCGGTCAGCCAGGGCTTGATCTGCACGTCCATGGCCAGCTTTTCGCCCGTTCGCGCGGTCACATGCACCAGACCGCGGAAACCGGTGGTGTCGTTCGGGTCCTCGGAGCGTCCGAAATATTCCTCGGTCGCGCCGGACATCAGACTGTCCAGCATCATCCCCTGCAACTGGTCACCGTGATAGCCAAAGGTACGCCCGACGGCATCATTGGCCACCAGAATCCGGCCGTCCTCGTCCAGCAGCGCAATGTTGACCAGCGCGGTGTCGAGGATCGAGCGGGTTTCGGTCTCTCGCTGGCCGATCTCGCGGGTCTTGCGATCCACGGTCTCCTGAATCAGTTCCTCGCGCTGCGCGTCCGAAAGCAGAAACACCGCCAGCAATGCGGTAAAGGCCAGCCCCGCGACCAGCACCAGCCCGGGGCTCAGACGGTGCAGGCTGCGCTCATAGGCTTCCGTCGAGGTCCAGATCAGGCCCCAGGACTGACCGAAAAGCCTTACGTCCTCCTCTGCGCGAAAGGCCGGGCGCATCAGCGCATTCCGCGACCCTGTCACCTGAATCCGCGTGCCATCCGGCGCGCCGGGCCGTGGCGGCAGTTCAACGGCCAGGTGCAGATCGCGCCCCAGCGCGCCGTAAAGCCCGGAGGTCAACTGCCGGGCCGAGAAGACGGCGAACGTCCAGCCCATCAGGCCGGCGCGGCGCTCGTCGGGGGTCCGCAGCGTGACGCCGGGGGCAAAGACCGGATCCAGCAGCATGAACGAGGGCCCCAGAACCCGCCCAGTCGGGCCGGTCGGATCCAGCCGCGTGGTCAGCAGCGGCTCGCCATCGTCGCAGGCGGACACGGCCACGTCGCTGACCTGGGGATCGGCCCCCAGATCCTGACCGGCCAGACTGGGCCTCAGCGCGTCGGGGGCAATGTGGCGCACGATCAGATGCGGCCCTGCCCTCAGCTCATGCGAGGGATGCACGGTGAAGTTCGGCGACCCGGTTGCACGGGCGTGGGCCACGAATTCAGGCAATTGCGCTTTCGGAACCCGGCGCAGATAGCCGATCGCCTCGACCCCGGGAAGGTGGGTGCCGATGCCCAGCCCGTCGACGAAATGCCGCCAATCCCTGTCGGTCACATTGTCGCTTGCACGCATCAGCGCGCTGGCCGCGTCCAGGCCGAAGCCATAGGCCTCGATCCTGGCGCGAAGCGCCGCGGCGCCATCATGAGCGAGGGTCGCGAACTGCTGCCGGTTGTGGACCTGCAGCACCCCCTTGGCGCCCCCCCAAAGCAGGCCGGTCAGCGCCAGCGACACCAAGACAGCGACGAGCGAACGCCGGTTCAGCCGAGGCAGCGCCCGGCCCTTCCAGACCAGCAGGCTGCGGTCGCGCCAGGGATGCAGCAAGGCCAACGGCACGACAATGAAGGTGCTGGCGATCGCCGCGACCCAGCCAATCAACGCGCCGGCAAAATAGTTGGGGCCCAGGCGCGAAGGCTCTGCCACCCCTGCAAGAAAGGACGCCAGCAGCACCAGCGCACCGCTCAGCGGCCCCGCGATCAGCGCCAGCCCGGCGATCGACGCCTTGCCGTTCAACCGCAGTGGAACCCCGAAGATCCCGCGCACCAGCCGCGCCCCGAGCACCGCCTGCAACGCCGCCGCAGCCGCGACCACCAGATCGCATTGCACCAGAACCATCTGCATGTCGGCCGACACCTTGGCGGTGCCGTGAATCAGCGCCTGAGCGAAAAGCGCGCCGAAGAAAACCGCCAGCCAGGCGCCGCCCCGGGCCAGCAGCACTGCCGCCAGCGCCGGCCCCACCCCCAGGAAAACCGCCCAGGACACGGGCGCCGGGGGGGCCTCGGGCGGGCGCAGCCAGACCTGCACCGCCGCCGCACTCACATAAAACGCGAGCAATAGAACCCAGCGAGGGCCGGAGCCTTTTAGAAGCCATCGCTTCATGCAACGGACCGTGACGCGCCAGCCTGGGAGCGAACAGGAATGGTGAAACTAAAGGTGCTACCCTTCCCCGGAAGCGACTGCAGCGTCACCTCGCCGCCATGCAGTTCGACAATGCGGCGCACGATTGCCAGCCCCAGCCCGGTGCCGCCGGCGCGCCGGGTCGAGGAATTGTCGACCTGCTGGAATTCCCGAAACACCCGTTCGGTCATTTCCGCAGGGATACCGCAGCCGGTGTCTTCCACCGATACCGCGATCCGGTCACCCTGCTGCCGCGCCGAAATCGTGATGCTCCCCTCGTCGGTGAACTTGATCGCGTTGCCGACGAGGTTCAGAAGCACCTGCCGCAGGCGAATCGGATCGGCGTAGATCTGCTCGTCCCCGACCAGCGACGTCAGCACCAGCCCCTTTTCCTCGGCCTGGGTACCGAATTGGTCGAGCACATCGACGACCAGCTCTGACAGGGGCAGCATCTCGCGTGACATCTGTAGCTTTCCGGCCTCGATCTTCGAGAAATCCAGCAGGTCGTTGATCAGCATAAGCAGGTGATTGCCCGCGGTCTCGATCTTGCCCGCCCGCGCGCCGACCTCTTCGATATAGCTGTCGAACACGTCCGTCGTCGCGCCGGAATCGGGGCCGTCGGCGGCGTCCATCTTGCGCAGGACGGCCGAGCTTTTGCGATCCGACAGGAAGCGCGCGAAGCCCAGGATCACGGTCAGAGGCGTGCGCAATTCGTGGCTCAGCACGCTCAGGAAATCCGCCTTGGCGCGGTTCGCCTCTTCCGCCGCATCCTTGGCAAGCTTCATCTCGGTCACGTCGACGCGGAAACCCACGGTCGAGCCGTCGGACATGCGGCGCTCGGAAATCCGCAGCCAGCGGCCATCCTCGATCTGTTGCTCGACCATCGTGTCGGCGCGGCGGTGGGCGGCCATGCGCTCTGCGATCCATTCTTCCTCGCGGCCCACGGCGGCGGGGTACTGGCCACGGCGCACGCCTTCGCGCACCAGTTCCTCGAAACCGACGCCCGGCCGGATCAGATCGGACGACACTGTATAGAGGCTGCGGTAGCGATCGTTGCACATCACCAGCCGGTCATCGGCGTCGAATAGCGCAAAACCGTCGTCGATCGCGCCGATCGCCCTCAGCAATTGTTCGCGCGCGCTACGGTGGCGGCGCATCAGGTAAAGCACCAGCCACGCCGAGCCGAGCACGAAAAGCCCCGCCACAAGCATCGCCAGCCGCACCCAGAACGCATCCGGCGCCGACGTAGGCCATCCGCCCGCCGGCGTCGCGCCAAGCTGCCAACTGCCGTATGGCAGGGTGATCTCCTGCAACATGGGGTGGTCGTCGAAGATCCGCGGATCGCCCCAGAACACCGGCCCCTTCGCACCGGTCCCGCCGGGGCCACGCATCGCATAGGTGATCGATTGCTCACGGCCGACCAGCCCGGCGCGCAAATAGAAGGTCTGGGCGTCGATCACCAGCGACAGCACGCCCCAGAACTGGCCGCGGGCGCCGCTATCCGTATGCAGGAACACCGGCATGCGGATGATATAGCCCTCGCGTCCACCCTGCAGCAGACGCAGCGGCCCCGCCATGATGGTTTGCCCCGTCTTGCGCGCCGCCGCGACCGAGCGCAGCTGCGCAGGGTCGGTGCGGTAGTTGAAACCAAGCACCGCTGCGTTCGGCTTGGTGGGATAGACATATTTCACCACCAGCCCGGGCGCGGCCGCGATATTCAGGATCTCGGGATTGTCGCGGATCATGTTTCGCGCCAGCGCCGCATAGCGCGCCTGCGACAGTTCGGGATCGGATTCGATTGCCGCCTCCAATCCGCGCAGCATCAGCGACAAGCCGGTGACCCGGCCCTCGATCCGTGCCCGCTGCGCATCCATGCGGTCGGCCAGATCGGCGCGGATCTCGGCCATGTAGGCGCGCGTCCGGACGGTATCCAGGTAAGTGCCCGCGACCACCAGCAGCGCCGCCAGTGGCACCAGCGCAAACGCGTAGCCGCGCGCCGCCGCCAGCCAGCCGAGCAGACTGCCGCCGCCTTTGCCCCCCTCGTCGCGGGGGTCCCGCCTGGCGCTTTCTTCGCCTGCCACCTTGCCCGTGCCCGACACCACTTGGCGCCTTTATTGCGGACGGCACACCGCCGTTCCGGATTTCTGCTGCCTCGCACCACCACGAACCATTCGCGCCCCATATGGGCGCGAAGATCAACTACAACGGGAATTCGCAAGGACCCGGGCGTCAACACCCCCGGGTGACCAACATATAATTTTTTGCATATCACCTTTGTGCGAGAGAGGGAATCACCCAAACCCTAAGCGTACACAACATCGGCCTCCCGTTGCCTTGCGATCACGTTTTCCAGCTCGGCTCTGCTTCTGCGGGCGCCCGGGGAACCGCAAAATATAAACTTGACTAATAAAGTCGGTTTTCTGTTGCAATGCCCGCTTGTGAATGTTGTAAAAGCTCATCTCCACGTGCGGGGCACGCGGCAATGACGGAGCAAGTGCATGGAACTCGGCAGCAAGCCGCTGACATCAGGTTCTTTTCCGCTCGGCAAGGCAGCGAAGGGCTATTGCGGTTGTATTGACCGCATCGCCCCTTGCGAGGATTGCCCCGGCCTTCCCGCCCAGGAAATCGAGCGCCGCCTGATCGAGCTTGGCTTCGTCGAGGGCGCCGAAGTCACGATCCTGCATGAGGGCCTGTTCGGGCGTGACCCGATCGCCGTGCGTCTGAATGGCGCAACCGTGGCCTTGCGTCGCCGTGAGGCGATGGCCATCCTGACCCGCTGATCCCCAGATGGCCGATGGAACCCAACAATCACTGCACCGACTGGCGCTGGTGGGCGTACCCAATTGCGGCAAGACGGCGCTGTTCAACGCACTGACCGGCTCTCGGCAGAAGGTCGGAAACTATGCCGGCGTCACGGTCGAGCGCAAGGTCGGCACTCTACGCACCCCCTTGGGCCGCAACCTCGAAGTGGTCGATCTGCCCGGCACCTATTCCCTGCGCGCCCGCAGCCCCGACGAGGAAGTCACCCGCGACATGGTTCTGGGTCAGCGCGCGCACGAATCGCCGCCCGACCTGCTGCTGGCGGTGGCCGACGCGACCAACATGCGCTCGGCCCTGCGGCTGGTGCTGGAACTGAAGCGCACCGGGCGGCCGATGGTTCTGGTGCTGAACATGTTCGACATCGCCCAGCACCGCGGGATCGAGATCGACATTCCCGCGCTTGAGGCCGGTCTGGGCATCCCGGTGATCCCCGCCACCGCCGTGCGCAAGGCCGGCATGCAGGCGCTTTGGGAAAAGCTCGACGCGCTGGCAGCCGAAGGCCTGCCGCAAGCGACCGAAAACAACTGGACCCCGCCCGGCGCGCTGGAGCTGCGCGCCGCCCAGCGCCAAGCCGACCGGCTGATCAACGCGGCCGTGCGCCCCCCCGCCAAGCCCCATACCCTGACCAACCGGGTCGACAACGTGTTGCTGCATCCGGTCGCCGGGCTGGTGATCTTGCTGACGATCCTGTTCGTGATGTTCCAGGCGGTCTTCACCTGGGCGACGCCGCTGATGGATCTGATCTCGTTAGGGTTCGACGGGCTGGCGGCGCTGGTCGGCGCCACCCTGCCGGCGGGGCTGGTCCAGTCCTTCCTGCAGAACGGGGTGATTGCCGGCGTCGGATCGGTGATCGTGTTCCTGCCGCAGATCCTGATCCTGTTCCTGTTCATCCTGCTCCTGGAAGACCTGGGCTACATGGCGCGCGCGGCCTTCCTGATGGACCGCATCATGGGCGGCGCGGGGCTGCACGGGCGGGCCTTCATCCCGCTCTTGTCCTCCTTCGCCTGCGCCATTCCGGGCATCATGGCGGCGCGGGTGATCGACAACCGCCGCGACCGGCTGACAACCATGCTGGTCGCGCCATTGATGACCTGCTCGGCGCGGATCCCGGTCTATACGCTGATCATCTCGGCCTTCATTCCGCATCGTTCGGTGCTGGGGGTGCTCAGCCTGCAGGGGCTGGTGATGTTCGGCCTCTATGTCGCGGGAATCGTCTCGGCGCTGGCGGTGTCCTTGGCGGTGAAGATGATGTTCTGGCGGCGCGCGCCGTCGCCGCCGTTCATGCTGGAGCTGCCCGATTACAAGATGCCGCGGCTGAAAAGCGTGGCGATCGGCCTCTATACCCGCGGCCGGATCTTCCTGAAACGCGCGGGCACCACGATCTTCATGGCGACGGTGGTGATCTGGGTGCTGGCCACCTTCCCCGGCCCGCCCCCCGGCGCGACCGAACCGGCAATCACCTACAGCTTCGCCGCGATGATCGGCAACCTGATCCATCCGCTGCTGGCGCCCCTGGGCTTCAACTGGCAGATCTCGGTCGCGCTGGTCCCCGGCATGGCGGCGCGCGAGGTCGCGGTCGCGGGGCTGGGCACGGTCTATGCGATCTCGGGCGGGGGCGATGCGCAGATCGGCCATGTGCTGGCCAGCCAATGGAGCCTTGCCACCGCGCTCGCGCTGCTGGCCTGGTACATCTTCGCGCCGCAATGCATCTCGACCCTCGCGGTGATCCGGCGCGAGGCGGGCGGCGCGAAATGGATGTGGCTGACCTTCGGCTACATGCTGGCGCTGGCCTATGTCGCTGCCTTCGTCACCTATCAGGGCGCGGTGCTGCTGGGCTGGGGCTGAGCCTCGCCGGCGCTTCGCCGGGCCGCCGCACCCGGGGGTTTCACACCCCCGGACCCCCGTGGGATATTGAAGCCAGAAAGAATGGGGGCGGTCCTTGCGCCGCGCCACATGATCGAGCGGGCTCATGCCGAGACCGCCGGGCGAAAGCCCTGCCGGGGCCGTCGCAGGTGCCGGTCGTCGCCCGAGCCATCGCCGGCCGGTTCCCGCACAGGACCGAGCGCCCGCACCGCAACCCTTGCCACAACCCTTGCCGGGGCGCCCCGCTCCGTGTACCCCCCGGCACGCCCCCTGACTGCGGGCATGTTGCCGGGGCCGCCCTTCCCGCCTTGGGAGGGCACCGTTAAGGTTGGCGTCAGATTCGCCCGATATAGGGCCGAGCGGATTGGGAGAACGATGGATGCGGCAAGACCCAGGCGGGAAGGCGGGACGATGATCGAGCCTTGCTGGCCCGCGCTTACCGTGGTCATCCCGACCTTCAATGAGCGCCCCAATGTCCGCCCGCTTGTCGCCCGGCTGGAAGCCGCGCTGGACGGCATCGACTGGGAGGCGGTTTTCGTCGACGACGACAGCCCCGACGGCACCGCCGCCGAGGTCACCGAGGTCGCCGCCGAGAACCACCGCATCCGGCTGCTTCACCGCAAGGGCCAGCGCGGGCTGGCCGGGGCCTGCATCCAGGGCATCCTGGGCTCGACCGCGCCGGTGGCGGCGGTGATCGACGCCGATCTGCAGCATGACGAAACCCGGCTGCGCGCGATGTACGACGTGCTTGCGGCCGACCCGGCGCTGGATCTGGTGATCGGGTCTCGCAATGTCGCGGGGGGCTCGTCCTCTGGCGGGTTGTCGCGGGTGCGCCAATGGGGGTCAGAACGCGCGACCGCGCTGACGCTGCGGCTGCTGCGCATCCACGCGAGCGACCCGATGTCGGGCTTCTTCATGGTCCGCCGCCCCGCTTTCAACGAGGTCGCGACCGGCCTTCAGGGCCAGGGCTTCAAGCTGCTGGCCGACATGCTGGCCGCAGCCCGCGGGCGCTGGAAAGTGGCCGAGGTACCCTATGAGTTCCGACCCCGGGTGGCGGGCGAATCCAAGATGGACGGAACCGTAGCATTGGAATTTCTCGGATTGCTGATCACCCGCCTGACCTCGGGCCTCTTGCCGATCCGGCTGGTGCTGTTCGGCTTTGTCGGACTCACCGGCGTCTTCGTGCAGCTGGCCGTGGTGCGCCTGGCGATGGCCGCCCCGGGGCTGGGCTTCGAGCCAGCCCAGGCGTTGGGGGTGGTGGTCGCGATGACCTCGAACTTCGCGCTCAACAACGCCATCACCTGGCGTGAGCGGCGGCTGCGCGGCCGGGCCTTCCTGCGCGGGCTGATCTCGTTCTACGCCGTCTGTTCGGTGGGCGCGCTGATCAACCTGGGCGTCGCCAGCGCGGTGTTCCACGCCGTGCCGGAATGGGCGTTGGCCAGCGTCGTCGGCGCGGTCGCGGGGGCGATCTGGAACTTCTGGGCCAGCCTCCTGGTCACCTGGAGAGCGCCTTGAGCGCGAACCCGGGCGCGCCCCCCCAGACGGCCCCGGCGGCCCCGCGCGGGGGCCTGACACCGCCGCCGGTCTGGGTGACCACCCTGATCTTCGCCGCGCTGCATCTGGCGCTGGCGGCGCAGCTATGGCTGGTGCAGGACGAGGCTTATTATGCCCTCTGGGCCACCCATCTGAACCCGGCCTATTACGACCACCCGCCGATGATCGCGCTGTGGATCCGGATCGGCGAGGCCTTGCTGGGCCAGGGCGCGCTGGCGGTGCGGCTGGTGCCGGTGCTGGGCTTTGCGTTGGTCACGCCGATCACCGCGGCGATCGCCCGCGCGGCGGGGGGCGATGCGCGCGCCGCCCGCTGGGCCGCCTTGATGTTCAACTGCATGTCGGTGCCTTTCGTTCTGGGCTTCACCGCCACGCCCGATGCGCCCTCTACCCTGTTCTGGGCGCTGGCGACGCTGGCGGTGTTGCGTGCACCGGGCGCGCCGGGGCGGCATTGGCTGCTGGCCGGGCTGTGGATGGCGCTGGGGGTGCTGTCGAAGCTGACCAACCTGTTTCTGGGCGTCGCCGTCACGCTCTGGCTCATGGCCTCGTCCGCCGGCCGGCAAGAGCTGCGCCGCCCCGCAACCTGGGCCGCGATGGCGCTGGCAGCCGTTCTGCTGGTCCCCTTCCTGTGGTGGAGCGCCACCCATGGCTGGCTGGGTCTCGCGCGGCAGTTCGGGCGGCTCGATCAGCCCGGGCCCACGCATAATGGCACGCTGCGCTTCGTGACCATGGCGATCCTGACGGGAACGCCGCTGCTGATGTGGCGGGCGCTGGCCGCGTCCTGGCGCGAAGGCGGGGCGGCGCGGCGACTTTTGTGGTTCTCGGCGCCGCTGTGGCTTTACCTGCTGGTGCATTCGCTGGGCCATGCGATCCAGGCGAACTGGATCGTGCCGCTGTTTCCGGGGCTTGCGGTGCTGGCCGCGCTGGGCGGCGGCGCGCGGCACCCCGGCCGCGCCCTGGCGACCGGCAGTGCGCTTGGGCTGTCGGCGCTGGCGCTGATCCTGGCGCTCTGGCCCGGGAAGCCGATCTTTCGCGGCGACAACCCGCCCAACCAGACCAAGGGCTGGCCGGCGCTGACCGCGCAGATCCACGGACTGATGGCGCAGGACGGCGCGACTTGGATCGCCACTGTCGATTACGGCACCACCGGCGCCTTTGCCTTCGCGCTGCCGGGCGTGCCGGTCTGGGCCTTGACCGAGCCGCAGCGCTGGGGCTTTCGCGGCGGCTTTCCCCGCGCGCTGTGCGACCGGCCCGCGTTGCTGATCCAGCCCCGGCCCGAACCGCATCCGCCGCAAAGCCTGTTCACCGAGGTCGGCCCCACACGCGTGCTTGAACGCAAAAGCGGCGGCGCCACGCTGGAAAGCTATGCGGCGACGGAGGTGCGCGGCCTGAAGGGCGGGCCTTGCGCCAAGGATTAAGCGGGGCCCGGACGGGCCGAGCCTGCCGACCTCAACGCGCGTAAAGCAGCGACCCCGCAAGCGAGCCAGAGGCGATTTCCGCCTTGCCCGCCTTGCAATAGCTTGGCGCATCGCCGGGCTTCGCACCCAGCTTTGCCAACCGCGCGTCGGCGCGGCCCTCGACCAGCTTGCGCGCCTTGGGATCCTTCAGGAAGGCGCGGATCTGATCGGCCGAATAGCCGTGGTTCAGCGCATAGGCCTTCAGCTCCTCGGCCTTGAAGAAGGCCTTGATCAGCCGCCCCGAGATCGTCGGGCATTTGTGACGGATCACATCGGCGGTGCGCGCCGCGACCAGCTGATCCACGACATGGGCATTGCGGATCAACGGCACCGTGGGCGCGGCCGCGGCGGCAACCGGCCAAAGCGCCGCGGCAGGCAGCGCCGCAAGCAGGACACCGAGGGCAAGCGGTTTGAAAGACAGGGTCATTCGTGGGTCTCGCTTCATCTGTGGTCGGTTGCGCCCCTTGGATATAGGCGTATCACGCGGAACTTGCAGCCCTTCGCGGAAAACCCCGCCCGAATACTCGGCAAGATGCCGCCCGGACATCACGTCTTTGACATTTGGCCCATAGCGCTATCTTTTTTCGACGGAGGCCCGCGCCGGACGCGTAGAACGCAGATCGGGCGGGCAAGGTCAGCCCCGCAAGCGAGCCATGATAAATACCAAGGGGGACAGGTGCCTGTAATGTCGATGACCCACCGCCGCGCGGCGCTGTTGGGCTGTGTCCTGGTTCTTGGCGCGACCTTCCCCGTTCTGGCGCAGCGCCGCCCCGGAGGCCCCGGCCACGCGATGGGGCCGACCAAGGTGGGGGTGGTGACGCTGGCGCAATCCGATGTCCCCTACCGCGTCACCCTGCCCGGCCGTGCCGTGGCCTATGAACAGGTCGACATCCGGCCCCGGGTCGAGGGCGTGATTCAGGCGATCCCCTATCAGCCCGGGCACCGGGTGCAGAAGGGCGACGTGCTGTTTCGCATCGACGGCAACGATTACAAGACACAGGCCGCGGCAGCCAAGGCATCGGTGGCGCAGGCGCAGGCGTCACTGGCCAATGCCCAGGCCACGCTGAGCCGCTACAAGGCATTGGAAAACAAGGGGATCACCGCCGAACAGGTCAGCACGGCCCAGGTGGCGGTGGTGCAGGCCCAGGCCAGCCTTCTGTCGGCGCAGGCCAGCCTGCAGACCGCTCAGCTGAACCTTGACCGCACGGTGGTGCGCAGCCCGATCACCGGCATCGCAGGCGTCTCGACAATGTCCGAGGGCGCGCTGGTGACGGCGAACCAGACCACGTCGCTGACCACGGTGACGCGGCTGGATCCGATCTATGTCGATGTCGAGGAATCGATCCGCCGCATCAACGAAGTCCGCGACGACATCGCCGCCGGGCGGCTGAAGGCAGGTGACAAGCTGGATGCGAGCCTGGAATTCGACGATGGCCAGGTGTTCAAGGGCAAGGGCACGCTGGTGTCGCCCGGGGCCACGGTCTCGACCTCGACCGGCACCACGACCTTCCGCTTCCAGTTCGACAACCCCGACCGGCGGATCCTGCCGGGGATGTTTCTGCGGGTGAAGGTGACGCTGGGAAGCGTGCGGGCGATCCTGGTGCCGCAGGGGCCGACGACGCGGTCGTCCATCGGCGCGCTGACTGCCTTCATTTCCAAGGACGGCACGGCCCGGAAGGTGACGCTGACCTCCAGCGGCACCTATCACAACGCCTGGATCGTGACCGCCGGGGTGAAGCCCGGCGACAAGCTGATCGTCGACGGGTTGTCGCGGTTGCGCGGCGGCGCCAAGATCGCTCCGGTGCCGGTGACGATTTCGCCCGATGGCGTGGTGTCGGACAAGCCCTCCCCCATCGCCGCCCCCGGCAAAGTCCCTGCCAAAGCCCCAGCCAAAGCACCTGTGGCGGCCGGGAACTGACGAAATGGGCACCTTCTTCATCAACCGGCCGGTCTTTGCCTGGGTTCTGGCGATCCTGACGGTTCTGGCCGGGGTGGCGGCGATCCAGCTGCTGCCGGTCACCCAATACCCGTCGATCGCGCCGACCGAGGTGCATATCCGCGCCAATTACCCCGGCGCCTCGGCGCAGACGGTCGAGAATTCGGTGACCCGGGTGATCGAGAACGCGCTGACCGGCCTGGATGGCATGATCTACATGGAAAGCACCTCTTCGCAGGGGTCTTCCTCGATCACGGTGACCTTCGACCAATCGGTCGATCCGGTCACCGCGCAAAGCGACGTGCAAACCCAGGTGGGCCAGATCGAACGGCAATTGCCGACCTCGGTGCAGACCATGGGGGTATCGGTCACGCGGCGGTCGTCCTCGATCCTGATGGTGGGCGCGCTGGTGGCCGAGAAGGGGCGCTACAGTTCGGCCGAGCTGGGCAATATCCTGACCAACGTGGTGCAGCAACCGATCGAGCGCACGCCGGGCGTCGGCGGCATCCATATCTTCGGCTCGGGCTATGCGATGCGGATCTGGCTGGATCCGATGGCGCTGGTGCGCTACCAGCTGACGCCCAACGACGTGGTCAGCGCGGTGGCGGCGCAGAACACCAACGTCTCGGTCGGCTCGCTCGGCGATCAGCCGACGACGCGGGGCCAGCAATTCACCGCCACGATCACCGCGCAAAGCCAGCTGACCACCGCCGCGCAGTTCCAGAACATCCTGCTCAAGACCACCGCTGACGGCGCCACGGTGCGGCTGGGCGACGTGGCGCGGGTGGCGATCGGGCAGGCAAGCTATGGCGTCAGCTCGCGCTATTCGGGCAAGCCCGCGGCGGGCTTCGGGGTGCAGCTGGAAACCGGCGCCAATGCCATCGCCACCTCGGCCGCGGTGGATGCCACACTGGCCAAGCTGCAATCCGCCCTGCCCCAGGGGACCGAGTTCAAGGTGGCCTATGACACCTCGCCCTTCGTGCAGCTGTCGATCCAGCAGGTCTATCACACGCTGATCGAGGCGGTGGTGCTGGTCTTTCTGGTGCTCTTGCTGTTCCTGCACACCTGGCGCGCCACGCTGATCCCGCTGATTGCGGTGCCGGTGGTGCTGATGGGCACCTTCGCGGTGCTTTATGTCGCGGGCTTCAGCATCAACACGCTGACCATGTTCGCGCTGGTGCTAGCGATCGGCCTGCTGGTCGACGACGCGATCGTGGTGGTCGAGAACGTCCAGCGCCTGATGGAAGAGGAACATCTGTCGGCCATGGCGGCCACGCACAAGAGCATGGGCCAGATCACCTCGGCGCTTCTGGGCATCAACGTGGTGCTGTCGGCGGTGTTCCTGCCGATGGCGTTCTTCGGCGGCGCGACCGGGGTGATCTACCGGCAATTCTCGATCACCATCGTCACCGCGATGACGCTGTCGCTGGCGGTGGCGATGATCCTGTCGCCGGCGCTTTGCGCGCGTTTGCTGAAATCCCATGGCGGCGCGCCGCGCTTTGCGCCCGCGCGCTGGTTCAATCAGGGCTTCGACGGACTGCGCAATTTCTACCGCGGCGCCGCCCGCAGCCTGGCGCGGCGGCTGATCGTGATGCCGCTGATCCTGGCGGTGATCCTGGGCGGGGCCTGGATGATCTACAGCCGGATGAATTCCTCCTTCCTGCCGACCGAGGATCAGGGCGTGTTGATGACCATCATCACCCTGCCCGAGGGCGCCACCAGCCAGCAGACCCTGGCCACGGTGAAGCAGGTCGAGCATTTCTACCTGACCAAGGAAAAGGACGCCGTCGCCTCGACCTTCGCGGCGCTGGGTTTCGGCTTTTCGGGGTCGGGGCAGAACCACGCGATGCTGTTCGTGCGGCTGAAGCCGTTCTCGGTGCGGGCCGGCCACCCGGCGATGGCGGCGCCCGCGCTTGCCCGGCGTGCCAACATGTATTTCCACACACTCCGCGCCGGCGAGGTCTTCGCGGTTCAGCCCCCGGCGATCCGCGGGATCGGCAATTCCGGCGGCTTCGACATGTACCTGATTGATCAGGCCGGCAACGGCAGCGCAGCCCTTCAGGCCGCCGCCAAGACCCTGGCGGACGAGGCCAACCGCGATCCCAAGCTGTCCTCGGTGCGCGCCGACGCGACCGGCGATCAGGCCGCGTTGCAGATCAACATCGACCAGCAGAAGGCCGAAAGCTACGGGCTGTCGCTGTCGGACATCAACAAGATGCTGTCGGTGATCTTCGCCGGCGACGACGTGAACGATTTCCTGCTGGGCACCCAGTTGAACCCGGTGATCGTCGAGGGCGACGCGCCCTACCGGATGCAGCCCAGCGACGTGATGAACTGGTACGCCCGCAACGCGGCCGGCGAGATGGTGCCATTCTCGGCCTTCGTCACCACCTCGTGGAAGCCGGTGCCGCCGCAGCTGGAACGCTATGACGCGGTCTCGGCGGTGCAGATCTCGGGCTCGGCCGGGGCGGGCTATTCCTCGGGGCAGGCGATGGACGAGATGCAGAAGCTGGTGCGCCAGCTGCCCGGCGGCTATGGCACCTCCTGGACCGGGATCAGCTATCAGGAACGCCAGTCGGGGGCGCAGGCGCCGCTGCTTTACGCGCTGTCGGTGCTGGTGGTGTTCCTGGCGCTGGCCGCGCTTTACGAAAGCTGGTCGATCCCCTTCGCGGTGATGCTGGCGGTGCCAGTGGGGATGCTGGGCGCGGTGGCGGCGGCCTATTTCCTGGGCCAGTCGAACGATGTCTATTTCAAGGTCGGCGTGCTGACGACGATTGGCCTGGCCTCGCGCAATGCGATCCTGATCGTCGAATTCGCCGAACGCCTGCGCCGCGAAGGCCGTGACCTGGTGTCGGCCGCGATCGAGGCCGCCGGGCTGCGGCTGCGGCCGATCCTGATGACCTCTTTCGCCTTCATCCTGGGGGTGCTGCCGCTGGCCACCGCCACCGGCGCGGGGGCGGCGGCGCAGAACGCCATCGGCATCGGGGTGGTCGGCGGCATGATCGCCTCGACGGTGATCGGCGTCTTCCTTGTGCCCGCCTTCTATGTTCTGATCCGCAAGCTGACCCAGGCCCTGCCCTTCAAGCGCCCGCCGGAGACCTCATGACCCCCACGCGACCCCTTGCCGCCCTGACGATGCTTGCGCTCGCCGGATGCGCCGCGGGGCCACAGTTCAAGGCGCCCACGATCGCCCTGCCGGCCAGCTATGTCGGGGGCAGCGCCCGGACGGCAGGTGATGTCAGCACCCAGATGTGGTGGCGCGACTACCGCGACCCCACGCTTGACGGCCTGGTCGCGCAGGGTCTGGGGCAGAACCTGTCGATCCAGACCGCCGTGGAACGCGTGGTGCAGGCCGAGGCCACGCTGCGCACCACCGGGGCGGCGTCGCTGATCAGTGGCGGGATCTCGGCCTCGTCGACGCGGGGGACGAACCTGGGCGGCGGGGTCTCGACCTCGGACAGGGCGGGCTTCAGCCCGTCGCTGGTGCTGGATCTCTTCGGCGGCGCGGCGCGGACCCGCGAACAGGCGCTGGCGCAGTTGCAGGCCACGAAACTGGATGTCGGCACCGCCCGACTGACCTTCCTGTCGAGCCTTGTGTCGAACTACATCAACGCGCGCTATTACCAAAGCGCCGCCGCGATCACCCGCGCCACCATCGTCTCGCGCCGCGAGACGCTGCGCATCGTCCATGCCCAGCTGGACGCCGGCACCGCGACCGAGCTGGACGTGGCCCAGGCCGAGGCCGCGCTGGCGCAATCGCGCGCCACTTTGCCGGCGCTGGAAAATGGCTATGACGGCGCGGTCTATGCGCTGGCGACGCTGCTGGCCGAACCCGCCGGGCCGCTTCTGAAACAGCTCAACCATGGTGGCACCCAGCCCGCGCCCCGCACCCATGCCGCGCTCGGCGTGCCCGCGGACCTGCTGCGCAACCGCCCCGATGTGCGCTCGGCCGAGCGCAGCTATGCCGCCGCTGTCGCCGCCGTGGGCGCGGCCGATGCCGCCCGCCTGCCGCAGATCAGCCTGGCAGGCACGATCACCACCGCGACCACCCAAAGCTGGAGCTTCGGCGCCTCGCTGCTGGCGCCGATCCTGAACCAGCCGGCGCTGGCCGCCGCCGCCGCCGCCAAGCTGAGCGCCGCCAAACAGGCGGAACTGGCGTGGAAAAGCACGGTGCTGAGCGCGGTGCAAAACGTGCAGGCGGCGCAATCGTCCTACATCCGCGCCGGGCAATCCGTGGCCCGCGCCCGCGACGCGGTGCGCGCCTATCAGAAGGTGGTGTCGCTATCGCGTCAGACCTATCGCGCCGGCACGACCACCCTGATCGACCTGCTGACCAACGAACGCTCGCTGGCCAGCGCCCAGCTTTCGCTGGCCAGCGCGCTGCAATCGCGGGCCACAAGCTGGGCGCAGTTGCAGATCGCGGTTGGCCGTGGCTGGCGGATCGCGGGCGTAACCGGCAGCGACCCCGCCAAGACCGCCAATGCCGGGGGCGTGGACAAAACCGGGGACGAAGCCGAGGCCAAATCGGGCGGCTGACCCGCCCCTTTACCCCGCCTTTTGCCCCGCCTTTGCCCTGTGGCCCATGGCTGGCTGACCGCAATCCGCGCAAAGCGGGATCCGAAAGCGCCCTTGCCGCGTTCAGCACCCCAAGATGCCCATTCTGACCTGCGATCCCCCAACCCGCCGCCCCGGCGCGGTATTGAGAACGTCCCGCGACTGTGCCGTCGAGGTCGGCTGCCTATGTTGCTGCAATCACCGCAGAGGCGGCGCCGCGCTTGCGCAATTTTCCATTTATTTCACGACATCGCCAGGGAATTGCGTTAACTTGGTAATTTGCGCCAGCTTCCGGGATCGCATTGCAATCTCAACCGATCCGCGACCCCATCATGAGTTTGACGCCTATAATATGTATTTGAGATACATATTTTATATCAAGAATATATATGCAGTTATTGTGGATAAAGTTTGATGATCATCGCAAAATTGAATTCACACAGCGTTTCAACTTTGGTCTGCGCGGTTTTCCGCGTTGGCAAATAGAAAATGTGCGCCCTATGCCACAATATATTGCGGCGACCTACGGGCGCGCAGAACCTTCGCCACGGCTGCGTCCGTGTTGCGGCAGGCTCTGCCAGCAACCGCGTCTGGAGGCGCGCAATCGGGACAGAACATGTGGAATGACCACGAAGCGGCAGGCCCGCTCTACGTCGTGGGAATTGGCGCCTCGACCAGCGATCTGGAGGCGATTCGCGATCTTTTAGCCCCGGCCCGTTCCGACGCGCCGGTGGCCTATGTCATGGTGCAGCATGTGGATCCGAACCACGAATCCCTTGCGGCCGACCTGCTGTACCGTGCGCCCGACCTGACCGTCATCCAGGCGCGCGACGGCGAAGATGGGGCGACCCTGCCGGAGGTGCCCGACGACCTGCGTGAGGCCGTCTTTGCACTGATCCGCGAGGTCACGCCCGCCCCTCCGGTCAGTCGCGACCGCGCCCCATCTGCGCCGATAGCGGGCGAGGATTTCGCGCCCCCGGTGCCCTCTGAATCCCAAGCCCAGTTGCAAGTGCCGCAGCTACGCGCCACGATCAAGGACCTGGAAACCGCGAACCAGAAGCTGACATCGCTGAATGAGGAGCTTCAGTCGACGAACGCCAAATTGGCCGCCGTCAATGCCGATCTGAAATCCAAGCTCAACGATCTGTCCGGCGCCAACAGCGATCTGCACAATTTCTTCGAGTCGACCGCACTGGCGGTGGTCACGGTCGAATCCGACATGAAGATCCGCAGCTTTACCCCCGCCGCGCGGCAGGTCTTTGCGATACATGAGCTGGACCGGGGCCGACCGCTCGGGGAATTACCCGGCACGCTGGAGGATTTCGCCGAGATCCAGGCCACCACCCGCGCCGTGATCGACAGCGGCGAGCCGACCGAGTTGCAGGTCTTGGCCCGCGGCGGCACGCCGGTCTGGCTGCTGACGATCAGCCCCTACCGGCTGCCGTCCGGCGCGATCAGCGGGGCCTCGCTGGTGTTTTCCGAAATCACCGAGGCCGTGCGCCTGCAGGACGATCTGGCGGTCGAGGGCGAACGCCTGCGTCTGGCGCTGGAAATCGCGCAGATCGGCATGTGGGAAATGGCTCCCGACCGCCAGATGCTAGAGATCGACACCCGCATCGCGGAATTCTACGGCCTCGACCGTAGCGGCTGGCAGCCCACCGCGCTGTTCTACGACAGCATGGAAACGGCCGACCGCCGCCGCGTCGCCGCCGCGATCGACCGGGCCCTGACCCGGGGAGAGTGCTTCGACGCGATGTTCAAGATCACCGCGCCCGACGGCTCTCGCCGCTACCTGCGCGGCATGGGCCAGGTGCGGCCCAGCCCCACGGCCGGCGGCCAACAGCGGCTGATCGGGGTCAATCTGGACGTCACCGCCGAGGTCGAGGCCGCGCAGATGCGCGAGTTGATGCTGCGCGAGATGAACCACCGGGTGAAGAACCTGTTTTCGATCATCTCGGGGATGCTGCGACTGGCGGCGCGCAATGCCGAAACCCCCAAGGCGCTGGTCGATGACGTCGGGCGCCGGATCTCGGCACTGGCGCGCTCGCACGATCTGACCCTGGGCGGCCATGACGGCACCCCCCTTGAAGAGGTCGTCCAGGCCACCATCGCCCCCCATGTAGAGGGCCAACTTGTCGCAATCTCGGGCCCGCCGGTCCTGGTCTCGGCCGCGCAGCTGACATCGCTTGCGCTGATCTTGCATGAATGGGCAACAAACTCGGCCAAGTACGGGGTATTGGGTCCGTCGCCGGGAAAGTTGCAGGTGTCCTGGCGAATTGACAGGCGCGAAGGGGGCGAAAATCCAGCCCAGGTGGTTCTGGAATGGAACGAATTCTTCGATCGCGCGTTGTCTAAGTCGAGCAAGGCAGCGTCCGAAGGGTTCGGCACTACGTTGGTGAATTTGTCGGCCGCCCAGCTCAGAGGTCGAGTAGAGGTCGAGGCGTCGGAGACACGGCGCACGAACAGGTTGAGCTATGACACAGATGAGCGCGGTTCTGAGCAGGGATAAGACGGTCGGGGGAATCCCCCCCGGCGTTCTTGTCGTCGAGGACGAGGCAATAGTAGCCCTCGATTTGCAATTCATTCTGGAAGACATGGGGCTGGTGGTGATCGGCCCCTGCCCTTCGCTGGCTTCGGGGTTTTCGGCGGTGGCCGGGCGCAGGCCCGATATCGCGATCCTCGACGTGCATCTGACCGATGGCGAGGTCTATGCCCTGGCCGATGTGCTGTTCCAGGCGAACGTGCCGATGATCTTTCATTCTGGCCACGCGAATTCGCGCGCACTGGCGAACCGCTATCCGGGCGCGCGGATCTGCCCCAAACCGTCCTCGGCCCAGGATATAGAGCGCGTCGTGCAGTCGGTGATTCTCTGACGCCGTTTCAGGCGCGCGCCCTTCCGGACGCGCGCCCAAGTCGTCTTCAACCTTAGCCCAGAACTTCGGTCACGGCCTCATGCGTGGCCGCGACGATGCGGTCGGCCTCGTCCTCGGTCAGGCACAGCGGCGGCGCAAAGCCCAGGATGTCGCCCTGCGGCATCGCCCGGCCGATGATCCCGCGCTTCAGCAGCGCCGCAGCAACCGACGGACCCACCTTGCGCTCGGCCCCGAAGAAGCGCCGCGCGTCGCGGTCCTCGACGAATTCCACCGCACACAGCATGCCCTCGCCCCGGATGTCGCCGACATTGGCGTGATCGCCCAGCGCATCGGTCATCGCGCGGTTGAGGTAGGCGCCCACGGTGCCCGCGTTCTCGACCAGCCCGAGGCTGTCGATCAGCCGCAGGTTCGCGACGCCGGCCGCCGCGCCGATCGGATGGGCCGAATAGGTCCAGCCATGGCCGATGGCGCCGAATTCGTCGGTGCCCGCTTCCAGCACCTTCCAGACCTTGTCCGACACGATCGAACCCGACAGCGGCGCATAGGCCGACGTCAGACCCTTGGCGATGGTGATGATGTCGGCCTCGATCCCGTAATGGTCCGAGCCGAACATCGTGCCGAGCCGGCCAAAGCCGGTGACGACCTCATCCGCGATCAGCAGGATGTCGTGCTTTTTCAGCACCTTCTGGATCGCTTCCCAATAACCCGCCGGCGGCGGCACGATGCCCCCGGTGCCCAGCACCGGCTCGCCGATGAAGGCGGCGATGGTGTCGGCGCCCTCGGCCTCGATCAGTTTCTCCAGCTCCGCCACGCAATGCGCGGTGAAGTCGGCCTCGGTCATCGCGGCCTCGGGGCGGCGGAAGTAATAGGGCGCTTCGGTGTGGATCACCTGGCTCAGCGGCAGGTCGAACTTCTTGTGGAACAGCTCCAGCCCGGTCAGCGAGCCGGTCATCAGCCCCGAGCCGTGATAGCCGCGCCAGCGCGAGATGATCTTCTTCTTCTCAGGGCGGCCAAGGATGTTGTTGTAATACCAGACCAGCTTGATGTTGGTCTCGTTCGCGTCCGACCCGCCAAGGCCGAAATAGACCTTCGACATATTCGCGGGCGCGCGGTCGAGGATCATCTTGGCCAGCGTGATCGAGGCCTCGGTGCCGTGGCCGACATAGGAATGGTAATAGGCCAGCTCCTTCGCCTGCGCGGCGATCGCCTCGGCGATTTCGGTGCGGCCGTAGCCCACGTTGACGCAATAGAGGCCCGCGAAGGCATCCATCAGCTTGTTGCCGTCACGGTCCTCGATGAACACGCCCGAGCCGCCGGTGATGATGCGCTGCGGGATCTCGCCGCGCGCGAATTGGGCCAGATGGGTCGAGGGGTGGAAGAAGTTCTCGCGATCCCACTCTTCCAGTTGATCATTTCTCAGCATCTTGCGTCCTTTCGTTGAATTTCGATGTCAGGCCCAGTTGCGGCAGACATATTTGACCTCTGTGAAGGCCTCCATTCCCAGCCGGGCGCCTTCGCGCCCGATGCCCGATTGTTTCATGCCGCCGAAGGGGATCGGCGCGCCGGTCACCTTGGTGCGGTTGACCGCCACCATGCCGAATTGCAGCGCCCGGCTGACCCGGTAGATCCGGCGCGGATCGAGGCTGTGAAGATAGGCGACCAGCCCGTATTCGGTGGCATTGGCGCGGGCGACGACCTCGTCCTCGGTATCGAACGGCAGGATCGCGGCCACCGGGCCAAAGGTTTCCTCATGCAGGATCAGCGCCTCGTCGGGCACGTCGGCCAGCACCGTGGGCTGATAGAACAGCGGCCCCAGCGCATGCCGCGCGCCGCCGCAGACCAGCCGCGCGCCGCGGGCCAGCGCGTCGGCGACGTGCTCTTCCTGCTTGACGACGGCGGCCTCGTTCATCAGCGGGCCGATGTCGGGGTCGTCCATGCCCTGACCGATGGTGAGCGCCTGCGTCGCCGCCGCGAAACGGGTGCAGAAGGCATCATAGATGCGGCGCTCGACGAAGATGCGGTTGGCGCCCAGGCAATCCTGGCCCGAGGTGGCGAATTTGGCCTTCATCGTCTCGGCGACGGCGTGGTCAAGATCGGCATCTGCGAAGACGATCACCGGCGCATGGCCGCCCAGTTCCAGCACCAGCCGCTTCACCGTCGCGGCGCTCTGGCGGTAGAGCAGCTGCCCCACCCGGGTCGAGCCGGTGAACGACAGCGCCCGCACGCGGGTGTCTTCAGTCCAGGGCTCGACAATCGTCGGCGCGTCGCCGGTGATCACGTTGAAGACCCCCGGGGGAAAGCCCGCGCGCTCGGCCAGTTCCGCCAGCGCCAGCGCCGAAAACGGGGTCTCGGCGGAGGGATGCGCGACCACGGTGCAGCCGGCGGCCAGGGCGGCTGCGGCCTTGCGCGTCAGCATGGCGGCGGGGAAGTTCCACGGCGTGATCAGCGCGGCCACGCCCACCGGCTCGCGCCAGACCTCGACCTCGGCGTCGTGCAGGTGGCTGGTGACGCCCTCGATATTCGGGCGTTTCGCTTCTTCGGCGTAGAATTCGACGAAAGAGGCGGCATAGTCGATCTCGCCCCGCGCCTCGGACAGCGGCTTGCCCTGCTCCAGCACCATGATGCGGGCCAGATCCTCGCGGTGTTCGCCCATCAGCTCAAACCAGCGGCGCAGAAGGGCCGAGCGCTCTTGCGGCAGGCGTGCCGACCAAGCTGCGAAGGCCGCCTGCGCGGCATCGACCGCGCCGCGCGCCTCGGCGCCGGAAAGTGCGGCGACCTCGCCCACCTGGGCGCCGGTCGCGGGGTCGGTCACGGCGAAGGTGGCGCCATCCAGGGCCGCCGTCCATTTGCCGCCGATATAGGAAAAGTTGCGCACGAGGCGCTTGTCGGTGATGTCGCCGCGAAGCGAGAGAGCTGTGTCGAGCATGGGGAGATTCCTGATCGTTCGGCGCCACACTGCACCGAAGGGATCAGGCGAACGGGCCAAACTTCGGGGGGTCGGCAGGCAATTTCACCGCCCCTGCCCGGGGTCAGGCAGAGGAATCCTCTGCCTCCGCCAGCCCCGCGATCAGCGCCAGCGGCGGCACGCCCGCGCCCTTCACTGGCTTGGTCACGATATAGGTGAAATAGCGCGCCAGGCCAATATGGGCGTCGAGCAGATCGTCGACCAGCCGTTGATAGGCGTCGATGTCGCGCGCGATGATCTGCAGCAGGTAATCATAGCCGCCGCCCAGCGCCCAGCAAGCGGTGATCTCGTCGCGCTGGCGCACCTCATCCTCGAAGATGCGAAAGCGTGCGGCGGTGTGGTCGGCCAGTTCGGCGGCCATGAAGACGGTGACATGGGGGCCGATCTTCTTCAGCGCGATGCTGGCGTGATAGCCCTCGATGATGCCGGCTTTTTCCAGCTTTTTCAGCCGTTCCCAGCAGGGTGTCGGCGACAGGCCCACCTTCTCGGCCAGCGCCGTCTTGGTGATCCGACCTTCGCGCGACAGCACGGCCAGGATCTCGATATCGCGCTGGTCCAGCCGCATGGCTCAGGCCAGGATCGTGGTGCCCGCGCCGCCCAGGCGGGGCAGTGCGTGGCAGGCGATGGCGGTGTCCTGCACCCCGGTGCCGGTAAGATCGGCAAGGGTGATCTGGTCGTCCGAGCCCCGCCCCGGCGCCTGACCGAGGATCACCGCTCCCAGTTCCGGCGGCGTGCCCCCGGTCCAGTCGCCCGAGGCGATGGCGCTGCGCAATTCGCCCAGCGCCTCGCATTGGCTGACCCGGTCGCAGACGTAAAGATCGGCGGCCGCCAGCGCCTTGGGGTGGATTTCGTTCTTGCCGGCCTGATCCGAGCCCATGGCGGTGATGTGCAGGCCCGGATGCAGCCATTCGGCCCGCAGGATCGGCGCCTTCGCCGGGGTGGTGGTGATCACAAGCTGGCTGTCACGGACGAGGCGCGCGGGATCGGTTTCGACCAGCGCCTCAATGCCCAATTCCCGCGCGATGTCGGCCGCGCAGGCTTTGGCCTTTGCGGCATCGCGGCCCCAGACGAGGACGCGGGTGAAGGGCCGCACCAGATGCGCCGCACGGATCTGCAGCCGCGCCTGAACGCCGGTGCCCATCACCCCCGCCGTCGTCACCTGCGCGGGCGCCAGATGCCGCGCGGCCACGGCGCCAGCGGCGGCGGTGCGCAGGTCGGTCAGATAGCCGTTATCCAGAAACAGCGCCTGGACAAGGCCGGTCGTGGCCGAAAACAGCACCATCAGCCCGTTCAGGCTGGGCAGGCCGAGCTTCGGGTTGTTGAAGAAGCCGGGGCTGACCTTGATCGCGAAGCCATCGAAGCCGGGGATATAGGCGGTCTTCACGTCGACCTCGCCATGCACGGCCTCCAGCGCCATCGACAGCACCGGCGGCATCACCACGCCGCCCCTTGCCAGCGCGGCAAAGGCACCTTCCACCGCATCCACGGCGGCCAGATCCAACGGCAGGGCGCGGCGCAGCTCTGCCTCGGTCACGATCCTTACCTCATGCGCCATGACGCCCCCTTCACGGTCTTACCGTCCAGATCCACATCCGCCCCCGCCACGATCCGCGCGAACAGCCCCATGTCGAGGTTGCGCCCGGTCAGGATCGTGGCCGTCGGCCCCGGTGCCGCCGCGTCCAGCTTGCCCGCCAGAAGCGCGG
>CAJYAD010000001.1 GCA_913064775.1 uncultured Albidovulum sp. | reverse complement strand
TCATGACGCGCGTTGCTGGCCCGTGGATCCGGAACCTCGTCGAAGGCGGACAGGAAGATATGCATGGCGGCGAAGGGCTCCCAGAGATGAATCCTCCATCCAGAATCCATCTCGCCGGCAGCCGCAATGGGCGCCCCTCAAGCTCTCAGCTCCAAATGCGATTCCCCTGGGCTCGCGCAGGGAGCGGTAATCCTTGTCGATGCACTGGGACGTCTCGCGTCGGCGCGTTCTGATATCGCCGATTTTCTTTGGAAGGCGCTCCAAACCCTCGGAGAGCCTATGAGCGGGCTATCCGCGGTCTTCAAGACATCGCTTCCGGGACGTCGTACTCAGCTCACGTTTCGCACGGCGCGTTTCACCCCGGACCGCCAGGCTCGATCTCCGTTCGGTGTTCTGCATTCCGGCGACGATCGCGCCCTGCTGGTGACTATAGAGCGCAAGGCGCTTCAACGCGGCGGCGCTTCTGAGATGCTGCGTCAGCGAAGTCTGTCCCCCTCAGAGATCCAGGTCGCCATGGCGCTCGCCGAGGGCCTTCCGATCACGGAAATCGCCGAACAGCGCCAGGTCAGCATCCACACGGTCCGTAACCAGCGGCAATCCATTCTGCACAAGCTTGCGCTTCACAGACAGAGCCAGCTGGTCAAGCTGGTTGCGGAAATGGACCAGCTCTGATCCATAGCACGTCGGGAAGAAGCGCTGCTGTGCGGTTATGGCCGCGCGCAGAGCCTTCATATCGCGCATCGCTGACGACCTCTCGGCCCTCCCCGCAGAGGCGGACGCGGCCAAGCCTGCGCCGGTCAAGGAGGAGCCCTCTGGGGCACCCAACAGCAAGCAGACGCCGCAAGCGACCGCCGAGGGCTGATCCCGATCCGCGAGGGGGGGCAAGCCCGCGGCGCTAGGTGTTCAGCAGTCACGACCCGAAGGCCGGTCCCAATGGCCGGCCTTCTCATTTTCGGCGATCGGGTGCGGCACCGTTGAACGCTAGGGGGCAACTGACGGGTGAGCTATGCCCCTGCACCCCCGGAGTATTTTGACCAAGATGAAGGGCAGTCTGTGCCGGCGTGCTCAGGCCTCTTGCAGCATCTTCCAGATCTCGTCCTTCAGGGCCAGGCGCTTGCGGCGCATCTCGGCCTCGTGGGACTCGTCGGTGGGGCGGGTGTGGGTTTCGGCGCCGTGCACGGCGCGGTTGGCCGCGTGATAATCGTCCACAAGCCGGGCGAAATGGGGGTTCTCGGATTTCAGCGCGGTGATCTTCGCGGCCTCGGCGGGGAATTCCTCGTGCAGCTCGTGCGGGGTGTTGGTCATCTGGGGCGCTCCTTCCTGACTGTCCTTTGTACAGGTTAGCGGCCCCGCGCCCGCCGCGCCTTGATACGGGTCAAGTCGGGCGCGCGCCTAGCGTTGCGCGGTCTGCCAGTTCGGATTGATCCAGGGCCGGGCGTTCGAGGCCGGCAGCAGGCCACGGCCCAGGATGTGATCGGCGGCCTTTTCGCCCACCATGATCGAAGGGCCGTTGAGGTTGCCGTTGGTGATGCGCGGGAAGATCGAGCTGTCGGCGACCCGAAGGCCGTCCACCCCGATCACCCGGCACTCGGGGTCGACGACGGCGCCGGGATCGTCGCGCCGGCCCATCCGGGCGGTGCCGCAGGGGTGATAGGCGCTTTCGGCATGGTCGCGGATGAAGGCGTCGATCTCATCATCCGACCGGGCCGCGGCGCCGGGCTGGATCTCATGCTTCACATGGGGCTTGAAGGCCTCTTGCGCGAAGATCTCGCGGGTGAGGCGGATGCAGGTGCGGAAATCCTGCCAATCCTGGGCCTCGGACATGGCGTTGAAGCGGATCTCGGGGGCGGCTTCGGGATCGGCGCCCAGCCGCACGGAGCCGCGCGACAGCGCCCGCATCGGCCCGACATGGGCCTGAAAGCCGTGGCCCTCGGCCGCGGTCTTGCCGTCATAGCGCACGGCGATCGGCAGGAAATGGTACTGGATGTCGGGGTAGTCGACGCCCGCGCGCGAGCGGATGAAGGCCGCACTTTCGAACTGGTTCGAGCCAGCCAGCCCGCCGCCGCCGGTCAGCAGCCATTGCGCCCCCAGAAGCCCCTTGCCCCAGAGGTTCCAGTATTTGTAAAGCGTGATCGGCTGTTTCGCCGCCATCTGCAGATAGACCTCTAGGTGATCTTGCAGGTTCGCGCCCACGCCGGGGCGGTCGGCGACCACCGCGATGCCGCGCTCGGCCAGATGCCGGGCGGGGCCGATGCCCGACAGCATCAGCAGCTTCGGCGTGTTGATCGACGAGGCCGCAAGCACCACCTCGCGCCGCGCCCGGATCACCTGGGTGCGGCCACCGCGCGTCACCTCGACGCCGACGGCGCGGCCGTCCTCGATCACCACGCGGCGGGCGAGCGCCCGGACCAGCGTGCAGTTCGGCCGCTTCAGCGCGGGGCGCAGATAGGCCCGGGCCGCCGACCAGCGCCGACCGCGCCAGATCGTGGCCTCCATCGCGCCGAAGCCTTCCTGCTGTTCGCCGTTGTAATCCTCGGTCACCGGATAGCCCGCCTGACGGCCGGCCTCGACAAAGGCGTGAAACAGCGGGTTGCGGCGCGGGCCGCGGGTGATGTGCAGCGGGCCGCGGTCGCCGCGCCAGGGGCTGGGGGCGCCGTCCGCGCCGCCGTGCCAATGCTCCATCCGCTTGAAATAGGGCAGCACGTCGGCGAAGGACCAGCCGGTCGCGCCCACCTCGGCCCAATGGTCGAAATCGCGCGCGTGGCCCCGGACATAGACCATCCCGTTGATCGAGGACGACCCGCCCAGCACCTTGCCGCGCGGCACCGCAAGGCGGCGGCCTCCCAGATGCGGCTCGGGCTCGGACCGGTAGCCCCAGTCGTAGCGCGCCATGTTCATCGGGTAGCTGAGGGCGGCGGGCATCTGGATGAAGGGGCCCGCGTCGGTGCCGCCATGTTCGATGATCAGCACGTCCACCCCCGCCGCGGCCAGACGGTAGGCCAGGGCGCAACCGGCGGAACCGGCGCCCACGATCACGATGTCGGCCTCCATCAGGCGCCCTCGGCGCGCAACGACTCGTAGGAGATCATGACATGTTCGGCAAAGGCCGGGCGGGCCTTGAGGCGGGCGTAATAGCCCTCTATCCCCGGGCGGGGGCGGCGCGGCACGTCGATGTCGAACCAGCGGAAAAGCACATGGCCGATGACGATGTCGGCCAGGGTGAAATCCTCGCCGCAGACGAAGCCCCCCTGCCCGATCTGGCCTTCGAGGATGTCGAGCTTGCCCTCAAACGCCGCGATCGCGCGGGTCAGGGCGGCCTCGTCGCGGTCGCGCGCGGGGGTGCGGACGCGGGACCAGAAGATCGGGCCGGTGAAGGTGGTGCCAAAGCTGGTCTTGCCCCATTCGGCCCACATGTCGACGCGGGCGCGGGCCACGGGATCGGCGGGCCAGAGGGCGCCGCCGTCGCCATAACGCGCCGCCAGATAGCGCAGGATGGCGCAACTCTCGAACATCACCAGATCGCCGTCGCGCAGCACCGGGACCAGCCCGTTGGGGTTCATCGCGCGGAATTCCGGCGTGTCGGTGCCGCCGAAGACATGGCCGTAATCCAGACGCTCATGCGCAAGGCCCAGTTCCGCCACGCCCCACATCACCGCCTGCACATTGGACGAACTTGCGCGCCCGTAGATCGTGATCATGCCGCACCTCCGCTGTTCGGCCTGGCGGCGAGTTGCACGTCAAGGTAGTCCAGCACCATGGCCGCTGCCTGCGCCCCGTCGGGCGGGCGCTGGCCCAGAACCTCGCGCAGATAGACGCCGTCGATCATCGCGGCCAGCCCCTCGGCCAGTGCCTCGGCCCGTTCGGGCGCAAGCACGCGCAGGGGGGCGCGCAGGTTCGAGCAGATCCGGTGCTGATAGACCCGCAGCAGCCGCTTCACATCGGGCACCGTCTGGGCCAGCACATAGAAATTCAGCCAGGCGCCGATGGTTTCGCGCCGGAACGAGGACGCCGCGAAAGAGGCCCGGATCACCGCGCGCAGCCGGTCGCGCGGGCCTTCCGCCAGCGCCAGCGCGCCGCGTACCTCGGCGCCGTAAAGGCCCAGGATATGGCGCATCGCCGCCAAGAACATCTGCTCTTTCGAGCCGAAGTAATGATGCGCCAGCGCCGAGGACACCCCGGCCCGGCGCGCGATCTGCGCCACCGTCACATCCAGACTGCCGGCCCGCCCGATCTCGGTGATCGTCGCCTCGACCAGCGCCGCCTTGCGAATCGGTTCCATCCCAAGCCGTGGCATTGACGCTCCTTGCTGCTGTCGCAATGTGGCTAGCGCATGG
Source organism: uncultured Albidovulum sp. (assembly GCA_913064775.1). GTDB lineage: Bacteria > Pseudomonadota > Alphaproteobacteria > Rhodobacterales > Rhodobacteraceae > Acidimangrovimonas. The sequence goes on along the minus strand of CAJYAD010000001.1, from coordinate 263,924 downwards.
TTTATTGACTAGTCAATCAATAAACCGGCACGGGGCGCCGCATATCGCTTTGCAAGCATGTCACCTGCGGGTTACGTTGCGGCGCAATTCCGCGCCGCTTGGCGCAGGACCAAACCGGAAGACCAACAAGGGAGCCCGTTCATGACCATTCGCACGACCCTTCTCGCCGCCTGCGCGGGGCTGGCCCTCGTCCTGCCGGCGGCCCAGGCCGCCCAGGCCGAAACCGCCGCAAAGTGTGACACGATCAGCTTTTCAGATGTCGGCTGGACCGATATCACCTCGACCACCGCGGTGACGGAATTCATCCTCAACGCGCTGGGCTACAAGACCGAGACCAAGATGCTGTCGGTCCCGGTGACCTATACGGCGCTGGCCAAGGGCGATGTGCAGGTGTTCCTGGGCAACTGGATGCCGACCATGGAAAGCATCATCGCGCCCTACAAGAAGGCCGGCACGGTGGATGTTGTGCGCGCCAACCTGACCGGCGCCAAATACACGCTGGCCACCAACAAATACGGCGCCAAGCTGGGCATCAAGAGCTTTGCCGACATCGCCAAGCACGCCAAGGCGCTGGATTCCAAGATCTACGGGATCGAGCCGGGCAATGACGGCAACAAGGAAATCCTGAAGATGATCAAGACCGATGCCTTCGGTCTGAAGAACTTCCAGATGGTGCCGAGTTCCGAACAGGGCATGCTGGCACAGGTGCAGCGCGCCAAGCAGCGCCATCAGCCGATCATCTTCCTTGGGTGGGAGCCGCATCCGATGAACACCCGTTTCGACATGACCTATCTGTCGGGCGGCGACAAATTCTTCGGGCCGGATTACGGCGGCGCGACGGTCTATACCAACGTGCAGGCGGGTTTCGTCAAGCAATGCCCGAACGTCGGCAAGTTCCTGGGCAACCTGGTCTTCAACCTGAAGATGGAAAACGAGATCATGGGCTCGATCCTCGACGACAGCGCCCAGCCGCGCGCGGCGGCGGTGAAATGGCTGAAGGCCAATCCCGACGCGATCAAGCCCTGGCTTGACGGCGTGAAGACCAAGGACGGCGGCGATGCCGTGGCCGCGGTCGACAAGGCTTTGGGCATGTGATCCGGCGGGCCCCAGGCATATCACCCGGGGCCCCCGCGACTTCGGGTAGGGCAGGATGAACTGGATAACCGACCACAAGATCCCCGTGGGCCGCGTGGCCGCGGATCTTTTCAACTGGCTCCAGGACCACATGATCTGGTTCTTCGACGGGCTGTCGAACGTCATGAGCGCGATGATCTCGGGCTTTGAATGGCTACTTCAGACGCCGCCGCCGCTGGTCATCGTCGCGCTTTTCGTGGCGCTGGCGTGGTACTTGCAGCGCTCGTGGAAGGTCTGCCTCGTGGTGCTGCTCGGGTTTTTGTTCATCCTCAACCAGGGCTATTGGAAAGAGACCACGCAAAGCCTTACGCTGGTGCTGTCGGCTTGCGTGTTATGCATGGGGGTCGGGGTGCCGATCGGCATCTTCATGGCGCATCGGCCGCGCACCTATCAGGTGGTCAGCCCGCTGCTGGACCTGATGCAGACGCTGCCGCCCTTCGTCTACCTGATCCCGGCGATCATCTTCTTCGGCCTCGGCATGGTGCCCGGCCTGATCGCCACGGTGATCTTCGTGCTGCCGGCACCGATCCGGCTGACGCAGCTTGGCATCTCCTCGACCCCCACCACGCTGCTCGAGGCCGCGACGGCCTTCGGCTCAACCCCCAGCCAGCGGCTTTGGAAGGTGGAACTGCCCTATGCCTTTCCGCAGATCATGGCGGGGCTGAACCAGACGATCATGCTGTCGCTGTCGATGGTGGTGATCGCGGCCTATGTCGGCGCCGACGGCCTTGGCGTGCCGGTGGTGCGGGCGCTGAGCCAGGTCAACACTGCGCTCGGGTTTGAATCGGGCTTCATCATCGTCGTGGTGGCGGTGATCCTGGACCGGATGCTGCGGGTGACACGCAAATGACCGACACTATCGCCGTCCGCTTCGACAAGGTCTCGATCGTCTTCGGAGAGACCCCGCACACCGCCCTGCCGCTGATGGACGCGGGCCAAAGCCGCGAAGAGGTCCAATCCACCACCGATCAGGTGCTGGGGGTGCATGATTGCAGCCTCGACGTGGCCGAGGGCGAAATCCTGGTGCTGATGGGCCTGTCGGGATCCGGCAAGTCGACGCTTCTGCGCGCGGTGAACGGCCTCAACCCGGTGGTGCGCGGCGCGGCGCATGTGTCGGATGGCAAGACGCTGATCGACGTGACCCATGCCGATCCGGCCACGCTGCGGCAGCTGCGGCTGAAGACCGTGTCGATGGTGTTCCAGCAATTCGGCCTGCTGCCCTGGCGCACGGTGCGCGACAACGTCGGCCTTGGGCTGGAGCTGGGCGGCATGTCCCGGGCCGAGCGCCGCGCGAAGGTGGATGCGCAGCTAAAGCTGGTGGGGCTGTCGCAATGGGCCGACCGGCAGGTGGGCGAGCTTTCGGGCGGCATGCAGCAGCGCGTCGGACTGGCGCGGGCCTTCGCCACCGAGGCGCCGATCCTGCTGATGGACGAGCCCTTCTCGGCCCTCGATCCGCTGATCCGCACCAAGCTGCAGGACGAATTGCTGGAATTGCAGCAAAAGCTGCGCCGGACGATCATCTTCGTCAGCCACGATCTGGACGAGGCCTTCAAGATCGGCAACCGGATCGCGCTGATGGAGGGCGGGCGGATCGTGCAATGCGGCACCGCGCGCGAGATCTTCCAGAACCCCTCGTCGGCCTATGTGGCGGATTTCGTGGCGCATATGAACCCGCTGGGCGTGCTGACCGCGCGCGACGCGATGCAGCCGGTCAGCGGTGCGGCGCCTGCGGTCAGCGTGCTGGCCGAGACCCCGATCCAGGAAGTGATGGCCCGGGTGCGCGCCCATGACGCCCCGGTCGGCGTGACCGAGGCCGGTACGGTGATCGGTGAGGTCACGCGCGACACGGTGTTGGGGCGACTGCTGGACCCCACGGGCGGGCGCGCGGGCTGAGGCAAAGCCGCCGGATCCAGGCCCCGCAACCGTCCCGGCGCGCCGGTCCCGGGCCGGGGCACGAAGGCTACAGCGGCAATTCCGTCAGGTGACGCGCCGGATCTGACAGCCATTCCGCCCCGTTTTCGCAGATCACGATGTCTTCCTCATGCACCAGCCACCGCCCCGGCGCGCATTCGATCCCCGGCTCCAGCGTCAGCACCATGCCGGGCGCCAGAACGGTCTGGTCGGCCGCGATCAGCGAGGGCGGCTCGGTCAGTTGCATCCCCAACCCGTGGCCCAGCCGCCCCGCGTCCGATCCCCCCGCCCCGCCCGTCAGACGCCGGTCCATCGCCGCGAAAAGCTCGGCCGCCGTTGTGCCGGGACGGGCCAGATCGAAGGCCGCCGCCGTGGCCTCGATCAGCCGGTCATGGGCGCGCAGCAGTTCAGGCGCGGCCGGCCCGACCGAGAAATTCCGATCGAAATCGCAAAAATAGCCATCCAGCACCAGGCCGGTGTCGAGCATCAGCACATCGCCCGCCGCCAGCGCACGCTCGGTCGCCGGCGAAATCACGTCGGGATAGCCGCCGGGCGCCGCGCCGCCGGCCAGATAGGGCACCCAATCCGCGCCCTCCTCAAGGCAGAGCCGCTGGAAATCGCGAAACACCTGCGCCAGCGGCACGCCGGGGCGGGCGATCTGCGGCACCCGGGCAAAGGCGCGCCCGGCGATGGCGCAGCTGGCGCGGATCTTGGCGATCTCGGCCTCGGATTTCACCATCCGCAGCTGGCGCATCACCCCGCCGTCGTCGCGAAAGGCGCGGGCGCTGGTGCGCGCGCGCAGCGCGCGCCAATCGTTCAGCGGCATCCGCAGATGGGTTTCGCCGCCGCTTGGCACCCCGATGGCGCCGCCCCGGGGGACCAGTTCACCCAACGCCTCGGCCAGCAGGGACACCCCGTCGTCGGCATAATCCGGCGCGCGCCAGCTGCGGATGTCGCGCAGCCATGTCGCGCGCATCAGCGCCGCCCCGATCGCGGGGATGACGGCGACCGGGTCGCCCGCGACCGGCACGACCAGAAACCACGGCCGGGTGGGGCTTTCCCAGAACCGGGTGAGAAAGCCGGTGAAATAGCGCAGATCCGCCTCGGTGGTGAGCAAGAGCGCATCAATCCCGGCCTCGGCCATGGCGCGCTGCGCCCTTGCGGTGCGGGCGCGGTACTCGGCTTCGGCGAAGCCGCGCGCGGTCATGCGACGGGGGCCTCGGTCAGGATGGTCAGCACCCGGGCGTGCGGCCCAAGGCCCAGCGTGCCGGGGCGCGCAGCCAGCAAGGCCGAGATCCCGGCCGCGCCCGAAGGCGTCGAGGCCATGTTCCAGCCCGCGGCGCGCGTGGTCCCGGCTTCGGCTTCGGCCTCGGTGATGGTCACGAAATCATCCGCGTCACGCGCCAGCCCCTTCAGCGCGATCAGCGAAGGCTGCTTGCAATCGAGGCGCCCCATGATCGACTCCGGCCCCGGCGCCACCACCGGCGCGCCCGCCCGGATAGAGGCGAACAGCGCCGGCGCCGCTGCGGGTTCAACCACGATGACGCGTGGCTCCGGCCCCCAGGTCGCGCGGATGAAGGCCGCCGCAGCCCCGGCCAGCCCGCCGACGCCCGCCTGAAGGAAGACATGGGTCGGGGGGCGCGCGATCTGTTCGGCCGCCTCGGCCAGCAGCACCAGATAGCCCTCCATCAGCACCAGCGGACGGGCCATGTAGCCGGGCCAGGAACTGTCGGAAAGCAGTTCCAGCCCCTCCGATCTGGCGGCCTGTTCGGCGGCCTGCATGCTGTCTTCGTAATTGGCGCCGGCACGCACCACCTCGGCGCCCTCGGCGCGCAGCCGGTCGGCAAAGGCCTCGGGCACGGTCGCGGCCAGGAAGATCCGCGCCCTTGCGCCGAAGGCGCGGGCCCCGGCGGCGACCGACAGGCCATGATTGCCAGCGCTCGCAGTCACATAGGTGCGGCCCGCGGCGCGGCCCTCGGCGGCCTCGCGCGCGATGGTATGTGCGGCCCCCAGCGCCTTGAAGCTGCCCAGGCCCATGCGGGTGCGTTCGTCCTTTACCCAAAGCGCGCCGACCCCGGCCTCGGCCGCCAGATCCGGCGCCTCGATCAGCGGCGTCACGCCCGCGCGCGGGCAGCGCGCGACCAGCGCCCGCGCCGCGGTCGCATCGGCCACGGGCCAGGGCACGTCGGAAAGCGCGGGATCGCAAAGGCCGGCGCCGCGGTAGCGGTTGTTCAGACTATCCATGGGGCGACTGCCGCATAATCCGGCACAGGCGTCAAGCCCAGGCGGCGGGGGCGCCGTCAGGCCCGCTCCAGATCGTCGCCGCGGGTGACGCCGCTGATCAGCTGATAGGACAGCAGATCCGGGATCGAGGCCGGATCGCGCACCAGTGGCTGGCACCGCTGTGCAAGATCGCGCAGCACTGCGGCCTCCGGTCGGTGGGCGGCCAGCGCCGCCTCCAGGCTGATCCGCTGGCAGCGCAGCACCGCACCCGGGGCCGCCTGGGCGACGAGGGGCAGATCGTCGGGCAACACCGTGCCGATCCGGGGATAGCCGCCGACGGTCTGGCATTCGGACATCAGCACATAGGGCACGCCGTCGCCCGTCAACTGCACCTCGCCCGGCGCGATCAGGTCCGAGGCCAGCCCCTTCGCCTGGGTCGTGGTGAAGCGGTCCCTGGCCTCCAGCTGCACGCCCTGGCGATTGCCGCGCGGGCCGCGCAGGAAGGCGGTGGCGAAGAAGGCCTCGATCACCGCGGGGTCGAACAGCGCCGTCTGCGGCCCGTCGACGATGCGCAGCGTGCCGCCGCCAAAGCGCGCGCTGGCGGTCAGGACGCGCGCCGGGCGCTCGGGGTCGGGATCTTCGCCGATCGGCAGCGCGGTATCGCCCGCCAGCGCCGCGCCGATGCCGATGGTCAGATGCGCGGCGCGGCTGCCCAGCCAGGGCTCGGTGCCAATGCCGCCCGCGGGCGTGAGATAGCCGTAGACCCCTGCCTGAGCGCCGCCGATGCGCAGGATCTGCCCGGGCTGCAGCAGATGCGTGGCGCTCCAGCGCAGGGGCCGCTGATCGAGGCTGGCCGCCATCGGCGCGCCGGTCAGGGCGATGCGCGTCGGCAGGGTGACGGCAAAGGCGCCGCCCGCGCCCGCCATCTCGACCGCCGCCAGGGGGGCGCTTGTGCCCAGCAGGGCCGCAGCCTCCAGCAGGGCCAGCCGGTCCATCGCGCCGCCGCGCGACAGGCCCTGCGCCAGATGGCCCGGGCGCCCCATGTCCTGCACCGTCAGGATGCCATCGGCGCGTCTGATCTGCAGCGCGCTCATCGCAGCACCTCAAGCCGCGCGCCGCCCATGCGGTCGCCCGCCTCGGCCAGCCGCGCGATCTCGTCCGCCGAGGCACGGGCAAAGCGGATCGCGTCGCCGCCCTGCAGCGGCATCGGCTCGGCCCGGTCGGGGATGAAGGTGCGCAAGGCCGCGCGCCCGACCTGCTGCCAGCCGGTGGCGGAATCGGCGCCGAAAAGCACGATCTGGCGCACCGCCACCACCACCGATCCGGCCGGCACCGAGGGCGTGATCTCGGGCAGGCGCGGCAGATCCCAGCGCGGCGGCAGAAGGCCGATATAGGGCTGTCCGGGCGCGAAACCGATGGTCAGGACGCGCAGATCGCTGGCGCAGAGCTCGGCCACCGCCGCGTCTTCGCCGATCCCCAGCGCCTGCGCGACCTGGCCCAGTTGCGGGCCCTGATCGCCGCCGAAGGCCACCGGGATGGTCCAGCGCCGCGCCGGATCGGGCATGACAAGCGGGCCTTGCACCGTCTCTCCCGCGATCCGTTCCAGCGTCGATCGCAGCGCCGCGCGGTCGGTGCGTTCCGCATCGAAACGCACCAGGACCGAGACCAGCGCCGGGGCGATCTCGGTCAGCCCGCCGGGCAGGTCCTTTGGCGGGGCGGCCTGCAACGCGGCCGCGAAGCGCCGCGCCGCCGCCATCGCCGCCGGATCCGGCGTCAGCGAGAACCGCACCAGCAGCCCATCCAGGCCGCTGGTCAGCACCTCGGCCGCAACGCTCGGCGCCGTGGTCATCCGGGCCGCACCTCCAGCGCCTCGGCGATCGCCAGAAGCGGCGCGTCGGCGCCCTTGACCCCGGCCAGCATGGTCATCGCATAGCCCGGCACCAGCCCCGGCGTGGGCATCGCCAGCGCGCAGCCATCGACCAGGTTCACCAGCGAGGTGTTGCGCAGCATCTGCATGTTCATGCGGTCGAAATCGGCCTCGACCTCGGCAATGCTTGGCGGCAGACGCATCAACGTGGGCGTCAGCAGCGCGTCCATCCCTTCCATCGCCGCGTTGAAGCGCGCGATGACCTCGGCGCGCCGGGCGTAGGCCGCGGCGATCTCATCTGCGGTCAGCGTCTCGGCAAAGCGGATGCGCGACAGCACGCGCGGATCGCCCACTTCGGCCAGCCGCTCCAGATCGCCGGCATAGATCTTGTGCGCCTCGACCGAGACGATGATGCGGTTGAGCGTGATCGCCGCGCCGATCTCGGACATGTCGACGGGAACCAGTTCATGCCCCAGCGCCGCGATCCGGGCCTTTTCGGCCTGAAAAAGCGCGGCCACCGGGTCGGATAGGTCGTTGGTGAAGGCGCCTTCGGGAATGGCGAGGCGCAGCACGTCGGGCGCCCGGGCGTCCAGCCCCTGCCCCGCCATCGCCTCGGCCAGCGCCTTCAGAAGCGGCAGATCGCGCGCCATCGGGCCGGCCACGTCGAAGCTGGGCGCCAGCGGGTGCACGCCGCTGTCGTCGATCAGCCCCTGGCTGGGCTTGAAACCCCAGATCCCGTTCGCCGCCGCCGGGATGCGCAACGACCCCCCGGTGTCCGAGCCTATCCCCGCATCGGTGATGCCCAGCCCCACGCAGACCGCCGCGCCCGCGCTGGACCCGCCCGGCATCCCACCCGCCACCAGCGCGCCCGAGGGGGTGCCATGATGCGGGTTCAGCCCGACGCCCGAATAGGCGAATTCCGACATCGAGCTGCGCCCGAACATCAGCGCCCCCGCCGCCTTCAGCCGCGCGACGGCGGTGCTGTCGCGGCCCGCCGGCGCACGGTCGGCCAGCAGGCGCGATCCGGCGCCCGTCACCTGCCCCGCCTCGTCATATAGATCCTTGACCGATACCAAGGTGCCGAAAAGCGGCAGATCCGCGCCCGCCGTATGGCGCGCCTCCAGCGCCTCGGCCTCGGCGCGGATGCGGTCGGGCGAGAATTCGGTGAAGATCGCGCGGCGCTCGGCCTCGGGCAGGGCCGCGACGCGGGCAAGTGCCGCGTCCAGCTTGGCGTGCAGATTGGTGCTCATGCAACCTCCGGCAGGGTGAGAATCTGGTACTCATGGCGGATCTTACGATCCCTTTTCGGGTCATGCATCTCCATACGGAACTTTGCCGACGGACGCACCCCACCCTGAGCGCCGAAGGTGCCGCAGAGCATCGCCGCCGCCCCGCCCCGCGCCAGATCACCGATCTTGCTGCCTGCGATCAGCGCCTCCAGCGGCAGCATCGCGGCGATGGTGCCGGATTGATAGCGCACCCATTCGCCCGCCTCCTCGATCCAGGAGGTCAGCGCGATCTCTTCCAGATGATCCGCGACCTCCTCCCAGGGCCACAGCTCGGGCGCGCAGGGCTTGGCGCAGACCTGTTTCGACAGGGCGACGGAATGGGCTTCCAGCGCGCGGTCGGTATGGTCCGAGGCCAACCCCAGATAGCGCGCGCCGCCCACTTCAATCACCAGCGGCTCGACCTCGCCCGAGGACGCGCCGCCCACCGCCTCGATCCTCGGCGCGGTGGTCAGCAGCGGCGCCGCAACCCGGTAGTACAGCGGCGTGGCCGAGGGCGCGGGCACGCCGATCGCCGCCAGTTCCTCGATATGATGGGCAATGGCGCCGGCATCCCGCCCGGTCCAGCCCGCGACGATCAGATGCGACAGCTCCAGCGTCATCGGCACGCCGCCGGCGTGAAATTCAATACTCATGGTTATCCCTTTCAGAGCTTTGAAGGCAGCCACAGCGCCAGCCCGGGCACCGCGATCAACAGCGCGACCATGCCCAGCATGACGAAGACATAGGGGATCACCCCCTGGATCACCTCGGACAGCGAGCCGTTCGTACGGCTGCTTTGCACCACGAACAGGTTCAGCCCGACCGGCGGGGTGATCAGCGCCATCTCGATCAGCACGATCAGCAGCACCCCGAACCAGACCTTGTTGTACCCGAGGCCCGAGATGATCGGCACGATGATCGGAATGGTCGCGACCATCAGCGACAGGGTTTCAATGAAGAAGCCCAGCACGATGTAGAGCAGCACCACCAGAAGCAGCGTCCCCAGGGGCGGCAGGCCGGTGTTTTCCAGCAGATCGGTCAGCTGCTGCCCCAGCCCCGCAGAGGTCATGGCGAAGTTCAGGAAATAGGCGCCGGTGATGACCAGCATGATCATCGCCGAGATCCGGATCGTGCCGTGCAGCGCCTCGGCGATGGTGCGCAGCCCCAGACCGTTGCCCAGAACCACGGCGATCAGCGCGGCGATCACCACGCCCACGGCGGCGGATTCGGTGGGCGTGGCCCAGCCCGCGTAGATCGAGCCGATGACCACGGTGAACAGGATGATGATGGGCACCAGCTGGATCAGGCCGCGCAACCTTTCGCCCCAGCTGAAGCTGCGCGACGGCCCGCCCAGCGCCGGCCGGATCCGGCAGATCAGCGCGGTGACCGCGACAAAGGCCAGCGCCATCAGAAGGCCCGGGATCAGACCGGCCGAGAACAGCTGCGGGATCGAGGTTTCGGTCAGGAACCCATAGACGATCAGGTTGATCGACGGCGGGATCAGGATGCCCAGCGTGCCGCCCGCGGCAATGGCCCCGGCGAAGAGGCGCGGGTCATAGCCCAGCCGGTCGGCCTGCGGCATGGCCACCGTGGCCACGGTCGCGGCGGTCGCGACGGACGACCCCGAGGTGGCGGAAAACATCGTGGCGGTGGCAATATTGGCATGGATCAGCCCGCCCGGCAGCCAGCTGAGCCATTTGTCGAGCGCCGAATAGGTGCGCTCGGCCACGCCGCCGCGCACCAGGATCTCTCCCAGCAACACGAAGAACGGAATGGCGATCAGCGTGGCCGAGGAGGACGACGACCAGACCACCTGCCCCAGCGCGCGCAGAAGCGGGAAGGCGGAATAGAATTCGCTGACCCCGATGCCAAGGATGAACAGCACGATCCCCACCGGGATCGACAGCGCCATCAGCGCCAGCAGTGAAACCGCGACACTTGCGATCATTGTTCCAGCTCCGATCCGATACCGATCGCGCGGGCCAGCGCCCCGCGGCGCCCCGCGGCAAGATAGGCGGTCCCGATGAGGCTCAGCGCCGTGGCGCTGAAGGCGAACCAGACCCAGCCCGCGAACCAGATGCCCTGCGGGATCCAGAGCGGGGTGGAAAGCGCGGTGTTGGCCTGCGATCCGTGGGCGATGGTCGCGCGCAGCACGGGCCAGCAGTTGACGGCGATCACCAGGACGACGCCGTTGGTCACGATCATCGCGAACAGATCCATCAGCGCCTGACCCGCCTCGGCGCATTTCTGGCGGATCAAGTCGATGCGCACATGGGCGCGTTCGAGCAGCGTGCAGGCCAGCCCCCAGCTGGCAAGCGCCGCCATGACATAGCCCGAAATCTCATCCGTGCCGCCGATCGACCCCCATCCGATCTTGCGTCTGACGACGTCGATCAGAATGTAGATCACCATCCCCACCAGCACGGCGCCAAGGATCAGGCCGACGACCCGGTTGGCGCGCCGAAGCGCGCCATCCAGAGTTTCAATCGCGCGCATCGCCCGGCCTCAACCGGCGGTCGGGACGGTCACGCCCACGACCTTGCCGACGGTCGCATTCCAGCGCTTCACCCATTCGGGGCCGGCACGCTTGGCCCAGTCGGGCAGCACCTTGGTTTCCAGCACCTTGCGCGCCGTGGCCATGTCGGCGGGGGTGGCCTCAACCAGCACCATCTTGGCAGGCTTGCCCGAGGTGCAGGTGCCGTGGCCGGTCAGACAGGCCACGTCATTGGCCATGCCCCCCTTGGCCGCGTCCCAGGCCTTGTCTTCCAGCCCAACGCGAACCGCATGCTTCAGCTCTTTCTGCTTGGCCGGCGGCAGCGCGTCGAACTTGGTCTTGTTCATCGCGATCACCACCGGATCCCAGCCGCCCAGTGGCAGGGTCAGCAGATGGTCGGTGACCTCGTACCAGCCCGCCGAATAGCCCGAGCCGGCCCCGGTGACGGCGCAATCGATCACCCCGCGCTGCAACGCTCCGGGCACTTCCGAGAACGAGATGTTCACCGCATCCGCGCCCAGCGCCTCAAGCAGCTTCGACGTCATCCGGCCCGAGCCGCGCACCTTCTTGCCCTTCAGATCGGCCAGCGAATTGACGTCGCCCTTGCAAAACACCACCTGCGGCGGATAGGGCGCGATGCCCAGAAGCTCGGCATTGAAGCTCTTGTTCAGGATGTCGGCCACCATCGGGCGCGCCGCGTTGACCATCGCCCGGGCCTCGGGCACCGTCGTCGCCACCAGCGGCACGTCCAGCCCTTCCAGCGCCGGCGCATCGCCCACCGCATAATCCGAAACCGTCTGGCCGACGTCGAACACGCCCTGCCCCAGCAGGCGCAGCACATCGCCGCCCTTGATGCCCATCTGGTCGAAACTGGTCAACTGGGCGGTGAAATCGCCGTTGGTGAGCTTCGGCAGCTCCTTCGTCCAGAAGGGCGTGGTGAATTGCTTGTAAAGCGGCAGGCTGCTCCAGCTGCCGACCACCGACAGCTTCTCGGCGGCCAGCGCCGGCGTTGCAAGCATCGCCGCCATGACTGCGGTCATCATCATTTTTTTCATTGATTTATCTCCTGTTGGGTCGGTCTCGTTTATCGGTCTTGCGGCTTGGTCAGCCGGGCCTCACCCCCGTCAGCCGCCGTTCAGCGTGGGTGGCGGGGATATCTGTCACCAACATGTACCCGGGGGCATGGGTGATCGCGAGCGCGGGCTTCGCCGCCATGATCGCGGCTTGCGGGGTCACGCCGCAGGCCCAGAAAACCGGGATGTCGCCGGGGCGGATGTCGGGCGGATCGCCGAAATCGGGCGCGCCGAGGTCCTTGATGCCGATCTCTGCCGGGTCGCCCAGATGGACCGGCGCGCCATGCGCGAGCGGAAAGCGATGGCAGATCGTCACCGCCTCGATCGCGTCGGCGGCAGGCATCGGCCGCATGCTGACAACCAGCGGCCCCGAAAACTTTCCGGCAGGGCGGGTTGCAAGGTTGGTGCGATACATCGGCGCGTTGCGCCCGGCCAGTTGATGGCGAACGGGAATGCCCGCGCGCGTCAATGCATCCTCAAAGCTGAAGGAACATCCCAGCGCGAACGAGACCATGTCGTCCCGCCAGACATCCGCGATATCGGTCGGCTCCGCGACAAGCGCGCCGTCGCGCCAGACCCGATAGCGCGGCAGGTCATGACGCAGGTCGATGTCTCCGAGCGTCGGCAGCCCCGGGTCGCCGGGGTCGCCCACCGCCAGCAGCGGACAGGGGCGGGGGTTGATCTGGCAATAGCGCAGGAACTCTTGCGCGTCCTCGCCAGCAAGGATCACCAGATTGGCCTGCAGCGCGTCGCCGCCATAGCCTGCGGTCGGCCTTTCGAACTGTCCGGCACGGATGCGCGCGCGCAGGTCGGCCGGGGATGTGGTGGGGTTGCTTTGTTCGTTCATGAAAATCCTCCGCTTCATCGAATGATTTCGCGGAATGACCGATTAGAACAACAGTTCAATTTCTATCAATATTGATCTTATTTTGAGATCAGATAGGGTTGATTTCCAAGGCTGCCCGGGCGACCTCTCTGCCGATTTCCCCATTCCTTTCAGCATCGTAACAGATTCCGAATTCAAGGTCGGGAAGACGGGCCTTGGGACGTACATTGATTTCGCGCAGCATGGGATGGGGCCACGCCTCGACAATCGAGTGCGGAATCGTCCCGATCCCGAACCCCTGTCGCACGAGATGCAGCATCGTGGCGATCGAGGCCGATCCGTGAACCGTGGCGGGCTGACGGCGACCGGGCGTGAGCAGTTGAAGAACCTTGCGGTGCGGGCTGGTGGTCTTTGGAAAGGAGACAATCGGAAGCGCCGCCAGATCGTCGATGTCGGCCGGGTCCGGAAGCGTGAAATGCGACGGCGAGACGAACCAACCCATCGTCACCGGCGGTACCGGCGTCAGGGCGATGCCGCGCGGCGCCTGATCGCGCAGCATGATCACCACGTCCAGCGTATCGTCCTTCAGCCCCTGCCCCATCTGGTCCGAAGTGTCGACGGAGATCTCGAAACGCAACATCGGATGGCGCTGGCCCAGATTGGTCAGCAGCCGTGGCAGGATCGTGTGGGTCATGGTCTCGGCCACGCCCAGGCGCACGACGCCGGCCATCACGCCTTGGGTCAGTTCGCCGAGGATCCGATCGCGCTGTGCGATCAATATCTCGGCCTCGTCGCACAGCCTGCGGCCGGGCGCGCTAAGGCGCACGCCGCGGCCGTCGCGCTCAAATATGGTGATGCCCATCCGGTCTTCGAGATGGCGGATGCGCCGGGAGATCGCCGATTGCGCCAGCCCCGTCGCGTCCGAGGCCGCGCGGAAGCCGCCGTAGCGCACCACGGAGCGGATGATCTCGATATCGCGAAAGCCGAACATGCGGTGATGCTAGAGGCCCGCGCGGATCAACTGTCAAGAATTTGCGGGCCGCACCCTGCCCTCAGGCCGCGCCGCGCCACTTGATCGAGCATCCCATCGAAGCGACCTGATCGCGCGGCCCCGCGCCCGTTTGGGCCACCTGTTTCATCGCCTCGAAAAGGTCGCGGCGCAGATCCGCAGGCCCCGCCGCCTTGCGCGACGCGTCCAGACGGCCGCGGTATTGCAGTGCAAGATCCGCATTGAAGCCGAAGAAATCCGGCGTGCAGACGGCGCCGTAGGCGCGGGCGACGGATTGGTCCTCGTCCTGCAGATAGGGGAAGGGAAAGGCGTGCCGCGCGGCCAGATCGCGCATGTTGGGAAAGCTGTCGGCGGGATGGGTGGTGGCGTCGTTCGAACAGATCGCCGCAACCCCGATGCCCAGCGCCCGCAGATCGCGCGCGTCGCGCAGCATCCGGTCGAGCACCGCCAGCACATAGGGGCAATGGTTGCAGATGAACATTACAAGCGTGCCGTTCGGGCCACGGATGTCGGCCAGCGCATAGGTCTTGCCGTCGGTGGCGGGCAGCGCAAACGCCGGCGCTTGCCAGTCGAAATCGCAGACGGGCGGGATGGCGGCCATGGGCTTTCCTTTCAGGCGGCGGGTCAGGCGGCGGGTCGCATCATTCGGCGGCCTCCTTCGCCGGCTTGCGGTCCACATCAAGCCCGCCGCGAAACACCCGGCTGGCGAGGATGTCGGCCCCCGCGATGGTCGACAGCGCCGTCCCGTCAAGCGGGCCCGCGGCCTCGTTGAACAGCCGGTTGGCCTGACGCAGGCGCGCGCGGTCCAGCGCGTTGCGGATCGAGCGGGCGTTGGCGAAATGCGGCTGGCCGCGCCGCGCGGCGATATAATCCGCCATGGCCGTCCGCGCCGCCGGGTCGAGCGTGTAATTCTGCTCGGTCAGCATGACGTCCGCGATCTTCAGAAGTTCCTCGTTGCTGTAGTCGGGGAATTCGATGTGATGCGCGATGCGCGACCGGAACCCGGGGTTCGAGTCGAAGAAACGGTCCATCCGGTCGGCATATCCGGCCAGGATCACCACCAGATCGTCGCGGTTGTTTTCCATCACCTGCAACAGGATCTCGATCGCCTCCTGCCCGTAATCGCGTTCGTTTTCAGGACGGTAAAGGTAATAGGCCTCGTCGATGAACAAAACCCCGCCCATCGCCTTCTTCAGCACCTCCTTGGTCTTCGGCGCGGTGTGGCCGATGTATTGGCCGACCAGATCGTCGCGCGTCACCGTCACCAGATGGCCCTTGCGCACATAGCCCAGCCGGTGCAGCAGATCCGCCATCTTCAGCGCCACGGTGGTCTTGCCGGTGCCGGGGTTGCCGGTGAAGCTCATGTGCAATGTCGGCGTCTCGGTCGCCAGACCCAGCTGCCGCCGCGCCTGATCGACCAGCAACAGCGACGCCGTCTCGCGGATGCGCTGCTTGACCGGGGCGAGGCCGATCATGGTGTCGTCCAGCTCCTTCAACACCTCGCGCACGCCGCTTGCCTCATATGCGGCGGCAAGATCGACGGTCTGGGGGGCGGTCTGGGGGCCGGTCTGGGGGGCTGCGGGCTCGGTGGTCATCTTCGCGCTCCGTGACATGCTGGCTGGGCGGTTCGCCCCCCGCGCCGTGACCGGCAGGGGGGGCGGGCGTCAGGCGTAGCGCGCGCCTTCGGGTTCGCGCGTCGCATAGCTTTCAATGGTGTAGCGGATCATCCGCCCCTCGCCCTCCTGACGCACGAGGCGGAAACCGGGTTCCTCGGCGGGGCGGTTGACGATGAAGCTCATGCGGATCGATTCCCAGCCGGCACTGGCATCGAAGGCCAGCACGCGGATGTATTTGGCGCCGTGCGCCTTGCGGCATTCGTTCACCTCATAGACCAGGGCGGCGGCGTCGGGGGTGTCGAACATCGGATGGCCCCACATCTCCCAGAAGGAATTCCTTGGATGCGGGTCGTCGGTATATTCGACGCTGACCGCCCAGCCCTTGTCGATCGCATATTGCGCCTGCACGCGGATGTCGTCGTCCGAAAGATCGGGCAGGAAGCTGTATTGTCCTTGGCGAAGTCGCATGAAATTTCTCCCGTAAGCTGTTGTCAGAACGACACTTCAGGCGTCGGAGCATAATCCGGCGTGTCGGTTGAGGCGTAGTCGAAGGTGACGTCCTTCCAGGTGTCGAGCGCCTGTTTCAGCGGCGTGCAGGTGCGGGCCGCGGCGCGCAGGATGTCCTCGCCCTCGTTCCAGATATCGCGCCCGGCATTGCGCGCGAAGACCATCGCCTCCAGCGCGACGCGGTTGGCGGTGGCGCCGGCCTCGATCCCCTGCGGGTGGCCGATGGTGCCGCCGCCGAATTGCAGCACCACATCCTCGCCCAGATAGGTCAGCAACTGGTGCATCTGGCCCGCGTGAATGCCGCCCGAAGCGACCGGCATCATCTTGTTCAGCGAGGCCCAATCCTGATCGAAGAAGATCCCGTTCTCGAGCGCCATCGGGTTATATTCCTCGCGGAAGATGTCGTAATAGCCCTTGGTGGTGGCCGGGTCGCCCTCGAGCTTGCCGACCACGGTGCCGGCGTGCAGGTGGTCGACGCCCGCCAGGCGCATCCACTTGGCGATGACCCGGAAGCTGACCCCGTGCGAGCGCTGGCGCGTATAGGTCGAATGGCCGGCGCGGTGCAGGTGCAGGATCATGTCATTGTCGCGCGCCCATTTGGCCATCGACTGGATCGCGGTGTAGCCGATCACCAGATCGATCATCACCACGACCGAGCCCAGCGATTTGGCGAATTCGGCGCGGGCGTACATTTCCTCCATCGTGCCGGCGGTGATGTTCAGATAGGTGCCCTTTACCTCGCCGGTCGCGGCGCTGGCGCGGCTTACCGCCTCCATGCAGTAAAGGAAGCGGTCGCGCCAATGCATGAAGGGCTGGCTGTTGATGTTCTCGTCATCCTTGGTGAAATCGAGCCCGCCCTTCAGCGCCTCATAGACCACCCGGCCATAGTTGCGCCCCGAGAGGCCCAGCTTGGGCTTCACCGTCGCCCCCAGCAGCGGACGACCGTAGCAGTTCAGCCGCTCGCGCTCGACCACGATGCCCGTCGCGGGGCCCTGGAAGGTCTTCACATAGGCTACCGGTAGGCGCATGTCCTCCAGCCGCAGCGCCTTCAGTGGCTTGAAGCCAAAGACATTGCCGATGATCGAGGCCGTCAGGTTGGCGATCGAGCCCGGCTCAAACAGGTCCAGATCATAGGCGATATAGGCGAAGAATTCGCCCGGCGCGTTCGGCACCGGATCGACCCGGTAGGCCTTGGCGCGGTACTTGTCGCAGGCCGTCAGCCGGTCGGTCCAGACCACCGTCCAGGTCGCGGTAGAGCTTTCGCCCGCCACCGCCGCCGCCGCCTCGACCTCATCGACGCCGTCTTGCGGGGTGATCCGGAACAGCGCGATCACGTCGGTGTCCTTGGGCTGATAATCGGGTTCCCAATAGCCCATCTGGGCATATTTCATCACGCCCGCCGAATAGCGCTTCTTGGCGTCCGTGACCGTCATGTTCTTGTCGAGCATCGTGGTTCTCCTTGGTTCGGCGCGTCAGGCGGCCTGGGCGGCGGCGATCTGCGGGTCGAGCGCGCCACTGGCGTAGCGCTTGGCCATCTCGTCCATCGGGATGGGTCTGATCTTGCCGGCCTGTCCGGCGGTGCCGAACCGCTGAAAACGGTCGCGGCACAGGTCTTCGAGTTCCTTCATCGCCGGGATCATGAATTTCCGGGGATCGAATTCGGCGGGGTTTTCGGTGGCGATCTTGCGGAACTGGCCGGTCATCGCCATCCGGCAATCGGTGTCGATATTGACCTTGCGCACCCCCATGCGGATGCCCTTCTCGATCTCTTCGACCGGCACGCCGTAGGTCTGGGGCATGATGCCGCCATGGGCGTTGATCAGATCCTGCAGCGCCTGCGGCACGCTGGAAGAGCCGTGCATCACCAGATGCGTGTCGGGCAGCTTTTCATGGATCCGCGCGATGGTGGTCATCGCCAGGATCTCGCCGTCGGGCTTGCGGCTGAACTTGTAGGCGCCGTGGCTGGTGCCGCAGGCGATCGCCAGCGCATCGCATTTGGTGCGCGCCACGAAATCGGCGGCCTGATCGGGGTCGGTCAGCAGCTGCTCGCGCGACAGCTTGCCTTCCGCGCCCGAGCCGTCCTCTTCCCCCGCCTCGCCGGTCTCGAGGCTGCCCAGCACGCCCAGCTCGCCCTCGACCGAGGCGCCGACGGCATGGGCGGCGGCGCTGACGCGGCGGGTGATCTCGACGTTGTAGCCATAGGAGGCCGGGGTCTTCATGTCCTCTTCAAGCGAGCCGTCCATCATCACGCTGGTAAAGCCGTGGCGGATCGCCGACAGGCAGGTCGCGTCATTGTTGCCGTGGTCCTGATGCAGGACGATCGGGATCTCGGGGAACATCTCGGCCAGGGCCTGAACGATGTGGCGCAGCATCACGTCGCCGGCGTAGGAACGCGCGCCGCGGCTGGCCTGCAAGATCACCGGCGCATCGGTCGCTGCCGCCGCGCGCAGGATCGCCAGACCCTGTTCCATGTTGTTGATGTTGAAGGCCGGAACGCCGTAGCCATTCTCGGCGGCGTGATCCAGCAATTGCCGAAGCGTGATCAGGGCCATCAGGACCTCCCTTCTATGCGTGTCTTGGCCAGGGCCGCGACGGCCTTGGCGGTGATGCCGAAATGGCGGTAAAGCTCGGGCGCCGGGGCCGAGGCGCCGAAGCCGGTCATGCCGACGAAGGCGTCGCCGCGTTCAAGAAACAGCTCCCACCCCTGACGGATCGCAGCCTCGATGCCGATGCGCGGCGCGCAGCCCAGCACGGCGACGCGGTATTCGGCGGGCTGGGCCGCGAACAGCTCAAACGAGGGGGCCGAGACGACGACGGCGCGCAGCCCCTCCGCGGCCAGAAGGTCGGCGGCGGCAAGGGCGATTTCCACCTCGGATCCGGTGGCGATCAGCGTCACGTCGCGCGCGCCCTGAACCCCGCGCAGGATATAGGCGCCGCGGGCCGTCAGGTTCTCGGCCGAGTGCCTTGTGCGCACCAGCGGCAGGTTCTGCCGCGACAGGCACAAAAGCGTCGGCGTCGCGGTCGCGGCGGCGGCGATCTGCCAGGCCTCGGCGGTTTCGACCGCGTCGGCGGGGCGGATCACCGTCAGGTTCGGCATGGCGCGCAGCGAGGCCAGGGTTTCGACCGGCTGATGGGTGGGGCCGTCTTCGCCAAGTCCAATGGAATCGTGGGTCATCACATAGGTGACCGGCACCCTCATCAGCGCCGACAGCCGGATCGCCGGGCGGCAGTAATCGGCGAAGGCCAGGAAGGTGCCGCCATAGGGAAAGAAGCCGCCATGCAGCGCGATGCCGTTCATCGCCGCCGCCATGCCATGTTCGCGAATGCCGTAATGGATGTAATTGCCGGCGTAATCGTCGCGGGTAACCGGGCGCATGCCGGCCGTACGGGTGTTGTTCGATCCGGTCAGATCGGCCGAGCCGCCGATGCTGTTGGGCAGCACCGCGTTCACCACCTCCAACGCCAGTTCCGAGGCCTTGCGGGTGGCGATCCGGGGCATCTGATCCGACAGCCGGGCCTTGTGGGCGGTCATCGCGGCCGCCAGCGCGGCCTGATCGGGGGCGGAAAGGCTGGTGTCGAAGGCGGCGGCCTGCGGGCTGGCGGCTTTGCGCGCCTCCCAGGCGGTGCGGCGGGCGGCGCCGCGCCGGGCCACATGGGCCCAGCCCGCGCGCACCTGATCGGGCACCTCGAAGGGCGGATGCGGCCAGCCAAGGGCGGCGCGCGCCGCGGCGATCTCTTCGGCCCCCAGCGGCGCGCCGTGCACCTTGTGGCTGCCGGCCATAGTCGGCGCGCCCTTGCCGATCACCGTCTTGCAGGCGATCAGCGAAGGGCGGGGATCGCCGCGCGCGGCCTCGATCGCCCGGGCGATGGCCTCCGCGTCATGGCCGTCGACGCCCTGCACATGCCAGCCCGCCGCGCCAAACCGCGCGCGCTGATCGGTCGAGGTCGAAAGCTCGGTCCCGCCGTCGATGGTGATGCCGTTGTCGTCCCAGAACAGCACCAGCCGGCCAAGGCGCAGATGGCCCGCGAGGTCGATCGCCTCATGGCTGATCCCCTCCATCAGGCAGCCGTCGCCGGCCAGCACATAGGTCCAGTGATCGACCAGATCGTCGCCGAACCGGGCGTTCTGCATCCGCTCGGCCAGCGCCATGCCCACGGCGGTGGCGATGCCCTGCCCCAGCGGCCCGGTGGTGGTCTCGATCCCCTGCGCATGGCCGTATTCGGGATGCCCCGCGGTGCGCGCGCCAAGCTGGCGGAAGGCGCGCAGTTGATCGGCGCCCATATCGTCGTAGCCCAGCAGGTGGTGGACCGCATAGACCAGCATGGACCCATGGCCCGCGCTCATCACGAAGCGGTCGCGGTCGGGCCAGCCGGGGGCGGCGGGGTCAACGTTGAGGTAGCGGTTGAACAGCACCGTCGCCACATCGGCCAGCCCCATCGGCGCGCCCGGATGGCCCGAATTTGCCGCCTCGACCGCGTCCATCGCCAGCACGCGGATCGCGGTGGCCATCAGCTTTTCGTCGAATTTCACCTTGGTCTGGATGGTCATGGCATGCCTCCTCAGGCGCGTTTCGATTCACTGACCAGCCGCAGGATCATCGGCGTGAAGATCAGCTGCATGGCGAGGTCCATCTTGCCGCCGGGGATCACCAGCGAATTGGCGCGGGTCATCCAGCTGCCGTGGATCATCGAGTTGAGGTAGGGAAAATCGATGCCGCGCGGGTTCTTGAAGCGGATCACCACAAGGCTTTCGTCCGGCGTCGGGATCCAGCGCGCGATGAACGGGTTCGAGGTATCGACCACCGGCACCCGCTGGAAATTGATGTCGGTCTGGGAAAACTGCGGGCTGATGCAATGCACATAGGCATGCATGCGGCGCAGGATGACATCGGTCACCGCCTCGGTCGAATAGCCGCGGCTGGTCTTGTCGCGGTGGATCTTCTGGATCCATTCAAGGTTGATGACCGGCACCACCCCGATCTTCAGATCCGCCAGCGCCGCCAGATCGACATCGTCGTTGACCACCGCGCCGTGCAGCCCCTCATAGAACAGAAGGTCGGATCCCTCCTCGAACGGCTTCCAATCGGTGAAATGGCCCGCCGGCGTCTTGTGGCGGGCGGATTCGGCCCCGTCATGGATGTAATGGCGGGTCTCGCCGGTGCCGGTCTCGGCGTAAGAGGCGAACACCTCTTGCAGCTTGCCCAGCTCATTCGCCTCATAGCTGAAATGGCTGAAGGTCGCGTCGCCGGCGGCCAGGCGGCTTTCCAGCTGGGCCTTCATGTCGGCGCGGTTGAAACGGTGGAAGGCG
This sequence comes from uncultured Albidovulum sp., assembly GCA_913064775.1. Lineage (GTDB taxonomy): Bacteria > Pseudomonadota > Alphaproteobacteria > Rhodobacterales > Rhodobacteraceae > Acidimangrovimonas. Next base: position 242,688 of record CAJYAD010000001.1, on the reverse strand, counting down.
TCGCCCTCGATCGACACCGGGCGGATGCCCTCGCGGCGGAAGATCTGGTCGAAGGTCGACTTGACCGTCGTCGTGCCCGCCCCGGAAGAGCCGGTGACCGAGATGATGGGATGCTTTTGCGACATTGCTCTTCTTTCGTCTCAGGCGCGGAACAGGCCACGGTTGCCGAACAGCGCCGAGACCTCCTGTTCCGGCAGATCGTGGTAAGAGGTCACGCGATCGACCTTGTCGGCGGTGCCGAAGACGAAGGGCGCGCGGGCGTGCAGATGGTCGGGGACGCAGTCGAGGATGCGGCGGGTGCCGGTCGTGGCCTTGCCGCCCGCCTGTTCGATCAGGAAGGCGATCGGCAGGCATTCATAGACCAGCCGCAGCCGGCCCTGGGCATAGCCCGCGCGCTGATCCGCGGGGTACAGGAAGATGCCGCCGCGCGACATGATGCGGTGGGTTTCGGCCACCAGCGAGGCGACCCAGCGCATATTGAAATTCTTGCCGCGCGGCCCGTCCGCCCCGGCGAGGCAATCGTCGATATAGGCGCGGATCGGCTTCGACCAGTGGCGGTAGTTCGAGGCGTTGATGGCGAATTCGCTGGCCCCCTCGGGGATCGAGGGGATATCCGGCGTCTCCTCGAACCGGCCGCTGTCGTGGTCCAGCACGAAGCGGCGAATACCGGCACCGCAGGTCATCACCAGCGCGGTTTGCGGGCCGTAGATGAAATAGCCCGAGGCCCGCAGCGCATGGCCGTCGCGCAGGAAGGTGGCGTCGGCATCGTCCAGTGCCGGCTGAATCGCGAAGATCGTACCGATCGAGACGTTCACGTCGATGTTCGAGGATCCGTCCAGCGGGTCGATCGCCAGCGCCAGCGCCCCGCCCGGGTCCAGCGGTGCCACCGCATCGCGTTCCTCGGAAGCATACCAGCGCAGCCCGGTGCCGTGCAGCGCGGCAAAGAAGGCCTCATCCGCCAGCACATCCAGCGCCTTTTGCATGTCGCCATCGGTGTTCTCGCCGACATTCGCACCCAGCCGGCCGCCCAGCGCCCCGCGTGAGATCAGATGCGACAGCTCGGCCGCGACCTTGCACAGCGCCCCGATCACGGGCGCCAGGTCTTGCGGTATCTGCGGTTGAGATTGCGCCAGTTTCGGCATCATCGGCGGGGCCTCCCATCCCCTTCATTGCCGTTGATCTTGGCGATCCAGAGTGATAAAACAATTTCGTTTTTTGAACGTGAGTGTAAGAAAAATTGTCATCCAAGCTGGATCGGATCACCCTCAAGCAACTGCGCGCGCTGTCCGAGGTCGCGGCCTCGGACAACATCGTGACGGCGGCGAAGACCCTGGGCCTGACCGGGCCGGCGGTGCACAGCCAGCTGCGCACCCTGCAGGAGGCCTTGGGCATTGATCTGCTGGCCCATCAGGGGCGGCGCAAGAATTCCCCGACGCCCGAGGGCGCGGTGCTGCTGGCCGCCCATGAACGGATCCGGGCGATCCTGGAACGCGCGCTGGCCGAGATCGACGATATCGGCGCGGGCCTGACCGGAACGGTGGTGCTGGGCGCGGTGAGCACGGCGAAATATTTCGCACCGCACATCGTCGCGCGGCTGCAGACCGACATGCCGGAACTTCAGATCACCCTGAAGATCGCCAACCGCCAGGCCACCATCGCGGCGCTGGCGCGGGGCGAGTTCGACCTGTGCATCATGGGCCGCCCGCCGCGCGAGCCGCTGGTCGAGGCCGTCACGCTGGGCCCGCATCCCCATGTCATCGTCGCCGCCCCCGGCCATCCGATCACCGAAGCCGGGGGGCCGCTGCTGGAGGAACTTGTCCAGCACCGGTTCCTGCTGCGCGAGGAAGGCTCTGGCACCCGGGCGCTGGCGATCCGCTTCCTGACCGAGCTGCCGGCGCGGCTGCGTCAGGACACCATCGTCATGGATTCGAACGAGACCATCAAGCAGGCGGTGATGAGCGGTCTGGGGATCGCGCTGATCTCGGCCCATACGGTGGTGCAGGAGGTGATGGATGGCCGGCTGGCGATCCTGGATGTGCAGGGCACGCCGCTGGTGCGCCAGTGGTTCTTGCTGCACGGCGGGGCCGAGCCCCTGCGCCCCGCCGCGGCCCGGGTGCATGACTGGCTGGTCGCGCGCGCGGACGAATTGCTGCCACGGCTGCCCGGCGTCTTCTGACCCCCCCTGTCCGTGCCCCCCCGGCCCGGCGCTAGTCGGCCACGCGGATCGCGACGCCCGCCTCGGCCAGGGCGCGGGCCAGATCCTCGGGCGGGGCGCGGTCGGTGATGAGGGAATCGAAGACCTCCAGCGGCCCCAGATGCGCAAATCCGCTGCGGCCGAACTTGTCGCTGTCGATCACCAGATGGCGGGACTCGGACTGGGCCAGCATCGTGCGCTTGACCCCGGCATAACCCTCGACCGTCTCCATCGGGCCCGAGGGCAGCAGCGCCGTCGCCCCGACAAAGCAGCGCTGCACCCGGTAGCGGCGCAGGAAATCGGCGGTCTCTTCGCCGACCACGGCGGCCTCGGTCGCCAGATAGGTGCCGGGGCACAGGATCACCTTCGCCGCGCCGCTTTGGCCCAGCGTCATCGCCACATGCAGCGAATTGGTGATCGCCGTGCATCGGGTGCCGGCGAAGGACAGAAAGCGCGCCACCTGTAGCGTGGTCGAACCGGAATCGATCATCAGCGTCTCGCCCGGCTGAACCAGGCCGGCGGCCAGACGCCCGATGCGCTCGCGTTCCCGGGTGCGGGCGCGGCTGCGCTCATCCAGCGTGGGCGCCGTGCCGGGGCTGGGCGCCGAGGCGCCGCCGAGGGCGCGCGTCACCAGCCCCTTGCGCGCCAAGGCGTCGAAATCGCGCCGCACCGTCTCGGTCGAGACACCGAAGCGCTCGGCCAGCTCGCCGACCCGGACGTGGGGCTGCAGGCGCAGATCGGCCACGATCTGCTCGCGGCGCTCGGATTTGCGCAGGCGCGGGGCGGCCGCCTTGGTCTTCTGCACGGGCTCTCCTTTTGTCGGGCCTTCGATTTCCCGACCAATTTGTGGGATACCCCACTATGTGGCAACGAAAAAGGTTGCCAATCGAAGAAAATGGTGATGGTTTCGTGCGGTAATTCAACAAGAGCCGCGGTCCTGGGCAAAGCGGCGCGCGCCAAAGGCGAAGCGCAGCCCCGGCAGGACGCGGCCCGGCGGCGGAGGACGACTTGGCCCTGTTCTTGATCAATCTCGCGGGGGCGGTGGCCCTGCTGATCTGGGCGGTGCGGCTGATCCGCACCGGGGTCGAGCGCGCCTTCCTGTCGCCGCTGCGCAGCCTGTTGCGGCGGGCCACCTCCTCTTGGGTTTCGGCCGCTGGCGCCGGGGCGGCCGCGGCGATCCTGTTGCAAAGCTCGACCGCGGTGGCGGTGCTGACGGCGGCCTTCGCGGGGACCGGATCGCTTTCCGGCAGCGCCGGGGTGGCGCTGATCCTGGGGGCCGATGTCGGATCCGCCGTGGTGGCGCAGATCCTGCTGGCGCCGCTGCAGGGGCTGATGCCGCTGCTGCTGGTCACCGGGGTGGCGCTGTTCCTGAAATCCACCGACCGGCGACCACGGCAGGCGGGGCGGATTCTGGTCGGGCTGGCGCTGATCTTGCTGGCGCTCTCGCTGATCCGCGAGGCGGCCGATCCGCTACAGCACAACGCCCTGGTGGGCACGGTGCTGCGCTATCTGGCCTCGGACATGATCAGCAGCTTCCTGCTGGGCGCGGCGATCACCTATGTGATGCATTCCAGCGTCGCGGCGGTGCTGATGCTGGTGACTTTCGCCGCGCAGGGCATGCTGCCCGGGCCGGGCGCGGCGGCGCTGGTGCTGGGGGCGAACCTGGGCGGCGCACTGATCCCCTTCCTGCTGACCCTGAAATCCGATGTGCCGACGCGCCGGATCATGGCGGCGAACCTGATGCTGCGCGGCGGTGGCGCGGTGGTGGCGCTGATGATCCTGCGGCTCTGGCCCGAGGGCCTTGGCTGGCTGGGCACCGATCACGGGCGTCAGGCGATCAACCTGCATCTGGTCTTCAACCTCGCGGTGCTGGTGTTTTCGCTGCCGCTTCTGCCCGCCGTCGTGCGCGCCACGGTGGCGCTGTTCCCCGATCCCTCGGCCGGCGCCGACGCGCCGCGCTTCACCGCGCTTGACGAGGGCGCGCTGAGCGACCCGCGCCAGGCGATCGGCAATGCCCAGCGCGAGGTGCTGCGCATGGGCGAAGAGGTGCAATCGATGCTGCTGCCGGTGCTGGGCCTGTTCCGACGCTGGGACGAGGCCGCCGTGCAGCGCATCCTGGCAAGCGAGGATGAGGTCGACCGGATGCATTTCGAGACCAAGCTTTACGTCGCCCGCCTGCAGGAGGCCCCGCTGACCCCCGAGCAATCGCGCCGCGCGATGGAGATCGCGAGCTTTGCCAACAATTTCGAGGAGGCGGGGGATCAGATCTCGACCAACCTTCTGGATCTGGCGCGCAAGATGAACGACTCGGGCCTGGCGTTTTCCGACGCGGGTTGGGACGAGTTGACCGATTTCCACGACCGGGTGCTGTCGAACGGGCGGCTGGCGCTGAACGTGATGATCTCGAACGATCTGGAGGGGGCGCGGCAATTGGTCGAGGAAAAGGACCGCGCCCGCACCGCCGAGCAGCACCTGCAAGAGCAGCATCTGTCGCGCCTGCGCGGCGGCAACACGGCCAGCATCGAGACCAGCAACCTGCATCAGGAGATGCTGCGCGCCCTGAAGACCGTCAACACCGCCTTCTGCCAGGTCGCCTATCCGCTGGTCGAGCAGGCGGGCGACCTGTTGTCGACCCGGCTGACGAAGGCGCCGGAACAGACCTGAGGGGGCCCCCGAGGGCCCCTGACGTGGTTGCTGCCCGCCTACGCCACTGAGGGCGCGGGTTTCAGATCTTTTCGTTGGAGGGAATGTCTGCCTGTGGTGCGCCCGGGTAGTCTTCGCCCAGCCGGATCGCGCGCAACCTTGCGGTTTTTTCGGCGCGAAGCTCGGTTTCGCTGTCGGTTATCATGCGCGAGGCCGCGCTTGTCCGATCATAGGGCGCAAGGCGTTTGGCCAGGTCGGGCGCGAAAGGGTCTCGGGTCTTGCGGTCCTTCGACAAGATGGCGTCCTTTGGCTCCTGCTGAGATATGGGCCAGAACGCAGGGACGCGAGCGCCCCCGCGCCATCCGGGTTCTTAGGCGAGGACCAGATTGGCAGCCGATTCACGGCCGTCACGTCCGGTCTCGATGTCGAAGTGGACGGCTTGACCATCCTTGATCTCACGCAGGCCGGCGCGCTCGACGGCCGAAACATGCAGGAAGATGTCCTTGTTGCCATGAGCCGGGGCGATAAAGCCGAAACCTTTGGCGGAATTGAACCATTTCACGGTGCCACTGGCCATCGTGATGTTCCTCTCGTGATTCTCGCCGCCCACAAAATGCAGCAGCCTGGCAGCTCATTGACGATGGCTGGCCGCGAGGGAACAGAACATAGAAAATCAGATTGCCTTCGACGCATCTGCCTCGGCAGGCGAAAAGTCAAGATTTATTCACGAAACCTCAATGGAATAACCCCGGCGGAAGGGTCTGCGGGAGGCCCGCGAAGGGGGGCGCGAGCAATATGTCGCGCTTGCGCCCAGGCCCACGACCTGTCACGGTCTTTGCCAGGTTTCCGCAGGTCACGCGCACCGTGTCGCTGGTACCGGAGACGTGTTACCCGCAGGAGTGGCACCCCGACCCGGGCAGTACGCGCCAAGACCCGACGGTCCGGCATAACCAAGGATCGCGGCACCGGCCGCAAGGCGCGCTGATCACGGCGCGAAAGGATCACATACATGACGAACGCGCCCGACGTGGCTGACGAGACCAGCGAGCAAAGCGGAAAATACTGGGTCCGCGTGCTGGCGAAGTACCGCGAGCCCTCGCACCCCCGCAGCATCGCGGAACTGGCGCTGACGCTGATCCCCTTTGCCGCGCTGATCGGCCTTGCCTGGTGGGCGCTGTCGATAAGCTACCTGCTTGCCGGGGCGATCTCGGCGGTGAACGGTGCCTTTCTGGTGCGGCTGTTCATCATCCAGCATGATTGCGGCCACAACGCCTTCTTCCGCAACCGCAAGCTGAACGACTGGACCGGCCGCCTGCTGGGGGTGCTGACGCTGACGCCCTATGACGTGTGGCGCCAGACCCATGCGATCCATCATGCCTCTACCGGCAATCTCGACCGGCGCGGGATCGGCGACCTGCCGGTTCAGACCCTGGCGGAATACCGCGCGGCGCCGCGCCGCAAGCGGCTGGTCTATCGCATCTACCGCAACCCGTTCTTCCTGTTCGGCCTGGCCCCGGCCTGGCTGTTCTTCGTGCAGAACCGCGTGCCCCTTGGGCTGATGCGGTCGGGGCGTAGATACTGGATCAGCGCGATGGCGACCAACCTTGGCATCGCCGCACTTGTGGGCGCGGGCATCTATCTGTCCGCGGGATTGCCGGTGCTGTTCCTGATCCTGCCGATGACGCTGGTCGGCGCCTCTGCCGGCGTCTGGCTGTTCTACGTCCAGCACCAGTTCGAGGACGCCCACTGGAACCGCGAGCCCGACTGGCAGATCCATGACGCGGCCTTGCACGGTAGTTCGCACTATGTGCTGCCGCCGGTGCTGAAGTGGTTCTCGGGCAATATCGGCATCCATCACGTCCACCACCTTTACAGCCGCATCCCCTTCTACCGGCTAACCGAGGTGCTGCGCGATCACCCGGCACTGGATCGCGCCCAGCGCCTGACGCTGCGCGAAAGCTTCCACTGCGCGCGGCTGCATCTGTGGGACGAAAGCAGCCGCAAGCTTCTGTCCTTTGCCGAGGCCCGCACCGCCTGAAGCCTCCCCCCCCTGACGCTGCCCTCTGGCCCTGACGCCGGGCCAGTCGCGGGGGCCAGTCGCCACCGCATTGCCCGGCCCGCACGCGCTGTGTATCACGGGCCGGGCCGGCGCGGCGCCGGTACGCCACGGATGACGGATCATGACGCAGACGCCCCCGGTCCCGGCCCCAGTCCTGGCCCCTGCCGCCAGACGCGGGCTGCCTGCGGGCATCTGGGTCCTCGGCATCGTCTCGATGCTGATGGACATGTCGTCGGAGATGATCCACGCCATTTTGCCGATCTACCTGACCCTTGGCCTCGGCGCGACCGCCCTGACCGTCGGCGTGATCGAGGGCATCGCCGAGGCCACCGCCGCGATCACCAAGGTGTTCTCGGGCGCGCTCTCGGACCGGATCGGCCGACGCAAGGAACTGGCCGCCCTGGGCTATGGGCTGGCGGCACTGACCAAGCCGGTGTTTCCGCTTGCCCCCTCGATCGGCTGGCTGATCGGCGCGCGCTTCGTCGACCGCGTCGGCAAGGGCATCCGCGGCGCGCCGCGCGATGCGCTGGTGTCGGACCTTGCCCCCGAGGGCCGGCGCGGCGCGGCCTTCGGGTTGCGCCAGTCGCTCGATACCGTGGGGGCCTTTCTGGGGCCGCTGACGGCGATCGCGCTGATGTGGGCGCTGTCCGACAATTTCCGCCTGGTCTTCTGGGGCGCCGTACCGCCCGCGCTGCTGGCCGTCGTGCTGCTGCTGGTCGCGGTGAAAGAGCCGCCGCGCCGCCCCGGCCTGCGCCGCATCAAAAGCCCCCTGTCGCGGGCCGAGCTGCGCCTGCTGGGCCGCCGCTACTGGGCCGTGGTGGCGGTGGGCGCGCTGTTCACCCTGGCGCGCTTCAGCGAGGCCTTCCTGATCCTGCGGGCCGAGGACAGCGGCCTGCAGATCATGCTGGTGCCACTGGTGCTGGTGGGCATGAACGCGGTCTATGCGGCCTCGGCCTGGCCTGCCGGGGTGCTGTCGGACCGGATCGGCCGGCTGGGCCTGCTGCTGACCGGTCTCGTTGCGCTGATCGTGGCCGATCTGTTGCTGGCGCTGGTGCCGACGCTTGCGGGGCTAAGCGCCGGCGTCGCACTTTGGGGGCTGCATATGGGGCTGACGCAGGGCCTGTTGTCGGCACTGGTGTCCGAGACCGTCCCGGCAGAGCTGCGCGGCACCGCCTTCGGCATGTTCAACCTGATCACCGGGATTGCGCTGCTGGCGGCCAGCGTGCTGGCCGGGGCGCTGTGGCAGGACCACGGCGCGGCCTCAACCTTCCTCGCTGGCGCGGGTTTCGCGGGCCTCGCGATCCTGGCGCTGATCCGCCTGCGCCGACGCCTGGCATGAGGCCCGCAAGATGAGCACAAGATGAGCGCACAGACCACGGACATCGCCATCATCGGCGGCGGCCTTGCGGGGCTGGCGCTGGCGCATCACCTGCACCGGGCTGGCCGCGATTTCCAGCTTTTCGAGGCAAGGCCGCGTCTGGGCGGACGCATCGCCGCGCTTGAAGGGCATGACGGCGCCCCCGGTGCCGTCGATCTGGGGCCGTCGTGGTTCTGGCCCGGCCAGCCGCGCATGGCCGCGCTGACCCGGGCCCTGGGGCTGCGGGTCTTCGACCAATACGCGCAGGGCGAGATTTGCCTGGAAGAGGCCGATGGCCGGATCTTGCGCGGCGCCGGCTGTGCCTCGATGGAAGGCTCGTTGCGCGTCGCGGGCGGCATGGTGGCGCTGGTGCGGGCGCTGGCCGCCACCCTGCCCGCCGCGCGGCTGCATCTGTCCGCGCCGGTCGCCGGGATCACCCAGGCGGGCGCGCTGCACCTGGCCACCGGCAAGACATGGCAGGTGGCACAGATCGTCCTGGCCCTGCCGCCACGGCTGGTGGCGGCGCTGGAAATCACCCCGCCCCTGCCCTCCGCCCAGCACGCGGCGCTTCTGGCGATCCCCACATGGATGGCGGGTCAGGCCAAGTTCGCCGCGCTCTACCCGCGGCCCTTCTGGCGCGACAAGGGCCTGTCGGGCGACGTCATGAGCCGCCTCGGCCCGCTGGCCGAGATCCACGACGCCTCGGGCGCCGACGGCACGCCCGCGGCGCTTTTCGGCTTTGTCGGCATCCCCGCCCCCCAGCGCGCGGGCCGGGCCGAAGACCTGTCGCGGCTGGCGCTGGCCCAGCTTGCCCGCCTCTTCGGTCCCGAGGCGCTGACGCCCCTGGGCTCGGCCCTGCAGGACTGGGCCTTCCTGCCCGAAACCGCGACGCAGGTCGATCTGATCCCGCCCCCGGGCCATCCCGACTATGGCCTGCCGCGCGCGCTGTCGGACCTTTGGGAGGGGCGCCTGCACCTCGCCGCAAGCGAGACCGCGCCCGAGATGGGCGGCTATCTGGAAGGCGCGCTGGCGGCGGCCGAACAGGTTGCCCGGCGGCTTGGCGCCTGATGCCTGACACCCGACGCCTTTTGCGCGGCGCCGTTCTCTGGCTGAGAGCATATATCGTCAACTGACGACGTCTAACCCTCTTGCGCGGCGGCCAGCATGGCTTCGAACCCCGACAAGAACAGCCGCACATTCAAGCCGATCACCACCGAATCCGGCAGGCTGCTGCCGCCCCCGTAAAGGTGCTGACGCATCGCGTAATACGAAATCGCGCCATGCAGCGACCAGCCCATTTGCAACAGCAACTCCGGGGCGTCGGGCAGGTCCACCCCCTTTTCCGCCGCCGTTTCACGCATGATCACCTCAAGCAATTGGGTGATGAACGCCGCGATATAATCGGGCGCCATGTTGGTCTCGTCCAGCGAGACATACACGAACAGCCGCAGCCATTTGCGGGTAAGCGTCGAGGCCAGATATTCTGCATAGAAGCGTTCCAGCCGCTCTTGCATCGGGCGCGAGCGATCTTGCAGAGAAACGAACCATACCGCCTTGAAACCACCCATGATTTCCTTGCGGTAGACCTCGCGCAGCAGATCCTCCTTGGCCGGGAAGAAGCGGTAGAGAAGCCGCTGCGAGATGCCGCAGCGGTCCGCCAATTGGCGGGTTTGCGCGGTCAATCCATGCTCGGAAAAGTACTCGGCCGCGACCTCTAGGATCTGCGCGCGCCGCTCGTTGAAGGGCAGCCGGACGCCGCCGGTCCGACGCCGCCCGGTCTTGGCGTGCCGCTCTTGCCCCCGCTCTTGCCCCGGGTCGGGCTGCCCGTCCGGCTTTGCTTTCACGCGCGCTCCGTCGTTGCGCTTCGGGACCCGATCTTGTGGGGCCCATCTTCCAGGCCCGATCTTGCAGGCCCGGCACATTGTACACCATTGGTAACGCACCGCCCGCGACAGCGGCAACCTTCCTATCCAACGCCATTATCGTCATCTGACGACTTACATATTGCAAGCACTTACTATTTCCGCATAGCTTCCGGTCAGCCCACCGGGTGCGGCACCTCTTGCCCCCCGCCAATTCAGGAGCAGCCTGCATGATCTACGAACAGCGAACCTACCAGACCCACCCTGGCAAGGCGCCCGATTTCTAGCAACTGTATGAGGAAGAGGGGCTGAAGATCATCACCCGCCACGCCTTGCTTGCCGGGTGCTGGGTCAGCGATTGCGGCGCGCTGGACGTGGTCACCTTCCTCTGGGCGTACAAGGATCACGGCCACCGCAGCGACCAGAACGCCAAACTGGACGCCGATCCAGATTGGCGGGCCTTTGTGCCCAAGGTGCTGCCGCTTGTGGCGCATCGGGAATGTGTGGTGCTGAAGCCCGCGGTTTTCTCGCCGCTGATCTGAGGCCTGCGGCGGGGGCCGCGTCTGCCCCCATGCCGCGCCCAATGTCGGGACAGTGGCCGAGGGTCAGCCCAGCGCGCCCTCGGCCCGCCATGCGGCGATCTGGGCGGGGTCCAGCCCGGCCTCGGCCAGCACGGCCTCGGTGTCCGCGCCGGGGGCGCCGGGGGCCCGGGGCGGTGCGGCGGGGGTGCGGCCGAGGCGCGGGGCGGGACTGGCCTGCAGCACGCCCCCCACCCGGCAGAAACTACCGCGTCCGGCGTTGTGGGGATGGGCCTCGGCTTCCTCAAACGTCAGGACCGGGGCCACGCAGGCGTCCGAACCCTCGAAGACCTCGGTCCATTCGTCCAGGGTGCGGGTTTCGAAAGCGGCGGCGAAGCTTGCCGCCATCGCCGGCCAGGTGGCACGCTCATATTGGCGGGCGGGGTCGACCGCGACCCCCAGCAGCGAGACCAGCTGGGCGAAGAACTGCGGCTCTAGCGCGCCGACCGACATGTGGCGCCCGTCGCTGGTGGCATAGCAGCGGTAGAAGGGCGCGCCGCCATCCAGCAGGTTGTCGCCGCGCGCCGTGGTCCAGGCGCCCTGGGCGTACCATTGGTGGATCAGCCCCATCATCGCCGGCACGCCTTCGCACATCGCCGCGTCGATCACCTGGCCACGCCCCGATGCCTGACGCTCATGCAGCGCCGCAAGCAGACCGAACAGCAGGAACATCGTCCCGCCGCCGAAATCGGCCGCCAGGTTGAGCGGCGGGATCGGCGTCTGCGGCGTGCCGATCGCATGCAGCGCGCCGGTGATCGACAGGTAGTTGATATCGTGCCCGGCGCTGTGCGACAGCGGCCCCGCCTGCCCCCAGCCGGTCATCCGCCCGTAGATCAGCCGCGGGTTCAGCGCCAGCGCTTCGTCGGGGCCAAGGCCCAGCCGTTCCATCACCCCGGGGCGGAAGCCCTCGATCAGCGCATCGGCCCGCGCGACCAGCGCCCGCGCCGCGTCCAGCCCGCCGGGGGATTTCAGGTTCAGCACCACCGAGCGCTTGCCGCGCCGGTTGACATCGGTGGGATCAGCCGGGCCGGCATTGCGGTCGATCGCCACCACATCGGCGCCCATGTCGGCCAGCAATTGCCCGGCCAGAGGACAGGGGCCAAGGCCGGTCATCTCGATCACCTTCAGCCCTGCAAGCGGTCCTGCCATCCTGTCTTCTCCCCCGAACAGGCCCCCGCGGATGGGGCCTTGCCATCCATAGCCCCGATGGGCCGGGGATCGCCAGAACCAACGGACGCGCGCAGTCTTCTTTCGCCCGCTGCGCACCGCAGGCGCGGGGCAGGCGCCGCCCAGCCCGGGCCGGGCGGGTTCCATCTGTGGCGCAATGAAAAAGGCCGCGCAAATGCGCGGCCCGATCCGGTGTCAGAATGGCAGATCTTACTTGATCTTGCCTTCCTTGTACTCGACGTGCTGACGCACGACCGGGTCGTATTTCTTGACCGACATCTTTTCGGTCATGGTGCGGGCGTTCTTCTTGGTCACGTAGAAGTGCCCGGTGCCCGCCGTCGAGTTCAGACGGATCTTGATCGTCGTCGGCTTCGCCATAGTCGCTCTCCTTGCGCCGGGCATGCACCCCTGGCGCCGCCCGTGAAATCCTTGAAGCCCGCCTTTTAGCGATGCCCCGACCGGAGTCAACCACAAAGGCGGCTGAAGATCCGGATTTGATGCCCCCTTACCCTGCCGGAATATGGGAGGAATTTGCGCGGATGGCCTGTAAGCCGGATTTTGTTCAGGGGCTCGCGCCCCCTCGACGACCATTCCTCTGCGCCTGCCGTTACCGACAGGCTCTAGCTGCCAACCCGGGCCCCGGGCTGAGACGTCCCTGCGGTGATATCCCCGAGGGGATCATGCCGCGTGGGGCCCCTATTCGGCATTGCTCCTGGTGGGGCTTGCCGTGCCGTTCCTGTTGCCAGGCCCGCGGTGGGCTCTTACCCCACCGTTTCACCCTTACCCCCGCAAGCGAGGGCGGTCTCTTCTCTGTGGCGCTTTCCCTCGGGTTTCCCCGGCCGGGCGTTACCCGGCACCATCATCTCATGGAGTCCGGACTTTCCTCGCACCCCTTTCGGGGCACGCGGCCGTCCGGCCATCCGCGCGGCGCCACCTCTAGGCGGCGGCAGGGGGGCGGTCAAGCGCCCTGCGCGACACCCGGGCCGGGATAGCGTTCGGCCAGCCAGCGCGCCCGCCCCGCGTCGCCCGCATCAAGCGCCCCCCGGGCCCAGGGGCGGAACCGTAACCGAAAGGCATGCAGCAGCCGCTCGGGCGCCACGTCGGGGTAGCCGAAGGCCAGCGCATCGGCCCGAAAGCCCGCAGGATCGGCCGGCCCCGCGCCTTCGGGCCAGACCGACAGCCCCTGCAGGGCAAGCCTGCGCCAATCGAAGCGCGGGCCGGGATCGACCTTGCGCCCCGGCGCCATGTCGGAATGCGCGATGACGCCTTCGGGCGCGATCGCCCAGCGCGCCAGGATACCGCGCAGCAGATCCTCCAACGCGCGCATCTGCGCCTCGGGGAAGGGTCGGTCGCCGGAATTGGCCAGCTCGACCCCGATCGAGCGGGAATTCACATCCCCCCGCCCCCGCCAAGCGCCGACGCCGGCGTGCCAGGCGCGGCAGGCCTCGTCGACCAGTTGCTCGGCCTGGCCGTCCTCATCGATCAGCCAATGGGCCGAGACCTCGGCGACCGGATCACACAGCCGCGCCCGCGCCGCCGCGGCGCTGGCCATGTTGGTGAAATGCAGCACCACCAGCTCGGGCCGCAACCCGTCGCGGCGCGGCCCGTGGTTGGGCGAGGGAAAGCCCCCGGCTACCACCATTTCGCGGGCTTCGCCGCGAATCCTGCCGCCCGTTCCAGCACCTGCGCGGTGTTCAGCAGATCGCCCTCTTCCCAGGGCCGGCCGATCAGTTGCAGCCCCAGGGGCAGCCCCTGACGGTCACTGCCAGCCGGAACCGAGATCCCCGGCAGCCCGGCCAGGTTCACCGTCACGGTGAACACGTCGTTCAGATACATCTGCACCGGGTCGGCATTGGCCATCTCGCCCAGCCCGAAGGCGGCCGAGGGCGTCGCCGGCGTCAGGATCGCGTCGATGCCTTGGGCGAAGACCTGTTCAAAATCGCGCTTGATCAGCGCGCGAACCTTGCGGGCGCGGTTGTAATAGGCGTCGTAGAAGCCCGCCGACAGCACATAGGTGCCGATCATCACCCGGCGCTGGACCTCCGCGCCGAAGCCCTCGGCGCGGGTCTTTTCATACATCTCGGTGATGCCGTCGCCGGTGCCCAGCGTGGCGCGGTGACCATAGCGCACCCCGTCATAGCGCGCGAGGTTCGACGACGCCTCGGCCGGCGCGATCACGTAATAGGCGGGCAGCGCGTATTTGGTGTGCGGCAGGCTGATGTCGACGATCTTGGCGCCGGCATCCGCCAGCATCTTGCGGCCCTCGGCCCAGAGCGCCTCGATCTCGTCGGGCATGCCGTCCATGCGGTATTCGCGCGGGATGCCGATGGTCTTGCCGCGGATGTCTCCGGTCAGCATGGCCTCGAAATCCGGCACCTCGATCGGGGCAGAGGTCGAATCCTTCGCGTCCTCACCGGCCATCGTGCCCAGCATGATCGCGGCGTCGCGCACCGACTTGGTCATCGGCCCGGCCTGATCGAGCGAGCTTGCAAAAGCCACGATCCCCCAGCGCGAGCAGCGCCCATAGGTGGGTTTCAGCCCGACGATGCCGGTGAAGGCCGCGGGCTGGCGGATCGAGCCGCCGGTATCGGTGCCGGTCGCGGCCAGACACAGATCCGCCGCCACCGCCGCGGCCGAGCCGCCGGACGAGCCGCCGGGCGTCAGCGGCGTGGCGTCATCGCCGCGCCGCCAGGGGCTCACGACATTGCCGTAGCAGCTGCTCTCGTTCGAGCTGCCCATGGCGAATTCGTCCATGTTCAGCTTGCCCAGCATCACCGCGCCGGCGTCGAACAGCTTCGACGTCACGGTCGATTCGTATTCCGGCTTGAAGCCTTTCAGGATCCGGCTCGCAGCCTGACTGGGCACGCCCTTGGTGCAGAAAAGATCCTTGATCCCCAGCGGGATGCCGCACATCGCCGGCGCGTCGCCCTTCTGGATGCGGGCGTCCGCCGCGCGGGCCTGATCCAGCGCGATTTCCGGCGTGGGGTGGACGAAGGCGTTCAGATCCCCCGCCGCATCCATCGCCGTCATGCAGGCCATGGTCAGATCGACCGCACTCACCTCGCCCTTGCGCAGCGCGTCGCGCGCCCCGGCGATCGTCAGCTTGTTCAGTGCGTCACTCATTCCACCACCTTCGGCACGGCAAAGAACCCCTCGCGCGCATCGGGCGCATTCGACAGGATCTTGTCCTGCATGTCGCCGTCAGCCACCACATCGGCGCGCCGCTTCAGGCGCATCGGCGTGACGCCGGTCATCGGCTCGACCCCGTCGATGTCGACTTCGTTCAGCTGCTCCATGAAGGTCAGGATGCCGGACAATTCGCCCGCCAGCGCGGGCAGATCGGCCTCTTCCACCTTGATGCGGGCAAGATGGGCCACCCGCCGCGCGGTATCGATGTCGATGGACATGGGACACTCCCTGATGCTTTGCGCCCCGTTTAGCCGCGCGGAGGGCGGGCTGCAAGCGCCCGGCAGGCGCGCGCGGACCGATCGCAAAAACCGTTCACCGATGCGCCCCCGTCCATTTCCTTCTGCGCCGCGCGCCCTATCCTGCTTAGCGCAACCTGAATGGAGGGAAACGCATGAAACTTACCTGGCTTGGCCATTCCAGCTTCCGCCTCGAGATCGGCGGGCAGACGCTGCTGATCGACCCCTGGTTCACCGGCAGCCCGGTCTTCCCCGAAGACCAGCGCGGCGCGGCCATCGCCGGCGCCACCCATATCCTGCTGACCCACGGTCATGGCGACCATTCCGCGGATTCGGTGACGCTGGCCAAGGAACTGGGCATCCCCGTGGTCGGCATCTACGACCTGCTCACCTGGTGGGAGCAGAAGCACGGCATCCAGACCGTCGGCTTCAACAAGGGCGGCACGGTCGATCTGGGCGGCGTCAAGGTGACCATGGTCAACGCCACCCATTCGTCCTCGGTCCCCGGGCCCGACGGGCAGCCGCTTTACGCCGGGCATGAGGCGGGCTTCATGATCGCCGCCGAAGGGCACACGATCTATCTGTCGGGCGATACCGACGTGATGGCCGACATGAAGGTGTTCAACGACCTGCACAAACCCGACATCGGCATCCTGTGCGCCGGCGGCCATTTCACCATGGACATGAAGCGCGCGGCCTATGCGGCGAAGACCTTCTTCGACTTCAAGACCGTGATCCCGTGCCATTACAGGACCTTCCCGCTGCTTGAACAGAACGCGGACGCGCTGAAGGCCGGGCTGCCGGGCGTCAACGTGATCGAGCCGGAGGTGATGCAGCCGATCGAGCTGTAAGGCCGGAGCCGGGGGTTTCACACCCCCGTCGCCATCGTCGCTCGGACCGATGGCGCTTCGATGGCGACCCCCGTGGGATATTTCCACCGGAGTGAAACAAGGAGTCCCCCTTACCCTTCACCTTGGCCGCAATACTCCGGGGGTTTGGGGGCAGAGCCCCCATCGCAGAGGGTGACTTGCGCGTAGCGCGCCGCCGGATCAGCCGCGCAGCACGGCGCCGGGGTTCAGGATGCCCAGCGGGTCGAGCGTCGCCTTGAGGGCGCGCATCACCGCAAGCGCGGCGGGGTCGCCGTAGCGTTCCAGCTCTTCTACCTTGAGGCGGCCGATGCCGTGTTCGGCGCTGATCGAGCCGTCGTACCGGGCCACCAGATCATGCACCGCGCGGGTGAACGCGGCGCGCTGCGCGTCGTAATCGGCACGGGCGCGGCGCGGCGGCGGGAAGACGTTGTAATGCAGGTTGCCGTCGCCCAGATGGCCGAAGCAGTTGATCCGGATCTCGGCGATTTCGGCCAGTATACCCGGCGCCTCGGCGATGAAATCCGCCACCGCCGACAGCGGCAGGGATATATCATGCGAGGCGATCGCGCCGATGCGGCGGTTGGCTTGGGGGATGGCCTCGCGCAGGGCCCAGAAATCGGCCCGCTGCGCCGCGCTCTGCGCAATCACCCCGTCTTGGGCCAGCCCCGCCTCGGCAGCTTCGGCGAACAGATCCGCGAGCGCCTGATCGGGCGACAGGCCGCGCGGCAGGCCAAGGTCGATCAGCACCGTCCAATCCGGCGGCGTGGCGAAGGGCTGGCGCAGTTCGGGCATCGTCTCGCGCAGGAAGGCGAAGCTTTGGCCGGCGATCAATTCGAAGGCCGAGACCCCCTCTCCCAGCCGGTCGCGCGCCAGCGCCAGCAGCGACAGCGCCGCCGCCGGGCTTTCCACCGCGATCAGCGCCGCGCCCTCTCCCGCCGGGATCGGCGACAGTTTCAGGCTGGCGGCGGTGATGATCCCCAGCGTCCCCTCGGCGCCGATGATCAGATCGCGCAGATCGTAGCCCGTGTTGTCCTTGCGCAGCCGCTTCAGCCCGTGCAGGACCGAACCGTCGGCCAGCACCGCCTCGATCCCCAGGCACAGCGCCCGGGCCGTGCCATAGCGCAGCACATTCACCCCGCCGGCATTGGTGGCAAGGATCCCCCCCACCTGGCACGAACCCTGCGAGGCCAGCGACAGCGGAAACAGCCGGTCGGCGGCGGCGGCGGCGGTGTGGACCTCTTCCAGCACCACGCCCGCCTCGGCGATCAGCACGTTTTCCGCCGCATCCAGCGCGCGGATCTTGCGCATCCGCTCCAGCGACAGGATCAGCGGCGCGCCATCGCCGGGCATCACCTGACCGCCCACCAGCCCGGTGCCGCCGCCGCGCGGCACGATCGCCACGCGGGCCTCGGCGCAGGCACGCACCAGCTGCGCCACCTCCTGCGTCGAGCGCGGCGCGGCCACCACGCCGCCGGTGCCCGCATAGCGGCCCCGCGGCTCTTCCAGATACTGGGGCCCGAGGGGGCGCACCACACCGGGCATGCGCGCCTCTAGCGCGGCGGCAAAGGCTTCATCGGCAGGGAACAGGGTCATCCGGGATGTCCTTTTGCTGACGTTTCCCCCGGTGAACCATGCCGCCCCATGCGGCGCAAGCCCGTGCGGCAAAGGCACAGTTCCGCCCCCCCCGGGCACGGGGCGGTGAAAATCTTGGCCATTTCCTCGCGATTTCGTTAGGCTCGCGGGCAAACATGAGGCAAAGCCGCGACAAGCGGCACGATGCGGCATCAGCACAGGCAAGACTCCACATGGCAGAAACGGCCCCTATCGAGGAAGAGATTCGCGACAAGATCCTTGCCGATCCCGACGTGATCCTGGAAGACCACGACCTGATGCGCGCGCTGATCGCGGCGAACGAACGCATGATGGGGTCGAATATCGTCGACCTGCGCGGCATCGCGATGGAGCGGCTCGAGGCTCGGCTCGACCGGCTGGAAGACACCCACCGTTCGGTGATCGCCGCGGCCTATGAGAACCTCGCCGGCACCAATCAGGTGCACCGCGCGATCCTGAGGATGCTGGATCCCGCGAGTTTCGAGGAATTTCTCACCGGGCTGGGATCCGAGGTCGCCGACACCCTGCGCGTCGATTGCGTGCGGCTGGTGCTGGAATCGGTGCAAAGCGAGGACGACCCGGCGCTGCGGCGGCTGGGGGATGTGCTGTGCGTGGCCGAACCCGGCTTCGTCGACACCTACATGACCGCCGGGCGCAACGTGCCGGTGCGCCCCGTGACCCTGCGCCAGACCCTGCCCGATTCCGACATGATCTATGGCGAGGCCGCAGCCTGGGTGCGCTCCGAGGCGCTGATGCGGCTGGATCTGGGGCCCGGCCGCCTGCCCGGCATGCTGGTGATGGGCGCCGAGGATCCGCACCATTTCAAACCCGCCCAAGGCACCGATCTTCTGGCCTTCTTCTCGGGGGTGTTCGAGCGCTCGATGCGGCGCTGGCTGTCGTGAGCCTGGCGATCTCGCCGGCGCTGCGTGACGCGCTGGAGGGGTGGCTGACCCATCTGCGGGCGCTCGACGGGGCGGCGGCGAACACGGCCGAGGCCTACCGCGCCGATGTCGGGGGGTTCCTGGCCTTTCTGGGCCAGCATCAGGGCGGCAGCGCCGGTACCAACAGCCTGCATGACCTCGCCCCCACCGACATGCGCGCCTGGATGGCGCATGAGCGCCAGCGCGGCATCGCCTCGCGCTCGCTGGCGCGGGAATTGTCGGCGGTGAAAAGCTTTCTGCGCTGGCTGTCCGACCGCGAGGGGTTCGACGCCACCGCCGTGCTTTCGGCCCGCGCCCCCAGCTTCCAGCGCAAGCTGCCGCGCCCGCTGGACGAGGATGCGGCGCGCGCGGTGATCGCGGCGGTCGAGACCCAGGCGCGCGACGATTGGCAGGGCGCGCGCGACGCGGCGGTGGTGACGCTGCTGTACGGCTGCGGGTTGCGGATTTCCGAGGCCCTTGGCCTGACCGGCGCCGCCCATCCGCTGCCCGAGATGCTGCGCGTCCTCGGCAAGGGCGGCAAGGAACGTCTGGTCCCGGTGCTGCCGGCGGCGCGCGCGGCGGTGGCGCGTTATGTCGCGCTCTGCCCCATTCCGCCGGCGCCGGGCGGCCCGCTTTTTCTGGGCGCGCGCGGCGGGGCGCTCAGCCGCCGTCAGGTTGCCAAGGCGATGGAACAGGCGCGCATGGCGCTGGGTCTGCCCGCCAGCGCCACGCCGCATGCGCTGCGCCATTCCTTCGCCACCCATCTGCTGTCGGCGGGCGGCGATCTGCGCGCGATCCAGGAATTGCTGGGCCATGCCTCGCTGTCGACCACCCAGGCCTATACCGCCGTCGACACCGCGCGGCTGATGGAAGTCTACGCCCGTGCCCACCCGCGCGCGTGATCAGGCGCGCCCGCGTATTGTGCCGCCCCCGGGGGGGCTGGCCCGGTTGCAAATGAGGCGATTCTTCTGCATGACGGGGCCATGAGCGCGCATCAAAAAGCCTTTCTCGTCCACCTGCTCACCGGCACCGGCGCGGTGCTGTCGATGCTGGCCATGCTGGCGGCGGTCGAGGGCAAATGGGCGCTGATGTTCCTGTGGCTGGTCTTCGCCTTCGTGGTCGACGGCATCGATGGGCCGCTGGCGCGGCGCTACGATGTGAAACACAACGCGCCGCAGATCGACGGGGTGCTGCTGGATCTGATCATCGATTACCTGACCTATGTCTTCATCCCGGCCTATGCGCTGTTCAAGTCGGGGCTGCTGCCGGGATGGTCGGGCTGGCTGGCGATCATCGTCATCACCTATGCCAGCGTGATCTATTTCGCCGATACGCGCATGAAGACAAAGGATAATTCCTTTGCCGGCTTCCCCGGTTGCTGGAACATGTTCGCCATCGTGATCTTCGCGCTGGAACCGTCCAGCTGGGTCACGCTGGGACTGGTGGTGGTGCTGGCGGGGGCGATGTTCACGCCGCTGAAATTCATCCACCCGGTGCGGACCGAGCGCTGGCGGAAGGTATCGCTGCCGGTGGCGCTGGCCTGGACCGGCTTTGCCGGCTGGTGCGCGGCGGCGAATTTCGATGCAGGCCCGATTTCCCACGCGGGCCTGACGATCACCAGCCTCTACCTCGTCTTCGCCGGCATCGCCCAGCAGATCGTCCCCGCAAAGGACTGACAGCCCCCGCCCCTGCGCTTGGCCTCAGCCCGCAATCACCTCGATCATCGCCGGGCCGCGGGTGGCGCGCGTCTGCATCAGGGCCTGCGCCAGCGCGGCGGGATCGGCCGTGATGCGCTGATGCGGCAGGCCGCAGGCGCGGGCGAGATCAGCAAAATCCGGCGGCGTCGGATCGCAGCCCAGAACCTCGGCCCCGACCGCCGCCATCGCCTCGGCGATCTCGCCATAGCCATGGTTGTTCCAGACCACGAAGGTCACATCGACGCCCTCGTCCCGCGCGGTCATCAGCTCAGCCAGGCTGAACTGCAACCCGCCGTCGCCGGTCAGGCAGACAACCGGCGTGTCGGGGGCTGCCAGAGCCGCCCCGATCGCCGCCGGCGCACCGTAGCCCAGCGCGCCGTAGCCGGTGGCCGCGTTGAACCAGCCGCCCGGGCGGTCGTGATCGTAGTAAAGGTTGCCGGCATAGACCGGCTGCGTGCTGTCGCCGACCACGATCGCACCGGGCAAGGCGCCGCGCAGCGCATCGAGCATCACCACCATGGCGCGGTAGCCCGGCCCGATCTCGTCCCATGCGGCCCGGCGCGTGGCCTCGGCCCGGGCGGCGCCGTCGCCCGCGCGTGGCACCAGCCCCTCGGCCAGCGCCGCCAGCAGGGTCGCGGCATCGCCCTGCAAGGTCACCGCCGCCGGGTGGCGGGCCAGCTGATCGGCATCGGCGTCGATCCGGATCATCCCCGACAGATCCGGCAGGCCGCCCCGGCCATACATGTCGTAATCCGTCGGCCCCAGTTCGGTGCCCACCGCCAGCACCTGATCCGCCGCCGCGATCAGCCCGCGCACCGCGCGCAGCGAGGCGCTGGCCGGCACCCCCAGCGGATGGCCGTGCAGCAGGCCGCGCCCATTGGCGGTCATCACCACCGGGGCATCCAGCGCCTCGGCCAGCGCGCGCAGGGCGCCGCCTGCCCGCTTCGCGCCGCCTCCGGCCAGGATCACCGGCCGCGCCGCGCCGGCCAGAAGTGCACGCGCCCGTGCCAGATCCGGCAGCGGCGGCCCGGGCGACACGGGCGACACGGCGGGCAGCACGGCGGGGGCGGCCTGCGGCCCGGCCTCGGCTGCCATCACGTCAAGCGGCACCTGCAGATGCACCGGCCCGCCGCGCCCCGCCATGGCGGCGAAACAGCGATCCAGCGCCGGGGCCAGATCGGCGCCCGAAGCGACCTCTTCAGCGTGCAGCGCGACCGAGGCCATGGTCGCCAGCTGATCGGGCAATTCGTGCAGATGGCCAAGCCCCCGCCCCTGCACCGCACGCGGGTTCACCCCCGAAATCACCAGAATCGGCACCGAATCGGCGCGCGCCTGGGCCATCGGCGTCAGCGCATTGGTCGCCCCCGGCCCGGTGATCACCAAGGCCACCCCCGGCCGCCCCGCGACCCGCGCGAAGCCGTCCGCGGCAAAGCCCGCCGCCTGTTCATGACGCACCGTCACATGGCGCAGCCCTGAGCCGGGCAGAGCGCGATAAAGCTCGACCGTATGCACTCCGGGAATGCCGAAGATCACCGAAACACCCCGGGCTTTCAGCCCCTCCACCAGGGCCCGGCCCACTGCCACCATCGCGGAACCTCCTGCTATTTCTTGCCTTCGCTGCCGGTACTTCAAACGGATAGCTGCCCAATTATGCGCTTGCGCTCCGAACTGGCACGATGATTTATTCGCCCGCACCGAAAGCACGGAGAAGACGCTGTATGACGGCTGCCACGGCCCAAAGCGCCCCGCAAGATCAAAACGGAAACGACAGGTCCGAGGCAATACGCGTCGAGAACCTGCACAAGACCTTCGGCGACCTCGAAGTCTTGAAAGGCGTTTCGCTGACCGCCCATGAAGGCGATGTCGTGGCGATCATCGGCGGCTCGGGCTCGGGCAAGTCGACGATGCTGCGCTGCATCAACTTCCTCGAAACCCCGACCTCGGGCCGCATCGTGATCGCCGGCGAGGATGTCGAGATGCGCGCCGACGGCAGCCCCGCCTCGCGCCGCCAGATCGAACATATCCGCCAGAAGCTGGGGATGGTGTTCCAGTCCTTCAACCTGTGGTCCCACAAGACGGTGATGGAGAACCTGATCGAGGTGCCCGTCCACGTGTTGAAGGTGCCCAAGGCCGAGGCGATCGCGCGGGCCGAGAAGCTGCTGGCGCGGGTTGGCCTTTCCGACAAGGCCGATGTCTACCCTGCCTTCATGTCGGGCGGCCAGCAGCAGCGCGCCGCCATCGCCCGCGCCCTGGCGATCGAGCCGCGCGCGATGCTGTTCGACGAACCCACCAGTGCACTCGACCCCGAACTGGTGGGCGAAGTGCTGAACGTCATCCGCGACCTCGCCCGCGAAGGCCGCACGATGCTGCTGGTGACCCATGAGATGAAATTCGCCCGCGAGGTCTCGGATCATGTGATCTACCTCTACAACGGGCAGGTCGAGGAAGAGGGGCCGCCCGATCAGCTGTTCGGCGATCCCAAATCGGAACGGCTGCAGCAGTTCCTTAGAACGGTGGGCTGGTAAGGCCCCCGCAACAACAGCGAAAAACTTGAAAGACCAACGGAGAGTGAAGACCATGAAACTCAAGACCCTCATCATCGCGGGCATCGCCGCGCTTGGCCTCGTGGGCACCGCCCAGGCGAAGGTCATCAAGGTCGGCGTCGCGTCCGAACCCTACCCGCCGTTCTCGACGATGGACGCCTCGGGCCATTGGCAGGGCTGGGAAATCGACCTGATGCACGCAATCTGCAAGGACCAGAAGCTGGATTGCAAGATCACCACGGTCGCCTGGGATGGCATCATTCCGGCGCTGACCTCGGGCCAGATCGACATGATCATGTCGTCGATGTCGATCACCAAGAAGCGTGAGAAGGTCATCGCCTTCTCGAACAAGTATTACGAGACCCCGGCCGCCGTCGCCGCCCCCAAGGGCGCCAAGTTCAAGGCCACCCCGGCCAGCATGAAGGGCCTGACCATCGGCGTCGAGGTTGGCTCGACCAACCAGGCCTATGCGAAGAAGTTCTTCTCGAAGACCGCGACGCTGAAGACCTATCAGACCCAGGACCAGGCCAACCAGGACCTCGCCGCCGGCCGCATCGACGCGACCATCGCCGACGAGATGGCGCTGGAAGGCTTCCTGAAGACCAAGCAGGGCGAAGCCTGCTGCGAACTGGTCGGCGCGCTGCCCTATGACAACGAGACGCTGGGCTCGGGCATCGGCGCGGGCTTCCGCAAATCCGACACCGCGCTGCGCGAGAAGTTCAACAAGGGGATCGCCGACGTGCGCGCCAATGGCGAGTACCAGAAGATCACCAAGAAGTACTTCACCTTCGACATCTACGGCAGCAAATAAGGCCTGACCGATGAATTGGCTGTTCGGGCTTTTCGAGCCGGGCCATGCGCTGGGCCTGCTGGCCTTGTCCCCCCCCGGTTGGGGGGGGGCTTTGCTTACGGGCCTGTCGCATACGCTGGAAATCGCCATCGGATCCTACATCCTTGGCACCGTGATCGGCGTCGGCGGCGCGTTCGGCAAGCTCTATGGCGGGCCGATCGTCAAGGATCTGCTGGCGATCTACACCACCGCGATCCGGGCAATCCCCGAACTGATCGAGATCCTGCTGCTCTACTATCTGGTCCCCGATATCGTGAACCGGTTCCTGCTGAGCCTGGGCCGCCCGCGCATCGACCTGCCGCCGATCCTGGTGGGCACGCTGGTGCTGGGCTTCGTGCTGGGCGCCTATATGACCGAGGTGCTGCGCGGCGCCATCCTTGCCGTGCCGCATGGCCAGGTCGAGGCCGCCCGCGCCTATGGCATGACGCCGCTGCAAGTGGCGCACCGGGTCACCCTGCCGCAGATGCTGGCCTATGCGCTGCCCGGCATGGCGAACCTGTGGCTGAACCTTACCAAGGACACCGCGCTGCTGGCGGTCATCGGCTTTAACGAGCTGACCGAGACCTCGCTGCAGGCCGGCGGCACCACCAAGGCCTTCATGCTGTTCTTCACCGCGGCCGGTATCCTCTATCTGATCATCTCGGCGCTGTCGGGCCGGCTTTTCGCGCTGGCCGAACGCCGGGCGCGGCGCGGCCAGCCCTCCATTCGCGGAGGCGGGATATGAGGGCGCTGATCAAGCCGATGATGCAGCCGCACCGGCTGTTCCTGCTGGCGATGGGCATCGCCATCGTGGCCTGGGCAATCCTGACCCTCGATTGGAGCTGGCTGCCCACCTATCTTGACAATGGCCTGCTGCTCAAAGGCCTTTGGACCACGACCTACATGCTGGTGCTCAGCTGGGCGATGGGCCTGTTCCTGGCGATCTGGCTGGGCCTCGCCCAGGCCGCCGGGCCCTGGTATGTGGCGCTGCCGGCCAAGGGCTTCTGCTCGGTCATCCGCGGCACGCCGCTGCTGTTGCAGCTTTGGTTCCTCTACTACGGGCTCGGCTCGCTCTTCCCGCAGTTCCCGTGGATCCGCGAATCCTGGGCCTGGGCCTACCTGCGCGAGGCCTGGCCCTACGGGTTGTTCGCCCTGACCATGAGCTTCGCAGGCTACGAGGGCGAGGTGATGCGCGGCGCGCTTCTGGGCGTGCCCAAGGGCCAGTTGGAGGCAGCGCGCGCCTATGGCATGCCGCGCCTCACCATCCTGCGCCGGATCTGGCTGCCCCAGGCGATCCGCCGGGTGCTGCCGACCCTGGGCGGCGAGACCGTGCTGCAGCTGAAATCGACGCCGCTGATCGCCACGATCACCGTGCTCGACCTCTATCAGGTCAGCCTGCAGATCCGTCAGGACACGTTCATCATCTACGAGCCGCTCTTGCTGCTCGCGGTGCTATACATGTTCTATACCGGGCTGATCGTGCTGGCCTTCCGCTTCATCGAACGTCAGGTGCCCGCCAAGCTGGGCTGAACCCAAGCGCCGCCCGCCCGCAAGGGCCGGGCGGCTCCATCCGGGGGCGTTCAGGCGGAATGCGCGCCGGCGGCCAGCGCGCCGGCGAAGGCGGCGACCTCGGCGGGGGACTTGCCAGCGGCGATTTCCTTCACGATCGCGGATCCGACGACGCAGCCATCGGCCACACCGGCGATCTCGCGCGCGGTTTCGGGGGTGTTGATGCCAAAGCCCACCACCACCGGCAGATCGGTCGCGGCCTTGATCCGCGCCACTTCGGGGCCGACCTGTGCGGCCTGCGCCGACGCCGCCCCGGTGATACCGGTGATCGAGACGTAATAGACGAAACCCGAGGTGTTCTGCAGCACCTTGGGCAGGCGCTTGTCGTCGGTCGTGGGCGTCGCCAGGCGGATGAAGTTGATCCCCGCGTCGCGCGCCGGGATGCACAGCTCGTCATCCTCTTCGGGCGGCAGGTCGACGATGATCAGCCCGTCGATCCCGGCCGCCTTGGCATCGGTCAGGAAGCGGTCCACCCCGCGCGAATAGATCGGGTTGTAATAGCCCATCATCACGATCGGGGTGATGTCGTCCTCGCGGCGGAACGCGGTCACCATATCAAGCGTCTTTTGCAGCGTCTGCCCGCCTTCCAGCGCGCGCTGACCGGCCAGCTGGATCGTCGGGCCATCGGCCATCGGATCGGTGAAGGGCATGCCCAGCTCGATGATATCGACCCCCTGCCCCGGCAGCGCCTTCATCACCGCAAGCGAGGTTTCCAGATCCGGATCGCCCGCCATGATGTAGGAGACGAACGCCTTCTTCCCCTCGGCCTTGAGCTGGGCGAATCTGGTATCGATGCGGGTCATGATGGCGTCCTCGAACTGGCTTCGGCCTTCCTGCCCGACGCGCGGGGCGAAATCAAGCCGCCATGGGACCGGTGAGAGGCGACACCAGACGCGGCGCTGGCGGCGGCCCCTGCGGGCGGGGCATCCCGGCCTTGCGAGCGCGCCGGTCGCGCGGCATCACACCCAACGAAAGACGCCGGTGGGGGGCTGACAGTCCCGCGAATGGATCGCGCCGCCAAGCCGGGGGCTGAAACGGCTAGCCCTTCATCTCGTTGACCACCGGCGTCACCAGGCGCCGTTTGATCATCGCCTCGCGCCAGGTGATGAAGCTGACCGCGGCGATGACGATCCCGCCGCCGGTCACCACCCAGATGTCGACCGGCTCATTGAACCAGATCGCGCCGATCGCGGTGGCCCAGATCAGCTGCAGGAAGGTCACCGGCTGGGTCATCGTCACCGGCGCCAGCCGGAAGGCGTGGGTCATGCACAGATGCCCGGCCGTGGCGAAGGCGGCAACGATCAGCAGCCAGATCACCTCATGCCACTGCGGCGTCACCCAGACCGCTGCCGCCATCGGCGCCAGCGCAATCGTCACCGTGATCGACAGCATCGCCACCACCACCGAGGCCGGGGCCTCATCGGCCAGCTTCTTGGCGATCAGGTAGGAGGCGGCGAAGAACACCGCCACCGCCAACATCGCCAACTCGCCCGAGGACACGGCGGCAATGCCCGGGCGCACGATCACCCCGACGCCCAGCAGCGCCACCAGAACGGCGACGATGCGGCGCAACGCCAGCTTCTCTCCCAGAAAGACCGCCGCCCCGATGGTGACATAGACCGGCGCGAGATAGTTGATCGCGGTGACCTCGGCGATCGGGATCCGGGCCATGGCATAGAACCACAGCATCACCCCCAGCCCATGCACCACCCCGCGCGCGCCGAACATCGACAGCGAGCGCAGCGTGTAGCGGTTGCGCAGGATCGGTCGCAGCATCGGCAGCAGGAACACCAGCCCCAGCGCATAGCGCAGAAAGGCCGCCTCGCTGGATGGCAGGGCCTGTCCCAGATATTTGACGATCGCGTTGACGGCGACAAAGCACAGCCCCGAGGCCAGCATCCAAAGCGTGCCCGCCATCGGCCGCGCCACCACAGCAGCCCTGGCCGGGCCCGGCCCCAAGGCGGCGCCCGCAACGGGAAGGTGACTGGAGGCGGAGCCATTGGCCATGCTTCCGCAATCCCACGAAGTCGCGCAGTTGGCAAGATAGCGGCTGGTTCGCGGCTGGAGGCGGCGCGGCGCGGCGGCCTAGCCGGTCTCGGTCACCCGCCGCATCGTGCGCGCCACCGCCTCGGCGATCGCGGCATCCTCGGCCGGGTCTTCCGTCGGGTCATCCGTCGGCTCGGCGGCCTTTTCGGGCGCCGGATGCTGGCGGGGGGGCGCATCGGGCGACGCGGGCGCCCTGCCCGGCGTAGCGGCGGCATTCGCGGCCGCGGGGCGCGGCTTGCGCTTTGCGGTGGGCTTCGCGACGGGTGCCGACGCCAGCGCGGCGCTGGGGTACTCGGTCGCGCGGCCCGAGACGGCGGGTTCGGGCACTGCCGGCGGCGGCGGCGGCGCCTTGGCGCGCCAGCGTTCGACGCGCCTGTCCATCACCCGCCGCCACAAGGGCGGGCAAAGCGCGACCGCCCCCATCACCGGCAGCGAATAGGGCAGCATCGGCGCGGTGCCGCCTTCCGGCAGCGCCAGGCCCGGATAGGGCGTGCCGGGGCGTTCGTGATGCGCCGAATGGCGCGGCGCGTTCAGCATCATCGCGCCCGAGAACCAGTGCGATGCGTTCCAGGAATGGCCGGGGCCCACTGCCTCGGTCCGGCCATGGCGTTCGCGGCGCCGCTCCAGCCCGTAATGCTGGACGTAGTCCGACACCAGAAGCTGCAACTGCGCATAGGCGGCGAGCAGCAGATAGGCCAGCACCCCGCGCAGCCCGAACAGCGCCGCCACCAGCAGCAGGCAGGCCAGCGCCCCGCCCAGGTAGATCGCATAGGGATGCGGCCCGCTGTCGTCGCGGCGGCTCTTGCGCAGGGCGGTCTCGATCTCGGCCCCTGCGCGGAAGCTGCCCCACCAGGCCTGCGCCGCGAAAGCGTAGAAGCCCTGGCCCAGCACGGCGGTGTTGGGGTCGTCGACCGTGCCGACGAAGCGGTGATGGATATGCCGGTGGGCCGAGGTGTGATGCCCGAAGAGCAGCGAGATATAGATCCACATCCCCAGCCGGAAAAGGCCCCGGCGGGTGCGGTGGATCAGCTCATGCGCGTTCGGATTGCTCACCTGTCCGAAATAGAGCCCGAAGGCCACGAACAACGCAATCCGCGCGCCCCAGCCCAGCCCGGTCGCGCCGCTCAGCGCCGCGACGGCCAGCAGCAAGAGCGCGAAATGCAGCCCCCCCAGCAGCGTCGAAAGCCGGTCGGCGGCGGGGAATTCCACCCCCTCCCGCGCGGCGCCGCCGCCGTAGGCGACGAGCGCGTCCATCAGATAGACGAAGACGGTCATATAGGCCAGCGCCGCGAGCGCCCAAGGGCCTCCCAGGCTGGCCCCGGCGGCGAACAATGGCACGGGCAACAAGGTGGCAATGGCGAATAGATACATGGTGCTCTTCCCGCGAGGGCCCGGATTGCGTAAAGGGGGTGTCCAAGCCCAAAGCGAAACAGGAAATCATGGCGCGAGCAAGGCAAAGGCCGGCCCGAACAGCGAGGATCCGCTGATGGCGGGGATGCTGTTCTCACTCGGTTTCGGGCTGGCGGCGGTCTATCTGCTGCGCTGGTGCACGCGGCCGGTTTCCTGGCCGCGCAGTGTCGTCAAGACCGCGGCCACGGCCCTGCTGGCCGCCGCCGCGCTGCCGCTTGGGGCGCCGCTTTGGGTGGCTGTGGGGCTGGCGCTGGGGGCATTGGGCGATCTGGCGCTGTCGCGGCCGGGGCAGCGCAGTTTTCTGATCGGCATGGCGGCGTTTGCCGCGGGCCATCTGGCCTATGCCTGGCTGTTCCTGCGGGTGGGCACCAATGATCCGTTGATCGTGCCGTCGCTGGTGGTGCTGGTGCTGGCGGGGTCCACCGAATTCTGGCTGGCGCCGCGCACCGGCGCGCTGAAATGGCCGGTGCGGGGCTATGTGCTGGTGATCACGGCGATGATGCTGGCCGCGCTCACCCTGCCCGGGCGGGCCTTGCCGGTGATGCTGGGGGCGGCGCTGTTCTTGCTGTCGGATCTGCTGCTTGCGCTCGATCTCTTTTGCCGGGAGCGCCCGTCGCCCTGGCTCTCACGCGCGGTGTGGCTGTGCTATTGGGGCGGTCAGGCGCTGATCACACTGGGGGCCGCGTCGACCCTGAGCCCCGGCGGCGGGGTCTGAGCGGCGACGGATCCGCGCCGAAATCACGTTCAGAAACTCGCACGCGCCTTGCGTGCAGGCACGATCCGGGGCATCACGTCCCGGGCTGACAGGAGGCGGGCAATGGCCGGACGCAAGATCAATCCGATCGTCAAGATGGTGCTGGAATTCGGCCCGATCCTAGTGTTCTTCCTGGGGTACATGCGGCTCAAGGGCCAGCATTTCATGATCGGAGGAACCAATTACGACGGCTTCATCCTGGTCACCGCGGCCTTCATCCCGCTGATGCTGATCACCACGGCGATCCTGTGGAAGCTGACCGGGCATCTTTCCAAGATGCAGGTGACCACCGCCATTCTGGTGGTGATCTTCGGCGGGCTGACGGTCTGGCTGAACGATCCGCAATTCATCAAGATGAAGCCCACCATCATCTACCTGCTGTTCGGCGGCATCCTCGGCGTCGGCCTTCTGCGCGGCAAAAGCTATCTGCGCGTGGTGATGGAAGAGGTGGTGCCGCTGAAGCATGAGGGCTGGATGATCCTCACCCGCCGGGTCTGCGTCTTCTTTCTGGGGATGGCGGTGCTGAACGAGATCGTCTGGCGCACCATGAGCACCGAGGCCTGGGTCACCTTCAAGACCTTCGTGCTGACCATCGCGATGTTCGCCTTCTTCATGATGCAGGGCCGGATCTTCACCGAATACGCGGTGGAAGAAGATCCGGAGGCCGACCCGGAGGCGAAAGAGGACTAGCCGCCCGGGCCTAGCGCCCTGCGGCCTGGGCCCTTTCTCTCTCATCCCCGGTCGATGCGCGCCGCGAAGCAGCCGTATTTCGCGTAATGGCTGTGGATATAGGCGACTTCTTCCTGTGCCAGCATCTTGCGGATCGCGGGGGCGATCGCCGCGCCCTCGGCCAGATCGGCGGTCACGATATGGCCGCGCCCGTCGATCCCGCGCAGCGCGATGATCCGCCGCGTCATCACCTCTGGCACCTCGTCGCGGGCGTCATAGCGGGTCTCGGCGCCTTCGGCGACGAAGATCGCGTGGCGCGACCGGTAGGGCGAATCGACCGGAAGATGCTCGTAGTTCAGAAGCAGCGCGGTCTCGCCGGGCGCGAGATCGCGCATCGAGACGCGATCGGGCGCGCCAGCCCCCGGCGCGACATGGTGGCGGACCACGCCCTCGGCGGCGAGCGCCGCGTCGGAAAGGCCGTAGAGCCGCCGGAACGGGTCGGGCGAAAGCCCGCGGATGCGGAATGCCATGGGAACCTCCATCTTGCTTGGCCCCCGTATCTGGCACCGGGCACGACCGCGGATCAGCCCGTTTCCTGCGCAATCCGGCGCTAGCGCCGTGCGGGCGCCCGGGTCGCCGCGGCGCGGAAGGCGGTCAGCACGGCCTCGCGGTCGTGGCCCTGATCTTCCAATTGGCGCAGGCCAAAGCGGACATGGGCCATTTCCTGATAATAGCGCAGGAAGGCATAGTTGATCCCCGCCCCCGCCACCGCGCCCAGAAGCGGCACCGCCTGGGCGGCAAGCTTCTCGCTCAGCACCACCGTGACACGCGGCGCCACCGTCGCCAGCACCCGGTTCAGCGCCGGGCCGGTGATCGCCACCCGCGCACCCAGGAACGACGTGTTGACCCCATCGTCGCGATGCAGCGGGCTGCCCGCGCCGAACACCTGCAGGCATTCCAGCCGCACCGAAGGATCCTCCGGATCATAGCCGTAAGAGGCCGCGATCTTCTGGATCGCGCGGAAGATCAGCGTCACCGTCACCGGCAGCTCGGCCAGCGACGAGGGCAAACCACCAAAGCCGCCGATCGCCCCGGTCAGCATCGCGGCGGTGCGGTGCCCGGGCTCGGCGGTGCTGACGCCCTGACCGAGGGTGCGGCCGGCCAGCCCGTAGACCCGGCGCAGGGCGCCCTCGACCACGGTCTCGATGCGGTCCTTCACGCCGTCGGGCAGCGCCTCGACCCGTTTCTCGACCTGAGCGCCAAGCAGATTGACCGCAGCCATCACCGGCCCCGCCGCGGCCCGGTAGCGGGCAGCAAGGCGGGCAATCTCCTCGGCGTTCGGCGGCGGCGCGGAAACGGGCAGGTTCTTATGGTCCATGCCTATCAGGTAAGGCGGCGCGCGCGGCCTTGCAATGGGCCGCGCGCGCAAGACGGGCGGCGGACCGAGGGCGACTGGGGCGGCGATCGGGGGGGCGACCATGGCGCGACCGGGGCCGGATCACGCGACCTTGAGGTGACGTGAAGCGCCGCGTCACCGAAGTGCAGAAGACCCCGCCTAGAGCGGTTGCGACCCGACCCGAGAACCGCGGGCCCGCCACCGAACGAGGGGACATCATGACCAATCGCTTCCACCGACTGCGGGCCGCCGCCGGCTTGGGGCTGGCGCTGGCTTGTGCCGCCGCGCCGGGCGCGCAGGCCCAGATCGCGGGCCAGAGTGCGGGCCAGATCGCCGCCCAGCGCAACACCGCGACGCCGATCAAGCATCTGGTGGTGATCTTCCAGGAGAACGTCTCCTTCGACCATTACTTCGGCACCTATCCCAAGGCCACCAACCCCGAGGGTGAGCCCGCCTTCCACGCCAAACCCGACACGCCCGCGGCGAACACGCTGCTTGCCGCGGGGCTGCTGGAGCGGAACCCCAACAAGACCAACGCCCGGAACGGCCCGAACGCCGCCCTGCCGTTCCGGCTGGACCGCAGCCAGGCCGCCACCGCCGACCAGAACCACGGCTATAGCGCCGAGCAGGCCACCTATGACGGCGGCAGGATGGATCTTTTCCCCGCCAAGACCGGGCGCGGATCGAAGGGCGCGGCCGGGTCGTTCGGCACCCAAGGCCAGGTGATGGGCTATTACGACGGCAACACCGTCACCGCGCTCTGGAACTACGCCCAATCCTTCGCGATGAGCGACAATTCCTTCTCGACCACCTTCGGCCCGTCAAGCCCGGGCGCGATCAACCTGATCTCGGGCCAGACCAATGGCGCGATGCTGCCGGTGGGCGCGACGCTGGACGCCGACGGCACCTATGACAAGGGCCGCGTGGTGCCCGACGGACAGGGCGGCTGGACGATGATCTCGGATCTCGACCCCACGGGCGATGTCTGCGCGCAGGGCAAGACCGTGCTGATGACCGGGCACAACATCGGCGACATGCTGAACGCGCGCGGCATCACCTGGGGCTGGTTCGAGGGCGGGTTCGATCTGTCGCTCACCAACCCGAACGGCACCACCAGCTGCGCGCGCAAGACGACCTCGGCGGTGACCCATGTCACCGTCGCCGACTACATCCCGCATCACGAGCCGTTCCAATACTACCCCTCGACCGCCAACCCCACGCACAAACGCCCCGCCTCGGTCGCGGTGATCGGCACCGATCACGACGGCGGCGCCAACCACCAGTACGACATGAAGGATTGGTACGCGGCGCTGAAGGCCGGCAACCTGCCCGCCGTCAGCTTCCTCAAGGCGCCGGGATTTGAGGATGGCCACGCCGGCTATTCCGATCCGCTCGACGGGCAGCATTTCATCGTCCGCGCGGTGAACGCGGTGGAGACCTCGGAATTCTGGAAGGATGCGGCGATCGTCGTGCTTTATGACGATTCCGATGGCTGGTACGACCACGCCCATGCGGTGATCAACCCCTCGGACCTGCGAGTGAGGGGCTTTGACGTGCTGGACGGCGACAGATGCGGCACCACCGGCGTGCCGCTGCCGGGGCTTGGCGGCAGGCCGGTGCAGGGCCGCTGCGGCTATGGCACGCGGCAGCCCTTTGTCGTCATCTCGCCCTATGCCAAGCCCGATCACGTCGATCACACGCTGACCGATCAGACCTCGGTCATGCGCTTCATCGAGGATAACTGGATGGGTGGCCAGCGCCTGGGCCAGGGGTCGTTCGATGCGGTCGCGGGCCCGATCGACGGGATGTTCGACTGGGAGAAACCGATGGCCCAGGCGCTGATCCTGAACCCCGAAACCGGCGAACCCGCTCATTTCTAAGCGCGCGTGACCCTGTCGCGGGGCGTTTCTTGCCCCGTTCGATCCGCAATCCCCGCCTCGGGCCGGCAGAACCTCGCCCCCCCTGAACGGCCCGCTTGCGCGGATGCCCGCGCCGTGCCGGACGATTGTTCCGGCCCCCATCCCAGGCGCGAGAATTTGTCCTGCCAAGGCCGCCACCGCAGAACGCTCGTTCCGCAGGCGGCACCACAAGGCAAACCCGATCCTTATTATTTTCTCGCAATTGCAATGTATTAGCAGAACTCCCTAAATATAAGCCAAGGAAGATTTCCCACTATCACCCCATAAGAGGGATCCGAAAGATGCTGACCGTCCTGCCCCAACCCTGGATCCTCGGCCTGGCCGGCGGGCTGATGATCGGCCTGGCCGCCGCGCTTCTTTTGCTGGTCAACGCCCGCATCATGGGGGCGAGCGGCATTCTGGGCGGGCTGGTGGACGGCTCGGGCCAGTCGAATGCCGCCGAGCGGCTGGCCTTCGTCGGCGCGCTGATCGGGGCGCCTGCGGTCGCGGTTCTGATCTTCGGCGCGCCGCACGCCACCCATGTTTCGGGCGATGTCGGGTTGATGGTGCTGGCCGGGCTGCTGGTGGGGTTCGGCACGCGGATGGCGAATGGCTGCACCTCGGGCCACGGGGTCTGCGGGATATCGCGATTCTCGGCCCGCTCGATCGTCGCGACGCTGGTCTATCTGGGCGTGGGTTTCGTCACCCTGTTCCTCGCCCGTCATGTTCTGGGAGTGATCTGATGCGCAGTCTGGTTTCAGCCCTTTCGGGCGGTCTTTTCGGCCTTGGCCTAATGGTTTCGGGGATGACGGATACGGCGCGGGTGCAGGGGTTTCTGGACCTCTTCGGCCATTGGGATCCGACGCTGGCCTTCGTGCTGGGCGGGGCGATCCTGCCGATGCTGATCGCCTGGCGGGTCACCCGGCGCCGGCCCATCGCGGTGCTGGGCGATCCGATCCCCAGCCTGCCCGAACAGGTGATCGACGCGCGGCTGCTGACCGGCTCGGCGCTGTTCGGTCTGGGCTGGGCGCTGGCGGGCTTTTGCCCCGGCCCGGCGGTCGCGGCGCTCAGCTTCAGCGGATTGGGCGGCGGCGCCTTCTTCGTCGCCATGGTCGGCGGCATGGGCCTGTTTGCGCTGTACGAGCGGCGCCGGATGCGCGCGGCCCTTGCGGCCTGAACCGGGCAGCAGGGCGGCTGGCCAGCCCTATTCCGCACCCGCCTTCGGCCATTTCTGGACCGGGCCGGCCACCCCTTCCCAGGCGCCGGGGATCAGCTCATATCCCAGCACCCGCTCGGGGTTGGTGGGCGGCGGCATCGCGACCCCGGCGCGTTTGGTGAAGCCAAAGCGGCTGTAATAGGGCGCGTCGCCCACCAGCAACACGCGAGCCCAGCCCAGACGCCGGGCCTCATCAAGGCTTTCATAGATCAGATAGCCGCCCAGCCCCTCTCCCTGGCGCGTCGGATGCACCGCCACCGGGCCCAGCAGCAGCGTCGATTGCCCGCCCACCAGCACCGGCCAGTAGCGGATCACCGCCGCCAGCACCCCGTCCTCGCGCAGAATAAGGCACAGCGCGCGCACCGGCGCCACCCCGTCGCGCAGCCGGTAAGAGGACAGCGCCGTGCGCCCGGGCGCGAAGCACAGGTCGTAAAGTGCCTCGACCTCCCAGATGTCCTCGGGCGCCTCTTCCATCAGCTGATACAGGGGCCATCCCTCCGCTTGGCACTGGAAAGCCGGGTAGCACGAGGCTAGGTCAGGGGCAAACCAAACAGGAGCCGCCCATGTTCTACCGCCCCGCCGACGGCCACGGCCTGCCGCACAACCCGTTCAACGCCATCGTCACGCCCCGGCCGATTGGCTGGATCTCGACCCGCGGCAAGGACGGGTCGGAAAACCTTGCGCCCTATTCCTTCTTCAACGCGGTCGCCTATGTGCCGCCGCAGGTGATGTTCTCGACCACCACCGACAAGCCCGACCGCCCGCGCGGCAAGGACAGCCTGGCCAATATCGAGGAAACCGGGGTGTTTTGCGTCAACGTGGTGGGCCTGGCCCAGAAGGAGGCGATGAACCTGACCTCGGGCGCCTATGGCCGCGAGGTGGACGAATTCGACCTTGCGGGCCTGGGGCGCGCGTCTTGCGAAACCATCCCCTGTTCGCGCGTGGCCGATGCGCCG
Source organism: uncultured Albidovulum sp. (assembly GCA_913064775.1). Taxonomy (GTDB): domain Bacteria; phylum Pseudomonadota; class Alphaproteobacteria; order Rhodobacterales; family Rhodobacteraceae; genus Acidimangrovimonas. Next base: position 207,020 of record CAJYAD010000001.1, on the reverse strand, counting down.
GCGGCGCTGGAATGCCGGCTGACCCAGGTGGTCAAGCTGGAAGGCAAGACGAATTACATGGTGCTGGGCGAGGTCATCGGCATTCACATGCGCGATGATTGCCTGGTCGAGGGGATGTTCGACGTGACCCGCTTCAACCCGGTCGCGCGGCTTGGCTACAAGGATTATTCGGTGGTCGAGAGCGTCTTTCAGATGACCCGGCCGGGCGAGAAATAGCCCCGGCCCAAGCAGGGCGCGCGCCTGCCCGTGGGGTGGCGCGCCCTGACCGGGCCGCGACACCATTTATGGTGGCAAGGTTCTGCGAGACTGCCCGCGGGATCAAAAAGCCCCAAAGCGCCAGCCCGTCGTGCCAAAGGCACGCCGCCAATTGTCGGCACGCCTTCGGCGTGACGGGTAGGCGCTCGCCCTGCGCCTGCGGCGCGTACCGGGCGGTAAGAGGGCCGAACTCGGGCTCCGCGCCCCTAATGCGCCGCGCCCAGCGCGCCGGGGCGCACGCTGTAATCGACGGCGACGCCATAGACCGGGTCGTCATCGCTGTCGACCATCAGCTGCCCCGCGCGGTGCAGCAGGCGGTGGCAGTCGCGGCTCAGATGGCGCAGCACCAGGGTCTTGCCGCGGGCGTCGTATTTCGCCGCCAGCGCCTCGATCGCGGCCAGGGCCGACTGGTCCGCGACCCGGCTGCCTTCGAAATCGACGATCACCAGCGCCGGGTCGGTCTCGGGGGTGAAGATCTCGGCGAAGCCCTCGGCCGAGCCGAAGAACAGCGGCCCCTCGATCTGGTAGACCTTGGCGCCTTCGGGCGTGATGCGGGTGCGGGCGTGGATGCGCCGGGCGTTCTGCCAAGCATAGGCCAGCGCCGAGACGATCACCCCGGCCACCACCGCGGTCGCCAGATCAGTGAACACGGTGATCACCGTCACCAGCACGATCACCACCGCATCGGCGCGCGGCACCCGAAGCAGCACCCGGAACGAGTTCCACGCGAAGGTGCCGATCACCACCATGAACATCACGCCCGTAAGCGCGGCCAGCGGGATCTGTTCGATCAGCGGCGCGCCCACCAGAATGAAGGACAGAAGGAACAGCGCCGCCACCGTGGCCGCCAGCCGCGTGCGCCCGCCAGAGGTGACGTTGATCATCGACTGCCCGATCATCGCGCAGCCGCCCATGCCGCCGAACAGGCCGGTGACCATGTTGGCCGCGCCCTGGGCAATGCATTCCTGGCTGGCGCCGCCCTTCTTGCCGGTGATCTCGCCCACCAGGTTCAGGGTCAGCAGGCTTTCGATCAGGCCGACGGCGGCCAGGATCACCGCATAGGGCGCGACGATCTTCAGCGTGTGCAGATCGAACGGCACCATCGGCAGATGGAAGCTGGGCAGAGAGCCGGTGATCGAGGCCATGTCGCCCACCCGCGGCACATTGATGCCAAAGCCGATGACGATCGCGGCGGTGATCAGGATGCCCACCAGCGGCGCCGGAACCGCCCGCGTCACCCGCGGCGCGGCCCAGATTGCCGCCATGGTCAGCACCACCAGCCCCAGCGTGATCCACAACTGCTGGCCCTGCATCCAGACCAGGCCTCCGTGGCCGTCGCTGATGTGGAACTGATGCAGCTGCGCCAGCCCGATCACGATGGCCAGCCCGTTGACGAAGCCCATCATCACCGAATGCGGCACCAGACGCATGAACTTGCCCAGCCGGAAGACGCCGGCCAGGATCTGCAACACCCCGGTCAGCACAACGGTCGCGAACAGATATTCGACGCCATGCACTGCCACCAGACTGACCATGACCACCGCCATCGACCCGGTCGCCCCGGAAACCATCCCCGGCCGCCCGCCAAACAGCGCAGTGATCAGCCCCACCATGAAAGCGGCATAAAGCCCGACCAAAGGGTTTACCCCCGCCACCAGCGAGAACGCCACCGCCTCGGGCACCAGCGCCAGCGCGACGGTCAGGCCGGCCAACAGCTCGGTCCGGATGTCGGCCAGCGAATAGGGCACCAGCGGCGCATTGGCGGGCGAGACGGCGCGGGCAAATGCCGCCAGGGCGGAAGTGGGCATGTCAAACCTTCGGGACGTTGCGCGTAAGCGGCTTTCTTACGACATGCCGCAATCCCGAGGAACCCTTGGCTGCGGGAAAAAACCCCGCGCCGGGGTCGCGCGGGCGGTGTTTGCCCAGGACATGGGCATAAAGCGGGCCGCCCGGGCCGGACGCCGCCCCCGCATGGGGCGCCGCGCGCCCTAGCCCTTCGCGTCCTGCAACGCCTGCCAGATGCGCCATGGCGTCGCCGGCATGTCCAGATGCGCCACGCCGTCCGGCGCCAGCGCATCCATCACCGCGTTCATCGCCGTGGGCAGCGCGCCGACGGTGCCGGCCTCTCCCACGCCCTTGGCGCCCAGCCCGTTGCCGGGCGAGGGCACGCCATTCAGCTCAATATCGATGCGGTGCAGCAGATCGGCGCGCGGCATCGGGTAATCCATGAAGCTGCCGGTCAGCAGCTGGGCCTCTGCGTCATAGCCCGCCGCCTCTCCGAACACCTGACCCAGACCCTGGACCAACCCGCCGATGATCTGCCCCTCGACCAGCGTCGGGTTGATCACGGTGCCGCAATCGTCGACCGAAGTATAGCGCAGCACCACGCAGATGCCGGTCTCAGGGTCGATCTCGACCTCGGCCACATGCATGCCCGAGGGAAAGGCCCGCGGCCCCGGCAATTCCGCCAGCACATCCAGCCCCCCCGGCGCCTGCGCCGCCAGATCGGACAGCGAGAGCGAACGGTTGCTGCCCTCGGCGGTAAACAGGCCCTCGGCATAGCTCAGCGCCTCGGGCGCCACCTCCAGCAGCGCGGCCGCCAGACCGTGCGCCTTGGCCAGCATCTGGCGCCCGGCCTCCTGCGTGGTCGAGCCCTGCGCCATCATGCTGCGCGACCCGAACGCCCCGCCGCCCGAGATGAACGGGCTGTCCGAGCGGCCGCCCTTCAGCCGGATGCGCCCAGCCGGCAGGCCAAGCTGGACGCCCAGAAGTTCGGGAAACACCGTCTCATGCCCCTGACCCGAGGCGACGGCGGCGGTGTGGATCGTCAGGCTTCCATCCGCCTCCCATGTCAGGGCGACCTGATCGCTTTGCGGCCCGCCGCCGGCCGGTTCGATGAACAACGCGCAGCCGATGCCGCGCAGCTTGCCGCGCGCCCGCGCCTCGGCCCGCCGGGCCGGGAAGCCCGCCCAATCGGACCGCGCCTGCGCCCGGTCCAGGAGCCGCGCGAAATCGCCGCTGTCATAGGCCGTGGGAACCGGCGAGGTGGCGATCGGATAGGGAAAATCCGCCACCGGGATCAGGTTCTTGCGGCGCAGTTCGATCCGGTCGAACCCGGTCTGGCGGGCGGCCTCGTCGACCAGACGCTCGACGATATAGGCCATGTCGGGCCGCACCGCGCCGCGATAGGCTGAGACCGGCGTGCGGTTGGTCAACACCAGCCGGATCTGGCCGCCGACCGCCGGAATCCGATAGGCGCCGCAAGCCATCTGCAGCGGGTTCTGGATGCTAGTCACCGGCCCCGCGGCCGACGGATAGGCGCCCATGTCGGCCAGCACGTCATGGCGCAGCGCCAGAAAGCGGCCCTTCGCATCAAGCGCCAGCTCCGCGCCAAGGGTCAGGCCGCGGCCCTGATAATCCGACAGGATCGTCTCGGACCGCGAGGCCACCCATTTGACCGGCCGCCCGATGCGCTTCGCGGCCAGCGCCACGGCGGTATATTCGGGATAGATCTGGCCGCGCACGCCAAAGGCGCCGCCCACATCCTCGGCATGAAGCCGCATCTGCTCGGGCGCGAGGCCGGTCACCGCTGCCAGCCCGCCGCGCAGCGGCGTGATGCCCTGGCTCGGGCACCAGAGGTCAAGCACCGCGCCCTCCCAGCGCGCAAGCGCCGCCTTCGGCTCCATCGGGGTGCCGAACAGACGCGGGCTTTCCAGCGTCACGCGGACCTGGTGGGCGGCCTCGGCGAAGGCCTTATCGATCGCCTCATCATCACCGAAATCCATTGTGAAACAGATATTTCCGGGGATATCCTCATGTATGACCGCCGCGCCGTCCGCCAGCGCTGCGGGAAGATCCGGCACCACCTCCAGCGTTTCAAGATCCAGTTCGATCAGTTCGACCGCGTCGCGGGCCTGGGCCTCGGTCTCGGCCACCACAAGGGCCAGCGGTTCGCCCACATAGCGCACCCGGTCAGAGGCCAGCGCCGGGGTATCGGCGGTCAGGATCGCGCCATCGCGGCCCTTGAAGGGCAAGGGTGCCACGCCGCGACGATAGCCCGCCGCCTCCATGTCGGCGCCGGTCAGCACCGCCAGCACGCCCGGGGCGGCGCGGGCCGCTGAAATGTCGAGGCCGCAGATCCGCGCATGGGCCACATCGGCGCGCAGGAAGGCAGCCCAGGCCTGGCCCGGCAGGTTGTGATCGGCGGTATAGCGGCCCTGCCCGGTCAGCAGGCGGGGGTCCTCTCTCCGGCCATTGAAGGGAAGTGTCATGCGCGGCCTCCGCTGCTGCCCGTGATGCTGCCCGTGTGGAAGGCGGCGAGGTCTTGTTCAACCCGTCCCTTCCGCCCGCAAGACAATAGGGCAAGCACCACCGGCGACCAGTGCAAAGCGCCCGGTCCCGGCGGCGGCGCGCGTGATATGCGCGGGTCGCAAGGCGGGGCGACGGCGCAGGCGCCCATACCGGTGGCGCGGCCGGGCGTCTTGGGATACCTTTCGATCAACCGCGCCCGGATCAGTCTAACCAGCCGAAAAAAAGGAAGAGTATGCGTTACTTCAAGGCCGCCGTCGGAATTGTGGTTCTGCTTGTCGCGATCTGGGTCATCGTCGGTGAACAGCTGACCGGCGCCAGCGCCGATGCCACGATCAATGCCCCCGTCACGCTGGCCCGGGCGCCGATCGGCGGCACGCTGTCGGTGCCCGAGCGCCAGATCGGCAGCAGCGTGGTCGCGAACGACGTGCTGGCCACGGTCTCGGACGAAAGTGTCGATCACACCCGGCTGGCCGATCTGCAGATGGAGCTGGGCCTGGAGCAGGCCGCGCTGGCCCGCATGCAGGCCGAGGCCACCGGTCTGCGCAGCTTTCGCGACCGGTTGCAGCAGCGCACCACGGCCTTTCAGGCCGGCCGCATCCAGACCCTGACGCTGGAGCTGAAATTCGCGCGCGAGCGGCTGGCGCTGCAAGGCCCCGCCGCGTCCAAGGCCGTCACGGACCCTGGCGCGGCGTCTTCGGGCAGCGGCGAGAACGGCGCGGCGAGCGATGGCACCACCGCCGGCCGTCTGGCCCTGAACCGCGCGCAGGAACGCGTGGCGGTGCTGGAAGAGGCGCTGGCCGCCGCCCAAAAGGGCACCTATCTGGGCGACGGCTACAACGACGCGCCCTATTCCGAACAGCAGACGCTGCTGCTGGACCAGAACCTCGCCGACCTCAAGGCACGCGAGATCGCGCAAAAGCAGCGCGTCGCGGTGGTTGCCGCGCGGCTCAAGCAGGGAAAGGGCGATGCGCAGATCGACGGCACCCGCGATATCCTGGCCCATGTCGACGGCATCTACTGGCAGGAGCTGGCCCATGGCGGCGGCTATGTGAACCGCGGTGATCCGGTCGCGCGGGTCGCGGATTGCGACCGGGTGCTTGTCACCGCATCGGTGCCCGAGATCACCTATCAGCGACTGCACCGGGGTCAGAAGGTCACCTTCCGCGCGCTGGGCGAGAACCGGTTGTTCGAAGGCTATGTCCTGCGCCTTGCCGGCTCTGGCGCGGCCACCGTCTATGAGGGTCTGGCCGTCGCCCCCAGCCGCCGCCACCTGCAGCGCTTCGACGTGGCCATCGCGGTGCCGGGGCTGGCGGCGGACCCGAATCTGCAATGCGCGATCGGCCGTACGGGGCGCGTGTTCTTCCAGACCTCGCCGCTCGATTTCCTGCGCAGCTTCTTCTAAGCCGCCATGCCAATGCTTTACCTCGACCCCGTCCAATCCGCCTTCATGCATGTGCTGGCAATCCTGGGCCTGTCGCTAGTGCTGCCGCTTTTCATCTCGCGCGAACGGACAAGCCATCGCGCCCTTTTGTACCTTGGCGTCGCGGTCTTTGCGCTGCGCTATCTGTGGTGGCGGGGGACAGCCACCCTTGCGCCGCCGGGGCTGACGCTGGACTACGTCGCCAGCCTGTCGTTCTTCATAATCGAGGCGCTGACCATGATCGGCGCGCTCAGCGCCTCGCTGATCCTGACCCGGACCCGCGACCGAAAGGCCGAAGCCAAGGCGCATCTGGGCTGGTGGCAGCCCGACCCAGAGCCCCGGGTCGCGATCCTGATCGCCACCTATAACGAGGATCTCGAGGTGCTTGAACGCACCATCTCCGGCGCCCGTGGCCTGAGCCACAGCAACAAGCAGATCCTGGTGCTGGACGACGGCCGCCGCGACTGGCTGCGCGACTATTGCGCCGCCAATTCCGTGCGCTACCTGCGGCGCGAGGGCAACAAGGGCGCCAAGGCCGGCAACCTGAACAACGCGCTCGGGGTTCTGGCCGCCGACCGTACGCCCCCCGATTTCATCGCCGTTCTGGATGCCGATTTCGTGCCCCACCACGGCTTTATCTCACGCACGCTGGCGCTGTTTCACGACCACCGGGTCGGCTTGGTGCAGACCCCCCAGCATTTCTTCAACGCCGATCCGATCCAGCACAACCTGGGGCTCACCCGCTCTTTCCCGGATGAGCAGCGCTTCTTCTTCGACCATGTCCAGCCGGCGCGCGACGCTTGGGGCATCGCGATCTGCTGCGGCACGTCGTCGATGATCCGCTGGCAGGCGCTGCAAGAGATCGGCGGCTTCCCGACGATCAGCGTGACCGAAGACTTCCTGCTGACCCAGGTGCTGCGCGGCCGCGACTGGAGAACCATCTATCTGAACGAAGCGCTGACCGAGGGCCTCGCCCCCGAGGGGCTGAAGGAATACATCACCCAGCGCGGCCGCTGGGGCATGGGCACGCTGGAGATCGCGCGCAGCCGCTTCGGCCCCTTCGGGCGCGCGAAGCTGGGCCTGATGGGGCGCTGGAGCATCCTCGATTCTTCGTTCTACTGGACCACGACCTTCCTGTTCCGGCTGGCCGCGCTGATCTTTCCGATGCTCTACTGGTTCGGCAATGTCACCGTGCTGAACGCGCCGCTGAGCGAGGCGATCGATTACTTCGGCTGCTACTATGTCTGGACGCTGATGACGTTTTATCTGCTGTTCGGCAACATGCTGGCGCCGATCCTGAACGACGTTCAGCAATTGGTGGGGGCGATCCCGATCGTGCGCGGCGCCTTCACCGGGCTGCTAAGCGGCAAACCGCAAAGCTTCAAGGTCACCGCAAAGGGTGGCGCGCGCGATGAGGTGGTCGTGCAATGGGGGCTGATGTGGCCCTTCCTCGTACTCTTCGCGCTGACGCTTGGCGGGCTGCTGATCGGCATCCTGTCCGACCGCTTCGCCTTCGCCGATGCCGGCGACGGCAAGATCGTGATCCTGTTCTGGTCGTTCTACAATCTGGTGGTGCTGGCAGTCATGATCTTCACCTGCATCGAGTTGCCGCGCCGCGAGATGCATGTCGGCGACGCCCCGGAACGGGTGATCGTGCAACTGGGCCGTCAGGTCCACCGCGTCTGGATCGTGAACCTGACGACCGAGCGCGCCCGGATCCGCGGCTTTGCCTATCCCGCCGGGGCGCAAGGCGTGCTGCGCCTGCCAGAGGTGGGCGACGTGCCCTGCAGCGCCGAGCGCGAAACCGAGGACGGGGTCGTGCTTGCCCTGCAGCCGGACGCCGAACAGCGCGCCCGCCTCGCCCGGCGCTTCTATGCGCGCCGTGGCGTTCCCGGCATCTCTCAGGTGCGCGGCGCGGCGCTGGCGCAAGACATCATCAGGCGACTCGGCCTGAGGCCGAAGTGACCTGCGGCGGGCGCCGCCATGGGCGGGCTTGTGCTTTGCGTGGAGTGTCTGGCAAGGCCCGGTTCCCGCCCGGGACGCCCTGCGGCGCGGGGCCGGGACAAAGTTTGCGCCGCGCCTAGGGCTTGCGCGCTCTGTCCGGCAAAGCAGGCGTGGCGCAGGCAGGAATGGCACAGGCGGGCCGCGAAAGCCGCGCCCTGCCGTCCGAAACACGCGCGAACAGGTCAGCTGGCCTTGCGGTAGGGATTGCCGCGCACCGGGTGCAGCCGGGCCACACGGCCGCTTTTGCCGGACGCATCCGGGGATGTGCCTTTGCCGGTGCCACCAGCGCCACCAGCGCCGCCTCGACCATCGACACCGGCGTTCACCTTGGCGCGCAGATCCTCGAACTGGGTCTGCAGAAAGGCCAGAGACGCCCCCAGATCACGCGCCTCGCGCGAGCTGTGGAATTCCGGCGGGTAGGTGAACTTGCCCTCGGTCAGATCGATGAGGGCCTGCGACTGAATCTCGATCGGGCGCAGGAACATCCGCATCGCCGCGATCAGGCACAGCCCCACCATCATCGCGATCGCGATCAGCGCGGTCTCGGCACGCTGCCAGGTCTCTCCGCCCACCGCCACATGCAGCCGGTTCGGCATCCGCACGATCAGCGTCCAGTCGTTGCTGCGCAGCGAGTTGCCCAGGAGGCGCGGGATCGAGGCGCTGACATAGCCCGCCTCGCGGGTCTCGACCGGCAACAGCCCGCGCAGCATGCTCAGCCGCGCGGCATGCAGCGAGGCCGCCGAGGGCGGCGCCCCCGACACCGTATGCGCCGACACCAGCATGTTGCCGGCGCTGTCGACGACGAAGGCATCCATGCCCAGCGCCTTGGCGGAATCGGTCACGAAGCTTTCGAGCCAGCTCATGCTGAGGCGGTAGACCAGCACCCCCGCCACCTGACCGCCATCGCGGCGCACCGGATAGGCGAGGTTGATGAAACTGGCCAGCCCCGAGCCCGACTTGGCCTGGAACGGGTCGCTGAGCGTCGGCCCGCGCAGCGCACTGCGAAACCAGCGCGCCTTCGAGACGTTCCAGCCGACCTCGGCGCCGCCGGTGCCGGCCTCGACGATCCCGCCGGTCGAGATGAACCCGGCCCAGGACAGACGGCGGCTGGCACGCGGCATGGTGTCGGCCATGCGCTGCAGACGGATCGGGTTGTTCACGTCGGCGGAACTCGCCAGCGCGTCAAGACTGTCCCATTCGCGGTTGAGCGAGCGGTTGATGATCAGTTTCAGCGCCTCGCCGCTGCGTTCGACGCTGTTGGCCTGAACGCTCGCCTCGAAGGCGTCGCGGTACGAACGCACCGCATAAAGCCCCACCACGACGAACAGAACAGAAAACGCCGCGATCCAGATTGCCGCCTTGTTTGACAGTCGCATGGCGCCCCCTGCCCGAGTTCCGCGGCCGGAATGACCGCACGTTAATGGTTAATTCTCGGGGAAAGCTGAGGCCGCATGACGTCGCGATTGAGGCTATAATATGTCTATTTACCACGTTGGGCGACAGGTCTGTTCACGCGCGCGAAAAGCAGTGCCACGGCGCCGGTCGACACCCGAAATGGTGCAAAAATCGCACATATTCAACGAATTACACCTGCGGCGATTCCGGCCATTCACGAAGCCGCGATACACGATATAACGGCCGCGTGATATTCGTCTAGAGGTGGTGGGCGGAGGGTGAAACGTGCACAGGTTGCGCTTGACGAAACGAACGTTCCTACTGGGCGGCCTGCTTGCAGGCGCGGCGTTGGCGCTTGTCGGACTGACACGCCCTTTCTCCGGCGCCGGCACCGGGCCGATAGAGACCCCACATCTGACGCTCGGCTATCTGAAGCAGACCGATGCCGCGCCGATCATCGTGGCCAAGGAGCTGGGATATTTCGCAGCCGAGGGTCTTGATGTCACGCTAGAGCCGCAATCCGATATCGGCGTGCTCGAGGCCCGGCTTCTGTCGGGGGCGCTGGACGGATCTCAGGCACCGGTGGGCCTGCCGCTGGCGACGCGCATCGGCTATGGCGCGCGGGCTGACCTGATCGTGCCGCTGATCTTGGGCACGAACGGCAATGCGGTGACGCTGTCGCGCGAGATCTGGAAGCAGATCCGCCCCGCCCTTGCGACCGATCCGGATGGTCAGGTCAGTCTGCCGATTCGGGCCGACGTGTTGTCTGGCACGAACCACAACGTCGCCCGACCGGCCCCGCGTCTGGGCTTCGCTGTGGTGTCAGAGCTTTCATCGCACAATTACCAGCTGCGCTACTGGCTGGCGGCGGGCGGGATTAGGCCGGGCTATTACACGGCCAGCGACAAGGCCGGGACCGCCGGGGCGCAGATCGACATCTGGCCGGTTCCCGCCGCCCGGATGACGGCGACACTGGAAGCCGGCACGATCCAGGGCTTTGCCGCGGGCGAGCCCTGGAACCAGAGCGCGGCGGTGCTGGACCAAGGGGTGCCGGTGATCAGTTCTTCGGCGATCCGTCCCGGCGGGGCCGAGAAAGCCTTCGTGATCAGCCAGGCCTTTGCCACGCGAAACCCCAACACCACCCTCGCACTGGTGCGGGCGCTGATCCGCGCCTCGATCTGGCTGGATGCAAACAACGGCGAGAACCGCGAGGTCGCGGCGCGGATGCTGGCGGCGCCGGAATATGTGGGCATCAGCGCCTCGGTCATCGCGCTGTCGCTGTCGGGGCATTCGCGCGGCTCGGGGGACACCGAGCGGCTGCTGAAAGAGCCGTCGCGCTTCTTTCGCGGCAGCGCTGGCATCCCCTTCTATTCCGAAGCGACCTGGTACCTGACCCAGATGCGCCGCTGGGGCCAGATCGCGACCTACAAGCACGACGCTTGGTATGATGAAACCGCCCGCGCGGTGTTCCGCCCGGCGCTTTATCTGCAAGCGGCGCACCAGTTGGTCGCCGCGGGCCGGGCGAAATCCAGCGATTTCGACTGGCAGGACGGCAGCAATCGCCACCAACCCGACGCCGCCGCGATCGACGGCAAGATCTTCGACGCGCGCCAGCCCAATGCCTATCTCGATCAGTTCGAAATCGGCCTGAAGGGAAGGGAAACCGCGTCCGACAGGATCAAGCTTCAGAACTAAGGCCCTTTCGCGTATTTACCCCATAGCCGATCGTTCAATCGGCCAAGATACCGCCAGGACGCCCGCCGCGCGAAGCGGCATCCCGGCGGTCAGGGCTTTGCGATCCGGTGTCGACATCGATGACCGGGGTATGGAAGAACCGCCGTATAGACGATAGGACAGGCAAAAGGCCCGCTGCCGCGACGGAAAGCCTTGGCCGATCGCAACGAGAAACCAACGAGCACCAGACTTGTTTTCACTTCGTGTCTCCATCCCAGCTGTCACCGGCGCCGTCGCGATCGTGGCGGCGGGTATCATCGCCGTGCTGTTCCACCTGCAGGCACGCGAAATCGCGCAGGCCGGCGCCAGGGCGACGGTGCAGACTCAATCCATCTGGCTAGCCCGGCAGTATGAGTTGCAGTTCAAACAGTTCGCGCGCGACGCCGCCCTGATGGGCAATACCGCCAGTGTGCGGATGATCGTAGGTCTGCGACCAATCCAGAAGAAACTCCCTTTGGCGATCGGCAATGGGCCGGCCGCCGACACCGCCCCCACCGACGGGGCTGTGCCACCCGTCGCCAATCCGGCGTTGGCGAAGCAGGCGGCCACCGCGCTGTTCGAGACGCTTCTTGAAACGAATCACGAGTATGTCCAGGCGCGGGTCATCTCGATCCGCAGCGGACAAGAGATTCTGCGCATCGACAAGCTGCCCGATGGGTCGGTCTCGTCCGTGCCAGAGGCCGGGCTGCAGGACAAATCCAACGAGAGCTATTTCAAGACTGTCGCGCGACACGATTGGAAGGCAAGCACCCGGGCGGGCGTAGTTCGCCCGCCTGCCCTGTTCTCGCGGATCGACTTCAACCGCGAATTCGGCAAGATCTCCTACCCCGTGGTGTTCACCCAGCGAGTCATGTACCCGCTGCTGAACCCGGCGCAACAGCCGGTGGCCTTCGTCGTTCTGAACTTCGACTACAGTGACCTTCTGACCCATGTCTTCGACAAGCTGCCGCAAACGGCGCGGGCAGTGGTGACCAATGATCAGGGCGATTACCTGACGGTCGACGGTCGCAACGACACCACGGATTTCCAGTTCAGCGGCGACTACACCCATGCGCCCTCGGCGCTGGTCAGAAACATCCAGAACACCAAGGCGACAAGCGGGACCCTGACCTTCTCGGATGCGATCGGCTATTACACCACGGTGGAATTGTCGCCGGACCAGCCCGGGCAATTGCTTCGAGTGGCCTATGTCGAATCCCTGCCAGACCTGTTGAGCGCGCTCGGCAACCCGACCTGGGAAGGCTGGGTCGCGGCCGGTCTGGTCATGGCGTTCGCGCTGATCGCTACCGTGATCCTGATCGGCATGGCCATGCGCCCGCTGCGCGTGCTGGGACGCGCGATCGACGATGCGACGACGGGCCGTTCCGAGCTGCGCCTGCCGCAAGATTGGCCCCACGAACTGGGTCGCCTGGCGCGGGCGTTTCAGAAGCTCTTCGACCACCGCGTCCAGGCCGAGACGCGCCTGAACCTGATCCTCGACAGCATTGGCGAAGGCATCGTCACGATCGACAGCACCGGCACGATCCTCAACTTCAACCCCGCCTGCGAGCGTATGTTCGGCTATGACCGCGCGCAGGTCCTGGGCGAGAATATCAGCATGCTGATGCCGCTGCGCCAGGCGCGGTCGCACGACAAATACCTAAGCCGCTATGTCGAAAGCGGCGAGCGCAAGATCGAATGGGCGGGCCGCGAGGAAATCGGCCGGCGCAGCGACGGCAGCCGCTTTCCGCTGGAACTGACCGTCACCGAGACCGAGATCGACGGCAACCTGCATTTCATCGGCATCCTGCGCGACATTTCCGAGCGCCAGAAGCTGGAGCAGGCGAAATCGGAATTCCTGGCCACCGTCAGCCATGAATTGCGCACGCCGCTGACCTCGATCCACGGGATCCTGAAGCTTCTGGGCAATGACACGATCCGCAACGACCCCGAGAAATGCGAACGGTTCATCGGCATCGCCGCGACCAACAGCGAACGTCTGCGGCGGCTGATCGTCAACATGACCGAAATGATGGAATTCGAGGGCAACATCCACTCGGTCGCCCGCACTCCGCTGGATCTGGTGGATCTGGTCGCGGCCTCTGCCGCCTACCGGCAAGAGCTGGAGGCGCGCTCGGGCGTGCGGATCGTGGTGGCCGAGGATTGTGAAAACGTCCTTGTGTCGGGCGATAAGGAACGGCTGGAACTGGTGCTGGAGAACCTGCTGTCGAACGCGGTCAAGTTCTCGCCCGAGGGCGGCGAGGTGCGCCTTGGCGTCCGCCGCACCACGGACGGGCTTCTGGGCATGGTCACGGTCGAGGACGAGGGCGCGGGCGTGCCCGAAGAGAACCGCAAGAAGATCTGGGATCGTTTCACCCAGGCCGATTCCAGCCCCAGCCGCGCCGCCGAAGGCGCGGGTCTGGGGCTGGCGGTGGCCGCCTTCCTGATGCGCCTGCACGACGGCTCGGTGAACTACGCCCCGCGCGCGCAAAAGGGATCGCTGTTCTGGTTCGAACTGCCGGTGCTGTCGGACACGCCCGCCGCCGAGGCCCCCGAAGACGCCGAGGACGCCGACGACGCCGACGACGAGAGCTAGGACGCAGCTCCGACAGGGTAGGGCCTGCTCAGGCTCAGCCAGGGCTGGCCCCCGAGCCAGAAAGTCGCGCCCGAAATCGCGCGTTGCGCGCGCGCATCAAGGCGCTACACTTTTGATCTGGACGCAGCGGCACGAGGACGACGGATGGAGCAGATAGATACCCTGGTGGTGGGCGGCGGTCAGGCCGGCATCGCGGTAAGCGCGCATCTGAACCGCCAGGGCGTCCCGCATCTGGTGCTGGAAAAGGCCCGGATCGCCGAACGCTGGCGCTCCGGGCGCTGGGACTCGATGGTGGCGAACGGCCCGGCCTGGCACGACCGCTTCCCCGATCAACCCTTCGCCCAGACCGCCGCCGAAGACTTTCCGGCCAAGGAAGAGGTGGCCGACTATCTGGAAAGCTACGCGCGGCGCAACCACGCCCCGATCCGCTGCGGCGTCACCGCGACCCGAGCACGCCCCCGCACCGGCGCCCCCGGCTTTCAGGTAGAGACCAGCGCGGGAACGATTGAGGCCCAGCGCCTTGTCGTCGCCACCGGCCCGTTTCAGTGCCCGCTGATCCCGCCGCTGATCCCCGCCACCGCCGGTCTCACCCAGATCCATTCCGCCGCCTACCGCAACCCCGGCGCGCTGCCCGAGGGGGCGGTTCTGGTGATCGGCGCCGGTGCCTCGGGGGTGCAGATCGCCGAAGAGATCGCCGCCTCTGGGCGCCGCGTCTATCTGTCGGTCGGCCCGCATGACCGCCCGCCGCGCCGCTACCGTGGGCGCGATTTCGTCTGGTGGCTGGGGGTGCTGGGCAAATGGGATCTGCCCCCCGCCGCTGAGGGCAGCGAACATGTCACCATCGCCGTCAGCGGCGCCCATGGCGGCGAGACCATCGATTTCCGCCGCCTCGCCGCGCGCGGGCTGACCCTGGTGGGACGCAGCGAAAGCTATGTTGACGGGCGGCTGAGCTTCGCCCCGGATCTCGCCCGCAACATCGCCCGGGGCGACGCGCATTACCTGCAACTTCTGGACGAGGCCGATGCCTATATCGCCCGCAACGGCCTTGATCTGCCGCCCGAGCCGGCTGCACGAGAGATCCCGCCCGACCCCGATTGCCTGACCCATCCGCTGGAGACGCTCGATCTGGCCGGGGCAGGGATCAGCACGGTGATCTGGGCCACCGGCTACGCGCAGGATTTCGACTGGCTCAAGATCGACGGCGCCGTCGATGCCAAGGGCCGCGCCCGGCATCAGCGCGGCGTGGGCCTTGTGCCGGGGCTTTATTTCCTGGGCCTGCCATGGCTTACGGGGCGCAAATCCAGCTTTATCTGGGGCGTCTGGCAGGACGCGCGTCATCTGGCCGAACATATCGCCACAAGACGCAGCTATCTGGCCTATCGCCCCGATCAGGAATGACCCGGCCAAGCGCCCGCAGAAGGAAACTGACCATGGTTCACACCCGCATCCGCCCGTTCAACACCCGTGACACCTACCCCGAGCAGAAGCTCGACAACGACCTGTGCCAGGCGGTCGTCAGCCGTGGCGGCGCGACAATCTGGCTGCGCGGCCAGTGCCCGCAGGATCTGGACACCGCCCAAAGCATCGCCAGCCACGACCCGGTCGCGCAGACCCACAAGGTGATGCAAAACATCCGCCAGCTGATCGAAGAGGCCGGCGGCGAGATGGAGCATCTGGTCAAGGTGGTGGTCTATCTGACCGACGTGCGCCACCGAGAGGCCGTCTACCGCACGATGGGCGAATATATCCGCGGCGTGCACCCGGTCTCGACCGGGGTGGTGGTCACCGCGCTGGCCCGCCCCGAATGGCTGGTCGAGATCGACGCGACGGCGGTGATCCCGGACTGACGGCGGCCCCTATCCGGCGCCGCGCAGATCGGCGATATAGGCGCGCACCGCCTCCTGCACATGGCGAAAGCGGTCGCCGCCCAGATGCTTGCCGCCATACCAGCGGGTGACGATGACCACGTGATCGCGCAGTTCCTCGCGCTCCAGCATGCGCAGGATCACCATCCCCGCGCCGCTTTCGCCGTCATCGTTCTTCAACGGCCCCTCGGCGCAGATCAGGCCCCAGGAATTATGCGTGGCCTTGGCGAATTTCTTCTTTCTCTTCAGCTCCCTGAGCACCTCCTGCACCGCCGCAGCATCCGCCGCCGGCGCGCCCGAGACGGCATATTTGGAACCGCGATCGGTCAGGATATTGTCGAGGATCCGCATCCGCGCGACCCTAGGCGGGGCACGACAGCGGCGCAAGCCGGGCGCGCGCCTGCCCGTGGGACGCGTCACCTCCACCGCCGCCTTCCGCCCGGTACGCGCGTGAAACGCGCCGGGCGAGCGCCTGCCCGTCCCGGCGGGCTGGCGCTTGGAGGCTTTCGATCACGTCCCAGCGCAGGCAGTACCTTGCCGCCATAAATGGCGAAGCACGCAAGGCAGAGGGCGCCACCCCACGGGCAGGCGCGCGCCCGGCTCCCCCCATCGCATCTTCCCCGCGCGCTGCCCTTTCCTCTGCCCCCTCCTGCCCCTATCTTGCGCGGGCGGAATGCGAACAGGGCAAGGCCCGGATGGAAGGGGCCGCTATTGATGACGACAACGAATGGATCGAAGCGGTTCGAGCCCGGACCGCACAACACGCGGCTGCTGCGCGATGCCTTCGGGCATTTCGCCACCGGCGTGACCGTGGTCACCACGATGACAAAGGCCGGGCCGATGGCGATCACCGCCAACAGCTTTGCCTCGATCTCGCTGGACCCGCCGCTGGTGATGTGGGCGCCGGGCCGCCACGCGCGGCGCTTTCGCCATTTCGAAGAGGCCGAACATTACGCGATCCATGTGCTGGCCGCAGATCAGGACAACCTGTGCTTCGCGGTGGCAAAGGACGCCGGCGCCCTGACCGATGTGCCGCATCACCTGAACCCCGAGGGCGTGCCGCTGATCGACGGCTGCCTTGCCCGCTTCGAATGCCGGCGCGAGGCCAGCCATGAGGGCGGCGACCACCTGCTGGTGATCGGCCGCGTGCTGCGCGCCGAGATGCAGGAGGGCCGCGACGCGCTGGCCTTCTTTCGCGGCAAGATGCAACGCATCCGCGGCCTCGAAACGCCGGACTAGCGCGCGGCCCCGGACCGGTCCACAAGGATCCGGGCGAAGAAGGCCGCCAGCTCGGCATGGGCGTCAAGCGGCAGCACCTGCGCCACGAAATGATCGGGCCGCACCACGATCAGCGCCCCCCGGGCGCGGTCGATGCCACGCTGCGCGAAGATGTCTGCACCGCGCAAGAGATCGGGGCCGCGTTTGAGGTCGGGGCAGAAGATCTTCTCATAGTCGATCAGCCCGTGGCGCCCCTTGCGCGGGCGCAGCAGGTCCGGCATCGCCTCGAACCGCAGCGCATGGTGGGGGTGCTGGAACACCGCCCGCAGATCGAACAGCGCATCCATATCCGCCCCCGCAAGCCCGTGGCGCCGCAGCGGCGATGCGGGCGCCTCGGTCAGGAAATCGCACAGCAATGCCACCATGCCCCCCGCCGCGCCGGTATCGCCCGCGCCCGCGAAGGCGATCAGCCGCCAGCGACCATCGGCCAGCAGCACCTCGCCCAGTTGCATCGGCTTCGCGTCGGCCAGCCGGATCACCGGCGCGGAATGGAAGCGCTTACCCACCACCTGCCCGGCGGCGAGCGCCTGATGCACCCGCCCGCCGATGATGGTGGAGGGGTCATAAGTCGTCTCGACCCCCGCAGTATAGCGGCCGTGGGTCTGGAAATAGGCCTGAAATTGCGCGGCCTCTTCCGGGGTCTTGGGCTTTTCACTGAACAGCCGCGCCATGTCGCGGTCGAAATCTATCAGCTCCTGCGCCTTGGCCTGACGCTCGGCCGAATAGCTGTGCAGAAGATCGGGAGGCGCCTCGCCCCGGATCACCGCGGCCAGCTTCCAGCCCAGATTGAACGTGTCGGCCATCGAGACGTTCATTCCCTGCCCCGCCTTCGGGCTGTGGGTGTGGCAGGCATCACCGGCGATGAAGATGCGCGGGGCGCGGTGGGCACGCTGGTCGGCGGGCACGTCGTCGAAGGCATCGCAAAGGCGCTGGCCGATTTCATAGGCCGAACACCAGCCGACCTCCTTCACCGCGAAACTGTAGGGTGCCAGAATCGCGCGGGCGCGGGCTTCGAGCATCTCGGGCGTGACGCCGCGATCGGTGGCGCGCTCCTCCCCGTGCAGCGCGTCCAACTCGATATAGAGGCGCATCAGATAGCCGCCCTCACGCGGGATGATCAGCAGGCTGCCCCGGTCGGCGGACTGGACCGCGCATTTCAGCCGCGCATCGGGGAAATCGGTGACCGCCAGCACATCCATCACGCCCCACAGCTGGCGCGCGGCCGCGCCTTCCAGCCGGTGGCCCAGATGCCGGCGCACCGTGCTGCGCGCGCCGTCGGCGCCGACAAGGTAACGGGCGCGCAGCGTCTCGGTCTGGCCCGGCCGGTCGAGGCAGTCGAAGGTGGCGCGGATCGGGTAGTCGGTGTCGGCCCCATCATGGCCCCCATCCTCGATCTTGATCAGGGCGCGGTTGTAATCGGGCGTCAACCGGGCGGGCGCGCGTTCCATCACGTCAAGAAAGAAGCGATGCACCCGCGCCTGATTAATGATCATATGCGGCATCTCGGACAGATCGTCCTCGACATCCTGGATGCGGTCGGCGCGGGCCAGGCCGGACCCGTCGGGGTCCGGGCGCCAGAATACGGTCTCGTTCACCTGATAGCCTTCGCGCAGTACCCGGTCGTGAAAGCCGAAGGCGCGGAACATTTCCATCGAGCGGCAGGCGATGCCGTCGGCCTGGCCCAGCGCCAGCGGGCCGGACTTTTGCTCGAATATGCGGGTCGAGATGCCGGGGATCAGCGCCAGCTGCGCCGCCAGCGTCAGCCCGGCCGGCCCGCAGCCGACGATCGCCACATCGACGGCCTCCCCCGTTCCCTTCGGCGCGGGCGGGGCGATGCCGGGGTCCCCCTCGACGATGCCGTTCAGGTGATACTGAATGTCCTTCCCCCCCTCCGCGCCGGACTGGCTGTCGGAAAAGATTAGCATGCTTACTATGAGGTGGTCAAGAGTGAGACCCGGGCGCGCGCCTGCCCCCTACATCAACCCCAGCAGCCGGGCCGCGTTGTTCTTGATGATATCGGGGCGGATCTCATCCTTGATCGCGATCTTGTCGAAATCCTCCAGCCAGCGCTCGGGCGTGATCATCGGCCAGTCCGAGCCGAACAGAACCTTCTTGCGCAGGATGGAATTGCAATAGCGCACAAGGACTTCGGGGAAGTACTTCGGGCTCCAACCCGAGAGGTCGATATAGACGTTGGGCTTGTGCTGCGCGACCGCCAGCGCCTCTTCCTGCCAGGGAAAGGAGGGATGCGCGAGGATGATCCTGAGGTCGGGGAAATCCACCGCCACATCGTCCATATACATCGGGTTCGAGTATTTCAGCCGCATCCCGTTGCCGCCCGGCATGCCCGAGCCAACCCCCGTCTGCCCGGTGTGAAAGAGCGCGATGCAGCCGTGTTCCTGCAGCACCTCGTAAAGCGGATAGGCCATGCGGTCGTTGGCGTAGAAGCCCTGCATCGTGGGATGGAACTTGAAGCCCTTGATGCCGTAATCCTCAATCAGGCGGCGGGCCTCTCGCACGCCGATCTTGCCCTTCCAGGGGTCGTTCGAGGCGAAGGGGATCAGCACGTCGTCATTGGCGCGCACCTGTTCGATCACCTCGTCGTTGGAATAGCGCCGGTAGCCGGTTTCGCGCTCGGCATCGACGGGGAAGATGACGGCGGCGATGTTCTGGGCGCGGAAATGGGCGGCGGTCTGGGGGATCGTCGGCGGGTGTTCCCAGGGCGCGCGGAAATATTTCGCCATCGTGGTCTGCAGATCGTCATAGCCGTCGTCGGCATGGCAGCCGCAGGGTTCTTCGGCATGGGTGTGGATGTCGATCGCGCGGATCTTCGTCAGGTCGATCATGAAAGCCTCCATTCAGTCGGGTTTGATAACGGCCGGATCGGCGTCGTCGTAAAGCCGCGCGACCAGTTCCTTGCGGCGGTCAAGGATCGCGCGGACGTTCAGGCTGCCCTTCGCAGTGATCTCTCCGGCGCCAACATTCGGCGGCTCGGCCATCACCAGGGCGCGGGCGACGCGGTTCGAGGAGCCGGTCGCTTCGCGCGCCAGCTCGCGCAACTCTGCGCGGATCTGCGCGGCCAGCGCCGGGTCCTCGACCGCGCCGCCGCCGGCGTCCTGCCCCCGACCCGGCGGCGCGAAAAGCAGCAGCCCAACCTCGGCATGGCCATCGCCCACGACCACGATGTCCTGCGCCAGACCCGCAAGCCGGGGCAGAAGGTCAAGCCGCAGGGTCGAGGCGCGCACCCAGACCCCGGTCATCAGCTTGAAATCCTCCGAGATCCGGCCATCGAAGAAAAGCCCCCGCGCCACATCGCCGGGATCGACCATCCCCACCGCATCTCCAGAGATGAAAAAACCTTCATCATCAAAAGCCTCGGCGTTCTTCTTCACGTCATCCAGATAGCCCGGGAACAGGTTCGGCCCGGTCACGCGCAGCTCATACCGGTTGGCCCCGACGGGCAGCAGCTTGGCCGCCACCCCCGGCACCGGCACGCCGACATTGCCGAATTTGCCGCCCATCTCATGCACGATCAGCGTCGAGGGCGCGGTTTCGGTCATCCCCCAGGAGGACATCATCAACGGCGCCGCGCCGCGCTCGCGCCGCGCCATTTCCTCGACCGCGACCCAGACATCGGCGGGCAGCGAGGCGCCGGCGTAGAAGAAGATATCCAGATCGCGGAAATAGGCGCGGCGCAACGCGGCATCCGCCTGCATCGCAGCCACCCGCATCGCATGGGCGACCGGCACGTCGAAGCTGAGCGTCACCGGAACCCGTCTGCCGTTCTCGAGCGAGCGGGCGAAGCGGTCGGGCAGCGGCTTGCCATCGTCCAGATAGAGGCTGCCGCCGTTCGACAGCATCATGTTGAAGTTGGAATTGCCGGCGAAGGTATGGTTCCAGGGCAGCCAGTCCAGCAGGGTGTGATGCCGCTGGCCCAGCACCGGCAGGCAGGCCAGATATTGCGCCTGGTTCACGCAAAGCATCCGCTGGGTGTTGGGCACCGCCTTGGGATGCGAGGTCGAGCCCGAGGTGAACAGGATCTTCGCCACCGTGTCGGGGGTGATCTGGGCATAGGCCTCCGTCAGCGCGCGGCCCGGCGTGGCGGCGCTGAGCGTGTCGAACGTCAGGCAACCCGGGGCGGCCTGCGCGTCCGACGTCACCTTCAGCGCGTCCTCGAACACCGGCCGCGCCATTGCCGGGCCGAAGGCCTCGGCGCCGGCGGCATAGACCATGGCGGCGCGCACCTTGCCGGCGCAATAGTCCAGCCGGGGCTGCGCGGCCGGGATCAGCGCGTATTGCTCGGCCAGCGGCACGATCGCGGCGCCGATCATCTGGCAAGCCTGCATCAATATGCCGTGGTCGACGGACGGCCCCGACAGCACCACCACCGCATCCCCCGGCCCGATCCCGTGGTCAAGCAGCCCCTGCGCCACCGCCCGCGTGGCCTGCCACATCGCGGCGAAGGTCATCTCGCGCCAGCCGTCGCCCCGGCGCTCGGCCAGGAAAACGCGGTCCGGTTCGGCCTTGGCCCAGCGCCGCAGCCAGACATTGGTGTCGTTCGCCACCTCGCCCAGCGCCAGCCCCGAGCGCAGGATCACCGCGCCACCCTCGCGGTCCTCGCGCAGGACGCTATGCGCTGGGTATTTCGATCTCATCGCCAGTCTCCTCCCCAGCGTTGTCCTCGATGATTTGCAGGGCGC
This sequence comes from uncultured Albidovulum sp., assembly GCA_913064775.1. Lineage (GTDB taxonomy): Bacteria > Pseudomonadota > Alphaproteobacteria > Rhodobacterales > Rhodobacteraceae > Acidimangrovimonas. The sequence continues at coordinate 185,483 of CAJYAD010000001.1, read as the reverse complement.
GGTGCAGCGCTTGCGTCTCGGCAGGCGACAGGCCACGGGTCAGCGCGGCCTCGGCCCTCTGCAGCCGGGCCAACGCCCGGGCATAGACCGCGCGGCCCGCCTCGGTCGGCAGCAGGGCATAGGCGCGACGGTCCCCCTCGGCCCGTTCGCGCACCATCAGCCCGGCGGCTTCCAGATCGTCGATAATCTGCACCAGATTGGGCCGCTCGATCGCCAGCGCCTCGGCCAGTTGGGTCTGGCGCAGGCCCGGCGTGTCGGACACCACCGCCAGCGCCGAGAAGGTGCTGCGCCGCAGCCCAAGGGGCGCCAGCGCCGCGTTCACCCGCGCCATCGCCCGGATCGCCGCGCGCTGGATGCGGTAGCCGGTCAGCCCGCGCAGGGTGGCGTCGGGCGCGGCCATCAGCGGAACGACGGCGCGCGTTTTTCCAGGAAGGCGCGCAGCCCCTCCTGCGCGTCGGGCGTGGTCTGGCTGAGCGCGGCGCAGAGGCTTTCGGTGAACAGCCCGTCGCCGCGTGACATGTCGCCGATCCGCGACAGCGCCTGGATCATGAAATAGTTCGACAACGGCGCGTTGCGGGCGATCTTGCCCGCCAGATCGCGCGCCAGCGGCAGCGCCTCGCCCGCGCCGACGGCGTAATGGGCAAGGCCCAGGCGCTGGCCTTCCTCGGCGTCGTATTTGCGCCCGGTCAGCATCATTTCAGTCATCCGGTCAGGGCCGAGGATGCGCCCCACCCGCACCGTCGCGCCACCACCGACGAAGATCCCGCGCCGGCCTTCGGGCAGTTGGAAGATGGTCGAGGGCTCGGCGATGCGCACATGGGTCGCGGCGGCGATTTCCAGCCCCCCGCCGATCACCGCGCCGGACATGGCGCTGACCACCGGCAGGCCGCCGAACTGGATCTGATCGAGAATCCGGTGCCAGCCGCGCGAGTGGTAGATGCCTTCCTCGGCGCTGCGCTCGACATGTTCGGCAAGATCGAGGCCGGCGCAGAAATGCCCGCCCGCGCCGGTCAGGATCACCGCCTTCACCCCCTTGGGCGGGGCCTCGAACACGGCGCCCAGCTCGGCGATGAAGGCGTCGGACATGGCGTTGCGCTTGTCGGGACGGTTCATCGTGACGGTGGCGATCTCGCCCTCGACCTCTAGCTCAATCAACGCCATCGCGACCTCTCTTCTTGCAATGCCTCCGCGGCCTGCCGCACCCGGCTACGGGTTCGGGAGATGCGGCAATATAGATATATAGTATAACTGTTAGGATTATCATCAATACGTTTCGCCCCCGCGATAGCGCGGCAATGCGACGGTGAGGGCCGGACAGAAGCCGCCCAAAAATTCAGCAGGGGACGAAAAACAACCGTTGCAAAACCTACGCAAAACGAACACAAACTCTTCATGAGCAAACACTAAGCGTGGCGCAGTCCACGTGATCAACAACAGGGGGATATACCATGATCCGCACCACACTCGTCGGCGCAATGGCACTGGCGGCCTCCGTCAGCATGGCGCAGGCGAAAACCACCATCACCTGGTGGCACGCCATGGGAGGCGAGCTTGGTCAGAAGCTTGACCAGATCGTCGCCGACTACAACAAGAGCCAGGACAAGTTTAAGGTCGTCGCGACTTACAAAGGCTCTTACCCGCAGACCATGACCGCGGCGATCGCCGCCTTCCGGGCCAAGAAGCAGCCCGATATCGTGCAGGTCTTCGAGGTTGGCACCGGCACCATGATGGCCGCCAAGGGCGCCGTCTACCCGGTCTACAAGCTGATGAAGGACATGGGCGAGCCCTTCGATCCGAACGGCTTCCTGAAGGCGGTCGTCGGCTATTACACCGATTCCCAGGGCAACATGCTGTCGATGCCGTTCAACAGCTCGACCCCGATCATGTATTACAACAAGGACGCCTTCAAGAAGGCCGGTCTGGACCCGAACCAGCCGCCCAAGACCTGGGGCGAACTGGTCGCGGATTCGAAGCAGATCATGAAATCGGGCGCGGCCAAATGCGGCTTCACCTCGGGCTGGATCAGCTGGATCCAGGCGGAAAACTTCTCGGCCTGGCACAACCAGCCGATCGGCACCGAGGACAACGGCTTCGGCGGTCTCGGCGCGCGGCTTGAATTCGGCAAGGACAAGGCGCTGGTGAAGCACTGGGCCAACCTCGCCGAATGGCAGAAGGAAGGCATCTTCAAATACGGCGGCCCGGTGGGCGGCAATGACGCGCCGCCGATGTTCTATTCGGGCGATTGCGCGATCTACATGAACTCGTCCGCGTCGCGCGCCGGCGTGCTGGCCAACACCAAGGGCAAGTTCGAAGTCGGCTACGGCATGCTGCCCTACTACGCCGACGTGAAGGGCGCGCCGCAGAACACCATCATCGGTGGTGCCACCCTGTGGGTGCTGCGCGGCCACGACAAGGCCCATTACAAGGGCGTGGCCAGCTTCCTGAGCTACCTGTCCTCGGCCAAGGTGCAGGCTGACTGGTCGCAATTCTCGGGCTACCTGCCGATCACCCAGGCGGCTTACAAGCTGGGCCAGGAGCAGGGCTTCTACGCGAAGAACCCGGGGTCGGACGTGGGCATCAAGGAAATCACCCTGAACCCGCCGACCGCGAACTCGAAGGGTCTGCGCTTTGGCAACTACGTCCAGGTGCGTGACGTCATCGACACCCAGTTCCAGAAGCTGCTGGCCGGGAACGAGACCGCCCAACAGGCGCTCGACAATGTCGACACCAACGGCAACAAGCTGATCGAACAGTTCCAGAAGGCCAACCAGTAAGCCCCGGAACCCTTTTGGGAAGCCCGCGCCTCGGCGCGGGCTTCTTTGTCATTTCCAGCGAAGCGCGCCGATGAAACGTATCTTTTTCCGCAACAAGTTCCTGCCCTATCTGCTGATCGCCCCGCAGATGGTGGTGACGATCATCTTCTTCCTGTGGCCCGCCGGTGAAGCCGTCTTGCAAAGCTTTCAGCGCGAGGACGCCTTCGGGCTGCACACCACCTGGGTAGGGCTGGCCAATTACCGGGCGCTGTTTCAGGATCCCGCCTATATCTATTCGCTGCAGGTGACGGTGGTCTTCACCATCGGCGTGACCGCGCTTGCGCTGATCTCGGCGCTTCTGCTGGCGCTGGCCGTCGATCGCACGACGAAGGCCGGTTCGACCTATACGACACTGCTGGTCTGGCCCTATGCGGTGGCCCCGGCGGTGGTGGGCGTGCTGTGGTGGTTCCTGTTCAACCCCACGATCGGCCTGATGCCCTACCTGCTGTCACTGGTCGGCTATCACTGGGACCATGCGCTGAAAGGCGACGACGCGATGATCCTGGTGATCATCTCGGCGGCCTGGCCGCAGGTGTCCTACAACTTCCTGTTCTTCGTCGCCGGGCTGAAATCGATCCCCGCCTCGATGCGCGAAGCGGCGGCGATCGACGGCGCGGGGCCGGTAAAGCGCTTTTTCACCATCACCCTGCCGCTCTTGTCGCCCACCACCTTCTTTCTGGTGGTGGTGAACTTCGTCTACGCCATGTTCGCAACCTTCCCGGTGATCGACGCCACCACCCAGGGCGGCCCTGCGGATGCCACCAACATCCTGGTGTACAAGGTCTATCAGGACGGCTTCGTCGGGCTGAATCTGGGCTCTTCCGCCGCGCAATCGGTGGTGCTTCTGGCCATCGTCATCGTCCTGACCGTGATCCAGTTCCGCTTCATCGAGCGGCGCATCGAATATTGAGGGCCCAGCCATGGTCGAAAACCGTCCCATCCTGAACATCCTTGCCCATCTGGTGCTGATCCTCGGCGTGCTGGTCGTGGCCTTCCCGATCTATATCGCCTTCATCGCCTCGACCCACGGGCCCACGGATTTCCTGTCGGGCCTGATCCCGCTGACCCCGGGCCATGACACGTGGCACACCTACATGACGATGCTGACCACGGGGATGCAAACTTCGGGGATGCCGCCGCTGTCGCTGCAGATGATGAACAGCCTGATCATGGCGCTGACCATCGCCATCGGGAAGATCTCGATCTCGATCATCTCGGCCTATGCGATCGTCTATTTCCGCTTTCCGTTCCGCAACCTAGCCTTCTGGCTGATCTTCATCACCCTGATGCTGCCGGTCGAGGTGCGCATCCTGCCGACCTACAAGGTGGTCGCGGATCTGGGGATGCTGGACACCTACGCCGGCCTGACGATCCCGCTGATCGCCTCGGCCACGGCGACCTTCCTGTTCCGCCAGGTGTTCCTGACCATCCCGGATGAGCTGATGGAAGCCGCAAGGATCGACGGCGCCGGGCCGATGAAATTCTTCTGGGACATCCTCTTGCCGATGTCGCGCAACAACATCGCGGCGCTGTTCGTGATCCTCTTCATCTACGGCTGGAACCAGTACCTCTGGCCGCTGCTGATCACGACGGATGCGTCCCACTACACCATCGTGATGGGGATCAAGCGGATGGCCGACGTGGCCGATTCCCAGCCGCAATGGAACTACATCATGGCCACCGCGATCCTGGCGATGCTGCCGCCGGTGCTTGTGGTGATCTTCATGCAAAAGCTCTTCGTGAAGGGCCTGATCGAGACGGAGAAATAAATGGCTGCAATCACGCTAGAGGCGGTCGGCAAATCCTATGCGGGCGGCGTGAAGGTCGTCCATTCCATCGACCTTGCGATCGAGGACGGAGAGTTCGTGGTGCTTGTCGGCCCCTCGGGCTGCGGCAAATCCACGCTTCTGCGCATGGTCGCGGGGCTGGAAACCGTGACCGAGGGCCAGATCTCGATCGGCGGCCGGATGGTGAATGAGGTCGAGCCGGCCGAACGCGACATCGCCATGGTGTTCCAGAACTACGCGCTTTATCCGCATATGACCGTGCGCCAGAACCTCGCCTACGGACTGAAGAACCGCAAGATGGCGAAGGACGAGATTACCCGGCGCGTCGACGAGGCCGCGCAGATCCTGGAGATCGGCGCCTTCCTGGACCGCAAGCCGCGCGCCCTGTCGGGCGGCCAGCGCCAGCGGGTGGCGATGGGCCGGGCGATCGTGCGAGAGCCAGCGGCGTTCCTGTTCGATGAGCCGCTGTCGAACCTCGACGCCAAGCTGCGGGTGCAGATGCGCGGCGAGATCAAGCAATTGCAGGCGCGGCTGGGCACCACCTCGATCTACGTCACCCACGACCAGCTGGAGGCGATGACACTGGCGCATCGGCTGGTGGTGCTGAACGGCGGCCGGATCGAACAGGTCGGCACCCCGCTGGAAGTCTACCGCAAGCCGGCCTCGACCTTCGTGGCGGCCTTCATCGGCTCTCCCGCGATGAACCTGCTGGAGGCCCGCGCCGAGGGCGGCGTGGCCCATGTCGGCGGCGGCCGGGTGCCGCTGGAGGCCGCGGTCAGCGGCACCGTGACCCTGGGTCTGCGCCCCGAAGACGTGCGCCCGGTCGACGCCGGGACCGACGGGGCCTTTGTGCTGAAGCTGGCCTATGTCGAGGAGTTGGGCGCGCAGAAGCTGGTGCACGGCACGGTCGAGGGGCACAAATTTGCCTGCGCCCTGCCCTCGGACGCGTTGCTGGGCGACGAGTTGCATCTGGTGCCCGAGCCGGGTGCGGCACATGGGTTCGACGCGCAAAGCGGCAAGCGGCTGGGCTAACGGAGAGGGCGGCAGCGGGGGGCTGTCTGCCCCCCTGCACCCCCCGAGGATATTTCTACCAGAAAGAAGATCAGAAGAGGTTGCCCTGCTCGGGTGGCTCTTCCTTCGGTTTGCGCGCGGAGGGGCGCGGGGCCGATCCGCCGGGGCTCAGGCGGCCATCGTGGAATTCGATTTCCAGCGCGGCGGCGGCTTCGGCGGCGGCCTTGGAGGTGACCACATGGCCGTCGCCGTAAACCACGGCAAAGCCGCGTTTCAGCGTCTCGTGATAGCCCAGCGTCATGCGCATCCGGTCCAGCCCGTCGAGGCGCGCGCGCCAGCTTTCGGTCTGGGCATTGGCGGCGATCGTCAGGCGGCGGATCAGGGCCTCTAGCGCCTCGGACTTGCGGGTGACATCGCGCGCCAGCGTCTCAGGCGCAAGGCGGGCGGCGCGATAGGCCAGCCGCTCGCGTCCGCGTTCGATCACCGATTGCAGCATCCGGGGGCGGATATGGGCGGCGGTGCTGTTGAAGGCGGCGCGCTTGCGACCAGTCGCGGCGCCAAGCGCAGCCGGCAGCCGCCCGGACCAAAGATCGAGCCTCTGGCTGGCGGTCCCAACCAGGGTTTCGGGCTTTGGCAACGCGCGGGCCAGATCGCGCAGGCGCTGGTTGCGGGTCAAAAGCCCCTGCCCCGCCGCCCGGCCCAGCCGCGCCCCGAACCCGTCCACTGCCGCCAGCAGATCCAACCGCACCGGCACCGCGATCTCGGCCGCCGCGGTCGGCGTCGGCGCGCGCCGGTCGGCGGCATGGTCGATCAGCGTCGTATCCGTCTCATGCCCCACCGCCGAGATCAGCGGGATCTGCGACTCTGCCGCGGCACGTACCACGGCCTCGTCGTTGAAGCCCCACAGATCCTCCAGGCTGCCACCGCCGCGGGCCACGATGATCACGTCGGGGCGCGGCACCGGACCGCCCGGCTGAATCGCGTTGAAGCCGCGGATCGCCGCCGCCACCTCGGGCGCGCAACGCTCGCCCTGCACCACGACCGGCCAGATCAGGACGTGGCGCGGGAAGCGGTCGCGCAGCCGGTGCAGGATGTCGCGGATCACCGCCCCCGAGGGCGAGGTGACCACCCCGATCACCTGCGGCAGATAGGGCAGCGGGCGCTTGCGCTCTTCGGCGAACAAGCCCTCGGCCGCCAGTTTCTGGCGCAGCTTTTCCAGCATCGCCATCAGCGCGCCGGCCCCCGCGGGGACCAGATCGTCAACGATCAGCTGATATTTCGACTGGCCCGGAAAGGTGGTCAGCCGCCCGGTGGCGATCACCTCCATCCCCTCTTCGGGGCGGATCGACAGGCGCGCGGCCTGGCCTTTCCAGCTGACCGCCGCCAGAACCGAGCGGTCATCCTTCAGATCGAAATAGACATGACCCGAGCGCGGGAACGACACCCGCCCCACCTCGCCCCGCACCCGCACCCGGGCGAATTCGCCCTCGACCACCCGTTTCACGGCGCCCGAAAGCTCCGATACGGTGAATTCCGGCGCGTTGCCGGCAGGGACGGGATCTTCGATCAGCTCGGACATGCGTGCTCGCTTGTGGTGACGGCGTGGGCACCTTAGAACGGCGCCGAAGCGAGGAAAAGGCGGAGCGGCGGATGAACATCCTGATCCTGGGCGGCGGCGGGCGCGAACACGGGCTGGCATGGGCGGTCAAGCAGAACCCGAAATGCGACCGGCTGATCGTGGCGCCGGGCAATGCGGGGATCGCGGCGATCGCGGAATGCGCCGATATCGACATCATGGATGGCGCCTCGGTGGTGACCTTCGCGGAAGAAAACGCCGTCGATTTCGTCATCATCGGCCCCGAGGCGCCGCTGGCCGCGGGCGTCGCCGATGCGCTGCGCAACGCGGGGCTCTTGTGCTTCGGCCCCTCGCAGGCGGCCGCGCGGCTGGAGGTCTCGAAAGCCTTCACCAAGGAAATCTGCGACGCCTGCGCCGCCCCCACGGCCGCCTGGGCCCGCTTCACCGAGGCCGCCCCCGCCAAGGATTACATCCGTGCCCGGGGCGCGCCGATCGTGGTCAAGGCCGATGGCCTCGCCGCCGGCAAGGGCGTGATCGTCGCGATGGACGAGGCCACCGCACTTGCCGCCATCGACGAGATGTTCGCAGGCGCCTTCGGCGCGGCCGGCGCCGAGGTGGTGATCGAGGAGTTCATGGCCGGCGAAGAGGCCAGCTTCTTCGTCCTGTGCGACGGCGAAACGGTGCTGCCGATCGGCACCGCCCAGGACCACAAGCGCGTGGGCGAAGGCGACACCGGCCCCAACACCGGCGGCATGGGCGCCTATTCCCCCGCCCCGGTGCTGACCGACGCGATCGCGCAGCAGGCGCTCGACCAGATCATCCGCCCCACGGTGGCGGAGCTTTCGCGCCGCGGCACGCCCTATCAAGGCGTGCTCTATGCCGGGTTGATGATCGAGGATGGTCGCGCGCGGCTGGTCGAATACAACGTCCGCTTCGGCGACCCCGAGACCCAGGTACTGATGATGCGCCTCGGGGCCCAGGCGCTGGACCTGATGCTGGCCTGCGCGCGCGGCGACCTGGCCGGGCATCAGGTCCATTGGGCCGACGATCACGCCCTGACCGTGGTGATGGCCGCGAACGGCTATCCAGAAGGCTATGACAAGGGAAGCGAAATCAGTGGCCTGGAAGGGCTTCCCGAAGACAGCTTCCACATGACCTTCCACGCGGGCACGACGGCGCGAAAGGGCAAGATCCTCGCCGCCGGCGGAAGGGTGCTGAACATCACCGCCCGCGGCGCAACCCTGCAAGAGGCCCAGACCCGCGCCTATGCGATGGTCGACGAGATCGATTGGCCCGAAGGCTTCTGCCGTCGCGACATCGGCTGGCGCGCGCTCTGACGAAACAGCCGCTGCCGGCGGCTCTGACGCGGCGGCGGTGCTGCTCGCACCAATGGCGCATCCGTGGTGCCCCGGGGTATTTCCCCGGAAAACAAACCCGAAGCCCGTCTTTCACTTTGGCGAAAATATCCCGGGGGGTGTCATTGGCGCCGCCTGGCGCCAATGACAAAGGGGGGCAGCGCCCCCCTTCGCACGAATAGCCTAGCGCGCAGCGCGCGCCGCCGGATCAGCCAGCAGTCGCCGGCTCGCCCTTTTTGGATTTCGCGTAGATCAGCAGGGGCTTCGCCTCTGTCGCGGTCACCGCCTCTTCGTTGACAACGACCTCTTCCACGCCCTCCATGCCCGGCAGTTCGAACATCGTGTCGAGCAGGATATCCTCCATGATCGACCGCAAGCCCCGCGCGCCGGTCTTGCGCTTGATCGCCCGCAGCGCGATCGCCTTCAGCGCGTCGTCGGTGAAGCTCAGTTCCACATCCTCGATCTCGAAGAGCCGCTGGTATTGCTTCACCAGCGCGTTCTTCGGCACCGTCAGGATCGTCACCAGCGCGTCTTCGTCCAGATCCCCCAGCGTCGCAATCACCGGCAGGCGGCCGACGAATTCCGGGATCAGGCCGAACTTCAGCAGATCTTCAGGCTCGAGTTCCTTGAAGACCTCGCCCACGCCGCGGCTGTCGTTCTCCTTCACCTCGGCGCCGAACCCCATGGCAGAGCCCTTATTGCGCTGCGCGATGATCCGGTCGAGCCCCGCAAAAGCGCCGCCGCAGATGAACAGGATGTTGGTCGTGTCCACCTGCAGGAATTCCTGCTGAGGATGCTTGCGCCCGCCTTGCGGCGGCACCGACGCGACAGTGCCTTCCATGATCTTCAGAAGCGCCTGCTGCACCCCCTCGCCCGAAACGTCACGGGTGATCGAAGGGTTGTCGGACTTGCGCGTGATCTTGTCGACCTCGTCGATATAGACGATGCCGCGCTGCGCGCGTTCGACATTATATTCGCTGGCCTGCAGCAGCTTGAGGATGATGTTCTCGACATCCTCGCCCACATAGCCGGCCTCGGTCAGCGTGGTCGCATCGGCCATGGTGAAGGGCACATCCAGGATCCGCGCCAGCGTCTGCGCCAGCAGCGTCTTGCCGCAGCCCGTGGGGCCGATCAGCAGGATGTTCGATTTCGACAGCTCGATGTCGGATGATTTGGCCGAATGGTTGAGCCGTTTGTAATGATTGTGCACCGCGACCGAAAGCACCCGCTTGGCATGCACCTGGCCGATCACGTAATCATCCAGCACCTGGCAGATCTCGCGCGGGGTCGGCACGCCGTCCGAGCTTTTCAGCCCGGCGGATTTGGTCTCTTCACGGATGATGTCCATGCACAGCTCGACGCATTCATCGCAAATGAACACCGTCGGCCCCGCAATCAGCTTGCGGACCTCATGCTGGCTTTTGCCACAGAAAGAGCAGTAGAGCGTGTTCTTACTGTCGCTGCCGGAATTATTCGCCATATCCATCCTCTGCGGCTGCCTGTTCGGCCGTCGGGGCTGTCTCGTCGCCGAGGTCCCCGCGGGCCGGCGTCAGTCGGACAAAGTTTAGGGCAGCCACATAGCCTTCACAATGCCCAATTTCCCCCCGCGCCTTTCTGACCCAGCCGGGCCCCTGCCCGTCGGGCCCTGCGGCCGGGTTCACGATTTCGCGTCGCTGTCTGCGGCACGGTCATGGCTGGTCATGATCTCGTCGACCAGCCCCCAGTCCTTCGCCTGTTCGGCCGACATGAAATTGTCGCGCTCCAACGCGGCTTCGACGGTTTCATAATCGTTGCCGGTGTGGTGCACATAGATCTCGTTCAGGCGGCGCTTCAGCTTCTGCGTCTCCTGCGCGTGGATCATGATGTCGGTCGCCTGACCCTGATAACCGCCCGAAGGCTGGTGCACCATGATGCGGCTGTTGGGCAGGGTGTAGCGCATGCCCTTTTCGCCCGCCGCCAGCAAGAGCGACCCCATCGAGGCCGCCTGACCGATGCAGACGGTCGAGATCTTCGGCTTGATGTATTGCATCGTGTCGTAGATCGACAGGCCCGAGGTGACGACGCCACCGGGGCTGTTGATGTAGATCGCGATCTCCTTCGAGGGATTCTCGGCCTCGAGGAACAGAAGCTGGGCGACGATGATCGTCGCCATCTCGTCGTGCACCGGGCCGGCGACGAAGATGATCCGCTCCTTCAACAGACGCGAGAAGATGTCGTAGCGGATCGAGCCGCGGGCGCTCGTCTCCTCGACGGTCGGGATGATGAAATTGGTCAAGTGGGCGACGGGGTCGAACATGTCCTGCCTCGAAACTTGGGCTTGGATAGCCCGGCTGCGTTAAACGAGTCTTAGAGGTGCGCGCCGCCCCCTTCAAGGGCAAGCGGCGCGCGTCGGCCCGATCGCGACCCTGGGTCGCGCGATGGAACCGGCGGCGGACCGCCTGCCCTAGAACAGATGCACGCCATCCTCGGCCTCGGCGGCGCGCTCCGCCCCCGCGGGCCGGAACGCCGGTTCCGCGGCACCGGGCGAGAACAGGCAAGCCGCCAGGTCACGCAGCAGGATTTCGTCTCGCGCCGGCGCGGCCTCAACCCGCAGTCCCGCCGGGATCTCGGGCGCCAGCGCCGTCACGAACCGCGCCAGATTGTCGAGCACCTGCACCAGGCGGTCCAGTTCCTGCAGGCTGGCGCCGGGGCCCGGATGACCAGCCTTACGCGCCGCCTGCCCGGCCTCCGACAGGGTACTGGATGGAATGTCGCGGATCAGATCCCCATAACATTCCTCGACTTCGCGGCCCGCGGCATGGGCGCCGTGCAGCACCTTGGCCAGCCCATGGACGATCGCGGCCAGGTCGACCCCGGTCTCGCGGCCCGTCATCACAGCGCCCCCACGACGGCCTGGATGCAGGCACGCATCTGCTGGGTCGAGAACGGCTTACGCAGGAAGTTGTTCATCCCAAGCCGTTGTCCCGTCTCGACGATCTCCCGGTCGGCGCGGCCAGTGACCAGGATGAAACCGATCCGGCTGGTCGCGCGATTCTCGCGCAGCGCCTTGAGCAGGTGCAGCCCGTCCATCTGCGGCATGTTGTAATCCGAGATCACCAGATGCACCGGGTTCGCCGCGAGCTTGGTCAGCGCTTCGCGTCCGTCGGCGGCATAGTCGACCTGGCGGATTCCCAGTTCGTCCAGAGCCTGCATCAACAGGCCCCGGCTGGTCGACATGTCGTCGACCACCATGATGCGAATCGAGTCCCTCAGGGCCATTATGTTCTCCTTTCAGAGGTCGTGGGCCTGTCCGGATCGTTCAACCGGTAGCCGGTAATGCAATTAGGGGTGAAGCTGGTCACCAGCGCGTGCGGTGGACGTTCCGAATGGCCGATGTACATCTGGCTGCCCGGCTGCAAGACGCCGATAAAGCTGTTCCAGACCACGGCCTGCGTCGGCGCATCGAAATAGATCGCCACGTTGCGACAGAAGATCACGTCGAACGGACCCTTCATCGGGAACGGCCGGACCAGATTGAGGGGCCGGAAATCGACCAGCCTGCGCACAGCGGGGGCGATCTTCAACTCGTCCGGAGCGCGGCTGGCCATGGCCGGATCCACCCAGTCGGGCAGATTGTGGGCTGCATCTTCCGAATAGACGCCCGAACTGGCCGCGGCCAGAACCTCCGGGTCGATATCCGTCGCCAGAATCCGCACATCAAGCCGCGCTGCATCGGGCAACGCGCGCAACAACGTGAAGGCCAGGGAATACGGCTCTTCTCCGCTGGCGCAGCCCGCCGACCACAACCGCACCCGGCCGCCGGCCCTCGCCCGCGCCGCCAGTTCGGGCAGCACTTCGGTGCGCAGATGTTCGAAATGATGCGGCTCTCGGAAGAACCGGGTCACGTTGGTGGTCAGCGCCGAGATCATCTGGCGCTGCTCCTCGACGCCGTTCGGACCGGTCAGCTGCTTCAGATAGGCATCGAAGCTTTTCAGCCCCAGCGACCTCAGCCGACGCGACAGGCGCGAATAGACGTGATCCTGCTTGGCCGGGGGCAGCAGGATGCCCGCGCGTTCATAGCAAAGCGCCGCGATACGGTTGAAATCCTCCGTGGTGTAGAGAAATTCGCGTGCCAGGGTGTCGGCCCGCGCCCCCATCGAGGAAGATTGGATCATGGTTGCGCCCCTTGCTCGGCTGGCAGCAGGCGCGACAGATCCACCAGCCGCAGCAGGCGCTCGCCCTCGCAGATGACGCCGGAAATAAAGCCGCGCGCCGCCTCCGAGGCGACCTCGGGCGTGGGGCGGATCTCGTCCTCGGGGATCGACAGGATGTCCGACACCGCCTCAACCAGAAGGCCGGTCATCTGGGGGCCGACCATGGCGATGATGATCACGTGGCGATCGTCGCCCTCGGTCGCGCCCAGACCCAGCCGGCGCGAAAGATCCACCACCGGCACGACCGAGCCGCGCAGGTTCATCACCCCCAGCACATAGTCGGGTGCGTGGGGTACGACGGTGGCGGCGGTGAAGCCGCGGATCTCGCGGATCGACATGATGTCGACGCAGAAATCCTGATCGGCGGCACGGAAGGCCACCAGTTCGCGCCGCGCCCGGTCACGCGGGTCATCGCGCGCCTCCTGCTCGGCGCGGTCGGCGTCACGCGGGGCCTGGCTGTCGGACTTTTCCATCTGGATCGTGGCGTTCATGACTTACCTCACGGAAGAAAGGGCGGCTTGGGGTTGGGAGGATGCCGTTGCGGCCGCAGCCGCCGCTGCCGCGGCAGCGGCAAGAGGGGGCGGAACGGCCTGAGATACGGCCTCTTCAGGGTCGATAATCAGGGCGATACGTCCGTCGCCAAGGATTGTGGCCGCCGAGATCCCGGCGACATGGCGATAATTTCCTTCAAGCCCCTTGATCACCACCTGGCTCTGGTCGCGGATCGCGTCGACGGCCAGCGCATAGCGGTCGCGGTTCTCGGTCTCGACCAGCAGCAGGATCTCGCCCGAGGATTTTCCACTCAGGCCGAAAACCTGCCCCAGATCGACCACTGGCACCACCGTGTCGCGTACCTTGACGACGCTTTGCTCGGGGCCGATGGCGTGGATATCGCCGGGCTGCGGGCGCAGGGTCTCGATCACTGCGGTGATCGGGATCACCATGGTTTCGCCGCACAGCTCGATCAGGATCCCGTCCAGGACCGCCAGCGTCAGCGGCAGAGAGATCGACAGTGTCGTGCCCTTTCCCGCCGCCGAATGGATCGAGATCCGGCCCCCGATCTGCTGGATCGCGCGCTTGACAACATCCATGCCTACGCCGCGGCCGGACAGGTCCGAAACCTCGGACGCGGTCGAAAAACCCGGCATGAACAGCAGCTTGTCGATCTCGCCTTCGCTCAGCTCGGCGGCCGGGTCGATCAGACCGCGCTCGACCGCGATCGAGCGGACCCGTTCGCGGTTGATGCCCGCCCCGTCGTCGGCCACCTCGATCACCACACGCCCCGAGCGATAGGTGGCCGAGAGCGAGATCAGCCCGGTGGGCTTCTTGCCCGCGGCCACGCGGGTCTCGGCGTTTTCCAGGCCGTGGTCGACGGCGTTGCGCAAGATATGGGTCAGCGGTTCGGCCAAACGTTCGATCACCGTCTTGTCGACTTCCGTGCCCTCGCCTTCGGTGCGCAGCTGGGCGGTCTTGCCCGAAATTGCAGCCGCCTCGCGCACGATGCGCGCCATGCGCTGGAACAGCGGCTTGATCGGCTGAGCGCGGATCGCCATCACCCGTTCCTGGATCTCCGAGGTCAGGTTGCGGAAGACATCGAACCCGGCACCGATGTCGGAATTCCACGCGACGCCTGCCTCGGTCAGCTTCTGGGCGATCATCGCCTGGTGGATCACCAGTTCGCCCACCGCGTTGATCAAGCCGTCGACACGCTCCAGATCCACTCGGATCGTGGCCGAGGCGGGCGGTGCCGACGCCGGTGCGGCCGGAGCGGCGGCAGACGCAGGCGGTCGCGCGGCAGGGCTGGCCGCGGCGGGCTGAGCCGGGGCAGCCGCGGGCGGCACCGGAGTGGCCGGCTGTGCGGCGGGGGGGGCGTCATCCACCTTCGCGGTGTCCTCGCCGCCGCCATCCTGGCCGTCGTCGGTTCCATCATCGGTTCCGCCGTCCGGCTCTTCCTCCGGCAGGTCGTCTTCGGCACATATCTCGATTTCGGCCAGCCCCTCGACGAATTCGAACACCTCCTCGATCGCGTCGAGGCCCTGTTCGGTTTCAAGCGTCAGGCGCCAATCAATGTAATTCTCATCGGGCTCGAGCGTGCCCAGATCCGGCAGGCGGCCGGTTTCGACCGCAACTTCGAGCGGACCGAGCGCGCCCAGCGCCTCGAACAACACCAGGGGGTCGTGGCCATTGGCATAGAGGCGGCGCGACGGGCTGAAGGCGATGCGGTAGCGCGTCGGGCTGGAGCCCGGCAGATTTACCGGCAGGCCCATCGGCACAAAACCGAAATCCTCGTCGCCCCCGGCCTCATCCTCGTCCGATTCGGGCGGCGCACCAGAGGCCGCCGCAAGTTCCCCCATCAGCGCTTTCGCCGCCGGATCATCGGGGTCGTCCTGCCCATCGCGGGCGGCGGTGACCAGATCGGTCAGCTTGTCGCCGGCGCGAAACAGCAGCGTTGCCAGCTCCGGCGTCGGCGACAGCCGGTCAGAGCGCAGATGATCCAGCACCGTCTCGAACGCATGGGCGAAGCGCACCAGCGCATTCAGCCCGAAAGCCCCGGCGCCCCCCTTGATCGAATGCACCGCCCGGAAGATGGCAGGCATCACCTCGGGGTCGGCATCCGCACCCGAGGCCTGATCCTGCACCGAGGTAAGACCATCGTTCAGCGCTTCCAGAAGCTCATCGCATTCCTGAAAGAACGTCGTGCGGATATCAGGGGCGCCGCTCATCCCGCCGCCCTCAGACCGGCTACGCGCTGGATGGCCGAGATCAAGCGCATTTCATCGAAGGGTTTGACGATCCAGCCGGTCGCCCCCGCGTCACGCGCCCGCGCTTTCAGATCGGCGGCGCTTTCGGTGGTCAGCACCAGGATCGGCACAGCGCAATAGTCCTGACGCGCGCGGGCACCCTTGATGAAACCGAAGCCATCAAGCTTGGGCATGTTGATGTCGGTGATCACCACGTCCGGCGCGGTTTCACCCAGCTTGTCCAGCCCATCCTGCCCATCCACGGCCAGGTGGACCAGAAAACCCGCCTCTGAGAGTGCGGCGTTAAGCATCTCACGGATGGTGCGCGAATCGTCGATTGCGAGAACGGTCAGGCTCATGGCTTGGCTCCTTCCACGAAGGGGGTGAAATCGAGGCCCAGCGCGGTGGCCGAGGCGGTGAAACCCTCCGACGGATCGGAGATGGCGAAGGCGGTGCCGTCGGCAGCCCAGGACTGCGCCGCGGCGAACAGCAATTGCTGGCCCAGGCCCCCGATCCGTTCCACCGCGGCTGCGGCAACGACGACAGGGGCACCGCGGGCGGTGTCGAATTCGGCTTTCAGCGTACAGGCGCGCGGCAGGTCGATCACGGCAGGCAGCGCAATCCGCTGCGGCGCGGTCGGGTCGGTCTTGCGGGGTCGCTTGGTCATGGCGGTCTCTCGATCAGATCTGTCGGGAATGTCGGTCTGGCGGGGCTGTTGCGGTTCAGAAGAAGGTGACATCGTCGCTTGGTGCGCTTTGGAATGGGGCCGGACGTTCGGCCGGGATGCGTGCGTAATCCTGCATCAGCTTGATCTGCGCGCGTCCCGTGGCGGGCCAGTAGCGCACCCGCCTGCCCTGTCGTCCGCCAAGGCTTTCGGACACCAGAGCAATGCCTTCGGTCTGCAGGAACTGATGCGCGAAAGCGGCGTTGGCGCGCCCGATATCCTGCAACCCCTCATGCATCTGGGCGCCACCGAACAGTTTCGCCTCCAGCCGGCTCTTGCGTGCGCCCTCTTTCAGCAGCGCGTTGATCAGCAGTTCCATCGCCTGGGGGCCGTAGCGCAGCAGATCGCCCCGGCCGCCACCGCCCTCGGGCAGCAGGAAATGGTTCATCCCGCCAACCCCCGCGACCGGGTCGCACAGGCATGTCGCGACGCAGGAACCCAGGATCGTCGCGAAGGTATCGCCAGCCTCGCAGGAGACCAGGAAATTGCCCTGAATGACGTGATGGAGCTGACCGGTCTCAGATGGCAGAGCGTTCATCAACTTTCCTCCTGCGGTCGGCTTCCCCGGCCTGGTTCATCGGTTCCGGTCATGCGCCGGACGGTGGCGGGCTCGGCCGCGCCGATCAATATTCGCTCCATCCGTCGGGGTCTGCCTCGACCAGTTCGGCGCCACCGGCCGCGACCGCGCGGCGCGGCGCGCTGGCGTCGGGCTGCGGATCGGGTTGGGCCGGTGCGCGCGGCGTCTCGCGACGCGAGCTGAACGACACAACCCTCTCGGCCGGATCAGCCTCGGCCACGGCGCCGGTCGTCTCGGAGTCGGCCCGCTCTCCAGAGGGCCCGTTGCCGATCTGGAAATGCGACACCGCCTCGACCATCGACATCGCGTCGTTCGTCAGGCTCTGGCTCGCGGCAGTGGTTTCTTCCAGGCGGGCCGCGTTCTGCTGGGTCGACTGATCGAGATCGTTCACGGCAGTGTTGATCTCGGCCAGGCCAGAGCTTTGCTGACGCGCCGATCCGGCGATCTCACTGACAAGACTGGCGATGCCGGTGATCGACTTGACGATGCCGCGCAGCGCGTCGCCGGTCTGGCCGACCAGATCGACCCCGTGCTTCACATGGGTGCCGCTCTCGGCGATCAACTCGTTGATCTCGCGCGCGGCCTCCGAACAGCGCTGTGCCAGCGCCCGGACCTCCGAGGCCACCACCGCAAAGCCGCGACCGGCCTCACCCGCACGGGCCGCCTCGACCCCGGCGTTCAGCGCCAGCAGGTTGGTCTGGAAGGCAATGTCCTCGATCACGTTGGTGATCGACGCGATCCGGTCGGATGAGGTCGAGATCCGATCCATCGCCGCAACCGTCTCGACGACCACATCACCGCCCTTCTCGGCCCGGCGGCGGGCATCGCCCACTTCCTCGTCGGCTTCGGCCGCGCGCTCGGCGGCGGATTTGACCGAACTGGTCAGCTGATCGAGCGCCGCGGCGGTCTCTTCCAGCGTCGCCGCAGTGCTTTCCGTGCGGCGCGAAAGAGAATCGGCCGTCGAGCTGATGTCACGCGCTTCCGAGAAGATGTTCGACGCATTTGTCGCGATCTCGCCCAGGGCGCCGGCAAGGGTTTCCAACGTCGCATTATAATCGCCGCGCAATTCGTTGTATTCGGCGGGGAAATCTTCCTCGATCTGCTGCTCCAGGTTGCCCTCGCGCATCCGGCGCAGGCCCACGCGCAGCGCATCGACGACCTTGCCCTGTATCTCGACCAACTTCAGCCGAGCGGCCTCGGCCGCGGCGATGCGGGCCTCATCCTCGGTGATGTCGCGACCCAGGAACAGATAGCGCACCGGCGTCCCGCCCTCATCGCGGACGCAAATGATCCCGCCGTCGAAGCTGGCAGCGCCGCCGCCGCTACGCTGCAGGCGGATCTTGCGGGGCATCGCCTGGTCTCGCGACAGCCGGTCCAGCACGCGGTTGATCTCGTTCTCGGTGCACCAGGCGGGATCGACCAAATCGTCGAGGGCCCGGGTGACAAGGCTGTCCGGCGCCGCGCCCAATGCTTCGGCAAAGCGGTCGTTGCACAGGATCATCCGGCCGTCGGTGTCGAATTCGGCCCGACACTGATCGCTGTTCAGCGCCTCCAGCACCGCGGCATTCATCGTCTCTTCGGTCACATCCTGCCATTCCACGATCGAGCCCAGGACCTGATCCGCGTCGTCGCGCACCACCGCCGTCGTCAGCTTCAGCCGCCGATCGCCCAGCCGCATCACGATCTGCGTCGGCCCCTGTTTCGAACGCGCCAGCAGGGCGCGCATCGGCCCGCCGTCGGGATGGAACCGCTCGATCGAGGTACCGATCAGCGCCTTGGCCGAGAAGTCGACCGCGCGCTTGCGGATCTCGGGCGCGCAAAGTTCAAGCAGGGCTACCATCGCCGGGTTGGCATGGCGCACGATCAGAGCGTCATCAATCAGCATCATCGGCGCCGAAGACCCCTCGAAGGCCGCGCCCTTGTAGCGCGCCTCAAGGGTTCCGGCCTCGGCCTCGGCAAGCTGGGAGCGCAGCGCATCCAGCGCCTTGCCGATATCGCCGACCTCATCTTGCCGGCGCCGGCCCGGAATGCGGGCGTCGTAATCGCCTTCCGCCACCTTGGCCACGGCGCCGCTAAGCTGCTGCAGTGGCCGGGCGAGCCAGCGGCCAACCGCCAACATGCCCGCCAGCAGCACGATCAAGAAGACCACGCTGGTGAGGCCCATATCGCGCTTGAAGCGTTCTTGCAGCAGGCCTGCGGTCTTCTTCAGGTTCCAATGCGTCGCCACCGCTCCGACGATATCCGCGGATTTTCCGTAATGGACAGGCTGGGCGACGATGAATCCGTCCGCAGAGGCCTGCGGCTTCCCGGTCTTCAGCACCTTTTGCGCCAGCGCGCGCAGGGCAGCGGCGTGTTTCCGGTCCGATCCGACCTCAGCCAGGACCTCTCCCCGGGCGTTCATCGCCAGGGCGGCGTCCTGTTCGCCTTCCGATTTCTCGATCGCACCGCGCAGGGTTTCGGCCAGCAGCTCCCCCTTGCCGAAGCGGATCGCGCCGCCGCCCAGGTCAGAGACCAGCGCGGTGACTTCCATCGCGCGCAGTTTGAGGCCGCGGGCGCCGATCTGGCTTGCCGTGTCGCGCCCCAGCAGACCCATGGTTGCGGTGGCCGCGCCGACGCAGATCAGCAGCACGAGCACGCCTTGACGGAAAACGGAAGTGAACGGGGAAAGTTTCTTCATCTGGATCAGTCCTCGTAGGGAAACAAGCGGGCCGCGCGGTCAGGGCAGCGCGTCGACATTCAGGCCAATGGTGACCGCACCGATCGGCGCCCCGGTGTCGGGGTCGATCACCGGCGCGGAAATCTGTGCGATGAAGGCCTGCGCGCTTTCGTCGAAGGCGACCTCGCCCAGATCCACGCCCTGCGCGCCCTTGCCAAAGCTGTTGCGGAATTTCGCCTCATCCCCCTGCCAGTAATCCGAGGTCGGCGCCGAGGCGGCGACATTCAGCCCCTTGGCATCCATCACGAAGACCTCGACGATACGGCCGTCGGATTGGGCGATCTTTTCGCGCAGGAACCGCGCAGCGGCATTGCCGATCACCGGCGCGATCATGGGGGTCGCGGCCTTTCCCACCTCGGCCCGCCAGGTCCGGTCCAGGGTGTCGATCCGCGCCTGGTCATAGCCGGCGGTATCGGCGTTCTGCGCCTGAACCGCCGCCACGATCACCGGCGCCGAGATCCATGCCGACAGCCGCCCCTCAAGTTCGGCGCGCATCTGGGGCGCGAATTCATTCGCCTGGGCGGCGCCGGAAATTCCGAGCGCGGCGATACCGGCGATTACGGCGGGGGGTAGGAACATGGGACTCACTCTCAGGCTGCTCTGAACTGACGGGCAGACTACGAACGATGTCCTTATGTTCGGTTAACCGCAGCCGAACTTCGGCCTTGGCCTTCGGGGCGGCGGCAAGCGGCGCGGCGGGGGGCGTGGCGGGGCTAGGCCGCGGCCCGCCGCCCGGCGCGATGGGCGAGCACCGAATTCAGCACCGCGATCAGCGCGCCGCCCAGGAAGATCAGCGTCGAAAGCACGAAGACCTGCGGCGGAATCCCCGTCTTCACCGCGCCGTAAACCCAGAGCGGGAAGGTCAGCGTCTGGCCGGCGACGAAGCTGGTGATGATCAGATCGTCGATCGACAGCGCGAAGGCCAGCATGCCCGCGCCGATGATCCCGGGCAGAATCAGCGGGAAGGTCACGGTCCAGAACGCCACCCAGGGCGTCGCCCCCAGATCCGCCGCCGCCCGGTCCAGCGCCGGATCCAGCGTCGCCACCCGTGCCCGGATCACCACCACCGCAAAGGCGATGTCGAAGGCGATATGGGCGATGAAGATGGTAAACAGCCCCCGCGGCAGGTTCAGCGTCAGGAACAGCGACAAAAGCGAGGCCCCCACCACCACCGCGGGCGCCGCGATATCGGCGAAGATCACCACGTCGGTCGCGCTTTTGCCGCGGAAGCGGTAGCGCGCCAGCGCCAGCGCCAGCGGCGTCGCGATCACCACCGAGGCGATCATCGCCACCACCGCCACCACCAGCGAATGGATCAGCGCGGTGGTCAGATCGGCAATCGCGAAAGCATGGCGGTAGCTGTCCAGCGTGAAGCCGATCCAGCGCAGGCTGACCCTGCCGTTAGGCGCCTGATTGAAGCTGAAGGTGATCATCACCGCGATCGGCACCAGCGTGTAGATCAGGAACAGCCCCGAGTAGACCGCCAGCAGCCAGCGCGCCGGCCCGCGCCGGCCCTCGTCAAGGGTGGACGGCACACCGCTCATGCTGCGTATTCCTGGATTTGCTCGGCCCCGAAGATGCGGGCATAGACATAGATGCAGACGATCAGCAGAAACATCAGGATCGACGACAGGGTCGCCGCCATCGGATAGTTCTGCGCGTCGAAGAAATTGTACTGGATGATGTTGCCGATCATCGTGGTCCCCGGCCCGCCCAGCACCGCCGCATTGACGAAGTCGCCCACATTGGTGACGAAGACCAGCAGGAAGCCGGCGAAGATCCCCGGCGCCGAAAGCGGCAGGATCACCTTCCAGAAGGTCGCCACCGGCGAGGCGTAAAGATCCCCCGCCGCGCGCACCACCCGCCGGTCGATCTTTTCCAGAGCGACGTAGAGCGGCAGGATGTAATAGGCGACCGAGTTGTAGACGAGGCCACCGATCACCGCCGTGGTGCTCGACAACAGATAGAAGCGTTCGGGCAGGATGTGCAGCTGCTTCAGCGTGCCGAACAGGAAGCCCTGGTCGGCCAGGATGAATTGCCAGGCCAGGGTGCGGATCACGAAGCTGACGAAGAACGGCAGCAGGATCAGGAACAGGAAGGTTCCCTTGTGCCGCCCGCCGTAGAAGGCGATCCAATAGGCGACCGGATAGGTGAGAACCAGCGTGATGAAGGTCGAGAGCGCGCCGTAGCCGAAAGAGCGCAGCAGCTGGGTGTCATATTGCGACACCGCGCGGCCGAACTCGGCGAAGTTCCATGAGAAGACATAGCCGGTGATCGGGTTGCCGGTGGCCAGCGACATCGACAGCATCGCCGCCATCGGCACCACGAAGAACGCGGTCAGATAGGCCCAGCTCGGCAGGCTGAGCAGGTAGGGCGCCGCCCCCCTGCCCAGCCCCCGAAGCCGCGCGGCCCTGGATTCGGTCGCGCTCATGCCCGGTCAGCCCTGGACAACAGGGCTGAAGGTGCTTTGCCAAGCCTGGTATTCGTCGAAGCTCTTGAACGTGTAGAAGTCGTGCGTCTTGGCGTACATCTCCTTGGTCGGGAAGACGAGCGGGCTGTCGGCCACGTCCGCGTCCTTGATGACGTCCTTGATATAGGCCTGCGCCGAAGGCACCGGGCAGATGTAGTTGACGTAATCCTCGATCAGGCCGGCGGTCTCGGCGGTGTAGTAGAAGTTCATCCACTCCAGCGCGCTGAGCGGGTTCTTGGCGCCCTTGGGGATCATCATGTTGTCATGCCACAGCATCACGCCCTCTTTCGGGACGATGAACTTGAGATCCTTGAAGCCCTTGGCATGGGCCTGGAACACATCGCCCGACCAGGCCTGGGTGATCCAGGTGTCGCCGTTCTCCAGCGCGGTGATGTAGGATTGATCGTAATACTGGCGCACGATCCCCTTCTTCTTCTGATCCTCAAGGATCGCGGCGGCCTTCTTCCAATCCTCGGGCGTCGATTTCGCCGGGTCGATGCCAAGCTTCAGCATCGCGGCCGAGCCCAGCTCGGTCAGGTCGCTCATCATGCCGACATGGCCGGCGAACTTCGGATCCCAAAGGTCCTCGAAGCTGGTGATCTCGCGGCCGGTCAGCTTCGGGTTATAGGCGATGCCGGTCATGCCCGACTGCCATGTCACGGTGTACTTGTTGCCCTTGTCATAATCGGGGCTGATCACCGAGGGGCTGGCGTTCTTGAAGAAGTTCGGCAGCTTTTCCTGCCACAGCGGCACCAGGAAATCCTGCATCATCAGTTCGGTCAACTGCCAGGTGTTGGTCATCACGATGATGTCGTTGCCGATCGACTGGCCCGATTTCAGCACCGGCGCGATCTTGGCATAGAACGGCGCGTTGCCCTGGATCGTCTCGAGATATTTCACGTCGATGCCAGTGGCCTTGGTGAAATTGTCGAGCGAGGGGTGTTTCTTGCCGTCGTCGGTGACGTCGATGTAATAGGGCCAGTTGGCGAAGACCAACTCCTTGGTGGGCTTTTGTTGCTTCCACCATTTTTCCCACTTCGCATCCAGCGGGATCGGCATGGCGCCCGAATCGGCATGGGCGAAGCGCGGCATCGCCAGCGCGGCCATGCCCATCGCCCCGGCGCCGAGCACGCCGCGACGGGTGAGGCGCGGCTGGGTCAGACCGCGGATAAAGGCCGGATCGTCCAGCCGGAAGCCCTTGTTGGGCGACTTTTCATCAGTCATTTTTACGCTCCTGTCTTTCCCTGTTGGGCCCCTGTCGGGGTCGTTGTCCGTGCTCAGCCCTGCTGCGAGGGCGTGACCACAAAAGTATGTTCGGCCCGCCAGGCGATCTGCACCGCCTCGCCCAGCGCGGGGCCGCGCGCGGCCTGGGTGTTCTGCACATAGACCGCGAAATCGCGCCCCACCGGGTCGCGCACCGTGTATTGGTGGCCGATGCCGGTATAGACGTTCAGCGTGATCGCCCCCGACAGCACGTTCCAGCCCTCTCCCACCGGCTCGGACATCGGCAGCACCGCGATCTTCTCGGGGCGCACGCCCAGCCGCAGGCGCTTGCCATGGCCTTCGGCGGCGGATTTCGGCACCGCGATCTCGACGCCATCCTCCAGCCGCACGGCCAGCATGGCGCCCGATTCCGCGTGAACTTCGCCCCACATCATGTTGGAAGCGCCCAGAAATCCCGCGACGAACTCGGTCGCCGGGCGGTCATAGACCTGATCGGGCGGGCCGACCTGTTCGATCTTGCCGTTCGACATCACCGCGAGGCGGTCGGACATCACGATCGCCTCCTCCTGGTCGTGGGTCACATAGAGGAAGGTAATGCCCACCTCGGACTGGATCCGCTTCAGCTCAATCTGCATCTGCTTGCGCAGCTTCAGGTCCAGCGCGCCAAGCGGTTCATCCAGAAGCAGCAGCTTCGGGCGGTTCACCAGCGCCCGGGCCAGCGCCACGCGCTGCTGCTGGCCGCCCGACAAAAGCGCGGGCTTGCGGTCCTCGAACCCGTTCAGATCGACAAGCCGCAGGATCTCGGCCACCCGGCCGGCGATCTCGGATTTCGCCACCTTCTTGCGCTTCAAGCCGAAGGCCACGTTCTCGGCCACGGTGAGATGGGGAAACAAAGCGTAGGACTGGAACACCGTGTTCACGTCGCGCTTGTAGGGCGGCAGGCGGCTGACATCGGTGCCGCCCAGATAGATCTGCCCCGAGGTCGGCTCCTGAAAGCCGCCGACCATCGACAGCGTCGTGGTCTTGCCGCAGCCGGAAGAGCCGAGCAGGCTGAAGAACTCGCCGCTTTCGATCACCAGCGACAGGTCGTCGACGGCGGTGACGGTGCCATAGCTTTTGGTGACATTGGACAACCGCACGTCCATACGTTGGCTGTCGGGCATGCGCTGACCCTCTGGGAGCGAAGCGGAAGACGGTCCGGGACGGGCGGTGGCCTGTGCTGCCATGGTCGTCTCCGGTCGGTCTGGCATTCGCATCTCCTGCCTGTTGCCTGGGCCTGATCTCTGGCGCGTGACCGCGGCGGAAGTCCCCCCACGGCAGATCTGGCCGAATGCAAGCACAACCACGCAGATCGCACAAGCGCCTGTTCTCGCCCCCGGTCTTCCGCCCGCCCGGTTCTTCCGCCCGCCCCTGCGCGGGCAAGCACCGAAGGACCGGGCACCGGCCCCGCATCTTGATCCAAAGCCGTGCCGCCGGGACAGCCTCGGACGTGTTGATCAGGCGAATGTGATCGCCGCCGCCGCCCCGGGGCGCAGGCCGGCGCGGACTTGGCATAAATATGTGCGGCGCGCGCCTCGGCCGGGTGTCAGGCCAGCGGCAGCGCGCGCTCAACGAGCCGAGCGAAGAAGCTGGCGCCGATCGGGGCGGCCGCGTCGTTGAAGTCGAAATCGGTCTCGTGCACCATCGGGCCCTTGCCCTGACCCAGGAACAGATAGGCGCCGGGGCGCGCGCCCAGCATGGCGCCGAAATCCTCGCCCCCCATCTGCGGATGCGCGGCGATCTCGCAGCCGGACACCTCGCGCGCCACCTCGACCGCCAGCGCCGTCTCGGCCTCATGGTTGATCGTCGGATCCAGATCGATGGTCGCGCTGATCTCGACCGTGCAGCCCATCCCCGCCGCCACGCCTTCGCAGATCTCGCGCATCCGGCGGCGCACCAGATCCCGCGCCTCGACGCTGAAGCTGCGGATGGTGCCGCCCAGGCACGCCTCGGCCGGGATCACGTTGAAGGCGGATCCGGCGTGGATATTGGTGATCGACAGCACCACCTCGTCATTGGCGTCGATGTTGCGCGACACGATGGTCTGCAACGCGTTGCCGATCACCAGCGCCGCCGCCACCGGATCGGCGGCGCGCTGCGGATAGGCGCCGTGGCCGCCGCGCCCCTTGACGACGATGTCGAAATCCCCGACCGAGGCCATCAGCGGCCCGGGCCGGGTGATGAACAGCCCCAGATCGTGCATCGGCGAGGTATGGATGCCGAACACCCGGTCCACCTGAAAGCGGTCCATGATGCCCTCGGCCAGCATCGCCTTGGCGCCCTCGCCGGTTTCCTCGGCGGGCTGGAAGATCAGCGCCACGGTGCCGGCGAAATTGCGCGTCCCGGCCAGATATTTCGCCGCCCCCAGCAGCATCGTCGTGTGCCCGTCATGGCCGCAGGCATGCATCGCCCCCTCGACCCGGGACGCATAGGGCTTTCCCGTGGTCTCGGGCATCGGCAGCGCATCCATGTCGGCGCGCAGGCCCAGCACGGGGCCCTCGGCCCGGCCCTTGATCAGCGCCACGATCCCGGTGCGGCCGATGCCTTCATGGATCTCGTCCACCCCGATCTCGCGCAGCCGCGCGGCGACAAACGCGGCGGTGGCCACGCACTCCAGCCCGATTTCGGGGTTCTGGTGGATATGCTGGCGCCAGCCGGCCAGATCTTCGGCGCTGTCGGCGATCGAGTTCAGGACGGGCATGGTGGACTCTCCGTTTGCGGCCGGGTTAAGCGAAGACAACCCCAATTCCCCGGAGGCCGCAATGCCCGATCCCCGCTCTGACGCGCTGGTACATGACCCCAAGGGCGGCATCGACCGCCTTGTCGAGATCATGCGCCGCCTGCGCGATCCCGAAACCGGCTGCCCCTGGGATCTGGAACAGGATTTCGCCACCATCGCCCCCTACACGATCGAAGAGGCCTATGAGGTCGCCGACGCGATCGAACGCGCCGCCTGGGACGAATTGCGCGGCGAATTGGGCGATCTTCTGTTCCAGTCGGTCTATCACGCGCAGCTCGCGTCCGAGGCCGGGCATTTCGCGTTTCAGGACGTGGTGAAGACGGTCTCGGACAAGATGGTCGCGCGCCACCCCCATGTCTTCGGCAACGAGAGCCGCGAGAAATCCGCCGAGCAACAGACTGCGGATTGGGAAAGGATCAAGGCGGCCGAACGGGCGGGCAAGGCCGAACGCGGCACGCTGGACGGCGTGGCGGCAGGCCTGCCCGCGCTGACCCGGGCGATCAAGCTGCAAAACCGCGCCGCCCGCGTCGGCTTCGACTGGCCCTCGACCGGCGAGGTGATCGACAAGATCGCCGAGGAAGCCCGCGAACTGGTCGAGGCCCGAGACGAGTTGACCGAGGCCGAGGTGTTCGAGGAATTCGGCGATCTGCTCTTCGTCGTCACCAATCTCGCGCGCCACCTGCAGATCGACCCCGAAGCCGCCCTGCGCGCCGCGAACGCCAAGTTCACCCGCCGCTTCCGCGCCATCGAATCCGCCCTGGCCGCGCGCGGCAAACGCCCCGAAGACAGCGACCTGGCCGAGATGGACGCGCTCTGGAACGACGCCAAGGCGGCCGAGAAGAAGGCCTGACCCTGCCCTCTTCATCTTGGCGAAAATACTCCGGGGGGCACCGCATGGGCCGCGGCCGCGCCCCCCGCCACCCCCTCGACAATCGCCACCGCATCCGCTTTTCTCCGCCCCGATAACAGGAGGCCCCCGATGCGCCCGCGCAAGATCATCATCGACACCGACCCCGGCCAGGACGACGCCGTCGCCATCCTCCTGGCGCTCGCCAGCCCCGAGCTGGAGGTGATGGGCATCACCGCCGTCGCCGGCAACGTGCCGCTGCCGCTGACCGCGAAAAACGCCCGCATCGTCTGCGAACTGGCAGGGCGGCCCGACATCAAGGTCTTCGCTGGCTGCGACGCGCCGCTGGCGCGCAAGCTGGTGACGGCCGAGCATGTGCACGGCAAGACCGGCCTCGACGGCCCCATCCTGCCCGACCCCAGGATGCCACTGCAAGGCGCCCATGCGGTCGATTTCCTGATCGAGACCCTGCGCGCCGAGGCCCCCGGCTGCGTCACCCTCTGCCCGATCGGGCCGCTGACCAACATCGCCACCGCCTTCCGCCGCGCCCCCGACATCGCCCAGCGCGTGCAGGAGATCGTGCTGATGGGCGGCGCCTATTTCGAGGTCGGCAACATCACCCCCGCGGCTGAATTCAACATCTATGTCGACCCCGAGGCCGCCGAAATCGTCTTCGCCTCGGGCGCGCCGATCACGGTGATGCCGCTCGACGTGACCCACAAGGCGCTGACCACCCGCGCCCGGATCGACGCCTTTCGCGCCCTCGGCACAGAACCCGGCCGGATGGTGGCTGAGTGGACGGATTTCTTTGAGCGCTTCGACATCGCCAAATACGGCTCCGAAGGGGCGCCGCTGCACGATTCCTGCGTCATCGCCTGGCTGCTGCAGCCGGATCTGTTCTCGGGCCGGCGCATCAATGTCGAGATTGAGACCACCGGCACCTATAGCACCGGCATGACCGTGGCCGATTGGTGGGGCGTGTCGGGCCGGCCGGCGAATGCGCTTTTCATCGGCGACATCGACGCCGACGGCTTCTACCGCCTGCTGACCGAGCGCATCGCCCGGCTGTAGGGCCACAACCCACCCGCCTCAAAGCCCCTCCTGCTTTCGCTCTGGCCCAAATATCCCGGGGGGTCGCCATTGGAAGCGCCAGCGGTCCGAGCGACACTGGCGACGGGGCAGCGCCCCCGCCCTGCCCCGGCCCCCATCGCGCAAGAGTTTTCCAAACCCCCTTCCCGCCCCCGCCCAGATGCCTATCTTAGGGGGATGACGCTGCACATCCCGTTCGACAATTCCTACGCCCGCCTGCCCGACCGCTTCTACGCGCGTCAGGGGCCGACGCCTGTGGCCACCCCCGGCCTGATCGCGGTCAACGCCCCGCTGGCCGAGTCCCTGGGGATCGACCCCGCCACCCTGACCACGCCCGAGGGGCTGGCGGTGCTAGCCGGCAATGCGCTGCCCGACGGCGCGGACCCGATCGCCCAGGCCTATGCCGGGCATCAGTTCGGCGGCTGGTCGCCACAACTGGGCGACGGCCGCGCGGTCCTGCTAGGCGAGGTCATCGACCGCGATGGGCGCCGCCGCGACATCCAGCTCAAGGGCTCCGGCCCCACGCCCTTCTCGCGTCGCGGCGACGGGCGCGCCTGGGTCGGGCCGGTGATGCGCGAATATCTGGTGTCCGAGGCGATGCATGCGCTTGGCGTGCCCACCACCCGCGCCCTCGCCGCCGTCACCACCGGCGAGCGCATCCAGCGCGAGCGCGCCTATCCCGGCGCGGTGCTGACGCGCGTGGCCTCCAGCCATATCCGGGTCGGCACCTTCCAGTATTTCGCCGCGCGCGAGGATATCGCAGCACTCGAATTGCTGACCGACCACGCCATCGCCCGCCACTACCCGCAGGCCGGCGATGCGCTCGACCTGCTCGATCACGCCACCGCCGCGCAGGCCGCGCTGATCGCCCAATGGATGAGCCTCGGGTTCATCCACGGCGTGATGAACACCGACAACGCCCATGTCGGCGGCGAGACCATCGATTACGGCCCCTGCGCCTTCATGGACGAGTATCACCCCGACCGGGTGTTCTCGTCGATCGACCAGCGCGGCCGCTACGCCTATGCGAACCAGCCCCATGCGGCGCTGTGGAATCTGGCGCAACTGGCCTCGGCCCTGCTGCCGCTGATCGACGCCGACACCAATGCCGGGATCGACAAGGCCACCGCCGCGATCGACCGGTTCGAGCCGCTCTACCGCGCCGAATGGCTGGCGCGGTTCCGCGCCAAGCTGGGCCTAGCCACCGCCGAGGATGGCGACCGCGCGCTGATCGAGGCGCTCTTGTCGCTGATGGCCGCCCAGCAGGCCGATTTCACCCGCAGCTTCCGCGGCCTCGCGGAAGGCACGGCGCGCGACGAATTCACCGACCGCGCGGCCTTCGACGCCTGGGCCGCCGACTGGCACGCCCGCCTCACCCGCGAAGGCCAAAGCCTTGACGACGCGCAGGCAAGGATCGCCCGCACCAGCCCCGCGATCATCCCGCGCAACCACCGCATCGAACAGGCGATCCAGTCGGCGGTGGCCGGCGATCTGGCGCCGTTCGAGGCGCTGCACGCGGCCCTTGCCACCCCGTTCGACGCGCCGCCAGACAGCGCCTTCCGCGCCGCCCCCGCCCCGGATGAGACCGTCCGGCGCACCTTTTGCGGAACCTGACGCCGATGCGCCGCGACGGTCCCGGGGCCGACCTTCGGATTGCCTCCTACAACATCCGCAAATGCGTCGGCACCGACCGGCGGCGCAGCCCCGAGCGGGTGATGCGGGTGATCGGCGACACCGGCGCCGAGGTCTGCGTGCTGCAAGAGGCCGACCGCCGGCTTGGCCTGCGCCCGGCGGCGCTGCCGCGCAACGTGATCGCGCAGCATTCGGATTATGTGCCGCTGCCGGTGGCGCGCAATGACGTAAGCCTGGGCTGGCACGGCAACGCGATGCTGGTGAAGCCCTGGATCACCCTGGACGAGATCCACCACCTCGATCTGCCCTCGCTGGAACCGCGCGGCGCGGTGGCCGCCGATCTGCAGCGTCAGGGTCAGCCGTTCCGCGTGCTCGGGGTGCATCTGGGCCTGCTGGGCAGCGACCGCGCCCGCCAGCTGGCCGCGATCGCGGATTGGCTAAAGCATCACCCGCCCCGGCCGACGCTGATCCTGGGCGATTTCAACGAATGGTCGCCCAAGGCCACCTTCGCGCCGCTGAAACCCGATTTCCACATCCTCTCGCCCGGGCCCAGCTATCACGCCCGGCTGCGCCTGGCGCCGCTGGACCGCATCGCGCATGACCGGGGCTGGACGCTTGCCCATTCCGGCATGACCGACCATGGCGAGGCCACGCGGGCCTCGGACCACCTGCCGATCTGGGCGGATCTGACGCCGACGGGATCCTAGCGCGGGCGATCCGACGCGACGTCCCTGCGCACCCGGGCTGAAACCGGGTTCCCCATGCTGCGCGATCGCCCTAGGGTCCGCGCAAAGTCGGGCCGGGCAAGCGGCGCAGATGCAAGGAGGATCGGATGGAGATTTCGGGTAACGTGGCGGTGGTGACCGGCGGGGCCTCGGGGCTGGGCGGCGCCTGCGCCGAGATGCTGGCCGCGGGCGGCGCCAAGGTGGCGTTCTTCGATTTGAACGCCGAAGCCGGCGAGGCCAAGGCGCGCGAACTGGGTGGTGCCTTCTTCAAGGTCGACGTCAGCGACGAGGCCGCGGTCATCGCCGGGCTCGACGCGGCGGCGGAAAAGCTGGGCGCGGCGCGCATCCTGGTCAATTGCGCCGGCATCGGCCCGGCCGCCCGCACCGTGGGGCGCGAAAACGTGCCTGCGGGCATCGGCCTGTTCTCGACCGTGATCAGGGTGAACCTGATCGGCACCTACAACATGATCACCCAATTCGCCGCCCGCGCCGCCGCGCTGGACCCGGTCGAGGGCGAACGCGGGGTGATCGTCAACACCGCCTCGGTCGCGGCCTTCGACGGGCAGATCGGCCAGTCGGCCTATGCGGCCTCCAAGGGTGGGATCGTCGGCATGACCCTGCCGATCGCGCGCGATCTGGCGGGGCTGGGGATCCGGGTGGCGACGATCGCGCCGGGGATCTTCCGCACGCCGCTGCTGGCCAGCCTGCCCGAAGAGGTGCAGGATTCGCTGGGCAAGCAGGTGCCGTTCCCGTCGCGCCTGGGCGATCCGTCGGAATTCGCCGATCTGGTGCGCACCGTCGCCACCAACCGCTATCTCAACGGCGAGGTGATCCGCCTTGACGGCGCGATCCGCATGGCCCCGCGCTAAGGCCGCGGGACGTCTCGGCCCCCGGGCCCTGTTGCCGCCCGGTACGGCGCCTGCCCGTCCCGCTCAGGCAGCAACAGGGCGATAGGGCGCCCCCGCCTCACGGCGCATCGCCGCCGGTCACATCGGCAAGATCTCGCGTGTCCGCGCCAAGGACAGCGCAACTTTGCCGAATCCCCCATTCCGAAGCGAACCACGGTGGACCTTCGCGCCGCAAATCGGTACCGAGGCGAAAACGGCACAGGGGTGAGTCTGCCCCAAAGACCGTACAGGAAAGCAGGACAGGCATGCCCATTCAGGACGCAGACGAACGGGAGGCACAGGCCCCCGCGACAAGCACGTCGTTTCAGCTTCGCGGCAAGCTGTTCACCGCGGTCACCCTGCTGCCCGAAGGCGGGGTGCCGGACGCGGCCTTCTATGCCGCCCTTGACGAGCAGCTGCAAAAGACGCCGCAATTCTTCAACAACGCCCCGGTGATCCTGGATCTGCAATCCGCCCCGGCGCTGGCGCGGACCGAGGATCTGCGCCGCGTCGTCGACCTTCTGCGCGAGCGCAAACTGTCGGCCTTCGGCGTCCAGAACGCCCGCCCCGCGCAGCTGGCCGCGGCGCAAGAGGCCGGACTGATCTCGGTTACCACCGGCAACGACACGCCGCTGCGGGTGCCGCGCAGCGAGAAGAAGGGCGCCGCGAAACCGCCGCCGCCGAAACCCGGCAAGATCATCACCACCCCGGTGCGCTCGGGCCAGACGATCATCGCCGATCAGGGTGATCTGGTGGTGCTCGCCCCGGTCAGCTCGGGCGCGGAACTGGTCGCGGCGGGCAATATCCACGTCTACGGCCGCCTGCGGGGCCGCGCCATGGCCGGGGCCTATGGCGACACCCGCGCGCGCATCTTCTGCGGCAAGCTGGAGGCCGAGCTGCTGGCCGTCGCGGGCCTGTACCGCACCAGCGACAGCCTTGAGGATGCGCTGCTGGGCCAAGGCGTCCAGGCCTTCCTTGACGGCAACAAACTATGCGTGGAGGCACTGGGATGACATCGCAATTGAAGAAGGAAGATTCCGTGGGCAAGGTCATCGTCATTACCTCGGGCAAGGGGGGCGTGGGCAAGACCACCTCGTCCGCCGCGATCGGCGCGGGGCTGGCCAAACGCGGCCTCAAGACCGTGGTCATCGATTTCGACGTCGGCCTGCGCAACCTCGACATGATCATGGGCTGCGAGCGCCGGGTGGTCTACGACTTCATCAACGTGATCCAGGGCGAGGCCAAGCTGAAGCAGGCGCTGATCCGCGACAAGCGGGTCGATACGCTATACGTCCTGCCGACCTCGCAGACCCGTGACAAGGATGCGCTGACGCAGGAAGGCGTCGAGGCCGTGCTGAACGAGCTGCGCGAGGAGTTCGACTACATCATCTGCGACAGCCCCGCCGGCATCGAGCGCGGCGCCCAGTTGGCGATGTATTTCGCCGATGAGGCGGTGGTGGTCACCAACCCCGAGGTCTCCTCGGTGCGTGACAGCGACCGGGTGCTGGGGCTTTTGAACAGCAAGACCAAGCGCGCCGCGGAAGAGGGCGCCGAGCCGATCAAGGCCCAGGTGCTGCTGACCCGCTACGACAAGGCCCGGATCGAGAAGGGCGAGATGATGACGGTCGAGGACGTGCTGGAGATTCTGGCCGTGCCGCTGCTGGGCATCGTGCCGGAAAGCCCTGCCGTGCTGAAGGCCTCGAACGTCGGCGTGCCGGTGGTGCTGGATGAGCCGTCGGCCGCCAGCCAGGCCTATGA
The DNA here is from genome assembly GCA_913064775.1 of uncultured Albidovulum sp. Classification (GTDB taxonomy): domain Bacteria; phylum Pseudomonadota; class Alphaproteobacteria; order Rhodobacterales; family Rhodobacteraceae; genus Acidimangrovimonas. The sequence goes on along the minus strand of CAJYAD010000001.1, from coordinate 152,579 downwards.
GGACGCGGTCTCGCGGCTGATCGGCGAAGTGGTCGAGATGCGCGTCGACGGCGAGCGCAAGCCCGGCCTGCTGCGCCGGCTGTTCGGGCGTTCGGCATGAAGCGGTTCGGCCTCCCCCTCTGGCCGCGCCGCTCCAGCTCGGCCCAGACCGCGAAGAATCGGTTGCAGATCCTTCTGGCGCATGAACGCTCGGGTTCTACGCCCGACTACCTGCCGCAATTGCAGCGTGAGATCCTTGAGGTGATCCGCCGCCATGTGACGGTCGACGAAGAGGCGATCGACATCCGCATGGAACAGGGCAAGGAATTGTCGAGCCTCGAGATCAATATAGAACTGCCCCGCTCTCGCCCCTGAGGGCGGGTGCCACCAAAGCCCGAGACGAAGGAGCCCCCATGGCCAAAGCCATCCACAGCATGATCCGCGTCCTCGATGAAGGCCGCACGCTGGCCTTCTATCACGCCGCCTTCGGGCTGACGGTGGCCCAGCGGCTGCCGTTCGAGGGTTTCACCCTGATCTACCTGTCAAATCCCGAAAGCACGTTCGAGCTGGAGCTGACGGTGAACCGCGACCGCACCGAGCCCTATGATCTGGGCGACGGCTATGGCCATCTGGCGGTGTCGGTGGACGATCTGGACGCGGAACATGCGCGGATGACCCAGGCGGGCCTGTCGCCGCGCAAGATCGTCGATTTCGCCCCAGGCGGCGAGGTGATCGCGCGGTTCTTCTTCATCGCCGATCCCGACGGCTACCAGATCGAGGTGCTGCAGCGCGGCGGCCGCTACCTCTAGCCGCCCCCCGCTTCAGTCGCCGCCCTCTTCCCCGGGCATCTCGACCGGCACGCCCGCCTCGGCCAGCAGCCGGGCAAGCTGGGCGAAGGCATCGCCCGGGGGCGTGGCCGTGCCCTTGCGCTGGGTCAGGAAGGCGGTGGCCGGCGCTTCCAGCCGGATCGCCATGTCGGTCTCGGCGTCGGCGCCGGGCTGATAGGCGCCAAGCCGGATCAATTCCTCCATATCGGCATATTTGCCCAAGGTCCGGCGGGCGGCGGCGTAGATCGCGAATTCCTCGGGCCTATGGCAATCGGGCAGCATCCGCGAGATGCTGCGCTGCAGGTTCACCGCCGGATAGCGCCCCTGTTCGGCAATGTGGCGGTCCAGCACGATATGGCCGTCCAGAATGCCGCGTACGGCATCGGCGATCGGCTCGTTCATGTCGTCGCCATCGACCAGCACGGTGAACAGCCCGGTGATGTCGCCCACCCCGGCGCCGCCCGGCCCGGCGCGCTCCAGCAGATGCGGCAATTCGGCGAACACGGTCGGCGGATAGCCCTTTGCCGTCGGCGGCTCGCCGCTGGCCAGACCGATTTCACGCTGGGCCATGGCAAAGCGGGTGACGCTGTCGAGCAGCAACAGCACCTGCTTGCCCTGATCGCGGAAATGCTCGGCCACGGTCAGCGCTGTCCAGGCGGCCTGGCGACGCATCAGCGGGGGCTCGTCGCTGGTGGCGGCGACGACGACCGAGCGCGCCAGCCCCTCGGGGCCCAGATCATCCTGCAGGAAGTCCTGCACCTCGCGGCCGCGCTCGCCCACAAGGCCGATCACCACCACATCGGCATCGGTATTGCGCGCCAGCATCGCCATCAAGGTGGACTTGCCGACACCCGAGCCCGCGAACACCCCCATCCGCTGACCACGGCAGATCGGGGTGAACAGATCCATCACCCGCACCCCGGTGGCCAGCTTCGCCCCCACCCGGCGCCGGTCCAGCGCACGCGGCGGGCTGTCGCGCACACTGCGCGCCCGGGACCCCTGACGCAGCGCCTGCCCGGCCATCGCCGGACGGCCCAGCGCATCGATCACCCGGCCGATCCAGCTGTCGTCGGGGCGCAGAAGATCGCCGCGCGGGCTGGCCTCGACCCGGTCGCCGACCGAGACCCCGTCCCAATTGCCGAAGGGCAGCACGCGGGTGCCGTCGGGGCCGAGGCCCACGACTTCGGCCAGCACCGCACCGCGCGCGCCCAGCACCCGGCAGCGCGCGCCGATACCCAGCGCGCGCTCCAGCCCCGCGACGGTCAGCGTCAGCCCGGTGATCGCGCGCACCTGCCCCGATAGCCGGGCACCGAGTACCCCGTCGATCGCGCAGGTCAGGTCGGAAAAGATCGTGCTCACAAGAATAGACCCCTATTAATTCTTGCTAACCATGATATACATGACAGCACAGCAAGGACCAAACAAGATGAATCTGGATCAAATTTCCTTTTTTCGCTTGGCTTCGGACCGACTCGAATGGCTGTCGTCGCGCCAGAAGGTGATCGCCGAGAATATCGCGAACGGCGACACCCCGGGCTACCGGGCCCGCGACGTGGCGCCGTTCGAAAGCTATGTCCAGGCGGTTTCGGCGGCAACGACCGACGGCGGCGGGGCGGCGGCGGCGCAGCCCTTCGCGTCCTCGGTGCCGGTCGCCACGGTGGACGCGCCCGACAGCTGGAACGGCGATCTGTCGGGCAACACGGTGGTGCTGGAACAGCAGACGGTGAAGGCCGGCGAGACGGCGGTGCAATACCGCCTGGCCGCGAACCTTTACCGCAAGGCGAACGAACTTCTGTCACTGGCCGCGACGGGCAAGTGACGCGGCCAGATGAGACGAATTAAGAGGGACAGGACGCCATGGACGACGCATTGAAATCCATCGCCAGCATTGCCGCCAGCGGGCTTCGGGCCCAGGGCGAGCGGCTGAAGATCGTGTCCGAGAACGTCGCCAACGCAGACTCGACCGGCACCACGCCAGGGTCGGACCCGTACCGGCGCAAGACGATCTCTTTCGGCACGATGGTCGACCAGGCCACAGGCGCGGCCGAGGTCAAGGTGACCCAGATCGGCCAAGATTCCGGCAATTTCCGCATCCGCTACGACCCGGCCAACCCGGCGGCGAACGCGCAGGGCTATGTCAAGCTGCCCAACGTCAACCCGATCCTCGAGATGTCGAACATGCGCGAAGCCTCACGCAGCTACGAGGCGAATATCAACATGCTCGAGAGCGGGCGGAAGATGGAACAGCAGATCGTCGATCTGCTGAAATAGGTGACGCATGAGCGATTTTTCCCCGGTCCTGTCGGCGTCTCTGGCACGCGGCGCCTATGGCAGCGCGCGCGCCCTGCAAGGCGGCCCCGCGGCGCCCCAGCCGATCGCCCAGCAGGGCGGCGAGACCTTTGCCGAGATGGTCGGCAAGGCCGCGACCGACGCGATCCACTCCACCCGCCAGGCCGAGGCCACGGTGCAGGCCGGTCTGGCCGGCAAGGTCGATACGCAAAGCGTGGTCGAGGCGACGATGTCGCTGGAAAGCACCGTCAAGGTAGGGGTCGCGGTGCGCAACAAGCTGGTCGAGGCCTATCAGCAGATCATGCAAATGCCGATCTGAGGGGGGGCGTCATGGATCAGACCGATGTCTATGCGATCCTGACCCAGACGATCTGGGCCGTGCTGATCGCCTCGGGCCCGATCCTGGCGCTGGCGCTGATCGTCGGGCTGGGCATCGCCTTCTTCCAGGCGCTGACCCAGATCCAGGAGATGACGCTGACCTTCGTGCCGAAGATCGTGGCGATCTTCGTCGGGCTGGTCCTGACCCTGCCCTTCATGTTCGCCACGCTCGACCGGCTGGCGATGCACGTCTTCGACATCATCACAATGGGCGGGCTATGAGGCGCGCCCGCCCCCGTCTTGCCGCGTCCCGTCTTGGCGCGCCCCTGCTGGCGGTGCCCCTGCTGACCGCACTTGCCGCCGCGCCGGTGGCGGCCGAGGGCTGGGCCGGGTTCTACACGCCGTCAGAGCGGCCCGCGCCGCCCGCCATGGCGGCCACGCCCGCGCCCGCCCCCTCCTACGCCCGGCAGGCGCGGCCGGTGTCGAGCGATGCCTGCCTTTCCGCGATCCTGTCGGCGCAGGCGCGCTATGGCATCCCGGGCAATCTGCTGCTGGCGGTGGGCCTGCAGGAATCCGGTCTGAAGCGCGACGGCAAGCTGACGGTCTGGCCCTGGACGGTGAACGCGGCGGGCGACGGGCGGATGTTCGACACCCCCGACCGCGCCAAGGCCTGGGTGCACGCGCGCGAGGCCGCCGGGGTCTCGTCGATCGACGTGGGCTGCATGCAGGTCAACCTGCGCTGGCATCCCGACGCTTTCGCCAGCCTCGATCAGGCCTTCGACCCGGTCGCCAATGTCGATTACGCCGCGCGCTTCCTGCGCGACCTTTACGCGCGCAGCGGCAATTGGCTGAAGGCCGCCGGCTCCTACCATTCGCTGAACGACAAGGCGCGCAACCGCTACCTCGCCGCGCTGAGCCGCAATATCGAGGTCGCCAATGCCCGCGCCCCGGACCTGGCCGAGCGGCTGGGCGCGCGGATCCTGACCGCCTCGGCCCCCACCCTGCAACCTTCGGGCACGCAGCCCCCGACGCCCGTACCCCCGCCCGAGCCGCAACCCGGCATCGGCTGGTGGGCGGCGCTGTCCGACGGCGCCGACGCGCCGCGCGTCTCGATCTATTCCACGCGGGCGCTGCAGCCCGTCTTGCCGAATTTCAAGCAGGAGTTCTGAGTTGATGAGCAGCCAGAGCAGCAACCCGCCCGTCTGGGCCCGCTGGGGCCTTCAGAACCGCGACATCGCCTTCGCGCTTGGCGTGGTCATGGTGCTGGGGATGCTGTTCGTCCCGCTGCCGCCGATCCTGCTGGATTTCGGGCTGGCGATCTCGCTATCGCTGTCGGTGCTGATCCTGATGGTGGCGCTGTGGATCCCGCGGCCGCTGGATTTCAACTCCTTCCCCACCATCCTTCTGATGGTGACGATGCTGCGGCTGTCGCTGAACATCTCGTCCACCCGGCTGATCCTGTCGCGCGGCCACACCGGGTTGGACGCGGCGGGCGGCGTGATTGAGGGGTTTTCGCGGTTCATCGTCTCGGGCGATTTCGTCATCGGGATCGTGATCTTCGCGATCCTCGTGGTGATCAACTTCGTCGTCATCACCAAGGGCTCGACCCGGATCGCCGAGGTGGCGGCCCGGTTCAGCCTGGACGCCATGCCCGGCAAGCAGATGGCCATCGACGCCGATCTTGGCGCGGGCCTGATCGAAGAGACCGAGGCCCGCCGCCGCCGCAAGGAGCTGGAGGACGAAAGCGGCTTCTTCGGCGCGATGGACGGTGCGTCGAAATTCGTGCGCGGCGATGCGGTGGCGGGGCTGATCATCACCGGTATCAACATCGTCGGCGGCATCTTGATCGGCGTGGTGCAGCACGGGCTGACCATCAGCCAGGCGATGACCAACTACACCACGCTGACCATCGGCGACGGGCTGGTCACGCAGATCCCGGCGCTGGTCGTGTCGCTGGCCGCCGGCCTGATCGTGACCAAGGGCGGCACCGTGGGCGCCGCCAACGAGGCGGTGCTGGGGCAGCTGTCGAACTTTCCCAAGGCGCTGTACATGGCCTCGGGGCTGCTGCTGGTGATCGGGTTGCTGCCCGGCTTCCCCACCCTCGTCTTCCTGGTCCTGGCCGGGCTGATGTCGAGCCTGGGCTACACCATGCAATCCCAGGCCCGCGACCGGACCCAGGCCGACGCCCGCGCCGAGGCCGACGCCCGCGCCGCCAGCGCCGAGGGCGAGGAAACCACCCAGGACCTGCTGCATCTCGACGATCTGCGGCTGGAACTGGGCGCCGGTCTGGTGCCGCTGATCTCGTCGATCGACTCGGCGCTGCCGGGCAAGGTGAAAAGCCTGCGCAACCTGTTCATCAAGGATTTCGGCTTCGTCCTGCCCGCCGTCCGGATCAAGGACAACGCGGGCCTGCCGACCAACGGCTACGCGATCCTTGTGCAGGGCGTCGAGGTCGCCAGCGGCGAGGTCCGCCCCACCGCGATGATGATCCTCAATCCGTCAGGAGAGCCGCTGGCAATCCCCGGCGAGGCCACCAAGGAACCCACCTTCGGCCTGTCCGCCCTGTGGATCGACCCGGCCCGGTCGGGCGAGGCCGAGCGTCAGGGCTATACCGTCGTCGACCCTGAAAGCGTCATCACCACCCATATGACCGAGGTCATCAAGGAGCATATGCCAGAGCTGCTGACCTATGGCGCGACGCAGGAGCTGATCAAGAAGCTCGACCGTGACTATCAGAAGCTGGTCACCGAGATCACCACCCCGCAGCCCGCCGTGCTGCTGCAACAGGTGCTGCAGGCGCTGCTGGCCGAGCGCGTCTCGATCCGCAACCTGCCGCTGATCGTCGAGGCGGTGGCCGAGGTCAGCACGCGCGGCCAGAACGTGGCGATGATCGCCGATCATGTGCGCGCGCGGCTGGCCAACCAGATCTGCAAGGCGCTGACGGATCCGGCGGGCTTCGTGCCGGTGCTGGTGATGTCGGCGGAATGGGAAAACGAGTTCACCGAGGCCGTGCGGATCAACAACGGCGAGCGCAACCTGCTGATGTCGCCCCAGAGGGTGCAGGAATTCGTGATGGATGCGCGCCGGCTGATCCAGCAATTCGCGGCACGCGACGAATGGCCCGCAATCATGGTCAGCCCCGAGGTGCGCAGCTTCGTGCGCTCGATGCTGGAACGCGTCAGCCCGATGACCCAGGTGATTTCCCACAACGAGATCCACCGCAAGGCCGCGCTGCGCACCCTTGGCACGATCGGCGGCTAGCGAATGGGGATGGTGCCGGGATTTGGGCTTGAGGCCTTCGTCAGCGGCCAGATGATGGGCTTTCTTCTGGTCTTCGCGCGGCTGGGCAGCGCGCTGATCTTCATGCCGGGGTTTGGCGAAAGCTATGTCTTCGCGCGGGCCCGGCTGGCGCTGGCGCTGGTGATCTGCCTGGCGCTGTATCCGGCGACGCCGGTGCCGCCAATCCCGGCGGACAATCTGGCGATGGTGGCGCGGCTGATGGCGGCCGAGGTGACGGTGGGGCTGTGGATCGGGCTGGCGGCGCGGACGATCTTTACCGCGCTGGAATTCGCCGGCGCCCAGATCGGTCAGGTCTCGGGGCTGGCCAACGCCTTCGGGCCCAGCCTTGGCAGTTTCCAGGGCGCGACCATGGTGGCAACCTTCCTGATGGTCGGCGGTCTGGCCGCGATGTTCGCCACCAACACCCACTACGTCATCATCCGGGCGCTGCTCTATTCCTATCAGGTGTTTCCCTTCGGCCAGCCGATCCTGGGCGACATGGCCAGCCAGATGGTGAAGGCGGTACAGGCCAGCTTCTACATCGGGCTGACGCTGGCGGCGCCGTTTCTGGTGATGGGAATGATCCTGAACCTCGGGCTGGGGCTGGCCAACCGGATGATGCCCTCGCTGCCGGTGTTCTTCGTCGCCGGATCGGTGCTGATCGGCGCGGGCTTCCTGATCCTTTCCGTGGCCATCCCCTCGATGCTGGCCACCTTCCTGGACCGCTTCTCGCAGTGGTTCGGAAGCTTCGTGTTCTAGGGGGCGCGGATGGCCGAGGAAAACGACGACAAGAACTCGAAGACCGAGCAGCCAACCGAGAAGAAGCTGCGCGATGCCCGCAAGCAGGGCGATGTGCCCTCCTCGCGAGAGCCGGGCGCGCTGATGGCCTTTTTCGCGCTGTTGCTGATCGTGGTGCTGGCGCTGCCGCAGATCGCGACGCCGCTGGCCGGGGCGCTGTCGGGGGCCTTCACGGCGGCGGGTCAGGTGCAGGTCGGCACCGGCAACGCGGGGCTGACCGACGTGGGCCACATCCTGCGCGATCTGGGCCTGTCGCTGGCCCGGCCGGTGCTGCCGATCTTGGGTGGCATCGTGCTGGCCGCGCTGTTCGGCGTGCTGATCCAGGGTGAGACGGTCGTGGCGCTGGAACGCATCCGCCCCAAGCCCGACAAGATCTCGCCGATCGGCGGGTTCAAGCGGATCTTCGCGCCCTCCGCCTTCATCGAATTCCTCAAGAGCGTCGCCAAGGTGTTGGTGATCGGCGCGCTGGCGGTCTGGTTCACCCTGCAGGCGGTGCGCGACATCTGGCAGGGCCCCGGCCTGCAGCCCGAGGCGCTGCCCGGCTATATCGGCCATTTCGCGGCGCTGCTGCTGGCGGCGGCCTGCGCCTTTTTGTTGCCGGTGGCGCTGGCCGATGTCATCTGGAAGCGCCTGTCATGGCTGAAGAAACAGCGCATGACGCTGAAGGAGCTGCGCGACGAGCACAAGGAACAGGAAGGCGATCCGCAGCTCAAGGGAAAGCGCCAGCAGATCCAGCGCAAGCGGGCCCGCCAGCGCGCCGCCCAGGCGGTACCAACGGCCAGCGTGATCCTGACCAACCCGACCCATTTCGCCGTGGCCTTGCGCTATGAGATGGGCCGCGACACGGCGCCCGTCTGCGTGGCCAAGGGCACCGATCTGATGGCCCGCCACATCCGCGAGCTGGCCCATGCCCATGACGTGCCAATCGTGGAAAACAAGCCCCTCGCGCGGCTGTTACACGCCAAGGTCGAGATCGACGAAGCCGTGCCGGTCGAGCATTGGCAGGCGGTGGCCGAGATCATCGGCTATGTGCTGGATCTGCGCCGCAATATCCGCCGCAAGCCGCCCCAGGGGTCCGAGCTGCGGCAGGTGGAATAGGGCCCCGCCCCGCGCGCCCCACACGCTGCGGCCCGGCCCGGCCCGATACTCAGTTGTTCAGCTTGACCCGCACGATGTTCTGATCGCCCGGCAGTTTCGAGCGTTCCAGAATGATCTTCGACACCGCATGCACCCGGTCGGGCGACATCTGGGCCATGATCGGCGCGGCGTTGCGTTCGTTCATCGTGGACAGGACCATCACGGTCACTTCCAGATCCGAATTGTTCAGGATCGAGGCCGCATCCTGCGGCTTCATCGCCTTGTAAAGCTTCACCAGACGCTCAAGATCGGCGTCATGCGCCGTCGTCGCCGTCTTCAGAAGCCCCTCGACCTCGGCCTTCAGCGCCTTCAGCCGCTGGGTTTCGGCATCGACGCCTTGCTGCGCCAGCGCCAGCTTGGCCGCGCGTGCGGCCTGCGCCGCCTTCTGGCGGTCGATCAGCGCGCGTTCCTGGCGAAAGGATTGCAAAAGCTCTTCCGGCGTCTGGCATTTCGCCGCCGAGGCACTTGCCGCGGCCGTCGCGGCGGGGGGCGCCTTGGCCTCGGCGCCGGTGCCGCCATGGCCCCCCGCGGCCGGAGCAGAGGCCGGCGCGGAGGCCGGTGCAGAGGCCGGTGCGGAGGCCGAGGCGAAGATCAGCCGCGCGGGGGCGGTGTCCTGCCCTGCGATCGGCAGGCTGGTCGCGGCCTTCGCCGCCCCCGCCACCGCCAGAAGGCCGATCATCAGCTTGAACGGGGTGACCGTCACCATTGCCCCGCGGCCTCGGCGCGGGTGGTGCGGCTGCGATCGAAGAAGCTCTTGACCAGATCGGACTTGCCGGTCAGCCGGGTCATCCCGGCCACCGGACGCCGGCGGACGGACGAGAACGACACCGGCGCCACCGCATCTTGCAGCGCGGCGGCCTCGGCGGTGGCGGCCTGGGCCGCACCGCGCATGGCCTCGTCGGTGGCGCCCTTCAGCTCGGCCACCGATTGTTCGGACTTGTCCACCGCCGCCGAAAAGGCCGAGACCATCGGGCCCAGTTCCTCCAGCGCCGCCATCAGCCGCCCGACCCGGCGCTGCAGCAGCATGGCATAGCCCATCACGCCTGCAAGGAGGACAAGGATCAAGAGGTTAGTCGCCAAGGAGATCATAGTTGAATCCTTCCCTTCCATGAAAATCTTCGGTCACCCGCACCGCGGCTGACCCGTTCTGCCGCTTGCCCATCACACCGTGGAACATCTCGACCCCGGCGCAGAGCATCGTCACCGGCTGGTCATCCGATAGCCGCAAATCGATCGTGTCGCCCACGGTCCAGCCCAGCACCTCGTTCATGGGAAAGCTGCGTTCGTGCAATTGCGCGGTCAGGCTGACAGTGGAATGTTCGATGCGGTCGGTGAAATGGCTGCGCCAGGCATCGTCACCGCCCAGGCGCTCGCCGTAGAACACCTTGGTCAGCTTGCGCTTGATCGGATCCAGCGTGCCATAGGGTAGCACCAGCGCGATCTTGCCGCGGCTGGATTCGAACTCCACATCGATCTGCATCAGCACCGCCGGGCTGGAGGGCTGGGCGATGATCGCGAATTGCGGGTTCACCTCCATCCGCTCGACCTTCAGCTCGACTTCGGCGACCTGACGCAGCGCCTCGGACAGATCCTTCATCACCCCCTCGGCCAGCCGCTGACCCATCCGCCGCTCGATCGAGGTAAAGCCGCGCTCGACCGGGTGCGACGTGATGCGTTCGGCCCGTCCGCCCAGCATCAATTCCAGCGCCGAGAACAGAAAATCGCCGTCCATCGAGGCCAGCAGATGCCCGTCCCACGGGGTCGCGTGGCAGACCGCCAGCATCCCATGCCGCGGCAGCGCGGCCATCGCATCGCCGTAGGAGGCATATTTGAAGGCGCGCATCTTCGCCTCGGCCACCGAGGCGGTGAGCGTCTTGAAGGACGAGGTCAGCGACAGCACCATCCGCTCGGCGATCACCTCAAGCATCGGCAGCGGCTCGTAATTCAGCGTCGCGCGCCGGATCAGCTCTTCTTCCAGATACGCCTTGGGCGCGGGAGAGGCGGTGTCGCTCATTGCATCACCAGATCGACGATCAGGAATTCCTGCGGCGCGTCACTGCCGACCACGGCACGCGCGCGTTTCAAAAGCTCGGCCTTGAGCAGGAACAACCCGTCAGAACCGCGCAGATCGGCCTCATGCAACTGGCGCAGATAGGACAGGATCGCATCGCGCAGATAGGGTTTCTTCTTTTCCATCAGCGCCTTGCTCTTTTCCGGGTCGGAATAGGTCATGTCGAAGCGGATTTTCATCAGCCGCTCGGCCGGCTGACCGCTGGCCGAACTGCCAGAGATGTTCGCCACGATATCCTTGAAATCGAGCATCCCCAGCGCCGGGCCACCCGCAGCCGCGCCGCCATGGCCCGCATCCGCCGCAGCCTTCACGGCGGATTGGGCGTCCTGCGCCGGGGCCGCGGCCTGCCGCCCCGAAAGGCCCATCCAGGCGCCGCCCGCAAGCGCCACCACGCTGAGCCCCAGCGCCACCAGGATCAGCCCACGGCGACGGCCAAGGAAGCCATCGCGGCCTTGCGGCTCTTGATCTTCGTTGGCGGCGGCGTCGACCATGGCTTTACTTGCTGTCCTTACCCGTTGATCACAATATTTCCCCTGAAAGCAGCTTCGATGCAAGTATAAACTTAATCTTTACTTTCTTTTGAAGGATAGATTAGGATGAATTCATGTAGAAGACCCAATGAATGGCGGCACCGTGAAGCAGATCATCGACAATCTTCGCGCGCTCGGCTCTCGGCGGCTGATGATTCTGGCAGGCGCCGGGCTGGCTGGGGTGGTGTCGCTGCTGTTCGGCCTGTCGCTGCTGACGACGCCGGATTACACGACGCTCTACAGCCAGTTGTCGCCGGGTTCTGCGGCCTCGATGGTCGATGCGCTCGACAAGGCGGGGATTACCAATCAGGTCAGTTCCGACGGCGCCAGCGTGCGCGTGCCGCGCCCCGATGTGGCCCGTGCGCGCATGGCGCTGGCCGAGAAGGGCCTGCCCTCGGATGGCGAGCCGGGCTGGGAGATCTTCGACAAATCCTCGGGTCTGGGCATGAACAGTTTCATGCAGCACATCAACCGCCTGCGCGCGATGGAGGGAGAACTCGCGCGCTCGATCCAGACGCTCGACGGGATCCAGAGCGCGCGGGTGCATCTGGTGCTGCCCGAACGTCAGGCCTTTGCCCGTTCGGCGCCCGATCCCAGCGCCTCGGTGATCGTGCGGGCGGCGGCGGGGCATACCGTCAGCCGGCGTCAGGCGCTGGCGATCCGCAACCTGATCTCGGCCGCCGTGGCCGAGATGTCGCCGGGCCGCGTCACCGTGCTGTCGGCACGCGGCGACACGGTCCTGGCCGAGGACAGCGGCAGTGACAACGCCGCCTCGCTGGAGGGGTCGAAATCCGCCATCGAGGACCGGATGGCGCGCAATATCGAACAGATCCTGTCGGCCCGGGTCGGCGCGGGCAACGCGCGGGTTCAGGTCTCGGTCAGCCTCGATCATTCGCGCAACGTCGTGGTCAGCCAAAGCTACAACCCCGACCAGCAGGTGGTGCGTTCGACCAGCACCAGCCAGGCCAAGGCCCAGGACAGCAAGTCCGGCGGACAGGTCGGCGTGGGCGCCAATCTGCCGCCAGCGCTGCAGGGGCCGCAAAGCGCCTCGGGCAACAGCAATGCCTCGTCCAAGACCAACGAATCCACCACCTATGAGATCGGCTCGACCCGGTCCGAGACGACGACCGAGGCGGGGGCGGTTCAGCGGGTGTCGGTCGCGGTGCTGGTGAACGGCATCTACGACGTCGGCAAGGACGGCAAGGTCATCTACAAGCCGCGCTCGGCCGAAGAGATCGCCCGCCTCAAGACGCTGGTGGAATCGGCGATCGGGTTCGAGGCGAAGCGCGGCGATTCCGTGTCGGTCGAAAGCCTGCGGTTCATGGATTACTCGATGGATGTGGGGGAACCGGTGGGCCCCACCCTGATGCAGCGATTGTCGAACAATTCGGTGGCGATCCTGCGCTGGCTGCTGGGGCTGGCGGTGGTGGCGCTGGCGCTGATCTTCGGCGTCCGGCCGGTGCTGGCCAAGCTGATGGAACGTCCCGCCCCGGGCCAGGATCCGGCCCACGCGGCGTCCCTGTCGGCGGCCCTGTCGGCGCCCGGCGCGCATCCCGCCCTGCCCGGCGGCGCCCCGGCCCCGGGCCAGGCCGCCAATGGCGCAGGCCTTGCCGCCTCGCATCCCGAACCCGCGGCGCCCAGCGCCACGATCGGAGCGTCGCGCACCCTGCCCGCGCCGCAAATGCCCGCCCTCGATCCCGAGGAAGACGAATTCATGGGCGCGCTGGCGGTTCACGGCAGCAAGCTCAAGCGCCGCGTCGACACGATCCGCCGCTTCGTCGACGACGATCCGAATGAGGCGATGAAGGTCCTGCGCGGCTGGCTGGCAGAGGAGGCACCGGCGAAATGAATTCCGTCTATCACCGCGATTTCGATACTGAACTGGAAGACGAGGCCCGCGCCGCCGCCCGTGCGCTGGCCGCCGTCTACACCCCTGACGATCTGTCCGCCGCCGCCGAATCCGCCGCCCGGATCGCGCATGAACGCGGGCTGGCCGAAGGTCACGCCGCGGGCGAGGCCGAGGCCCTGGGCCGCATCGAGGCGCGCCGCGCCGCCGCCCTTGAGGCGCTGATGCCGCGGCTTGACCGGATGCTCGCCGACCGGCTGGCGCACCGCGCCGCGCTGGAGGGGCAGCTTCTCGATTTCGCGCTTTCGGTCTGCGAGCGCGTGTTTCCCGAATTCATCGCCCAGCGTTCGGCGGCGGCCGCGGCGGAAGAGATCCGCCGCCTGATCGGACTGGCCCTGGGCCGGCCGCGGCTGCGCATCCGGCTGTCGCCCGCGACCCGCGACCTGATGGCGCCAGAGCTGCAGGCCCTGACCGCCGAGCGCCTGGGCGCCCAGCAGACCGAGATCGTCGCCGATCCGTCGCTTGCGCCGGGCAATGCCCATGTCTCGTGGGAGGACGGATTTGCCGAATACAGCTACGCCGATGTCTGCGACGCGATCCTCGACGCGCTGAAGGATGCGGCGGCGCTGCTGGCCCCGACCTCTGGCGCCGGCCCAGCGAACGCTTCTGCTTCTGCTTCCGCCTCGGAAACCTCTTCGACCAAGAAGGCCACCTGATGTCCGATACAGATCCGAACCAGCCCCCCAACGCACCGGACGCCACTCAGGGCGCCACACCTGCCTCACCCCCTGACGAGGGCGCGGCCGAGACGGTGATCGAAACCATGGTCAACGCCCAGACCGCCGAGGCCGGCGGCCACAACATCAACGCGATGCTGAACGTCAGCCTGAACGTGCAGATCGTGCTGGGCCATTCACGGATGCCGATCGCGCAACTGCTAAGCCTGTCGCGCGGTTCGGTGATCGAGCTGGACAAGAAGATCGGCGAGCCGGTGGACGTGATGATCAACGACCGTCTGGTGGCGCGCGGCGATCTGGTCAAGGTGGGCGAGAACCGCATCGGCGTGACCCTGACCGAGATCGTCAAGGATTACGTCAGCAAGCGCGCCGGCTGACCGCGATGTCGCGCCGCCGCTCGCCCCTGCACCTGCCGCCTGCGCTGACCCCGGCCTTGGGCCGCGCGCTGCTGCTGGCCCTGCCGCTGATGCTGGCGGGTGGCGTCGCCGTGGCGCAGCAGGCGGGGGGGGATGCGGGCTTTGCCGCGGGCGCGGGCGATCTGTTGAAGGGCTTTGCGCAAACCCTGAACGGGCCGCAGGCGACGGCGGGGAACACGGCCTCGCTCAGCGGGCGGCTGTTGCAGCTGATCGCGCTGATGACGGTGCTGTCGATCGCGCCGGGGCTGTTGGTGGTGATGACCTCCTTCACCCGCTTCGTGATCGTGTTCTCGATGCTGCGCTCGGCGCTGGGGCTGAACCAGACGCCACCCAACATGGTGCTGTCGGCGATGGCGCTGTTCATGACCTTCTTCGTCATGCAGCCGGTGTTCAACGACGCATGGAACCAGGGGCTGCAACCCCTGATGCAGAACAAGATCACCGAGGAACAGGCCTTTCCGCTGATCGGCGCGCCGTTCAAGGCCTTCATGTTCGCCAACACGCGGCCCAAGGACATCGGGCTGTTTCAGAACCTGTCCGCGCCGCAACCGGCCCCGGGCGCCAAGGCCCTGCCCGAGCCGCCGCTTCCCGCGACGCCCGCTCAGGCCAGCTGGCGGGTGCTGGTGCCGGCCTTCATGATCTCGGAACTGCGCCGCGCCTTCACCATCGGTTTCCTGATCTACCTGCCCTTCATCGCGATCGACCTGATCGTCGCCTCGGTGCTGATGAGTGCCGGCATGATGATGCTGCCGCCAGTGATGATTTCCTTGCCGTTCAAGGTGATCTTCTTCGTGCTGATCGACGGCTGGTATATGCTGGCCGGAAGCTTGATGCATTCCTACCTCGCCTATTCAGGCGGGGGCTGACAGGGACAATCCCATGCGCATGAACGCCGCCGCCACCCTTGCCCGACCCTCTGACAAGCCCCGCCGCCTGACGGGGCCGGAAAAGGCCGCGATCCTGTTCCTCTGCCTCGGCGAAGAGCACGGATCCGAGCTGATGAAGCGGCTCGACGAATTCGACATCCACGCGATCACCCGGGCCATCTCGGGGCTGGGCACGATCCCGCAGATCCAGGTCGAAGAGGTGATCAACGAATTCCTCTCGTCCGCCTCGTCCGGCTCGACGGTGGTGGGATCGGTGGAAATGGCGGCATCAATGCTGCGCGGCTTCCTGCCCGATGGCCGGGTCGGAGAGATCATGGGAGAGATCCAGGGCCCGCTGCTGGGGCGCAACATCTGGGATCACTTCTCGTCGCTCGACCCGCAGGTGATCGCGGGCTTCATCAAGGGAGAGCACGACCAGACCATCGCCGCGATCCTGACCAAGGTGAAACCCGACACCGCCGCCAAGGTGCTGCCGCTTCTGGGTCAGGCCCGCATGGTCGAGGTGACCGAACGGATGATCGCCATCGATCAGGTGCCGCGCCATGCCCTGGCGCAGATCGAGGAAACCCTGAGCCAGGAATTCCTGGCCGCCGCCTCACGCAGCGCGGCGCCCGACACCCAGCAGCGCATGGCCGATCTGTTCAACAAGCTCGATTCCAACCTGTTCGAGGAAGTCAGCCACGAACTGGAACAGCGCGTGCCCGATGCCTTCAGCGCGATCAAGGCCAAGATGTTCACCTTCGACGATCTCATGCGGCTGGATCTGGGCAGCTTGGCCAAGGTGATGCGCACGGTCGAGGGCCAGACCCTGCCGCTGGCGCTGCGCGGCGCCAAGAAGGAGGTGCGCGATTACTTCCTTCAGGCGCTGCCGCAGCGCTCTCGCGATATGCTGATCGAAGAGATGAACGCCATGGGCCCGGTGCGCGGGCGCGAGGTGCAGAATGCCCAGGCGCAGTTGATCGACGGCGCGCTGGAACTGGCCGAGGAAGAGGTGATCCGGCTGCCGATGGACGACGATGACGACGTGATGATCGAATGAGCCTGGGCGGGCCCACCGGACCCGGCGGCCTGCCCCCCGCGCCGCTTCCCGCCGGCGGCGCCGCGCTGCGGCAGCTGGCGCAATCGGGCTGGATCGACGGGCGCGTCTCGTCGATGCTGGCCGACGGCGGCGCGCGCGTCGCCACCGCATTGGGCCTGGTCCTCGCCCCCGAGGCCGCGGCGGGCCTGATGCCGGGCGACCGGGTGCGCCTGCGGATGAACCCCCAGACCGGCCGGATCGAGGCCGAGCTTCTGCGCCCCGGCGCGCCCGCCCCGACGCCCGCCCCGACGCCCGCCGGCGGCGCGGCCCCCGGCCCCGGCGCCGCCCCACCCGTGGCCCCGCCCATGCCCGCGGCCTTGGTGGCCGAGGCGCTGACCCCGCATCTTCCCTCGGCCGCACTTGCAAGCCTTGCCCCGATCCTGCCCGGGGCCGGTGGCGCGCTGGGGGCGCCGCCGCCGCCGGGCGCGCCGCTCTATGGGCTGATCGCGGCACTGTTTCCGGGGCGCACCGGCCCCTCTGGCAGCCGCCGCACCCACCGCCGCGCCCGGCCGGGCACCGGCCCCGCGGATTTCGGCGGCGCGGAGGGGGAAACCCCCGACGATGCCCCCGCCCCGCCCCAGGCGGTCGAGGCCCCGCGCCCGCCTCAGCGCGATCCGCTGGATCTGGTCGAGTGGACCCTGACCACCGGCCCCGACGCGCCACCGGGAGAGGAGGCCGCGGACGAGCCCGCCCCCGCCGAGGCGCCTCCGCCCTCGCTGACCGAGGCGCTTGCGGCACAGTTCGCCCAGCTTTCCGGGCATCTGCCCGAGGCCGGCGCGGTCCATCTGGACGCGCGGCGCCTAGGCGATCACATCACCCTGGAAGTGTCCAGCGAGGCGCCCCTGCCGGCCGAATTCGCCCGCCTGATCCGCAGCCAGGCCGAGGCCCTGGCCCGCGCCTGGGGCGCGCGGCTAAGCTGCGGCTTCCGCCACGGCCCCTTTACCGGTGCTGGCCCCGCCATGGCCTAGGGCCCGCATGCGCCGGTGCCCGCACGCGTCGCGGATGCGGATCTTGGCGCCGGGGGCCTGCGGCCCTGCCTAGCCGTAAAGCTTGCTGGCCGAAAAGGCGCTCATGTTGATGGCCGATATATCCAGCGTCGCCGGCACATAGGCGCCCGAGCCGCTGTTGACCGCATCGGTGATCAGCGACACCGCGGGATTGTTGGCCAAGGTCGCCGCGGCGTTCTGCACGTCCGACATGATGACGTATTTCTGCACCAGCGTCTGCACTTCGGCCGGGTTCTGCAGCTTGGTGATGGCGTATTTCTGCTGGAAAATACCGACCTGCTTGTCCAGCGGCTGGTTCACCACGGCATCGGGGACATTCAGAACCCGGCGCATGAAGGAGCCCATATTCTTGTCCTTGAGGATGTCGTACCAGGACTTGACCAGAGGCGCCTTTTGACGAAATTCCAGCGCCACCCCGACAGTGGCATTCTGTTTCGCCTCGTCGTTGATATAGGTCTGCTGCACGAAACGCTGGACCACCTTGTCCTGCCAGGTGGGGTCGGCGAAATTGCTGTTCTGGGTCCCGTTCGCGGTGAAACCCATCGCATCGTAAAAGGTGGTGAAGCGCGAATCCGTCATCTTGTTGATCAGCGATCCGGTCTGGCTTTTGTCGCTTTCCAGGATCTTCTGGATCATCGCCTTGCCGAACATCTGATCCTTCAGATTGTAGGCCTGCATGACGAAACTGTAGACATCGTAGTTCTTGACCAGATCCTTCGCATTCGTGATCGACGCGACCTGATCCTTGAACTTCTGGATCGCCCGGGCATTCGCCGGGCCATCCTGAATCACCTGCAACTCCCGCGTCTGGGTCGCATCCAGAAGCTTCAGTGCCAACTGACTGCTCATCCCCGAGATCGAGAGCATCCGCGCCTCCTATTCCCCGGCGAAATCCGCCCCGACGACCGGCTCAAGCACCCCGGAGACCGGCGATGCCTGCGGCGCGTCCTCGCCCAATTGCCTGTCCAACGTCGCCTGAACCTCTTCCTCGTGCCGCATCAGCGTGCGCAGCGCCGCCATCGCCTTGTAGAAATCCTGCACCGCGACGAAATTCGCGGCCTCGAACACACCATCCGTCATATGGACGCTGTAGATCGTCGCGATATCGACCAGCCGGGTCTGGATCTTCGGCACCAGGACCGAGCGCAGATCGGGCTGGATCAGCGCCGTCTGGATCAGGAAATAGGCCTCTTTCACCGGCGTGGCGGGGATGTCCTCGCCCAGCAGGTCCTCGCCGCGCACCACATCGGCGCGGTTCTCGATGATCAGCACATGGCGGCGGTCGGAATTGCGGATGACGCAACCGTTGATCACCATACGCTCATGCGGCTTCAGCGTGATCTTGAGCGCCATGATCAGGCCTCCTCGGCGAGGCGCGGGCTTGTGCCGATGCCGGCCAGCCCGTTGACGATGTTCTGGTTCACCTCGACCAGCGGCCGGGGGTCGGCCAGGCCGCGCATCACCTGCTGGGAATGGCGCTCGACCCAGAGGCCGATCGAGATCAGCCCGGCACGCAGCTGCGGCGGCAACGCGTTTTCGGGCTCGGCAAGGTCAGAGACGAAGTTCAGCCAGAGGCGCTGGTTTTCCCAGATCGCCTGGCCCAGGCCGTTGGCCAGCACTTCAAGCCGGGCGGCAAGGTCGGTGGCGGCGGCGAAATGCGGCAGTTGGCGTTCCAGATCCCCGGTGACGCGGGCCAGCAGCCGGCGTTCGATCTGGCGGGGGTTTTCGGTTTCGGTGAGCGTGCGCTGATAGGCTGCGGCGTAACTCATTGAGGGGGCTCCGGTTGAGGCGACGGATTGCGTTAACTTCTGTCAACGTGATCCGGGCGGGGCGCGGCGCGGTGCCTTTCTGGCGCCGGTGGGGCGGGCCCCGAAGGGCCCGCCCCGTCCGTTCCCTACCCGGGCCGCGTCAGCGGAACAGGCTCAGGATGTTCTGCGGCGCCTTGTTGGCGATCGACAGAGACTGAGTCGCGAGCTGTTGCTGCACCTGGTAGGATTGCAGCTTGGCCGCTTCCTGCTCCATGTTCGCGTCGACCATGCTGCCCACACCGGCATCCAGCTTGTTGGTCAGCTTGGACAGGAAGTCCTGCTGCGTGGTCAGCGAGGTCTCGGCAACGCCCATGGTGGTCGCCGCGTTGATCGCGCTGGTCAGCTGGGTTTGCGCCGTGGTCAGCGCCGCCGAAAGCGTCGAGGCGGTGACGTTGGCCGAGCCGATCTTGATCGTGCCCAGCGAGGACGCGATCGACGCGAGATCGACCTTGTTGAAGGTCATGGTCGTGGTCGCGAAGGTACCACCCGCCCGGCTGATCCCGGTTACCACGGTCACTGCCGAGGTGCTGTTGACAAGATCATTGCCGTTGAACGTGGCCTGGCTGATCGTGGTCTTGATCTGCGAGACCAGGCTGTCCAGCGTCGCCTGCACCTTGACGTGGTCGACCGAGGAGCCCTGGGCGAACGACACCTGCTGCACGAATTGCTGCGTCAGATCGTTCACCGTCGAGGCACCAAGGCTTGCCGTCGAGACCGAGTTCTTGGTCATCGTCAGCGACTCGTTGATCGACTTGTACATCCCGCTGTCGCCCTTCATCTGCTGTGAGATGGCGAAGTACGACGCGTTGTCCTTGGCGGACTGGATCTTCAGGCCGGTCGAGATGCGGTCCTGGGTCTGCTGAAGGCCCTGATTGACCTGCTTCAAGGTCTGAAGCGCGGTCATGGCGGCAGAGTTGGTCAGAATCGAAGACATTTTCTGTTCTCCGTTGAGGTTTCTTTCTCAATCACTCCCGCATTCTGTCGGGAAACGGTCTGAACCGTGGAAATGAAACTTGCGGAAAAGGTTAAGGGATGGTTAACGTGAGCGTGTCGATCGGGTCACAGAGACCGCCTCGCGCCACCTCAATTGTGTCGAAAAAGTGGCGGAATCACAAAGTCTTGTCAATTCCGCGAGGGGTCTGCGAGGGGTCGGCCCGGCGCTCGCCCCGCTTGCCGTAAAGGCCGTTCAGGCTGTGGCGGTCGCGGATCTTGTCGATCTCGCGCACGATCGCGGTCGTCGCCTCCGAGATCCGTTCCAGCAAGGCGCCGTCCTCGCTGACGGCGGCCTTCAGGGCGGCCAGACGGGCGCGCAGGTCGGGATCGGTGTCGATCCGGGCGCTCAGGAAGGGCTCGACCACCGGCATCAGCACCTCGATCCGCTTCAACAGCTCGGCCTTGCGCGGATAAAGATCGGTGACCTCGTCGATGCGGCCCGCCTCGATCGCGGCGATCTCGGTGCGCAGCACCTCGGTCACGGCGGCGACGTCGGCGTCGAACTGCGCCAGGTTCTGGGCGTCCTCTTCGGTGATCGGAGCGGCGTCGCCATGGGCGCGGCGGGCGGCGATACGGCGGGCCATGCGGCCGGGTTCGGGGGTCATGTGCGCGGTCCTTTCGAGCCATAGGCCTGCAGCGTGCGCTCGACCGACTGGGCAATGCCGGTGGTATCGGTCTGGGAAATCTGCTCGGCGATGGCGCGCGACAGGAAGCTGCGCCACAATTCCTGCGCGTGGCCCCCGTCCATGCCGCCCAGCTTCACCGTCTTCATCATCTGATCGACCATCTGGCCCAGGAACACGGTCTCGAAATCCTTCGCCGCCGCCTTGCGCTTGGCCGCCAGCGGGTCGGTGGCGGAGGCAGAGGCAGAGGCTTTCGACGGCGACTCTGACAGCAGGGGACGGACAGGCATTCTGGAGGCGGGTGCGTCGACCATGGTCTAGATGATCTCCAATTCCGCATGCAGCGCGCCGGCGGCCTTGATCGCCTGCAAGATCCCGATGGTCTGCCGCGCCGTCACCCCGATCGCGTTCAGCCCGTCGACCAGATCCTGCAGGCTGACATCGCCGTCGAGCACGGTGAACTTGGTGTTCTTCTCCTCGACCTTCAGGTTGGTCTCGGGCACCACCACGGTGTTGCCGATCGACAAGGGCTTGGGCTGGCTGACCTTGTAGTGCTCGCGCACCTTCACCGTCAGGCCACCCTCGGAAATCGCCACCCGGTCGATGCGGACGTTTTCCCCGATCACGATGGTGCCGGTCTTTTCGTCGATCACCACCTTGGCGACGCTGTCGGCCTTCACCCGCAGCCGCTCGATCGAGGCCAGCATGCCGGGGACGTCCTCCTTGCCACGGCGCTGCACCTGGATTGTGCCGCTGTCGAGCACCCGTGCCGTCCCCGCCCCCAGCTTGCCGTCGATCACATCGCGCACCCGCTCGGCGGTGGTGAAATCGGGGGTGCGCAGCGCCAGCCGCACCGAGCTGAGCGAATTCAGATTGAACTTCACCTCGCGCTCGACGATCGCGCCGTTGGCGATGCGGGCGGCGGTCGGCACGCCCGAGGTCACGCTGGCGGCGTTGCCCTTGGCATTATAGCCCGCCACCGCCACCGGCCCCTGGGCCACGGCGTAGATCTCGCCATCGGCGCCGGTCAGCGGGGTCACGATCAGCGTGCCGCCGCGCAGGCTGGTGGCGTCGCCCAGCGACGAGACCGTCACGTCGATGTTCGACCCCCGGCGCGAGAACGGCGCCAGCTTTGCCGTCACCATCACCGCCGCGGTGTTGCGCGTCTTGATCGCGTCCTGGCTGAGGTTGCCGACGCCCAGGCGTTCCAGCATCCCCTCGATCGACTTGCGGGTGAACGGGCTGTTGCGCAGCGTGTCGCCCGAGCCGTTCAGCCCCACCACCAGACCATAGCCGACCAACTGGTTGTCACGCACGCCCTCGAACTGGGCGATGTCCTTGATGCGCACCTCGGCCTGTCCCGCGCCGGGCGCGAGCAGCGCGAAGCCCAGAGCCAGCGCGGCCAGGATCAACGCAATCGGGGCCCGGCGCGGAAGGATGGCAAGGAAGGCGGACATGGCAGGTCCTCTCGACAGGGCCAGACATCGACGGATCCGGAAAACCCCCGGACAAGGTCTTTCCAAAGAATTACTCAATTCTATTCATGAAGTCCAGCAAGTATTAATTCATTTACTGTTGACCACAATTCTTGCGCCGCCTAAGCTCATCCCAATCGTGCGCAAGGACCACAGAGGCGATCCAGACATGTATCTCTATGTCTACGAACCCCGCGAGGCCGCGCGCCGGACGCTTATGGACCGGCTGCGCGGCACCCCCTTGCAGCCGGTGACGGTGGAAGAGACCTTCTTCGGATCGGATCTGGAGCGCCTGAACCGCAAGGGCAGCGACACCCGCGCGATCCTGATCGGCACCACGCCGCGGGCGCTGGCGCTTATTCGCCTCATCCGCAAGCAGGGCTGTCAGAATCCGCTGCTGGTTCTGCCCGGGCAGCCCTCGGGGGGCGATCCGGCGCCGCTGCTTGATGCCGGGGCCGACGATGTTCTGGGCCCGCAGGCCGACGGCGCCGAGATCGCCAGCCGGATCAACGCGATCAACCGCCGCATCTATGGCCATGCCGCCGAAAGCGTCACCGTGGGCGAGGTCGAGGCCTTCTTCGACGGCCGCGACCCCGAGGTCTCGGGCGAGCGGGTTCGGCTGTCGCGGCGCGAGCACGCGATCTTCCAGCATCTGGTGCTCAGCGCGAACCGCGTGGTCAGCCGCGCGGCGATCTATGATGCGGTCTACGGCATGGACGACGATCAGCCCTTCGACAAGGTGATCGACGTCTACATCTGCAAGCTGCGCAAGAAGCTGTCGACGGCGGCCGCCAGCGGCCATCAATATATCGAAACCGTCTATGGCCGCGGCTACAAGTTCAGCGCCGCCGACCTCAAGCCCGCCACGATCGCCGCCGAATAGCCCCTACATATAGTTCAGGATGCTCAGCTTGCTGATCCGCGCGGTGGCCGCATAGGTCGCCTGCAGCTGTGTCTGCAGCTGGGTCAGGCGGCTGGCGGCGGTATAAGGATCGACGCCCTCGAAGGCGTTGATGCGGTTGGTGTAGACGCTCTTCAGATCGCTCTGCCGCGTCGCAATGTCCGAGACCAGCTTTTGCTGGCTGCCCAGCTGCGCCTGGGCATCGGTCAGCCCCGCGATCCCGTCCGACAGCGCCCCCACGGCCGAAGCCATCCACGCCTTGTAGGCCCCCGGATCGCTGATCTTCGACGGATCGGTCGAGGCCAGCATGGTCAGCCCCTTCAGGATGCCACGGATCGAGGGATCGTTCGCCTGAATGCCGTAATCGACGTTTTGCCCCCGGTCGATCTGGCCGGCCACGCGGGGATTGGGATTGCCCGAGGCATCCTTTGCGGGGGTGCCATTGTAGAAGGTGGCCTCGAAATCCTGCCCCGTGCCGGTGGTGGAATTGAACACCGCGTCGATCTGCCCGGCCTTGGTGGCGGCATCCGCCGCGCTGGTGGGGCCCGCCCCGACGATCCCGGCGATCACCCCCTGCGGCGACAGGCCGGTGGTGCTGTTGGTCTGGCTCTGGACCTGTAGCGGCGGCTGGTTGCTGGTGGTGCCCGAGAACAGATATTCGCCGGCGAAATTGGCGTTCAGCGCGGTGGTGATCTGGTCGAGCGCGGCCTTCGCCGTCTGTTGCAGCGTCGTCGCGTCGGCGCCGGGTTGTTGCAGGTTCGCCACCGCCTGCGCGATCACCGACTGGGCGGAATCGTGCACCGAGCCCAGCGCGGTGGCCATCACGTCCAACTTGTTGCCCAGCAGCGAGTTCGACTGCGCGAAGGCATCGGTCTGGTCCATCTGCGCGCGCAGCAACATCGGAATCGACGCCGTCTGCCCCAGATCGGCGAAGACATTGGCGCGCACGCCCGAGGACACCTCCTGACTGGCCTGTTGCAGTTCCACCTGCAGCCGGGCCACGTCACGCCGGGAATTCTGGCTGGCGATCAGCGTCGATAGCGGATTGAGAATGTTGATCATGGCCCCTCTCAGACCGCCTTGATGAGGTCGTCCATCATCTGCGAGATGGTGCCCATCATCTTGGAATTGGCGGCATAGCTGTGCTGAATGACGATCAGCTTTTGCAGTTCATCGTCGATATTCACCCCCTCGATCCCCTGACGCGAGGCGTTGATCGTCTGGGCCGAGGTGGACAATGCGGTGTAGTTCTGTTGCGCCTGCGTGCCCTTGACCTGCTGATAGCTGATCATGTTGGCGGCGAAGTCGCGCAGCGATAGCCCGGCGGGAAGATCGGTCGCGGCGGTGACGGCAACGGGCGCGGCAAACACCTTCTGGAAGGCGGCAATCTGGGTCGCGTTGCCGTTGACGCCGGGCGTCGCGGCCCCCATCCCGTCGCGGATCCGGCTGAGCGCGCCGCCCTGCGCCGGATCGACCGCCGCAGTCACCGCGATCCGCCCCGCCAGCCCCGACAGATTGGCAGGGTTGAACGCCGCGCCGGCATCGGTGAACAGCCCCGCCTGCCCCGCCGACAGCGAGGCATCGGCGCCCTGAAACCCCTGCACCAAAGCTGCCGCCATACTGTCGAGCTGGTTCTGATAGGTGGGCAGGATCTCGGTCTTCAGCGCAAACAGCCCCGCCAGACTGCCGCCGTCGAAGCCGCGCACACCGGCGCTGCCGGGGGTGATCTCGGTCGGGCCGGCGTAGAGCTTGCCCGAGGCCTGATCGTAGCGCACGCTGGCCACATTGCTGCCGTCGATCAGCTGGGTCCCGCCCGAGGTGTAAAGGCTGACCCGCCCCATGCCATCGGTGCGCAGCTGCACATCCATGATCTTCGCGACCGCCTGCACCTGCTGGCCCACCGCGTCCTGCAATTCCGTGCTGCCGGTGGAATTGGCCACGGCCGAGGTCAGCGACTTGTTCAGATCGGCGATCTTCAGAAGCGCGCGGTTCACGTCGGTGACGTTGTACTTGATCTCGGTGGTGACCTCGCTTCCGACCTGCTGCAGCGCGCCGGCGGTGTTGTTCAGCGACACCGTCAGCGCCTTGGCCGCATCCAGCGTCCCGCGCTGCGCGGCGGCGTCGCCGGGGCTGTTGACCAGCGTGTCAAAACTGGTCTGCAGCGCCGTCAGCTTGGTCAGCGGCGAGGTGTCGCTGCTGCTGGTGCCCAGCACGGCCGTATAGGCCTGCACGCCCTCGTAGATCTGCTGCTGCTTGGCCATCTTGCCGGTCTCGGAGCGATACATCCGGTCGAGCGAGGCGTCCACCTCGCGCTTGACCTCCGACACTACGCCACCGCCGCCAGTGCCCGGCGCCAGCGTCGACAAGGACACGTCCTTGCGCACATAGCCTTCGGTATTCGCATTGGCGATATTGCGCGATGTCAGGTCGGACCAGGCCTGCGTGGCCTCCAGCCCGCTGCGGCTGACCTGAAGGGCGCTGTTAAGGCTCATCCCGAATGGCTCCTGTCAGGCCGGATCAGCGCTTCAACTGCGCGGTTTCCTGCAACATCTGGTCCATGGTGGTGATGATCTTGGCGTTGGTCGAATAAGAGCGCTGGATGCGGATCAGATCGGTCAACTCCTGCGCGATGTCGACGTTCGACCCTTCCAGCGTCTTCGACACGATCTTGCCGGTGCCGCCGCTGCCGGTGGGGGCGTTGAAATAGGCCCCGGCGGCGGTGGACAGCTTGTAGGCATTGCCGTTGACCGCGGTCAGACCGTTGGGATTGGTCACCTGACCCAGCGGGATCTGGTACAGCTCCTTGCGGGTGCCATTGTCGAACACCCCCACCAGATTGCCCTTGGCATCGACCTCGACGCTGGACAGCTTGCCCGACGCCGCGCCGTCCTTGCCGAAGGTCTGGGGCGTAAAATCGCCCGCGAACTGGGTCATGCCGTCGGCCGTGCCCGGCGTGCCCAGCGCGATCTGGATGGTCTGCGGCGTGGTGCCGTTGTTCACGGTCAGCGTGCCGGTGCCGGTGGCGGTGTTGAAGCTGAAGCCCGCCGGCGCGGTCGCCGTCGAGGTGACGCCCGAATAGGATTGAGGCTCACCCGCCGTAGGGCCGGAATTGGCGAAAGTCATGGTGACCGAGCCATAAGTGTTGCCCGCGTCATCGGAGATCGACGCCACCCATTGGCTCGGGGTCGAGGTCGGCTGCCAGTTGAACAGGATGCGCCCGGTGGCGCCCAGCGCGTTGTAATATTCCGTCGACGAGGTGAACGGCGCGCCCGGGGTCGCAACCCCGGTCTCTTGCGAAGGCAGATTGCCCTGCACACCGATCTTGCTGGTCGCCGAGGGCTGGATCGTGGCGTTGTCGACATTCACCGTCTTCATGCCCGAGAAACTGTTGCGGTCGACCTGCTGCAACGAGCCGCCGCTGCCGTATTCATAGCCCGCCAGATAATAGCCCGCCGCATTGCGCAGGTTGCCGTTCGCGTCGGGCGAGAACGACCCCGCCCGGGTCAGCATGTAATGCGACTGCACCGGATCGTTGGGGGCGCTCGAAACCACGAAAAAGCCGTTGCCGCTTACCGCCAGATCGGTCGGCGAGGCGGTGCTTTGCAGCGCACCGCCCAGCGTGACGGTACTGTCTTCCACCGCCGCCACCCCGGCGCCTGCGTCGCCGCCGCCAGTGCCGGCCGTGGTGGTCACCATCTCGGCGAAACGGCGCTTGTAGCCGACGGTATTGGCGTTGGCGATGTTCTCCGATACCCGGCCGATCGCGGTGGAGTTGGCGAAAAGCCCGCTAACCCCGGTTTCCATCGCGCTCGAGATGCTCATCGAAGAACTCCTTTTCCATGACCAGAAGGCCGCTTGAATAGGAAATGGGTCGAGGATGTTTAGCCGAGGTTAAAACAGCACAACAATCCTTGGATTTCTTTTCGGTATCGGACTGTCCAAGGATCTGGCGTTGAATAGATGGAACTTACCATCAGGGGCCTGATTTCTTCTTGGCATTCCCGTTGGATGTCTCCGCCCCCGCCGCTTTCGCGACCTGATCGATCACTTCCTGCGCGCCGGCAAGCCGGGCTTGCGCCGCGGCGCGCTTCAACGGCGAGATCGTCGCGGGCTCGGCCAGGATCGCGCCCGCGATCCGGCCCCAATGGGCCGCGCCCCCCAGATCGGGATAGGCGGCGGCGATTGCCCGCGCGGTGGCGCCGTCGCCCAGATGCCAGGCAGCCAGCAGCAGGTTGATCGCGTCGGTGTCGTCAAAGCCCTTGGGGTCAGCCTTGCGCAGGCCCTGATAGCGGCTGCGCGCCGCCTTCCAGTCCCGCGCCGCCATTGCCGATTGCGCCAGCAAGCGCAGCTCGGCGGGATCGGGCGCCGTCACCTGCGCCGCCGCAGCCGCAGCCGCCAGCGGATCACCCAGCGCCGCCTGGATCTGCGCCTGCAACAGCGCCTTTCGGTCCGCAAGATCCGCTGGCGGCATGCCCACCGCCGCCAGCGCCAGCGCCGCCTGGTGCCAGCGCCCACCCGCGGCCAGCGCCTCGGCCTCGCCCAGCTTCAGCCGGCTCAGCCGCGCCGGATCCTGCGGCCAGCGCCCGGCCTCGGCCCCCAGCCGCAGGGTATCGTAGATCCGCGCATATTCCTGTGCCGCCATCGCCGTCGCCCCCAGCTGCAACAGCCGCGCCGCCAGGGCCTCGGATCCGTCCTCAAACCCGGCGTCGAAGCGGTAGAGCGGGATCAGCCGCCGGTGCAGGACCAGCAGCTTCGACAGCGGCACCTTCCCATCCAGCGCGAACTTGTAATAGGCCGCGACCAGCCCCTGCGCCTGACGCCGGGCGGGGCCGGCATCCTCGCTTTTCGGAAAATCGCGCAGCAATTGGCCCAAGGTCAGCAGCATGTCGGGCCAGTCGCCAAGCGTGCGGTCCACCTGCACCAGCCGCCGCAGGGTCTCCAGCTCTATCGTGCCGCCCTGCCAACGCGACAGGTTGTCCTTCAGCAGCACCTGCGCCCGGGACGGCGACAGGCTTTTGTCCAGCAAGCCCAGATCGACCAGCGCGATCATCGCGCGGCGGGCATAGGGGCCGTTGCCCTGCGCCGCCTCGCCGAAGGCCTGACGCGCGCGGTTGGGGCGGCGCACACCCTCGGCCGCGCGGCCCAGAAGATACTTGTAGACCGGGCGCGCCTTCAACTCGGGATAGGCATCGAAACGTTCGGCGATGCGCTTGGCCAAGGCCCAGTCGCCGATGTCGAGCGCCGCGCCGAAGAACAGCGGCAGGCAGGCTTCTGCATAGACCCTTGGATAGGCCGACAGCCGCGCGAAAGCGGCGGGCAGGTTGTCGCGGATGCCGTCGCCCTCTTTCGCGCGGATCGCGTTCAGCGCCGCCCAGAATTGGTAATCGGCCCAGCCCTTGTTCGCCGGCGCAAGCGGGCTGTCGGCCTGATCCGCCGCCAACGGCTTGCCGCCCATGATCCGCACCGCCGCCCGCAAGGCGCCAAGCCGCGCCAGATCCGCCGGCGGCAGTCTCGACCTGTCGATCGCCCCCAGCAACGAGCGCGCCTCGGGCAGCATCAGATGCGCCGCATAAAGCGTGCCCAGCCGCAACCGCGCCGCCTGCAATCCGGCCGGCGTATGGGCGGCCCCCAGCGCCGCCAGCCCGGCGTGACGCTCGGCGCTGAAGCGCGCATCGGTGTGAGCGGCAAAATCGAACGGCGACGGCGACGGCGCGGGCGCCGCGGGTGCGGCAAAGGCCGCCCCGGCCAGACATAGCTGGGCCACAAGCAGCGCCCCGCCGATGCCCCGCCAGCCGATGCCCCGCCCCCGCCTCATGCGACCCATGGTCCTTTCATTAATTCTCTTGCCAATTCATGTACAGGAAGGATAATAAGAATTGAAGCGAGGAAAGCAAGTACAGCAACAAGACCATTTGCAACCAGATAGGCAGAAGAGCAAGAGGCGCCGGATGGACAATTCCACCTATGTTTCGATCTCGCAGGCGCTGGCGCTGGAACGCAGCCTTGATGTGACCGCGAACAATATCGCCAACTCCAACACCGCCGGGTTCAGGGCCAGCCGTGTCGATTTCAATTCGCTGGTCGAGCAGACATCGGACGGCGCGGGCACCGTCCCCGACCCGGTATCCTATGTGCGCCCCTCGACGGGGCATATCGACACCCGCCCCGGCCCGCTGCAGCGCACCGGCAACCCGCTGGACGTGGCATTGTCGGGGACCGGCTGGTTTTCCTACCGCACCGCGGCCGGGCAGACGGCCTATGGCCGCGACGGCCGGCTTGCGGTGAACGCCCAGGGTAATCTGGTCACCGTGAACGGGTCCGAGATCCTGGACGATGCCGGCAGCCCGATCGCGATTCCGGCGAACTCCGCGGGCGGGCTGCAGATCGGCACCGATGGCACGATCACCGACCGCACCGGCGCCACTCTGGCCCGGATCGGCGTGGTCGACGTGCCCGACATCGCCAATTTCCAGCGCAGCGACGGCGGCATGTTCATCCCGCCCGGCGGCACCACGCCCGCCACCACCCCGGCCACCGGCACCAAGATCGCCCAGGGTTTTCTGGAGCAAAGCAATGTCGAGCCGGTGCTGGAACTGACCCGGATGATGGAAATTCAACGCGCCTATGACCGGGCGATGACGCTGCTCAGCGACCAGAACGACCTGCGCAAGCAGACGCTCAGCCAGCTTGGCCGGCTCGGCTGACCCAAGAGGAGAGAAAGATGAGAGCACTCGGGATCGCGGCGACGGGGATGATGGCCCAGCAAACCAATGTGGACGTCATCTCGAACAACATCGCCAACGCCAACACCGCCGGGTTCAAGTCGTCGCGCGCGGCGTTTCAGGATCTGGTCTATCAATCCGAGCGGCGCGAAGGCGCGCTGACCTCGAACAATGGCACCGCGCGGCCGGTGGGCACCGATATCGGGCTGGGGGTGGAAAGCGCGGGCGTGGTGCGGCTGAACACCCAGGGCGGGCTGACCAAGACCGACAACCAGCTGGATCTGGCGATCGACGGCCAGGGCTATTTCGCGATCACCATGCCCGACGGCAGCCTCGCCTATTCGCGGGCGGGGAACTTTCAGGTCAGCGCGACCGGGCAGATCGTGAACCTCGAAGGCTACCAGGTGGTGCCGGGCATCACCATTCCGGCCAATACCACCAAGGTCGACATCAGCCAGCAAGGCATCGTTCAGGCCTATGTGGGCAACAACAACACGCCCGTGCAGCTGGGCCAGATCACCATGGCCACCTTCATCAACGAGGCCGGCATGAAGCCGATCGGCAACAACCTGCTGAAGGCCACCGCCGCCTCGGGCAGCCCGGTGACGGCCAATCCCGGCGATCCGGGCGTCGGCGTCCTGCGCCAGGGCTATATCGAAAGCTCGAACGTCAACATCATCCAGCAGATCACCGACCTGATCGCGGCGCAGCGCGCCTATGAGATGAACTCGAAAGCGATCCAGACCGCTGATCAGATGATGTCCTCCACCTCTCAGATCAAGTGAAACAGCCATGCGCGCGGTTCTCCTTTCCCTGCTTCTAAGCGTCGGCCTGGCCCAGGTGGTCATGGCGACCCAGGCGCCCACTTTGCCCCCGGTGACCCCGGTGACCCGGCTGATCGCCGAGAAGGCCACCGCCGCGACCGGCGCCGCCATGCCGCCCTCGGCCAGTTACGAGGTCGAGCTGGCCCCCGGCAGCATCGAAAGCGGCACCCTGGTCAGCGCCTTCCGGATGGATGCCGCCTCGGGCGCCTTCGCGGCCAATGTAGAGACCCAGGCGGGCGAGACATGGCGGGTCACGGGGCTGGCCACGCTGATGATGCCGGTGCCGGTTCCGGTGCGCCGCATCCTGCCCGACGCGATCCTGACCAAGCAGGATTTCGCGGTGGTGAAGCTGCCCTATCAGCAGCTCAACAGCTTCACCGTGACCAGCCTGCGGCGGCTGGACGGGATGCAGGTGCGCCGCGTGCTGACCGCCGGGCGGCCGGTGATGGAACAATCCGTCTCGCCGCCGATCGTGGTCAGTCAGGGCGACCGCGTGTCGATCGAATACCGCAAGGGGCGAATGCAGCTGACGGCGCCGGGACGGGCAATCACCTCGGCGGAAGCCGATCATGAGGTACGGGTGATCAACCTGGTCTCGAACCGCACCGTCACCGGCATCGCCCGGGCCGCCGGCGTGGTGGAGGTGCAGCCATGATCCGCATGTCCCTGTCGCGCGCGACCCTTGCTGTGCTGGCCGCGTCCTGCGCGCTGTCGGCCTGCACCGCCTACCGCAATGCCCGCGACCCGAAGATGGCGGGGATGCAGCTTGACGCCAAGACCATGCCCGAGGCCGCCAGCGTCCAGGTGCCGATGCCCGCGCCCGACCCCACCTACCAGCCGAAACGGGCCGAGGCGGCCTCGCTATGGCGCACCGGGTCACGCGGTTTTTTCGGCGATCAGCGGGCGACCAAGGTGGGCGACATCCTGACCGTCGACATCAACATCGACGATCAGGCAAAGCTGTCGAATGCCTCGCAGCGGCAGCGCGCGGGCAGCCAGCAATTGGGCAAGCCCACCTTCTTCGGCTATGGCGGGCAGATCTACAAGGCGCTGCCCGGGGTCAACAAATCCGACCTGCCGACCGGTAGCCAGATCGTCGATCTGGGCTCCAGCTCCTCGGCCTCGGGGTCGGGGTCGATCGACCGCAACGAATCGATCAGCCTGAAGGTCGCGGCACTGGTGATCAAGAAGCTGCCCAATGGCGAGATGGTCGTCGCCGGCCGCCAGGAGGTGAAGGTGAACCAGGAGCTGCGCGAATTGCGCGTCGCCGGTATCATCCGGCCGCAGGATATCCGCATGGACAACACCATCCCCTACGAGAAGATGGCCGAGGCGCGGATCACCTATGGCGGCAGGGGGCAGATCTCATCCGTGCAGCAGCCGCGCTATGGCGACGATTTCCTGAACGTCGTGCTGCCCTATTGATGGCCCGCTTTCTGCCCCTTCTGCTGGTGGCGCTGGCGCCGATCCTGGCCGGGGCGGCGGGCTATTTCGGCGCGCGGCTTCTGTTCTCTGCGCCGCCCGCCGCTGCCGGTGCGGTCGCTCCGCTACCCGATGTCACGCTGGCCGCCGGCACTTTCGCGGTGCAGATCTATCAGCCGCGCCGGATCGACACGCTGGTGGCCGAGGTCTCGGTCAGGGTCGCGGGGTCGTCGGCTGCGGCGCTGGAGGCACCGCAGGGCAAGGCCCGGCTGCGCGACCGGGCCTATCAGGTGCTGTTCGATGCTGCCGAAACCCCCGAATACCACAGCCCGAGCGTCTCTGCCGCCCAGGTCGCCCAGACCCTGGCGGCCGGTCTTGGATCGGCCGCGCCGGGCCTGCGCGACGTCTCGGTTCAGGAGGCGGTGACGATGAAGGCGCCGCGCAGCTAGGCGGGGCATCGCCCCCCCCGTACCTACCCCCGTGCAAGCGCTGGCGCCGGGGGTTTCACACCCCTGGCCCCCCGTGGAGTATTTCCGCCAAGATGAAGCGCAAGGGGCGCGCTCTTGCTTCTATCTGGCGAAAATATCCGGAGGTGCGGCTTTGGTCCGCGAGACAATGGCGGCGGCAGAGCGACCCGCCTAACCGGCCGAGAGGATGTCACCGGGGCTGACCTCGGCGCCGTTGCGCAGCTTCAGGGTCTCGCCGGAGCTGCCGTACAGCACCTGATCCACGACCGTCGTCGGATAGGTATCGTAGGAGATCACCTTGCCCGAGGCATCCACCGCGTTGATCTTGACGTGATAAATCCCGTCGGGCTGGGTCACGCCTGCATCGTTGCGCCCGTCCCAGCCAAGGCTTTCGCGGGTGCTGCCATTGGTGGGCAGGCCGGTCAGGGTGCGTACCGTATTGCCGCTGGCATCGGTGATCGTCGCGGTGACCGATGCGGCCGCGCTGGCCAGCTGATAACTTGTCTGCCCCGCCCCGCCCATCAGTTCGATCCGGTCCGAGGCCAGGCTGACCGACCGCCCCAGCATCCCCAGCGAAGCCATCCCCGACATTGCGCCGATCTTGGTGTTCAGCGTCTGGAGGTTCTGGTTGGTCTGCACCGATTGCTCGACCTGCGACAGCTGCGCCAGCTGCTGCACGAATTGCGTCGAATCCATCGGCTTCAGCGGATCCTGATTCTGGATCTGCGCCGTCAGCAGCTTGAGGAAATTGTTGTAGTCGACGCCAAGCTGGCCCTGCGCCTTGGCCGCGGCGCCGGTCTGGGCGGCGCCCGCCCCGGCGCCGGTGCTCGCCCCCGCCGTGCCCGCCGGGGGCGTCGTCGCCATAGTGGGTGTGGTCGTTGTCATCTGCGCCTCATGTCCTGATATCCAATGCGCCCCGCCCGATGCGGTCCTGACGCGGGGTGGCCCCGGTCTCGGCGCCGGTGTCGGCCCCAGTATCGGCCTCGGCGCCCTCCGCGCCGCCAACTGCCCCCAGGGCCGTGGCCGCGCGCTTGGGCTGTTGCCGCCCGCCCTGGCCGTCGCGGCCCGAGAAGGTCTCAAAATCCAGCGTCGGCTGCGGGCCGGGCGTGGGCGAGGCGAACATCTGCGACAGCCGCAGATGGTCGTTGCGCAGCGCGGCCAGAACCAGCGGGTTCTCGACCCGGAGCACGACATTCAGCCGCCCCGAGCTGTCGCGCTTCATGTCGATCTGGATCTCGCCCAGCCCGCGCGGGCTTAGCGCGATGCGGGTCACGCCGTCGGTGGGCTGCGCCGCGCGGATCTGATTGCCCAGCATCCCCGCGAAGGCCTGCGGCGGCGGCGCGGAAGCCTGCGCGGCGCCCATCGTCGCAGCGGCGCCCGGCGCGGCCCCCAGCGTGGTCGCGGCCGAAAGATGCGCCGAGACCGCCCCAGCCGCTGCCAGCATAGCAGCCGAGCGCCCATCCGCCCCGCCCGCGCCGGTCTGCGCCAGCAGGGCCATCGGATCGGGCACCCGCTTGTCGGTGACCTTCGCGGCAGTCGGCGCGCCATGACCCGGCGCACTGATCCCAAGCCCGGACTTCCCCTGCGCGACCATCCCGGGCCCGAACATCCCCGGCTCGAACATCCCCGGCCCGGCTTTCCCAGCCACGGCCGTGCCCCCCGGCATTGGATCCGCCGAGACCTCTGCGCCCCGCGCCAGCTGTCCGGCCCGGGTCAGGGTTTCGACCAGCCCCGACAGCGGCACCGCTGACGCCGCCGCGCCCCCTTTCGCCGCAGCCAAGCCCGCCCCAGGCCGCCCGTCAGGGCCGAGCGGCTTCGCCGCCGGGTCGCCCGCCTGGGCCTGGGTCGCTGCCGCCACGCGCACCAGACCCAGCGCCTGGGCAACCAGCGCGAACATCGCTTCCGCCTGGGTCAGCGGATCGCCCTTCTGCGCGTCGACGCCCGGCTTTGGCGACGCGCCCGCGCCGTCCTTCAGCGCAGCCAGCACCGCGGCGATCCGGTCTACCGCATTGCTGCCCTGCGCCGCATCCATGCCCCCCAGCATGGCGCCAACCACCTGCGCCGCGCCCTTCAGAAGGGCCGACGCCTTGGCCCGACCGCCCGAGTCCAGCGCCGCGCGGATCGCCTGCACCGTCTCGGACTCAAGCGTCCTCAGCCCGCCCGCCACGGTGACTTTCAACGCCACCAGTTGCGCCCCACTCGCGCCCTTCCGGGTAAGCCCCCCGGCGCCCGCCGTCGCCTCTGCCCCGGCCCCCGCCAAAGCACTCGCCGGCGCCTTTGTCGCTGGCGCCATCGCGGCCTCCTGCGGGGGCAGCAACTTGTGAAACGCGGCCTCGCCCTTCACCTCGCCCTTGCCGCCACGCAGGGCATCCGCCACCCCCGGTTGGGCCAGCAGATTGGCTTGGGCATTCGTCGGCATACGCGGCATCATTTTCCCCTAGCTCAACATCGCGGGCGTGCAGCCCAGCCGTTCCAGACGCAGCCGCAGCCGCGACAACGCCCGCCGCTCGAACACCGCGACGCGGTCAACGCTGATACCCAGCCAAGCCGCCGTCTCGGCGACCGTCTCGGGTTCAGGCGCCAGCTTGCGCCGCTCCAGCAATTCGCGGTCGACCGAGGCCAGCTGCCCCAGCGCCACCAACAGGATCTCGCGCACCCGCGAGGCGCTCGATTCCGCCTCGGCATGCTCTTCGGGCGTGCGGCCGGGCGCGCGCAATTCAGCCATGTTGGCCTCTCCCACGCCACCGACCGCGTCGATGCTGAGATGCGCCTGCGAAGCCTGCAGCACCGCGCGCTGTTCCTCGCCCGAGATCCGCCCCCGCCGCGCATCGAAATAGACCCGAGAGGGCATGTTCACGATGGTCTTCATCCGCGCCACCGCGGTCGAGATCGAGGTCTTCACCCACCATTGCGCATAGGTCGAGAACCGTACCGTCTGCTCAAGATCGAACAGGTCGGCGGCGCGCATCAGCCCGATCATCCCCTCGGCCACCAGATCCTCCATCTCGACGGGGTTGGACGTCCAGCGCTGCGCATGGGCGTGAACAAGGCGGGCGTGGCTGCGCAGCAGAAGCTCCAGCGCGCGCTGATCGCCGCGCTCCTGCCAATCGTGAAGGGCTACGCGCTCGTCCTCGAAACTCAAGAGCGGAGCTTCAAGCGCATCCTTGTAACTCAATCCCATACGCCCGCCACCTATTCTTACTTTATTCAGAACAGTAAGCACAGACCTGCAAATCAGAAAGGTTTATCTTATTAAAGCAAGGTTAATTAATGGAAGATCTTGTCGCGACGCAGGGCGCGCCGACCCACGGCCCACAACCTGGAAAGGGTGGCGACCGGCCCTTGCCTGTGGTTGAGGGCCCTCGATGGAACGCAAACGACGGCCGGGAACCCCGACCGTCCGACGAGCGCCGCCCATGGGCGGACGAGAGGCGCAGGGCCTCAGCCCAGCGCGCGATCCTCGCGCGAGAACAGCGCGTCGCGCCCCGACCGGGCGTCCTCGCCGCGCCGCTGACCGCCGAAGAAGCGCGCGTTCAGCCCATCGTCGCGAAAGCCCGCGGATGGAACCTTGGCCGCCCCGGCGTTCGCGCCGTCGCGCCCCACATATTGAAGCACCTTGGTCGCCTCGTCCCAGATCTCGTCGCCGGACTGGCTTGGGTCCGAGGTCTCTGCGACCTCTTCGAAGACCACGACCGCGCCGAATGGCACCGTCACCCCCAGTTCCTCGGCCAGCACATCGCCCAGCGAGAGCCCTGGCAGGAGCTCCGTCGCCTCGGGCAACACGCGAGGTGCGCGATGCGGCTCTGCGTTGGCCAGGCAAATCGTTTCGACCGCAAGAAGGGTGGAAACCCCACGAGCGATCTCACCCTTTTCCCCATCTCGCCACACAGTTACGGCGCCGCTCCAGATCTGCTCAAGCAGTATATTTACCTTCATGTCTAAACCGTCTCTCAGACATCCCCACCACTCCCAAACTTTAACTTCACGTCTTTTCACGCGTAAGTTTTTCTTTGTTAATTCTTGTGTCGCATGGCCATCACGCACGTTGCAGGCGTACCGCAAGGGCGCAGACCGGGCGCCGACGACCTGCTGGCGCGTAATGCGCCTTGTTCCAAACACAATTCACAGCCGAACATTTGGACGTGATACACCTCTGCTAGTAGAAATGCTGAGTATCGCCCCCTATATACAGATAGGCCCCACCCTGCGGATCTTTACAATTGATCGGCTTGACCGGGGCCGCCGCCACCTGCTGCGTCCGGGAATCGGCGCTCGGAAGATTCGTCCCGGCGCCCTCGGGCCGTTCACGGACTAGAGAGATTCGGCCGGAACCTCTTCGCAGAAGACATAGCCCTTGAACCGGATCGAGCGCAGCGCATAGCGCCCGCCGAAGGCCTTGTGCAGCTTCTTGCGGATATTCGCGACATGGACGTCATAGCGCCGGTCGCCATATTCCCATTCGGTCTGGTCGATCTGGCGCGCCAACTCGTCGCGGCTGACGATCTCGCCCCCCGAGCGGATCAGAACCGCCATCAGCTCGGCCTCGGCCCGGGTCAGCCGCACCGATTGGCGCAGACCCGCCGCGTGCAGCCGGTTTTCCCGGTCGATCAGCACCTGCGGCACCGTCTCGCCACCTCTTCCGCGAGATGGTGAGAACCTGACACCCAGCCGCGCCCGCAAGCGCAGACCAAGTTCCCGCAAGGTCAGGGGCGCGCGCAGCACATCGTCCGCCCCGGCGGCGAAAGCATCGCCGGCCTCGTCCAGCGTCCCGGCCGAAGCGAGGTAAAGGATGAAACTGTCCAGCCCAGCGGCTCGCATTTCATGCAACAGCGCAAGCGCCGTCTCGGGGCGCGACAGCCCCGAGATGACCACCAGCCGCGGCGGGGGCCCGAACGGGGGGCCAAACGGGGGATCAAGCGGCGGCACGCCCGCGGGCACGATATCGTCGCCGTCGACGACAAAGCCGCAACTGCGTCGCAGGAATATCTGAAGATCCCGACGCTCATCGGGATCGGCCGCGAAGACAAACGCCTTCGGCTCAACCTCTTCAGGATTATGCATGGGTCCCCAACCCGATCCCCCGAACCATTAAGTTTGTCAGAAACCCACCGAAGCACAAATCCGGCCCCGCCCCGATCGGGGGACAACGACCCATCGCACCGCGCACCCAAAGCACCCCACACCAAGTTTTTTGGCTAGCAGAAGCCCCCCTTGCACACAAGAAGCGCACCACAGCGCTGGCCTTGCACAGGGGTCGCTCACCAAGATCAGCGAAGATGTGAATAAATTTTGTTCTTTGACCTGTTCTTAATATTCTGCCCCATCTAGGAACATGCCGATACATGGAGATCGGTCGAATTCTTCAGCCAGAAGGGGGGGCCGGGTTTCGATGATGGGTAGCAGTGATGCCGGCGATACGCCTTTGATCGAAGAAATCGCGGCGCTGGTCGAGGCGCAGATCGCCCATGCGGGCCTGGCGACCGGCGAGGCCCTGCGTCTGGCCCTGCGGCTGCAGGCGATGATGCTGGGGCCAAGCGCGAAACCCGCGCCCACGCCAGCGGTTCCGGTTGAGGACAGCATCCAGCCCGACCATCTGATCTGCCTTGAAACCGGGGCCAAGGTGGTGCTCTTGCGGCGTCATCTGATGCAAAAGCTCGGCCAGACGCCCGAGGAATACCGGCGCAAATGGGATCTGCCGCCGGATTATCCGCTGGTCGCGCCCGATTACGCCCGCGCCCGGGCGCTAAGCCGCGGGAGCCGGCGCGCGGCCCCTCCCGGGTGGTAAGGAGATACAGCAAGAAGCTTTCGCGACAATTCTGCAAAATTACCCCGATCGGCGGCCTCCGGGCCGGATTTCGCCGATTGCCACAAGGAAAGAGCAAGTTTCTTGACGACAAATGCAACATAGACCTACAATCATACCCGTTACAGGCAAGTATTGTACGAGTTCGGCAGAAAAAGGATCAGAAATGAGCAATCCGAAGGTCAACGATCCGACGAGCACGGTGGCCAGAATCGCCGCCGCCTTCGCCGCCCGGCCCGACACCTCGATCGACGACATCGTCGAGTTGGTCGCGCGGCTGACCCGGCAGTTCGAAGCGGCACCCCTGGGCGCCAGTACCGCCGTCGCCGCCGGTTCCGCGGCGCGGACCGGCGCGGACCGG
Organism: uncultured Albidovulum sp.; assembly: GCA_913064775.1. Taxonomy (GTDB): domain Bacteria; phylum Pseudomonadota; class Alphaproteobacteria; order Rhodobacterales; family Rhodobacteraceae; genus Acidimangrovimonas. Next base: position 113,981 of record CAJYAD010000001.1, on the reverse strand, counting down.
GCGGCCGCGCATCCTGCGATGCCCCTCGATCAGGCGGTGACCGAGGACAAGGTCTATTGTCTGTGCTGCGGCAAGGGCTTCAAGATGCTCAAGCGCCACCTCGGCGCCGAACATGGCCTGACCGAGGACGAATATCGCGCCCGCTTCAACCTGTCGGCCGACATGCCGCTGGTGGCGCCCAGCTACAGCGCCCGCAAGGCCGATTACGCAAAGCGGATGGGCCTGGGAAAATACCGGCGCGAAGACGCCTGAGCCCCTGCGGCCTGCGCCGGGGGGCGTTCCGGCGCAGGCCGCCCGCCCACGGCGAATTCCCAATATTGACCTAGAGGCGCCTCTTTTTGGGCGCCTTTTTTGATGAGTTTGCCCCTGTGGGGCGCATTGTCCGAAGAATCGGATGGCCTTCCGCCTGACCGTAGAAGCCCGGCACAGGGAAGGAGTCACTTATGGCAGCTCGCCAGCAGGCTCGACCGATCATCATCCGGCGTATTGATGAGAACACCGATCACGGCCATCACGGCGGCGCGTGGAAGGTGGCCTATGCTGACTTCATGACCGCGATGATGGCGTTTTTCCTGCTGATGTGGATCGTCTCGAGCGCCACGAAGGATCAGCTTAACGGCATTTCGGATTATTTCGCGCCCGCGAAGATCTCGATGACGGCCAAGGGCGGGATCGGGGCGCTGGGGGGCACGACCTTCGGACCCAAGGGCACGCTGAGCCAGTCGAACGGGGTATCGTCCCCCAAGGGGATGCAGACCAAGACCGCGCACCCTGAGAACGCCAACACCCATCCGCTGCCGCAGATGACCGACCGCAAGGCCCCCGCCGCCGCCGCATTGCCCGCCGCCAAGCCCACGATCGTGCCCGCCAAGGACGGAAAAGACGGGACCGCGACGGCCGGAGCGGTGCGGACCGTCATCAAGACCGTCGACAGCCATGCCGCGGATGACGCGAATTTCAAGGAGGTGCAGAAAGAGATAACCGCGTCGATGAATTCGACCGCCGATCTGCGGCCGCTGCTGAAGAACGTGATGTTCGAGCAGACCAAGGACGGGCTGAACATCCAGATCGTCGACCAGGACAAGCGCCCGATGTTCACCTCGGGCAGCGCCAAGGTCGAGGGCGCGACGCTTCACCTCATGCAACGTCTGGCCAAGGCGATCGCGGACCTGCCCAACAAGATCCGCATCTCGGGCCACACCGATGCCGTCCCCTATGCCGAGGGCGCGAACCACGACAATTGGGAACTGTCCTCGGAACGCGCGAACGCGACGCGGCGGGTGTTCCTGTCGTCGGGCGTGGCCTCTGACCGGATCGCGCGGATTTCAGGCGTGGCCGATACCGACCCGCTGATCGCCGCCAACCCGCGCGACCCGCGCAACCGCCGGATCACCGTGACCCTGGCCTATCAGCAACCGCCGATCCCGACCGCCTCGGTCGCGGCCGACGCGCCGCACGAGGCCGCCACTCCGTTGCCCCAGCACGCCCCCGCGGCGCCCGCCCTCGCCAGCCCCACAGAGGCAGAGACCGGCAGCGACGCCCCGGCGAAAGCCGCGGCCAATACGGGCCCTGCCGTGCCCGCCGCCCTGGCGCGCACCTATTCGATGATCAGCTTGAACGACCTGCGCCGCGCCTCCGACTAGCGCGGCCTAGCGCGCCGTCCGGTCAGCGTCCGGCCCGCTACCCTGCCCCAGATGGGCGCGCAGCGCGATCTCGTCCAGTTCGGCGGCCTCGGCGCGTGTGGCGGCCGAGCGAAGCGCCGTCTGCGCGCCCGCCAACAGCCGATCGTTCGCCTTGGACTCGCGAAACCGCGCCAGCAGCGTGGCCTCGGCCTCGGCCAGCGCCGTCTTCAGCGTGGCGCGCTCTTCCAGCAGCTTGGCCTCTTCGGCGCGCATCGCCCGCAGGTAGCCCGGCAGATAGGGCGCGGCCTCGACGCTGCGCGGCGCCCCGCCGCCCTGCAGCGCGGCGTGCAGTCCGGCCCGCGCGGCGTCAATCTCGGCGATCCGGGCCCAGATCTGACGCACCTTGGCTGCCTGCGCCTCAAGCGCCCGCTGCCGCAGGCGCCCCATCAATTCCAGCGTGTGCAACCGCCCAGCCATCGCCCGGCCTAGGCCGCCTCTGCCGACTGACCCGCCTGCGCCGCCTGCGCCGCGGTCAGATCCTTCTGCGCCTGCTCCACCGCATAGAAATCGGGCTGCATCGCCGTCGGAATGCTGCCGCGGCCGATCTCGATACAGATGTTGGGCGGATGGCCCGCGACCATCGCGACGAAGATGTCGCGGATCACATAGTAAAGCGACGCATCCTCGTCCTCAATCTGCTTCAGCCGCCCCGAGACCGGCGCGACGAAGCAATAGGCCAGGAAGACGCCCAGGAAGGTGCCGACCAGCGCACCACCGATCATCGCGCCCAGAATTGCGGGGCTTTCGTTGATCGCGCCCATGGTCTTGATCACCCCCAGCACCGCGACGATGATCCCGATCGCCGGCAGCGCGTCGGCCATGGTCTGGATCGCACCGGCGGGGGCCAGGGCCTCATGGTGGTGTTTCTTGAGCTTGCGGTTGATCACATCCTCGGTCTGGTAGGCGTCGTCGAACTGCATCGCCAACATGCGAAAACTGTCGGTGATCAGCTCGACCGTGAAATGATCGCCCAGAAGCTTTGGATAGCGCTGGAAGATTTCGCTTTCCTTCGGGGACTCGACATGGCTGTCGAGCGCCAGAATGCCCTTGGTGCGGTACAGCCGCGAAAGCTCGAACATCAGTGACAGGATGTCGTTGTAATCCTTCGTCTTCCACTTGGTGCCCTTGAAGACCTTCAGGAAGGCCTTGCCCGTCCGTTTGATCAGGCCGAAGGAATTGGCGATGATGAAGGAGCCGACGGCTGCACCGCCGATCATCATGCCCTCGAACGGCACGGCGTGGATCAGCACCTCCATCTTGCCGCCGGACATGGTGAAACCGCCGAAGACAAGGCCCGCCACCAGGATCAGACCGATCAGAATCGTCATTCGAGCCACCTCGCGTTACAGCCGGCGCACCGCCGCGGACCTTGGCGCAATTCTTCTTGCGCTCAACAAGAAAGTCAACATCTCGAAGAACATCTATGCTTGAATTTCTGGAGAATCCCACGATTAACATGAATTATTGACTTCCTATTCTTGTAATTCTAGCATTTCCAGAAGGATTCAGACAGGACGATTCCGATGCATGGTCGCCTTGATGCCGTTGCCATCTTTCTCGATGAGGAGGAACTGGGTCAGCTGTTCGACGGCTGGCCCCAGAAGATGCGGCTTGCCGTTTGCCTGGACGAGGCCGGCGCCTGCGCGATGCTGGTCCATCACCGCGACGAGGATGCCAGCATCCTGAGCCGCGTGGCCGAGACGCTGGACCGCCCCGAGGGCGACTTTTGCGTGGTCCCGGCCCGGCCCGGCCTGCCGACGCGGCGCATGCTGTTCTCGGAAGAGCGCAAGCTGATGAGCCTGGTCGCGGAAAGCCCGAACCTGCTGGAATTAGCCGCCGATTACGCGCTCAACTACAGTTTCGCCGCCGAAGAGGGGCTGGATGTGGAAGCGATGCTGACCGGCCGCCCCCGGGCCAGCAAACCCACCGCCCCACTCACGCCGCCGCCCCGGCCCGAAGTGCGGCTTGACGCGCCGCGCGAAGATTTCACAACCACCCGCGCCGCGCCCAAAGTGCCCTCTCCGGCCCCCACTCCGGCCCCCGCCCCCGCTTCGGCCCCGCAATCCGCGGCGCCCGCCGATCCGGACCTGCCCGAAGGCTTCCACCGGCTCGCCCCCGAGGTCCAGCGCGACGGTCTGTTCACCGAGGCGCTGCTGTCGCTGGGTCGCTCGGGCGAGATTCGCCTGACCGTGGGCACGCCCACCGCCGACACGCCCGGCCTGAAAGTGCCCGAGATCTATTTCCGCAACGATCTTCTCAGCTTCGCCATTCCGGCTTCGGCGCTGGCGGGAAGCCACCGCCTGCCCGCCAAGCTGATCTTCGACGAGACGCTGTTGCCCCGCGCCATGGTGGCCGCGCTTGGCCGGGGGCCGCAGGCGGTGCGGCTGACGGCTTCGGGGGCGCATCTTTTCGTGGGCCTCGCCCCGCTGCGCACCCCGGCGCCGGCCATGGCGACCCGGGCACAGCGCCCGCCGCGCCGCCGCCTGGGCCGGCGCCTGCTGCGCGGCGGTCTGGGAGGCGGGGCACTGGTGGCAGGGCTTTTGCTGGCGGTGCAACTGGGGCTGTCGCCGGCCTTCAGCGGCACCGACGGCCCCGGCACCGTCAACGCGCTGCGCGACGCCATCTTCGCCCGGATCGAAACCGGGGGGACCCGGCGATGAAATGCGGCCTGATCACCCCGATCGGCCCCGGCCATGCCCAGATGTTCGAGCAAAGCTGCCGCCCCTCGATCGAGGCCGCCTGGGGCTATCACCACGGCCCTTTCGACGCGCTGCTGGTCTATCCGATGGACGACACCGAGGGCCGGCATGGCCGCTCGAACCGGCGCAACGTGGCGATCGAACAGGCGGCGCGCGACGGGGTGGACTGGCTCTTCCTGCTCGATGCCGACGACATCCTGACGCCCAACGCCTTCGAGGCCTTCGGTCGCATCCTGGCCGAAGAGCCGGACCTCGACGCCGTCTGGGGCCTGATCTGCGAACTCGACGCGCAGCAAGAGCCGCAGCTGCGCCCCGATCAGCCCGAGCGGATCGACAGCCATGCCGATTTCCTGTCGCATCCGCCGGCGATGGCGGTGCAGATCGGCGGCTTCTATCGCACCAAGGTGCTGGCCGGCCTTGGCTTTGACGAAAGCCTCGACACGGCCGAGGATTACACGCTCTACCTGCAGATCTGGCGTCAGGCGCGCTGCGCCAAGCGGCCCGAGATCTTCTTTCTCAACCGCCGCGGCCAGCATTCCACCGGGCCGCGTTCGGCCACCGGGCAGGATTGGCGGCTGGCCACCGATCGGCTGTGGGCCGGGGCGGTACGCGAGACGCCGCTTTGGGCAAAGGTCGACCATGGCGGGGTGGCCGCGCGGATGCGGGTGACCAATCCGCTGGACCTGATCCAGCGCACCCATCTTGCCGGGCAGTTCTTCGAGGCCGAGCCGCTGTCGCGCCTGCACGCGCTGATCCCGCCCGGCGCGCGGATCGTCGATGTCGGCGCGAATGTGGGCAACCATGTCATCTGGTACGCCCAGCACCTTGCGCCCGCTGCGATCCTGCCGGTCGAACCCAACCCCGCCGCGATCCGCCTGCTTGACGAAAACCTCGCCGCGAACGGTGTCGAGCGGGTGATTGACCGGCGCGGGATCGGGCTGGGGGTCGGCCGGGCAGAAGGCCGCTTTCGCGCCGAAACCCCCGATGCCGACAATCTGGGCGCCACCAGCCTGATGGCCGACGGGGCGGGCGATCTGCGGGTGGTGACGCTTGATGCGCTGCTGGGCGACACGCGGATCGACTTCCTCAAGATCGACGCCGAGGGGATGGAGCTGGACGTGCTCGCCGGCGCCGCCCGGGTGATCGCCCGCGACCGACCGGTGATCTGGATCGAGATCCAGCGCGCCAACATCCTGGGGTTTGCCCAGCGCTGGTGCCGCGCCAACGGCTACCGGCTGGCCGACAGCGTGCCCTACGTCCACACGATGGATTATTTCGCCGTGCCCGAGGCCTTCGTGCCGCCGCGCCAAGGCCGCGCGCAGGCTTCGGCTTCCGCCGGGCCGCTGCCCGAGGATATCGACGCATGACCACCGCCACCCTGTCGCGCAGGGACCGCCGCGCCCTGCAATCCGAAGCCCAGCGTACCTATGGCGTACCCGGCCCCGCGGCCTTGGCCCTGCACGAGGCCTATATGGCCCTGAACCGCAAGGATGCGGTCACCGCAACAAGCCGCGCGCAGGAAGTGTCGCAATCGCATCCCGACAGCCAGCACCCCTGGGTGATCCTCGGCATCGTGGCACTCGACCGGCATGAGGCCGACACCGCGCGGCGCTTCTTCGAGGAAGCCCGCCGCGCCGCCCCCGGCGCGCCGCAGCCGCTGGCGGGTCTGGGCAAGGCGTTGGTGCTGCATGGCGATGTCTTCGCCGCGGTCGATCTGTTCACCGCCGCGCTTCAGGCCGGCAGTTCCGACCGCCCGATGATCCGGCTATACGCCGATCTGATGTCCAGCATGAACCGGCTGACCGAGGTGGCCAACACCCTTGAGGGCGTGGCGGCCCGCCTGCGCGATCCCGCGCTCTATCATATGCTGGCCGAGATCTACCTGACCGCCGAGGAATTCCCCAAGGCGATCGCCGCCTTCGACGCCGAATTTGCCCTGGCGCCGGAAACCGCCGACGCAAGGATCGGTCAGGTCAAGGCGGCGCTGTTTCGCCATGATTTCAGCCGCGCCGAAACCCTGACCGCCGCATTGCTGGCGGAAATGCCCGAGCGCGACGAGTTGATCAGCCTGCGCATGACGGCGCTGCGCAACCTCGACCGCGCCGGCGAGGCGCTGCAATTGCTGGACGCCGGCTTCAGCGCGCCGATCTACTACAAGCGCGCCCTTGCGGTGGCCGCCCATATCCATCTCGACCGCGGCGCGCGCCAGGCCGCGGGCCACGCCTTTCGCGCCGCCGATGCGCTGACCGATGAGGAATCGCTTTGGTCCGGACGCGCCTATGGCACGCATTGCTTCTGCGAAGGCCGTTTTGCCGAGGGCGCCCCCTTCTACGCCCGGCGCCAGCCCGAGGCGAACCGCCACAAGATCCCCTACGAAAGCGCGACCCCCGAGAACCTGACCGGGCGGCGGCGTCTCTTTCTGATGCAGGAACAGGGGATTGGCGACCAGCTCGCGCTGATACCGCTGGTGGCGCTGGCGCCGCTGGCCGCCGGGGCCGAGATCACCTTGGTCGGCGATCCGCGGATGGCGGCGGCGCTGAAGGGCAATGCCTTGGGGCTGCGCTTTCGCGAAGAGATCGAGTTCGCCAATGACCAGATCGCCCGCGGCGAGATCGCCTTCGTGGGCGATCTGACCCGCTACCTGCCAGCCCGGCCCCAGGGCGCGCCCCTGGGCGGATATCTGCGCCCCGATCCGGCAGGGGTATCGCGGATGCGGCAGCGCTATCGCGACCTGGCCAAGGGGGCGCCCGTGATCGGCGTCGCCTGGCGTTCGGGCGACCGGCTGACGGGCTGGCACCGCTCGCTCCCGCTGGCCGATCTGGCCGCGCGGCTGCCGCGGGGCGCGCTGGTGGTGAACCTGCAATATGGCGACTGCGCCGCGGATCTGGCGGCGGCCCGGGCGCGGCGCCCCGATCTGACCTTCCTGCAAGACCCCGAGATCGACCAGATGCGCGATCTGGCCGCATTCCTGGAACAGATCCAGGCGATCGACCGGATCGTGACGATCGACAACACCACCGCCCATGCCTGCGGCGCGGTCGGCCATGCGGGGACCCATGTGCTGTTGCCCGCCGGGGCGGAATGCATGTGGTATTGGGGCCGCGAGGGGCAGAGGGATCCCTGGTACGGGATGCTGGAGCTCCACCGTCAGGCCTGTCCGCGCGACTGGTCCGCGCCTCTGGACGTGATCGAAGCCCTGTTTGCCAGATCTGCCAGCACGCCGTCCAACTGACGCGGCCAGCGGCACACAGCCGCCTTGGTCTTCCGGAAAATAAGCGGCGAAGTTCGGGTCGAGCGAAAAAAGCGGGGAGTGGCCCCGCTCAAACTCGCAACAAACTACAACTCTGGGTATATAAAACCCATCCACCACAGGCAACGCTTCGCGGGCAAGCCATCGGCTAATACCCTAAAATGTGACATGGAATCCTCTTTCGGCCCGGTTCCCGCATCCTACCTGAGGATGAAACCCCAGCCATCCCCTGCCCCATCGGGCCCGATCAGGGCTTGCCGCGCAGCATCGCCTCGACCAGGCGCTGCACCTCCAGCGCCTCCTGCGAGGTGGCCAGCCGATGCGGCTGGCCCGCGATGCACAAAAGCAGATCGTCAAGCTGCGCCGTCAGCGCAACCGCGCGCCGGTCGGCGGGCGCCGGGCGGACATCGGTGAAGGGACCGCCGTCCGAGACAGTCTCGTCCGAGAAATCGCAGACCCGGTGGCTGGCCCTGCTGCCCTTGATGGTGAATTCCTGCCGGTCGGGCTGCGCGCCGCCGACCGAGGCCAGGATCGACACCGGCAGCCCCTCGGCAGTTTCCAGCCGGGCAAGCAGCGCGGTTTCGCAAAGCGCCGGATCCGCCGGATAGGACGGGCGCGCCCACACCAGCGACAGCGGCCCCAGGATGCGCTGGGTGAAGAACAGGAAATGCGAGATCACCTCACGCGTCATCCCGCCTTCATCGCGAAACCGCAGCCAGTCGGCGGCCTGCTGCCAGGCACGGGGCCAGGCGGCATAGCTCACCACCATGTCGACGCCGATCAGATCCCCCATCGCCCCCGATCGCGCGGCCTGGCCGATATTAGCAAGCGCGGCGCCCGCAGCCTGGGTGAAGTTCACCGCCGCCGGAACGCCGCTTGCCTTCAGCTCGGCCACCAGGGCCTCACTTTCGGCCAGATCGACACCCAGGGGCTTTTCCAGAAACACCGCCTTGCCGGCCGCAGCCGCCACCAGCGCATAGGCCTTGCGCGGCACCGGCGGGCAGGCCAGGTAGACCAGATCGGCGGCGGCGATTGCCTCCGCAGCCGAGGCCACGATGCGCGCCCCGGGGGCCAGCACCTGTGCGGCCGCACAGGCCGCGGCATCGGGATCCCAGATCGCCACGGGCACATAGCCCGCATGCGGCCCCATATGTTCGAGCATCCGCCGCCCCATGATCCCCAGACCGATGACTGCTGTCTTCACCGCCATGCTCGCCCCCATTCCTGCGCGCCTCGCCGGGGCCGATACCGCCGGTCCGCGCCACATTGGGGGGCAGGCGCGCGATTGCCAAGGCCCCGACGTATCTAGGAGAACGATGAAAGGAAAACGCCCGGTCTTCTTTCTGGTTCAAATATCCCAGCGGCCTTTGTGACCGGGGCGCCTTCGGTTCGGACGGGATCGGCAGGCCTCGGCGCTACTCGGCCGCCGCGCGCCGGGGCAGGCCGAAAGCCCCCGCTTGTGCAAGCTGCTCCAGCTCCGTCGCGGAATATCCCAGAAGTCCGGTCAGCACCTCTTCGGTATGGGCGCCAAGAAGCGGCGCGGGGGTGACTTCGACCGCGCTGTCCGACAGCTTGATCGGGCAGCCCACCGTCAGATGGCGCCCGCGCGCGGGGTGGTCGACCTCGACGATCGTGCCGCTTTCGCGCAGGCCCGCATCCTCGGCGATCTCCTTCATGCTCAGGATCGGGCCGACCGGGATGCCCAGCGGGTTGCAGACCTCCATCACCTCGAACTTGGTCAGTGTCGTGGTCCAGGCCTCGATCGCCTCGAACACCGTGTTGAGGCGCGGCAGCCGGGCCTCGGGGGTGGCGAAATCGGGATCGTCGGCCCAGTCGGGCCGGCCGATCAGCACGCAGATCCGCGGCCAGACGGCGGCCTGGGTGATGAAATAGGTATAGGCGTTGGGGTCGTCCTGCCAGCCCTTGCAGCGCAGGACGCGCCCGGGCTGTCCGCCGCCAGAATCATTGCCCGCACGCGGCACCGCATCGCCGAAGGGCAGGCCTTCGCCGAATTGCGAATATTCGCGCAAGGGCCCGTTTTCCAGCCGCTGCTGATCGCGCAGCTTGACCCGGCAGAGGTTCACCACCCCGTCCTGCATCGCCGCCGAGACCTTCTGCCCGCGCCCCGAGCGCTCTCGCTGGTACAGCGCCGTGACGATTCCCAGCGCCAGATGCAAACCAGAGCCGGAATCGCCGATCTGGGCACCGGTGACCACCGGGATCCCGTCGCGGAACCCGGTGGTCGAGGCCGCACCGCCGACGCATTGCGCGACATTCTCATAGACCTTGCAATCGGCATATTTGCCCGGCCCGAAGCCCTTGATCGACGCCAGGATGAGGCGCGGGTTGATGGACTGGACCACCTCCCAGGAAAACCCCATCCGATCCAGCACACCGGGGGCGAAATTCTCGACCAGCACATCGCAGCTTTCGATCAGGCGGGTCAGCACCGCCTTGCCTTCGGCGGTCTTCACATCCAGCTCGATCGAGCGCTTGTTGTGGTTGAGCATGGTGAAATAGAGGCTGTCGGCCCCGGGCATGTCGACCAGCTGAGAGCGGGTCGCGTCGCCCACCCCGGGGCGTTCCACCTTGATCACGTCGGCGCCGAACCAGGCCAGAAGCTGGGTGCAGGTCGGCCCCGACTGAACATGGGTGAAGTCGAGAACCCGAATACCGTCCAGAGCCTTCATCCGCTGTGTCCTTCCTGGGGCCTGGGGTCAGGTCTTCTTGGCCAGCGCACTTTGCGGGTTGAGGTTGCCGATCCGGCCGCTCTCGGTTCCCGCCGCCTCGTCGATCACCGCGTTGATCAGCGTGGGGCGGCGAGAGTCCATCGCCTCGTTGACCGCGCGCGACAGCTCATCGGGAGTGGTGGCGTTGACGCCGTGGCCGCCGAAGGCCTCGATCATCTTGTCGTAGCGGCTGCCCTTGACGAAGACCGTGGTGCCCGGATCGCGGCCGGTCGGGTCGGTGTCGGTGCCGCGGTAGATGCCGTTGTTGTTGAACACCACCACGCAGACCGGCAGCTCGTAGCGGCAGATCGTCTCGACCTCCATCCCCGAGAAGCCGAAGGCGCTGTCGCCCTCGACCGCAAGCACCGGGTGGCCGGTCTCGACCGCCGCGGCGATCGCGGCGCCCATGCCGATGCCCATCACCCCCCAGGTGCCGACATCGATCCGCTTGCGCGGCCGGTGCATGTCGATGATCGAGCGCGCGAAGTCGAGCGTGTTGGCGCCCTCGTTCACCAGCATCGCCTCGGGGCGTTCCTTGATGATCTGCTTCAGCGCACCAAGCGCAGTGTGGAAGTTCATCGGCGCGGTGTTGCCCACCAGCTTCGGCGCCATCTTGGCGACGTTACCCTCGACCTTGTCGCGCAGCGCGCCGGTCCAGTCGGCGGGCGGCGCCTGCCAGTCCGGGCCGATCTGCGCCAGCAGCGCCTCGACGCAGGATCCGATGTCGCCCACCAGCGGCGCCGCGATCTCGACATTGCTGTCCATCTCACGCGGCTCAATATCCACCTGGATGAAGCGCTTCGATCCGGGCGCGCCCCATTGCTTGCCCTTGCCATGCGACAAGAGCCAGTTCAGCCGCGCCCCCAGCAGCAAGACCACGTCGGCCTCCTTCAGCGCCATCGAGCGCGCCGCACCCGCCGATAGCGGGTGGTCGTCGGGCAGCAGGCCCTTGGCCATGCTCATCGGCAGATAGGGGATGCCGGTCTTCTCGACCAGCGCGCGGATCGCGTCGTCGGCCTGGGCGTAGGCCGCGCCCTTGCCAAGGATGATCAGCGGCTTTGCTGCGGATTTCAGTTGGTCAATGGCGCGGGTCACGGCGTCGGGCGCGGGCAGTTGGCGCGGCGCGGGGTCGATCACCTTCACCAGCGAGGCAGCCCCCTTCTCGGCATCCATCACCTGCGCGAAAAGCTTCGCCGGCAGGTCCAGATACACCCCCCCCGGCCGGCCCGACACGGCCGCGCGGATCGCCCGGGCGACGGCAATGCCGATGTCTTCCGCATGCAGCACGCGGAAGGCGGCCTTGCACAGTGGCTTGGCGATCGCCAGTTGGTCCATCTCCTCGTAATCGCCCTGCTGCAGGTCGACGACCTCGCGCTCGGACGAGCCGGAAATCAGGATCATCGGGAAGCAATTGGTCGTGGCATTGGCCAGCGCCGTCAGCCCATTCAGAAACCCCGGCGCCGAGACCGTCAGGCAGATCCCGGGCTTCTTGGTCAGATAGCCCGCGATCGCAGCGGCGTTGCCAGCGTTCTGCTCATGACGGAACGAGAGCACCCGCATCCCCTGGGCCTGGGCCAAACGCCCCAGATCGGTGATCGGGATCCCGGGCACGCCGTAGATCGTGTTGATCTCGTTCAACTTCAGCGCGTCGATGACGAGATGAAAACCATCCGTCAGGGTCTGAGAGGCCTCGGCCCCGCCCGCGTCCTTTTCCAGCACCGCGCCCGTCACGTTCATCGTCTTTCTCCGTAGTCTTGGTTGTTGGTTGGGGCTTTCGATCCGGCCGATCCCCGCAAGGGGCAAAGCGCGCGCCCGGGGCGCCGCGCCACGGCAGACAGATCCATCCGATCCGTGCCCGTCATGCTGCCTCCTCCCCTGAACCGCGTGGCCGCATGCCAATTCCACCTGGCACTTGCCGCATTTGCATGTGGCATACCATACACCAACAGATGTTGCTGTCAATTCCCTTCCCGGCATCAGCCGCAGGATCAGAGGCCCCAAATTCCCATGCAATCAAGGCCCACGCACATTGATCCGTGGGATGCCAGATACCAATTATGGGGTTTTTGGAGCGCTGATACGGAATCACTTCGGCGCGCCCAAGGGGCCACGCCCAGGTCCCGCCAGCCCGCCCCGCCCGCCGGAGCCTGCCGGCGGTGGATCACGCCTTCGCCAAGGGCGATGCTGAACCATTGTGGCGCTGCACAGAGGTTTGGCGCCCCCTACCACGGGCAGGCGCGCCCTGCGTCTTCAGCAACCAGCCAAGCCGCCGCAGCGGCGCTGGATCAGTGGAAGATGCCCTCGCTATGGGCCTCGACGTAATCGGCCAGACCCAGCGTGTGGTCGCGGCACAGTCGTTCGGCGCGCTCGATATCGCGCGCCTCCAGCGCCTCGATGATCGCCAGGTGATCCTTGATCGACTGGCTCACACGGTCGTCGCGGCCGATGGTCAGCTGACGAATGCCGCGGACGTGGACCAGGATGTTCTCGGTCATCTCGCGCAGCACGTTCGATCCGGTCAACTCGATGAGCCGCTGGTGAAAGCGGATGTTGGCGGTGGAATATTCCGACAGGTGGTCGGCCGGGCGATGGGAATCGTGGAACGAATTGAACAGCTCGCGCAGCTCGGCGATCGACGCGTCGCTGGCGTTCAGCGCGACCAGCCGCGCCGCCATCGCCTCAAGCGCGGCCCAGGCCTGGATCATCTCGATCATCTCGCGCTTGGTCTTGCGCAACACGATGATGCCACGGCGCGGCACGGTGCGCACGAAACCCTGCTGTTCCAGCATCGCGATCGCCTCGCGGATCGGGGTGCGGCTGACGGCCAGCTTTTCCGACAGCTGGCGCTCATCCAGCCAGGTTTCCTCTTCCTTGCCGTAGATCTCCATGTTGATGATGGCTTGGCGCAGCGTCTCGTAGACCTTGGTCTTGAAGGTCGGCTCGGGCGCGAATGGCCGCAACACAAGCTCGGACGTGAGCTGATCGGCCACAGGCCAACGTTTGCGCGAGGGTGTTTTCAAGATGCGGCCTCCTGATCTCGGTCTGGCATTCCTCATGCCAACTATCGCATCCGCCCTTCAGTTCCAAGAGCCGAGCGCCGAGCGCCGAGCGCCGAGACGGACACCATCCCCCCGCGGAGGGAACCGCGGGGGGCCGGCGCGCAGGGAGATACCGGATGAGGGGTCCGGTCGCGCCACGGACACAAGGCCGAAGCGCCCCCGCACGGGAAGGGCCGGCGCGGGGACGCGGTCGCGGGCTCAGACGGCCTGGGCCTCGTGCATCCCGGCGATTTCCTCGGCGCTGTAGCCGAGCCCCGCCAGAACTTCGTCAGTATGCTCGCCCAGCAGCGGCGAGGCCGTGATGTCGATCTGCAATCCCGAGAATTTGATCGGGCTGCCGACGGTCAGATACTTGCCCAGCTTGGGATGCGGCACCTCGACGATAGTGCCGCTCTTGCGCAGGGATTCGTCCTCGGCCAGTTCCTTCATCGACAGGACCGGCGCGCAGGGGATGTCGAACGTGCGCAGGATGTCGACGGCCTCGTACTTAGTCTTGTCGGCCAGCCATTCCTCGATCGTGCCGAAGATGTCGAAGATCTTGTCCTGACGCGCGCGGGCGGTGGTATAGGCCGGATCGGTCTTCCATTCCGGCTTGCCGATGGCGTCGCAGATCGGGTCCCAGGCATGGCCCTGGACGGTGAAGTAAATGTAGGCGTTGGGATCAGACTGCCAGCCCTTGCACTTCAGCACCCAGCCCGGCTGACCGCCGCCGCCGGCATTGCCGCCACGCGGCACCACATCGGTGAACTCACCATGCGGATATTGGGGATATTCCTCAAGATAGCCGAGCGCGTCCAGGCGCTGCTGGTCGCGCAGCTTCACCCGGCAGAGGTTGAGCACCGCGTCCTGCATCGACACCGCCACTTTCTGGCCCTCGCCGGTCTGGTTGCGCTGCACCAGCGCCGTCAGGATGCCGATGGCCAGATGCATGCCGGTGTTGCTGTCGCCCAGCGCCGCGCCGCTGATCGTGGGCGGACCATCCCAGAAGCCGGTGGTCGACGCCGCGCCACCCGCGCATTGCGCGACGTTCTCATAGACCTTGAGGTCTTCGTAATGGTGGCCCTCCGAGAACCCCTTGACCGAGGCCACGATCATGCCGGGGTTGATCTCGTGGATACGCTCCCAGCCGAAGCCCATCCGATCCAGCGCGCCGGGGCCGAAATTCTCGACCAGCACATCGCTTTCCTTGATCAGCTTGGTCAGCACTTCCTTGCCCTGGGGCGTCTTGGTGTTCAGCGTCAGCGAGCGCTTGTTCGAGTTCAGCATCGTGAAATACAGCGCATCCGCATCCTCGACATGGCGCAACTGGCTGCGCGTCACGTCACCGGATCCGGGCCGCTCGACCTTGATCACATCGGCCCCGAACCAGGCCAGCATCTGGGTGCAGGCCGGCCCCGCCTGCACATGCGTGAAGTCGATGATCTTGATCCCTTCAAGTGGTTTACCCATGGCGATAGTCTCCCTCTTCTCCAAAGTTGCCTTCTCGGTCCGGCGATACCTCCGCCGGCCTGCATGCCTCAGCTTCCCGCGCCCTCTCGGGCCTCAAGAGCCTTGAGTTTCGTTTTCAGGGCGCGCTCTTCCTGCCAGCGCTCGGTTTCGTCGCGCACCATCGCGACGATCTGCGCGACCTTCCCCGCCGCGTCGCACAACAGCGACACAGAGAAGGCGATCGACAGGCTGCGGCCGTCGCGATGCAGCGCCGGCACCCGCAGCAAAGTGGTCCCGTATTTGGTGACGCCGGTCTCCATCGTGACGCGGTAACCTTCCCAGTGGCGGGCGCGGAACCGCTCGGGCGTGATCAGATCCAGCGTCTGACCCAGCGCCTCATCCGCGGTGAAGCCGAAGATCCGCGTCGCCGCGGCATTCCACAGCACGATCACCCCCGCGGCGTCGGACACGATGATGGCGTCACCCGCCCCCTCGACCAGTTGTCGGAAATCGATCTCTGCGGTCATCGTGCCTCTCCCATCTGCGCAAGCGAGCCCTCGCCTGCCTTCGCCACCCCGGACGATTTCGCCCAGAGCGGCCGCATCGCGACGGTCAGTCCCGGCAATGGCATCTGGCATGCCAGTGTTAGGCATGTCAAGAAGCTGCAGATCCCGCATCCGTGTTCAAGCCGCAGCGGCCGTGTGGGTGTTTGGGGGTGGCTTCCGGCCCGCAGGTTCGGCGCCCGCCGCAACGGCACGAAGACGAATCAGTTCATTTGGAAAACGCACCGCGCCGACACGACCGATTCTGCGCGCGCGGGGGGCGATTCCACGCGCGCGGCGGGATTCCGATATTTATATCTAAATATGTCTATTTAAATGAACTTTTTGAAAATGACGCTCGCGAAATATTGTATGGCCAATTCCGCCGGGCCCAAAAAACGAAAACAAAAGCGCCCGAGAAACAGGGTTTCGGCGCTTATCCACTGAATTCTCAAGCAATTGGCTGATTCCCGATCTTTGGCATAAGGCCCGGTGCGGCGCAGTAGCCCGGCAGATCCCCGAGGCCCGGATCCGCCCTGGCCGCGCGCGCCCTGCGCGCCACCGGATGTGGAAAATTGTTTACATTGTCGCTGGCATACCAAATACTTTACGCCAGCGAATATGTCGCACCCGCATCTTCAATAGGGAGGAGAGGCAATATGTCTACGAACGCGTCTGGCGCGGCCGAAAGGCAACCCGCCAATCGATGGCTGCAGCTGACATTTGGTGTCATCTGCATGATTTTAATCGCAAACCTGCAATATGGCTGGACGCTGTTCGTCCATCCGATGGCCAAGACGACGGGGTGGAATGTCGCGGAAATCCAGATCGCCTTCAGTATTTTTGTCGCTCTCGAAACCTGGCTGACGCCGGTCCAGGGCTGGATCGCCGACACGCTCGGCCCTGACCGCGGGCCGAAGATCGTGGTCGGCGTGGGCGGGCTGTTCGTCGCGCTCGGCTGGATAGTCAACTCTTACGCGACTTCTTTGGGGATGCTGTACCTCGGCGCGGCTTTCTCGGGGATCGGCGGCGGCGCGGTTTATGCGACCTGCGTCGGCAACGCGATGAAATGGTTCCCCGACCGGCGCGGTCTGGCCGTGGGCATTACCGCGGCGGGCTTCGGCGCCGGCTCGGTGCTGACGGTGATCCCGATCCGCATGATGATTGCCTCTTCGGGCTATGCCTCGACCTTCTTCTGGTTCGGTCTGGTCCAGGGCGTGATCATCATCGGCATGGCGATGGCGATGCGCTTCCCCTTCCCCGGCGAAGCGCCCGAGGTTCTCACGTCGAAACTGCCGCAAAGCGCGGTCAGCCTGTCGCCCAAGGAGATGCTCAGGACGCCCACCTTCTGGGTGCTTTACCTGATGTTCGTGATGATCTCGGCCGGCGGTCTGATGGCGGCGGCGCAGATCGCGCTGATCGCGCGCAGCTACGGTCTTGCCGATCAGGTCCTGATCTTCGGCGCCCCGACACTGACCGTGGTGTTGATCGTCGATGGGCTTGCCAATGGTGGCGCGCGGCCGCTCTTCGGGTGGTTTTCGGACCGGGTCGGGCGCGAGAACGCGATGGCGGTGGCCTTCAGCCTGGGCGCGCTTGCCTTCTGGCTGCTGGCCAATGTCGGCACCAACCCCTGGGCCTTCGTCTTCAGCGCCGGTTTAATCTTCTTCACCTGGGGCGAGATCTTCAGCCTGTTCCCGTCGACCTGCACCGATTCCTTCGGCCAGGGCTACGCAACGACGAACGCTAGCTTCCTCTACACCGCCAAGGGGCTCTCGGCCTTCCTGATCCCCTTCGCCAACGTCATCAAGTCAGCGACCGGCAGCTGGCACGCGGTCTTCGTGATCTCGGCGCTGATGTATGTGGCGGTGGTGCTTCTGGCGCTGTTCGTCCTGAAGCCGATGCGCAAGGCGTTGATCGAGAACCGCAACCGCTCGGCCGCGCCGCACGGTGTGGGCGCCGCTCCGGCGGAATAACACTGCCGCGCCACACTGGCGCAGAATGCCGCCCGCGGTCAGGGACCCGGGCGGCATTTTCATATCGCGCCGCGCCCCGCCCCTGTCACAGACCCCGCAGCCCTCGTCGCTGCCCCCCCCGCGAAGTTTTCCCCCAAATTGACGCGCAAGGCGAACCCCGGGCTTTCACTTTGGCGGAAATATCCCGGGGGCGCAGGGGGCAGAGCCCCCGCCAGCCTCCCCCGCCAGCCGCGCCCGCGCCATCACGCCGACCGCTTGCGCTGCGACCCCCGCTGCCAGCGGAAATAGATCAGCGGGATCACGAACAGCGTCAGCGCGGTCGAGGCAAGCGCCCCGAAGATCAGCGAAATCGCCAGCCCGCCGAACACCGGGTCCGAAACCATGATGGCCGAGCCGAAGATGATCGCCAGCGCCGTCAGCAGGATCGGCCGCAGCCGCACCGCGCCGGCCTCCAGCACCGCCTCTTCCAGCGACAGCCCCTCCTTGCGCCGGGCGATGATGAAATCGATCAGCAAAAGCGAGTTGCGCACCACGATCCCGGCCAGCGCGATCACCCCGATCATCGAGGTCGCGGTGAACGGCTGATGCGTCAACCAATGCCCCGGGAACACCCCGATCAGCGTCAGCGGGATCGCCCCCATCACCACCACCGGCATGAAGAACGACCGGTAATAGCCCACCAGCAGAAGATAAATCAGCAGCAACGCCACGATGAACGCGGCCCCGAGATCGCGGAAGACATTCAGTGTCAGCCGCATCTCGCCCAGCCACATCAGGCTGTAGTGGCTAAGATCCTTCGCCTGGCTCGGCAGGAAGCCGAGGTTGCCCACATGCAGGTGCTGACCGTTCGGCAGCAGCTTGCCGGAAAGCCGCTGGGTCAGGGCGATCACGCCGTAGACCGGGCTGGAACGCAGCATCTCTCCGGTGACATAGACCACCGGGTGCTGGTCGCGGGTATAGATGGGCTGGTCGGCGGTGACCTTGCTGACATGGGCGATGGTGCTCAGCGGCACCGGCTTGCCCGCAGCATTCGGCAGGGTGATCGCCGCCAGCGCGCCGCTGCCGCTGCGGTCGGGGCGCGGCAGGCGCAGGATGATCGGCTCGGGCGCGCGCGCATGATTGGAATGGATCGCTCCGACCGTTTCACCGGCGAAATAGGCCCGGATCGCCGAAGCCACCGTGCCCGGCGCGAAGCCCGCCAAGGCTGCCGCCTTCTGGTCGACGGTGACGCGGTATTCGATCACCGGCCGGTTCACCGAATCGTCGACGTTGATCATGCCGTATTCGTTTGGATAGTAATTCTTGCGCAGATTTTCCGCGATCTTGCGAAGCGCCCCGTAGTTCGGACCATAAAGCGCCGCCATCATCTGCGACCGCACCGGCGGACCTGGCGGCGTTTCCAGCAGCTTGATGCGACTGTCGGGGAAGGCCTTCATCACCGGGGCAAGGCGCGCGTATATCTGCTCGGCGATCTTGTGCGATCCGACGCTGCGGTCATGCTTGTTGAGCAGGTTCACCCGGATCTGGGCGAAATTGCTGCCCGCCCGGGCGGCGTCGCCGCGCACCAGGGCTGCAAAATCCTCGGGCGCGGCCTGGCCCAGGAAGGTCTGGTAATTGGTGACATAGCGGTCCTGGCCCAGCACCGCGCCGATCCGGTCGGCCACCCGCGCGGTATCTTCCAGAGCGGTGCCCGCGGGCGCGTCGACCTCCAGCAGGAAGGTGTTGACGTTGTCGTCGGGCAACATCTTGAGGCTGACGCCCAGCGCCGACAGCGGCCCGTTCACGCCGCTGGGGCGGATGAATTGCCAGGCCGGCTGCAGCATCACCGCGAACAGCATCGCCACCACCGTGAGCATGAACATCCAGCGCTTGCGCGATGAGCGCAGAAGCGGCCGGAAGAGGCGCAGATAGGTCTCGCGCAGGCGGTCACGCGGGGCTGCGCCGCGCTCTTCCATCGTGGCGCGGTCGGCCTCATCCATGACCCGCATGGCCTTTCCGCGCAGCCAGCGGTAGGCGATGAACGGCACCACCGAATAGGCGATGAACAGCGACGCCAACATCGCGATCGGCGCGTTGAACGGGATCGGCATCATGAACGGCCCCATCATCCCGGTGACGAAGGCCATCGGAATCAGCGCCAGGATCACCGCCAATGTGGCGATGATGGTGGGCTTGCCGATCTCATCCGCCGCGGCCACCATCAGCCGGCTGAGGTTGCGCTGCGGTTCGTGATGCAAGTGGCGGTGGATGTTCTCGATCACCACGATGCTGTCGTCCACCAGCAGCCCCAGCGACAGGATCAGCGCGAACAGGGTGATGCGGTTGATGCTTTGCCCCGACAGCCAGCCGACCCCCAGCACGATGAACAGGATCAGCGGGATCGACAGCGCCACCACCGAGGCCTCTCGCCACCCCAGGAAGATCAGCAGGATCGCCACCACCGCCGCGATCGAGATGCCAAGGTGTTCGATCAGCGTGTTGACCGCGTCGTTGGCGGTAGCGCCGTCGTTGCGGGTGACGGTCAGATGCATGCCCTGCGGCAGCGCGCTGCGCTTGATCTGGTGCAGCTTGGTCAGCACCGCATCGGCGACCTGCACCCCGTTGGTGCCCTTTTTGCGCGCCAGCGTCAGGGTGACGGCGGGCGCCTGCACCCCGGCCGTGCCGGTCTTCACCGATCCATCCGCCGCCGCCTTGCCGAAGGCGAAGAAAGAGCGCAGATCCGCATTGGCTGGCCCCGTCGTGACCTTCGCCACATCGCGCAGGAAGACCGGCTGCCCGCCCTTCACCGCAACCACCAGATTGCCCACGTCGGCGGCATTGCCCAGCGCCGAGGTCACGCGGATCGGATGGGCGATGCCCTGCTCCACCACATGGCCTGCCGGCTGGGTGACGTTCGCGCCCTGGATCGCGCCCGCCACCGCTGCGGGGCTAAGGCCATAGCCCGCCAGCCGCGCGGGATCCAGTTGCACCCGCACCGCCTGTTCGGCCGCGCCCTGCACGCTGGTCTTGCCCACCCCCGGCACGTTGCTTAGCTGATCCAGCAGATGCAGCGCCACGCTGTGCAGGCTGTCGGGCGTGGCATTCGACGAACTCAGCGTCAGCGTCACGATCGGCACGTCATAAAGGCTGAGCAACTGGATCAGCGGCCGCCGCGCCCCGGCGGGCAGGCGCATGATGTTGCTGTTGACCTGATTGTAGACCTTGACGAGGCTGCGTTCCTCGTCCGAACCCACGTCGAAGCGCACGGTGACGGTGGCGCTGTCGTCCTTCGCGGTGCCGTAGGTATGATCGACCTCCGAGAGCGACCCCATCAGCGCCTCGAGCGGGCGCACCACCTGGTTGAGCATCTCCTGCGCGCTGCTTCCCGGGCGCTGGACGGTGATGTTGACCACCGGCACCACGATGTCGGGGTTGTAGGTACGCGGCGTGAAACTGACCGCCATCAGCCCGAACAGCGTCGTCGCGATCATGATCAGCGGCGTCAGTTTTGAGTGCAGGAAGGTCTGCGCGAACTTCCCGGCAAAGCCCAGGCGGGCTCTTTTCCCGATCTCAGCCACGATCCGCGCCTTTCGTCTTGTCTGCCGCTTGCGCCGCCGAGGCCGAGGCCGTGACCGCAGAGCCGTTCATCAGCCCCGGGGGCGGTGCCACGATCACCTTCTCGCCCGCAGACAGGCCGGCGACCACGGCCACCTCATCGCCCTGGCGCGCGCCGGTCCGCACCAGGCGGAAATTGGCATGCCCCTTCGGCCCCACGACGAAGACCCCCAACAGCCCCGCCCGCCGCACCAGCGCCGCGGCCGGCACCGCCAGCACCTTGGTCCGGCCGGTGGCAAGGCTTACCTCGGCATAGGCGCCGTAAGGCAACTGGGCCTTGGCCGTCGTCAGGCGCATCTCGATCAGATGGGTATGGGTGCCGGGATCGGCGCTGGCGTCGGTCAAGGTGATCACCGCGGGCCAGGTCTTGCCGTCGACGCTGACCCGGGCATGATCGCCCGGCTTCAGCGCGGCATAGACAACGGGGCCGACCTGGGCCTCGATCTTCGGCGTTCGGCCCGCGATCACGACCAGAGGCGCGCCGCCGACGACGAAATCGCCGACGTCGATGTATTTCTTCGCCACCGTCCCCGCGAAGGGCGCCTTGATCCGCGCATAGGTCAGGTTGTTTTGCGCATTGCTCAGCGCCGATCGCGCCACCGACACCGCCGCCTTGGCGGTCAGATAGCTGCGATGCACCGATTGATACTGCTGCTGCGACGCCGCCTTGGTGCTGTAAAGTTGGGTATAGCGTTTATTGCTGGCCGCCGCCTCGTCCAGGATCGCCTGCTGGCTGGCCAGATTGGCCTGCGCCTGATCAAGCTGCGCCTGGGCATTGGTCAGCCCGACCTCGGCGATCAGATCGCCCGCCTTCACCACGCTACCCGCACGCACCGCAACCCGGGTCACCCGCCCGCCTTCGCGAGAAGCCAGCGTCGCCAACTCGACCGCGCTGACCGCGCCGGGCAGCCGCACGAACTGCGGCCAGCTGCGCTCGACCGCCGCACTGACCTGCACGGAGGTCGGATGGACATCAGCCGCCCGCGCCCTGTCGGGCAGGCCCACCCGGGCCGCAAGCAAAAGGGAAGCCAGGCCGAGGACGAGCATCGGCGTGAAACGGATCGTGGCGCTGCGCATGGTCAAATCGGCCTCGGTCTTTTCGGGTTTTCCGGGTGGGATCGTTCGTCGGGGCGGGGCCCGCATGGCCCCCTTTCGGTGCCGCACAGGCAAAGAGATGGTGAAACCGGCAGGTCGTCGCCAAGCTTCGGGTGATATACATCATATTCAATAATTCGAATAATAACGTGGGTGCCGGAATTCAATGCGCAAACGGCGATACGATGCGCAAAGCCTTGCCAATTGAGTTCAAATTAACGTGTATCCATTTGAATATGCGTGTATTCTTGGCCGTGCGGCGCGGGTTGGACCCGCCGGCGACGATGCGCCCCCCTTGGCCGCGAAGCTACGCGAAAGGGTCCGCGCCCACGCGACAGTGATCGCCCGCACCTGCCGAAGGCCTTCCGTTTGAACTATCTCCAGAAGCGGGCGCGCCTCGATCCGGCTCTTCCTGTCCGCGCCCGGGCACCAACTTGCAAAGGCCACAGCATGACCGCATCCACCCCCCGCGCCTTCTGGGAAGACGTCTACCAAACCCGCCGCGCAACCTCCTCTGGCCAGCCCAGCGCAGCGCTTGTCGGGGTGGCCTCTGGCCTGACGCCGGGCCGCGCGCTCGACCTGGGGTCGTCGAACGGCGACGATGTGATCTGGCTCGCGCAGCAGGGGTGGCAGGCGCTCGGGCTCGACATCTCGGAAACCGCCTGCGGCCGCGCCCGGCAGAAGGCCGAAGCGCTGGGTCTGGGCGAGCGCGCCAAATTCGAGGCCCGCGATCTGTCCCAGGGCCTGCCGGAGGGCAGCTTCGATCTTGTCACCGCCTTCTTCCTGCAATCGCCGGTCGATCTGGCGCGGGACGCGATCCTGCGCGCGGCGGCGGATCGGGTGGCGCCGGACGGGCATCTGCTGATCCTGGCCCATGCCGCCCCGCCGCCCTGGGCCTCGGACGAGATGAAGGCCCGCGCCCACGAAATGCCCACCGTGCAAACCGAGCTGGACGCGATCGGCTATACCCCTCAGCACTGGCTCCAGCTGAAGGCCGAGATCGTGCACCGGGACGGCAAGGGCCCCGACGGCACGGTGGCAGAATTGCAGGATTCGTTTATTCTGCTCCAGCGCCGCGCGGCATAGCCCGCCGCCGGTTGCGGCGAAGGCCGGATGACGATCTACTCTCGGCATTGGGACACACGGTTGGGAAAGCGATGAGCGACGACCCCTATGACGCGCTTGGCGTGGCGAAAACCGCCAGCGCCGACCAGATCAAGAAGGCCTACCGGAAGATCGCCAAGGAAAGCCATCCGGACCTGCACCCCGGTGATGCGACGGCCGAGGCGCGGTTCAAGGCGGCGGGGGCGGCCTTCGATCTGCTGAAGGATCCCGAAGCCCGGGCCCGTTTCGACCGCGGCGAAATCGACGCCAGCGGCCAGGAACGCCCGCGCGAGCGCCCCTTCTACCGCGACTTCGCCGAGCAGCCGGGCAATCCCTACCGCCAGGGCCCGCGCTATCAGGGCTTCGGCGACGAGGCCGACATCTTCGCCGAATTCCTGCGCCGCCAGGCCCGCCAGGGCGGCGCAGAGGCCGGCGACCACAGCTTCCGCGCCCGGGGGCCGGATGCGCATTACGCACTTGAGGTGCCGTTCCTCGATGCCGCGAACGGCGGCGCGCTGCGGATAACCCTGCCCGGCGGCGATCTGGAGGTGAAGATCCCGAAGGGGGTCGCCGACGGCCAGACACTGCGGCTGCGCGGCAAGGGCGGGCCAGGGCATGGCGGCGGCCCGGCGGGGGATGCCTATGTGACGCTGTCGGTCCGGCCGCATCCGGCCTTCACGCGTGACGGCGACGACATCGTGATGACCCTGCCGATCAGCCTGGACGAGGCGGTTCTGGGGGCAAAGGTCGAGGTGCCGACCATCGCCGGCCCGGTGAAGGTGACGGTACCCAAGGGCGCCAGCAGCGGCCAGATTCTGCGCCTGCGCGGCCGCGGTATCGGCGCGCCGGGCCGCGCCGCCGGCGATCAGCGGATTGAGCTGAAGATCACCATGCCAAAGACGGTGGACGCGGATCTCGCGCGGTTCATGGAGGGCTGGCGCAAGACCCATGGCTACGATCCACGCAAGGGAGAGGCGTCATGACCGACAAAGCCGGTTTCCTGTCCGAGGAAGAGCTGATCGCCGCCGTCGCGCGGCTTGACCGCGCGCGGCTTGTCCGTTTCATCCGCGCCGAGGTGGTCCGCCCCGCCGATGCCGGCGGGCGCCTGGTCTACCGCCAGGTGGACATCGCGCGGATGGAGCTTCTGTGCGATCTTTGCGACGATTTCGACCTGGGCGATGAGGCCCTCGGGCTGGTGATGGAACTTGTCGATCAGCTGCACGGCACCCGCAGCGACCTGGTCGCGCTGATGCGCGCCCTGGGCGAGGAAAGCGAAGAGGTGCGCCGCCGCGTGAAGGACCGTCTCGGGTCCTGACCCGCCGCCCCGCCCGATCCGGTGACCACCGGCCGGCACGAAGGATTGGCCCCCGTCGGACTGGCGCTTTTCGCCACCAGGGGCGTCCGGTGGTTGGCGGAAGAGGTGGGATTCGAACCCACGGATGGTTGCCCATCGCCGGTTTTCAAGACCGGTGCATTCGACCACTCTGCCACTCTTCCCGCGTACGGCGGGCACCGCCGGGGCGCCTGGTCACGTGATCTGCACCACGGCGCGCCCACGCCCTTAGCCCCCCTCACGCGATTCTGAAAGACCGAGGAGCGCCCGGATCCTGTCTGCACAGGCGCAAAAGGGCGCCGAATTCTGCTGAGGCAGATGCTGCGCTCTTTCCTTGGATGCCCCCCCGGGCTAGTATGCGCACCAGCCGCCGCAGGGCCGGCAGGTACAGGCACAGAACCCCGCAAAGGGGAAAGCGGACGCGCCCGGAACGGTGCGCAAAGGGGGCAAGTATGGCAGTATCCAAGGTTTCGGCACTTGTGCTGATGACGGTCGCGGCCACGGCGCTGGCGGGATGCCAGGACGGGGCGAAACCGTTCGGCTTCCTGAAGGGCAAGGGCGGCACTTCGACCACCGGCAAGACCGCCACGGCGGCGCCGCAGGAAAGGTCGGTCAAGCTGGTCGACCGCGATGTCGAAGCGCCCGACATCTTTCACGTCACCACCAAGGGGCTGTGGGACGGGCGGCCTTCGCTGGGGGGCGTCTGGGTGGCCTATCCCAGGGTTCAAAACCCCGAGCGGGTGATCATCCGCAACCCCAAGAACGGCAAGTTCGTGATCGGTGCGCTGTTCCGGCGTGAAGACAACAACCCCGGACCCAAGCTGCAGCTTTCCTCTGACGCCGCGACGGCGCTAGGCCTTTATGCGGGCGAACCCGCAACCGTCAGCGTCACCGCCCTGCGCCGCGAAGAGGCCCCGGTGCCCGCGCCCGATGCAAAGACGCCGGCGCTGGCGGCCAACGAACAGATCACGTCAAAGCCGCTGTCCTCGCCCTCCGCGGCGGCAAAGCCCGCCTCGAAACCGGTGGCCGAGGTGGCCGCGAAGGCCCGTGCCGCAATCGAGAAGGCCCAGGACGGCAAGGCCACTGCGGCACCGAAGATGACCGCCTCGAAAACCGCCGCCGCACTGACGGCGAGCACCGCAAAGCCGCCGCGCAAGCCCGAGGCCCGGCCCAAGGCGGGCGCAGCCCACCCGAAAGCTTCGGACGCGCGCGACTATCTGCAGATCGGCATCTTCAGCATCGAAGCCAATGCCAACCGCGCCGCCGGCATGGTGTCGAAAGCCGGGGCGCTGGTGCATATCCGGACCGAGACGAGCCACGGCAAGACCTTCTGGCGCGTCGTCGCGGGGCCGGCCAAATCCCAGGCGCAGAAAAACGCCATGGTGGCCTCGGTCAAGAGGCTTGGCTTCAACGATGCCTATTTCGTCACTCGCTAGCACAGGAAGAAGCGCCCCTGATGATGTTTAGCCGCCTGTTTGCCCCCGTCCTGCTGCTGGTCGCGCTTGTCGCGACCCTCGGCGCGGCCCATCCGGCCGCCGCCTTCGACACGATCGCCAGATCGGCTTATGTGGTCGATGTGACCACCGGCACCGTGCTGCTGTCGAAGAACGCCAACACTCCCGAGCCGCCGGCCTCGATGTCGAAGCTGATGACGGTGGATCTGCTGTTCCAGGCCCTGACCGATGGCCGGGTGAAGATGACCGATACCGCCACCGTCTCGCCCGAGGCGGTGCGGCTGACGCATCTGGGCGGCTCGACGATGTATCTCAAGGTCGGCGACCGCCCGACGATCAAGCAGTTGATCCAGGGCATCATCGTCAATTCCGGCAACGACGCCTGCGTCGCGGTGGCGGAAAAGCTGGCCGGCACCGAAAGCGCCTTCGCCAAGATGATGAACGCCAAGGCCAAGGAGCTGGGGCTGAAGGATTCCGAATTCGCCAATGCCTCGGGCTGGCCGAACCCGCATCAGCTGATGTCGATGCATGACCTGGCGATGCTGGCGATGCACATCATCAAGACCTACCCGCAATACTACCACTTCTTCGGCGAGACCGAATACGACTTCGACAACCGCGCCCCCGGCAACCGCTTCAACCGCAACCCGCTGCTGGGGCTGGGGATCGGCGCCGACGGAATGAAGACCGGCCATACCGAGGCCTCTGGCTTTGGCCTGATCGGCACTGCCAAGCGCGACGGGCGCCGGGTGCTGGTGGTGTTGAACGGCCTGCCGACCGAGCAAAGCCGCGGCACCGAAGGCGAAAAGCTGATCAACTGGGCCTTCGGCCAATTCTCGATCAAGCAGGTCGCGAAGAAGGGCCAGATCCTGGCCGAGGCGCCGGTCTGGATGGGCGATGCGTCCCAGGTCGGGCTGGTCCCGGCGAAGGATCTGAAGCTGCTGGTGCCGGTCGTCGGCGGCAGTCAGGTCAGCGCCAAGGTGATTTACAACGCGCCCCTGAAGGCGCCGATCGAGGCCGGCACCAAGGTGGCGGATCTGGTGGTCTCGGCGCCGGGGCTGCAGGACCGCACGATCCCGCTGGTCGCGGCCACGACGGTGCGCAAGGGCGGTGTGACCAAACGCCTGACCACGGCGGCGGCGCAGCTGTTTCGCCAGGTCGCGGGTCACGCCGTGAACATGTGACCCGGCGCGGGAAGGAACGCGGGTGTTCATCAGTTTCGAAGGCATAGACGGCTCGGGCAAGTCCACGCAGGCCCGGCTGCTGGCCGAGGCCCTGCGCGCGGATGGCCGCGAGGTCGTGCTGACGCGCGAACCCGGCGGCTCTCCGGGCGCCGAGGAGATCCGGCGTCTGGTGCTGGAAGGCGACCCTGACCGCTGGTCCGCCGAGACCGAGATCCTCTTGTTCACCGCCGCCCGCCGCGACCATCTGGAAAAGACCATCCGCCCGGCGCTGGCGGCGGGGCATGTCGTCATCACCGACCGTTTCGCCGACAGCACGCGCCTTTATCAGGGCCTGTCGCGCGGCGACCTGCGCGGCACGGTGGACGAGCTACACCGGCTAATGATCGGGATCGAGCCGGACCTCACCCTCATCATCGACATGGACCCTGCCGTGGGCCTGTCCCGTGCCCTGCAGCGGATGGCCACACTTGCCGAGATCGAGAGTCTGATCGCCGAAGGAAACGAGAGCGCGGAGGCCACCAAACGGTCTAAGGCCCTAAAGGAGATAAGCCTGGTCACCGCGAACCAACAATTGCCCGAAGACCGCTTTGAGGCGTTTGGTCTTCAATTCCAGCATACGCTGAGAGAAGGGTTCTTGGCGCTCGCTAACGAGTTCGATGACCGATGCGTCGTTATCGAAGGGCGCCGCCCGCCTCATGTGATCTCTGACGAGATAGCCAATATGGTACGGGAGCGGCTTCGGTGAGCGACGATCCCACCCCCGAGGCCGACCGCGTCGACGGCGCCCCCCACCCGCGCGAGACCCGGCATCTGATCGGCCAATCCGCGGCCGAGGCCGCCTTTCTGGAGGCCTACACCACCGGCCGGCTGCACCACGGCTGGCTGATCACCGGCCCGCGCGGGGTGGGCAAGGCCACGCTGGCCTGGCGCATCGCCCGCTTCCTGCTGGCCGAGGCCCCGGCGAGCGAGGCCGCCCTTTTCGGCGCCCCGCCGCCGCCCGATAATCTGGACATCCCCGACGACCACCCCGTCGCCCGCCGCATGGCCGCGCTGTCCGAGGGGCGGCTGTTCTTGCTGCGCCGCGCCTGGGACGCCGACAAGAAGCGCCTCAAGGCGCAGATCACCGTGGACGAGGCGCGCAAACTCAAGGGCTTCTTCGGCCTCTCCGCCGCCGACGGTGGCCGCCGCGTGGTGATCGTCGACGCCGCCGACGAGATGAACGTCTCGGCCGCCAACGCACTTCTGAAGCTGCTGGAAGAACCGCCCGCCAACACCACACTGCTGCTGGTCAGCCATCAGCCCTCGCGCCTGTTGCCGACGATCCGCTCGCGCTGCCGCGAGCTGCGGCTGGCCACGCTTTCACCCGACGATATGGCGACCGCGCTGGAGGCCGCGGGCTGTTCGGCGGAAGGCGACACCGCGGCGCTGGCCGAGCTGTCCATCGGCGCGGTCGGAGAGGCCGTGCGCCTGACCAATCTCGGCGGGCTGGAAGGCTACACCGATCTGGTGCGGATGTTCACGGATCTGCCGGGCCTGGACCGCGCCCGGGCGATCCGCCTGGCCGAGGCCTGCGCCGGGCGCGGCGCCGAGGACCGGCTGGACCTGACCATCGGCCTGATCGAGACCTTCCTCGCCCGCCTCGCCCGCGCCGGAGCCACCCGCCAGACCCCGCCCGAGGCCGCCCGCGGCGAGGCCGCGCTGTTTGCCCGCCTCGCGCCCGACGCCCACGCCGCCCGCCGCTGGGCCGATCTGCACCAAAGCCTCGGGCAAGAGGCCCGCCACGGCCGGGCGGTCAACCTTGACCCTGCCGCGCTGGTGCTCGATATGGTTCTGAAGATCGACGAAGCTGCGGCCGGGGTCGCCGCGCACTGAGGGCCGGATGACAGCCGAAATCGTAGACAGCCATTGCCACCTCGACTTCCCCGATTTTGAGGGAGAACGCGACGCGGTCATCGCCCGTGCAGCCGAAGCCGGGGTGACCCGGATGGTCACCATCTGCACCCGCCTGCGCAATGAACCCGCTGTCCGCGCCATCGCCGAGGCGCATGATCCGGTCTTCTACGCCGCCGGCACCCACCCGATGAGCGCCGCCGAGGAACCGCTGGCGACGCTCGACGAACTGGTCGCGATGTCGGCCCATCCGAAATTCGTCGGCATCGGCGAGACCGGCCTCGATTACCACTACACCGCCGACAGCAAGGATATTCAGCAGCAAAGCCTGCGCGTCCACATCGCCGCCGCGCGCGCCACCCAACTGCCGCTGATCATCCATGCCCGCGACGCCGACGACGACATGGCGCGGATCCTGGCCGAGGAACACCGCGCGGGCGCCTATCCCTGCGTGATGCACTGCTTCTCGTCCTCGGCCGCCCTTGGCCGCGCCGCGCTGGATCTGGGGTTTTATCTGTCGATGTCCGGCATCGCCGCCTTCCCCAAATCGGGCGAGCTGCGCGAGATCTTCGCGAGCGCCCCGGTGGACCGCATCCTGGTGGAAACCGACAGCCCCTACCTCGCCCCGCCGCCGCACCGGGGCAAGCGCAATGAGCCCGCCTATAGCGCCCTCACCGCCCGCGTCGGCGCCGAGGTCTTCGGCCTGTCCTACGACGACTTCGCCGCCCGGACCTCGGCCAATTTCGACCGGCTGTTCGCCAAGGCCGCCGCCTGGGGGCCAGCCTGATGGCCCGGCTGCGCTTCACCATCCTGGGGTGCGGCTCTTCCGGTGGGGTGCCGCGGCTGGGCGGGCATTGGGGCGATTGCGACCCCGAGAACCCCAAGAACCACCGCCGCCGCTGCTCGCTTCTGGTCGAGCGGACGGGCGACGAGGGCACCACGCGGGTGCTGATCGACACCACCCCCGACATGCGCAGCCAATTGCTGGACGCGGGCATCGGGCGGCTGGATGCGGTGGTCTACACCCATTCCCACGCCGACCATGTGCACGGCATCGACGACCTGCGCCAGATCGTCTTCAACATGCGCCGCCGCCTGCCCGTCTGGGCCGATGGCGACACGCAAGAGGCCCTGATCGCGCGCTTCGGCTACGCTTTCGTCCAGCCCGAGGGCAGCCCCTATCCGCCGATCCTGGATCTGCACACGATCAACGGCCCCTTCGACATCGCGGGCGCCGGCGGCACGCTGACCTTCCATCCCTTCCGCGTCGGCCACGGGTCGATCGACGCGCTGGGGTTCCGCATCGCCGATCTGGCCTATCTGCCCGACGTGGCCGAAATCTACGACGACGCCTGGGAGGTGCTCGAAGGCCTCGATTGCTGGGTGCTCGACGCGCTGCGCCGCCAGCCGCATCCGACCCACGCCCATCTGGAACGGTCGCTGGAATGGATCGCCCGCATGGCCCCGCGCCGCGCCGTGCTGACCAACATGCATATCGACCTTGATTACGAGACGGTGCGGGCCGAGACGCCCGACCATATCACCCCAGCCCATGACGGGATGATCATCGACTACGAGGTCTGACCGGGTGGAAGCGCTGCTTGAAGTCGTCCTGCCGGTCTTTCTGGTCATCGGCTTCGGCTACGGCGTCGCCTGGAAGGGCTGGTTCTCGGAAGAGAATGTCGACGGGTTGATGAAATTCGCCCAGCAATTCGCCATTCCCTGCCTGCTGTTCCGCGCCATCTCGCATCTCGATCTGGCGCAGGACTTCAACCTGCCGCTGCTGTTCAGCTTCTATGCCGGCGCGGTCAGCGGCTTCCTTGCGGCGATGCTGGGGGCGCGGTTCCTGTTCAAACGCCCGTGGGAGGACAGCGTCGCCATCGGCTTTTGCGGGCTGTTTTCCAACTCGCTCCTCTTGGGGCTGCCGATCACCGAACGCGCCTATGGCGCCGGCGCGCTGTCGGCCAATTATGCCATCATCGCGTTGCATGCGCCGTTTTGCTACGCGCTGGGGATCACCACGATGGAGGTGGTGCGCCACAGCGGCGGCGGGCTGGCGGCGACCGGGCGGCGGGTGCTTCGGGCGATGTTCCGCAATTCGATGGTGATCGGCATCGCGCTGGGCTTCGTCGCCAACATCGGCCATATCCCCCTGCCCGGTGTGTTCAGCGACGCGCTGGATCTGATGGCGCGCGCGGCCCTGCCGGCGGCGCTGTTCGGCCTTGGCGGTGTGCTCTACCGCTACCGTCCCGAGGGCGACCTGCGCACCGTCCTTTACGTCTGCGCCTGCTCGCTGCTGCTGCACCCGGCGATCACCTGGGGGCTGGGATCGGGCCTTGGCCTGGGCACCGCGCCGTTCCGCTCGGCCGTGCTGACGGCGGCGATGCCGCCGGGCGTGAACGCCTATGTCTTTGCCAACATGTACGGCGTGGGCAAGCGGGTGGCGGCGAGCACCGTGCTGCTGGCCACCACCTTCGCTATCGTCACCGCCTGGGCTTGGCTGTCGATCCTGCCCTGAGCCACGCACCGCTTTGCCGCCTCCCCGCGCCATGCTATCCTGACCCGGCGAACGGGAGGAAGCGGCGATGACAAAGCGCGGACTAACCCTGTTGATCGGCACCACCAAGGGTGCCTTCCTGGCCGAAGGCGGGGACGAGCGTGCGGGCTGGCGCGTCCGCGGCCCCTTTTGCGACGGCTGGCCCATCAACCATGTCATCGGCGACCCTGACAGCGGCACGATCTGGGCCGGCGGCGGCGGCGAATGGTTCGGCGCCGGGGTCTGGCGCTCCTCGGACGGCGGCGAAAGCTGGCAACTGGCCCGCCTCAGCCCCGGGCAGATGGACGAATGGGCCGCGAACGACCCGGATTTCGCCCGGATGATCGGATGGGAACCGGCGGAACTGCCCTTCGCGGGCCTTTTCTCACAGGTCTGGTCGCTGGATTTCACCCATGGCACGCTGCATGTCGGCACCAAGCCCGCGAACCTGCTGCGCAGCCACGACGGTGGCGAAAGCTTCACGCGGGTCGAGGGGCTGACCGATCATCCCTCGGCCGCCGACTGGACGCCGGGCGCGGCGGGCCTTGTGCTGCACACCATCGTGCCCGACCCGGGCGACGCGCAGAAAATCTGGGTGGGGATCTCGGCGGCGGGCGTCTTCGCCACCGAGGACGGCGGCGCCAGCTGGGAACGCCGCAACCGCCTGTCGAATGCCGAAGCCTGCGAGGGCCACCACCATCCCGCCGCGCCGAAAGACGGCGAGACCGGCCATTGCGTCCACAACATGATGCGCGCTCCGGGTGACGGCGCGCTGCTGTACCAGCAAAACCATCACGGCGTCTGGCGCTCCTACGACGGCGGCCGCAGCTGGGAGGATATAACCAAGGGCCTGCCCTCGACCTTCGGCTTCCCGATCCGGGTGCATCCGCGCGATCCGCGCCAGATCTGGACGATCCCGCTGAACGGCGACATGGCGGGTCGCTTCCCGCCCGACGCGGCGGCGGCGGTCTGGCGCTCTTGCGATGCGGGTGAAAGCTGGCAGCCGATGCGCGAAGGCCTGCCGCAGGAGGGCTGCTTCTTCACCGTCCTGCGCCAAGCAATGGCCGGGGACGGACGCGACCCCGCCGGGGTCTATTTCGGGACCAACAGCGGTTCTGTCTTCGCCAGTCTGGATGAGGGCGAAAGCTGGCAGGAAATCGTCCGCCACCTGCCCACGATCCTTGCCGTCGAGGCGCTCGACCGGGCCTGAAGCGGGCAGAGATTATCAGGCCCCGGCAGCCCCGACGCGGGATAGCCTCTTGCGCGACCGCAGGCGCCCGCGCTATGACGCGGCGCGCCACATCGCGCGGGTGATTAGCTCAGTTGGTAGAGCGCCTCGTTTACACCGAGGATGTCGGGAGTTCGAGTCTCTCATCACCCACCAACCTCGCCCCGCGGCACACGGAAGGGCGGCAGCCCCAGTCGCCGCGTCGGGCGATTTGTGGCGAGATACAGCTCAAACGCCTTCAGTGTGCGACGCGAGACGTGGTGCTCGATCCCCTCGGCATCGGCCTCGGCATGTTCGGCCGGCACGCCCACCGCGACCAGCAGATCGACGACCGTGCGGTGGCGCGCGCGCACCCGATCGGCCAGCGCCGCGCCCTCGTCTGTCAGGAACACCCCGCGGTAGGGGCGCGAGGTGGCCAGCCCCTCGCGCTTGAGCCGCGCCACCGCCTTGGTCGCGGTCGGATGGGCCACCCCCATGCGTTCGGCGATGTCGGCAACCCGCGCCTCGCCATGCACGGCGATCAGATCGCCGATCATCTCGACGTAATCTTCCAGCACCGCATTGGCCTGCGCCTCGCGTGCACGCGCGAAACGCCCGGCCTGTTCGGACGGAGATGCCTCGGATGCTTGGCGATCGTCCTCGGTCATCCCTTCCTCCCGCGGCGTATCCGGCGGTCGATCGCCGGGGCCAAGAGATAGCATCCTAAAGCAAAGGAAATCAATATAGCCGGGGGTGAATTCATTCGGCGCTCGGCAAAGCGCGGCCCGATTCACGCCTGTTGCCGGCATCCGGGCCGGGGGTTTCACACCCCCGGACCCCCGTGGAGTATTTTCACCAAGATGAATGGTAAAGGGGCCTTTCCGCCTTCTTTTTGGCAGAAATAGCCCCTGGGACCGCCATTGGAGCCCGGACCGATGGCGCAACAATCGCGACTGCGAGCGGTACTGGCGCCGGGAGCAGAACCCCGCCCCGGGGGTTGCCGCCTTTAGCTTCGCCCCCCGCAGAACGATACCGCAGATCGACACGTGACGTGCCCCGTCTGAACATTGTTCCCTCTTGCGCATAATGTAGCCTGGGCTATATTCCGTTGCGAAGCGCAACACGGATCAGAAAATGACCAGTACCGAACGTACACGCCTTGGCATGAGCGCCGTCCTTTCGGGCGAGCGGCGGGGGTTCGGATCGAAATTCCTGTTCGTCGGCCCAGCGGTGATCGCCTCGATCGCCTATATCGACCCGGGCAATTACGCGACGAACATCCAGGCCGGGGCGGGCTATGGCTATACGCTTCTGTGGGTCGTGTTGCTGGCCAACATGATCGCCATGCTGTTCCAGGCGCTGTCGGCGCGGCTGGGGATCGTCACCGGCAAGAACCTGGCCGAGATGTCGCGCGACAACTTCCCCCGCCCCGTGGTCTGGGTGATGTGGGCGGTCAGCGAGGTGGCGGCGATGGCCACCGATCTGGCCGAATTCCTGGGCGGTGCGATCGGCCTGGCGCTGTTGTTCAACATCCCGCTGATCTGGGGCATGGTGGTGACCGCGATCGTCACCTACGGCATCCTGGTGTTCGAGCGGAAGGGCTTTCGCCCGATGGAGCTGATCATCGGCACGATGGTCGCGATCATCTCGCTGTGCTACCTGGCCGAGATCTTCATCGCCCAGGTTGACTGGGGCTCGGCCGCCGTAGGGCTCGTCACGCCGAACCTGCCCGACGCCGCCGCGCTGACCATCTCGGTCGGCATCATCGGGGCCACGGTGATGCCCCATGCGGTCTATCTGCATTCGGGCCTTACGCAGAACCGCGCAGTGATCCGTCATGACGCGGACCGGCGCAAGGTGCTGCGGTTTTCAAATATCGAGGTTGTGGTCGCGCTCGCCGTGGCCGGAATGGTCAACATGGCGATGGTGATGATGGCGGCTTCGGCCTTCCACCTCGGCCACAGCGACGTGGCCGAGATCGAGACCGCCTATCACACGCTGACGCCGCTGCTGGGGTCTGCTGCGGCGGCGGTGTTCCTGGTGTCGCTGATCACTTCGGGGGTGTCCTCCTCGGTCGTGGGGACGATGGCGGGGCAGATGATCATGCAGGGCTTCCTGCATTTCCATGTGCCGATCTGGCTGCGGCGCCTGATCACCATGGTGCCCGCCTTCGCCGTGGTCGCGATCGGCTACAACGCGACCGAGGCGCTGGTGATGAGCCAGGTCGTGCTGTCGATCGCGCTGCCAGTGCCGATGATCGCGCTGGTCATCTTCACCTCGCGCCGCGATGTCATGGGGGCCTTCACCATCGGGCTGCCGACACGGGTGCTCGCGATCCTGGGTGCGACCGTGGTTCTGGGGCTGAATTTCGTGCTGCTGGCCCAGACCTTCGGCCTGCCGATCCCGTTCCTGGCGGGCTGAGCCCGCTGGAACCGCGCGAAAGCTAAAGGCTTTGCCCCTCTGGCGCGTTCAGCAGCTTGCGCTCGGGCAGCCAGGGGTCAAGCTTCAGCGCGGCGCGGATGGTCTGTTTCGCGGCCTTCACGCGGCCCATCCGCATCAGCACCAGCGCCTTGCCCGACAGCGCGCCCACATGGTTCGGCACCCGGGCCAGCACATGGTTCGCATCCTTCAGCGAAGCCGCGTCCTGATGGGCCAGGAATTCGCTGAAGGCGCGCTGGTTATAGGCCTCGACAAAATCGGGGCAGGTCGCGATCAATTGGGTCAGCGTGTCGATCGAGCCCTGAAGATCGCCCTGGTCGCGCTGGGCGCGGGCGGCATTCAGCAGCGCCTGCGCCTCGGGACCGGGGGCGCGCATCTGGATCATCCAGAACTCGCCCATCAGCCCGGCGGCCTCCTTCGCCGATTTGGCCTTTTGCATGGCTGCGATCACCGCCGCCCGTGCCGGCCCCTTGTCGGGGCCCTTGGGACAGGCCTGCGCCGCCACCGGCAGCAAGAGCACCATCAGGAAGGTCAGGAACCGCATTGTCGAATGATGTCGCCGCGGGGCGCGAAGTCAAGCACCGTGCGCGGCGGGCTTTGCGGCGGGCTTTGCTGCGTCAAGGCCCCACCCGTCAGTGCACGCCCGCGCTTGCCCAGATGAAACCGTCAACGGGGTAGATGCTGCCGAACTTGTCCGGATGGCTTTCGACCCGCACCTTCGACCAGTCGTTGTCGGCCGAGACGTCGATCACCGCCGTCCCAAGGGACACCTTGTTGCGGTGCCAATTCGCCTGGTCGACCAGAATCTCGCGCGGCGAAACCACCTTCGAGACCACCGCCACATGACCCAGCGGAATGCGCCGCGTCGGGCGGAAAGTCATCACCGCGCCGACCTTGGGTTCATGTCCGCGGTCATACCGGTGGGCTGCCTGGCGCCACCATGTCCGCGCATTGCCATGGATATCGACACCGCTCGCGACCCGCGCGAAGGGCACGCACCAAAGCCGGCGGCCACGGGCGTGGATCTCTCGCGCCTCTTTCAACGCGGCGGCACGGCGGACCGGGCTAAGCTGTTCGGGGGCGCCTTGCCCACGCGTGACCGGGGTCTGAGCGCAGCCAGCGGTGAACAACAGCAGGACAGAAATCAAAAGTGCCCCGACTCTCGGCGGTCCGGCATGTCTCAATCCGCGGCACTCCCCAGTGCGGTCGGCCCCACTGCATCCGGTCGTGTGGCTTGGGCCACGGGGCAGATCCAGATGGCATCTTTCCAGATTATGCTGCGAGATCAACCCGTCCGCGCCGGGATTGGCGAATTTCCGCCTTCGCAGACGCCTCTGGCACGGCGGATCGCCGCCGAGGAGCGCCGGGCGGAAGCCATTCGGACGGATTTCGGGAGGCGCTCAAAGCCGCCGGGGAAGGAACAAACCCGGCACGTGGCCGTCAGGTGCTGTGGCGCTCGGACCGGATGAGCCACAGATTGCGGGCGTAGATCACCACCCCC
The DNA here is from genome assembly GCA_913064775.1 of uncultured Albidovulum sp. Lineage (GTDB taxonomy): Bacteria > Pseudomonadota > Alphaproteobacteria > Rhodobacterales > Rhodobacteraceae > Acidimangrovimonas. Next base: position 77,282 of record CAJYAD010000001.1, on the reverse strand, counting down.
ATGGACTGGCCCAGGGTGAACACCGGGTCGCGCCGGTAAAGCGCATAGGCCAGAAGGACCAGCCCGCCCGCGATCGAGAAATACCAAAAAAGTACCGGCATCACCGAGCGATGCGCGCGCTCGGACGCGATCCATTGCACCAGGAAGCGACCGGTGAACATCAACTGGCCCAGAAGCCCGACGATCACCCAGGTCAGTTCAAGCCGGTCGTCGACATGAAACCAGTTCATCAGTTGGTCGATCATCGCCCCCCCTTGCCCTGCGAAGGACGCGCGTCCTCCTTCTGGGCCTGAACCTTCTTGCGGCGCGCGATCAGCCAGGCCACGCCGATCAGATCGCGGACCCCGACAAGGGCCCGCTGGGCGTTCGAATATTTCGATTGCCCGGTCTCGCGCTCACGGTGAGTGACGTCGACGAGAACGACCTCCCAGCCGTCGCGGCGCGCCAGCGCGGGCAGGTAACGGTGCATGTGATCGAAATAGGGGAAACCCAGGAAGGTGTCGCGCCGGAACCCCTTCAGCCCGCAGCCGGTGTCGCGGGTGCCGTCCTTCAGGATCCAGCCGCGCAGCGCATTGGCAAAGCGCGACGCCAGGCGCTTCGACAGATCATCCCGCCGCCCCACCCGCTGGCCCGCGACCAGACCGATCCGGCCGCTGGCATCGTTCAGAAGCGGCGCCCAGAGCTTCGGCAATTCCTCGGGCGGGTTCTGACCGTCGCCGTCCAGCGTGCAGCATATGGGCGAACGCGCCGCGCTGACACCCGAATGCACCGCAGCACTTTGCCCGCCCGCATGCGGGTGGCGCAACAGGCGCAGCTGCGGAATTCGCATCTGCAGCGCCTCGATTCGTGCGGCAGTATCGTCGGTCGAGCCGTCGTCGACGGCGATGATCTCGAACTCGGTCAGCACCGAACATGCCGCGACGATCCCCTGGATAAGGGGTTCTGCGGCCTCGGCCTCATTGTGCATCGGAATGACGATGGCGACTGACTTCACCCTACGGCCGTCCCTCGGCGCCTGAAATTTACCGGCTTGATCTATGTTCGGCTGACTGCCAAGTCAATGAAACGCCGCGTCGCAGTGCAATCGCGCCACAGGTTTTCGGGGCAAGGCCCGGGCGCCGGCGGCCCGGTTCCGGGCACGAGAATGTGAGCGCCGCGCATGCCTGCGCCCCTTCCGTTCCGACGCCCCGGACGCTAGCTGATCGGGGCGGGTTTGCGCCCGCATAACCAGGGACACGTTCCAATGCCAACCCACAGTAGAACGACCGCGCAACGCCTGCCGGACTGAGGGTTGACCTCTCTTCCGGCGGCCCGGGGCCGGTCGGAGGAGATGAAAATGCGGGCATTCATCCAAAACAGGTTCGAGTCGCTCTCGGAGTGGATCTCGATGGTGTTGGGCAATCCCTACGCCTTCCTGATCGCGCTCTTCACGGTGCTTCTGTGGGCGCTTAGCGGCCCCATCTTCGCTTTCTCGGACACCTGGCAGCTGATCATCAACACCGGCACCACGATCGCCACCTTCCTGATGGTCTTCTTGCTGCAAAACACCGGCAACCGCACGATCGAGGAGATGCAGGAGAACCTGCACCGCCTGCAGTGCCAGAACGAGGCGATCCTGCAAGAGCTGCGCGCGCTGCGGTTCGGGGCGCCCGCCGAAGGCACGGGACCGGACACGACGTCGGGCGCGGATTCGGGCGCCGCATCGGGCGCGGAGTCGGGCGCGGCACCCCGGAAGGCGGCGTGAGGCGCCCCCCTTGCATCTGCCCGGCGATCTGACACCTTGGCGCGCATGACACATGACTTTCTCATCATCGGCGGCGGCATCGCCGGCATCGCCGCCGCCGCCACCCTCTCGCCGCTGGGGCGCGTGCTGCTGGTTGAGGCCGAGGACCACTTCGCCCATCATGCCTCGGGCCGCTCAGCCGCGCTGTTCGAGCCAAGCTACGGCCTTCCGCCGATCAACGCGCTGAGCCGCGCGAGCGCGGACCACCTGGCGCATGCCGACGGCGGCGTGCTTAGCGCGCGCGGCTTCCTGCTGGTCGCGGGCGCCGAGGAACGCGCCGTCTATGAGGCCGATTGCGCCGCGATGGGCATGACCCGGATCAGCGTCGAAGAGGCCTGCGCCCGGGTGCCGATACTGAACCCCGAGACCGTCGCCCTGACCGCGATCGCCGAGCATGCCCAGGACATCGACACCGACCTTCTGATCCAGAATTTCCTGCGCCGCGCCCGCGCCAATGGGGCCGAGACGCTGACCGGCGCACCGGTCACCGCGATCGCGCGTCAGGACGGCGCCTGGCAGGTGGAAACGCCCAAGGGCAGTTTCCGCGCCAAGGTCCTGGTCAATGCCGCCGGCCCCTGGGCCGATCAGGTGGCGCAGATGGCGGGGGCGGCGCCCGTGGGCCTGACCCCCTATCGCCGCTCAATGGCGCGGATCCCTGCGCCCGGCGGGCACGACGTGTCGGGCTGGCCGATGATTTTCGGGGCGGGCGAAAGCTGGTACGCCAAGCCCGATGCAGGCGCGCTGATCGTCTCGCCGGCGGAAGAGGACCCCAGCACCCCGCATGACGCCTTCGCCGACGACATGGTGCTGGCCGAGGGGATCGCGCGCTATGAGGCGCGGGTGCGCGAACCGGTGACCCGGATGCTGGCCAATTGGGCGGGCCTGCGCACCTTCGCCCCCGACCGGGTACTGGTCATCGGCCCCGACCCCACCCTGCCCGATTTCTTCTGGTCCGCGGGTCAGGGCGGCTACGGCTTTCAGACCTCGGCCGGGGCGGCGAACCTGCTGGCGGCGCTAGCCGGCGGCACCGCACCAGAACTGGAGGCCGACATGGTCGCCGCCCTCTCGCCCGCGCGGTTCGCGAAATGACCGCCCTTCACGCTCGGTGCGCGCGGGCGACCACCCTGTACGCGCGGTGCGCGATGACCTCCCTTCACGCGCGGTGCGCGCGGTGACCCGCCTGCAGCTTCCCGACAGCACCGCGCTGCACGCCCAGGCGGCCGAGGGCTGCCGGATCAGCCCCTCGGCGCTGCGCAATGTCGAGCCGATCCTGGCGCAGCTGGACCGGCACGCCCCGCAGACCGGCCGCGCCCTGGAAATCGCCAGCGGCACCGGTCAGCACATGGTACGCTATGCCGCGCGCCGGCCCTATCTGACCTGGCAGCCCAGCGATCTGAACCCTGCCAACATGGCCTCGATCGCGGCCTGGCGGCAGGCGTCGGGCGCGGCGAACATCCTGGCGCCGATCACCCTGGACGCGGGCGCGCCGGGCTGGTCGGCGGAACGAGGGCCGCTGGATCTGATCGTGCTGGTCAACGTGCTGCACCTGATCCCCGAGGACACCGCGCGCACCATCCTGTCCGAGATCGCAGCGGCGCTGGCCCCCGGCGGCGTGGCACTGATCTACGGCCCGTTCCTGCGCGACGGCGTGCCGACCAGCGAGGGCGACCGGCGCTTCCACGAAAGCCTGCGGGCCCAGGATGCACGGCTGGGCTACAAGGACGCGGCCTGGGCGGCCGCGCGCCTGACCGAGGCCGGCCTGACCCTGCCCCCGCCGATCGAGATGCCGGCAAACAACCTGATGTTCGTGGCCCGCGCGCAGGGTTGATCGGGGCCTGACCGGGGGCCTGAAATGCGAAACGCGCCCGGAAAGCCCCGGACGCGTTTCAGCTCAATGGTGGGTGATAAGAGATTCGAACTCCTGACATCTTCGATGTGAACGAAGCGCTCTACCGCTGAGCTAATCACCCGTTGGCGCGCGTCTTAGCGTCCCGCGCGGCACGACGCAAGAGGGCGGATCAGCTTTCTTCGTCCTCTGCCGCCGCGACCGCCGCCCCGCCCTTGCGGCGCAGCTTCAGCGTCATCACCTCGGCCGCGCCCGCGTCGCGCGATCGCACGATCCGGACCTTGCCCAGAGGCGGCAGATTGAGCGCTTCGCCATTCGCCAACGCCTGGCCCAGAATCGCCAGGGTCGCCTCGACGATCTGCTTCACCTGGGGCTTCTTCATCTCGGTCGCCTCAGCCACCCGGGCGAACAGCTCACGCTTGTGCAGCGTCACCTCGCCGTCGGGCGCCTCGGTGAACTCCGCATCCTCCTCGGACGGCGGCTGGGCGGCGGCCTTGCCGCCCGTGCGGGGGCTTTTGGTCTTTGGCGGCGTCGCCATCGCGGGGGTCCCTCCCTAAGGTCGATACCGCATGATACCTGGTCCGCCGCGGGCGTGTCACCTATGCCGATGCCCCGGCGCGATGAAACCGGCGCGCGCGGTGGTTTTCACATACGAAAACGGCGGAAGGCCGAAGCCCCCCGCCGCGATCTCTTTGCCTGGCGTCGATCAGTGCGCGGTGGCGGCCGGCCCTTCGCTGGGGGTCGCGACGGCGGCGGCCTTGGCGGCGGCCTCCTCGGCTTCCTCGTCCCACTCGATCGGCTCGGGCGTCCGCACCAGTGCCAGCTTCAGCACGTCGCGCACATGGGACACCGGAATGATCGTCAGCCCCTCCTTCACGTTGTCGGGGATTTCGGGCAGGTCCTTGGCGTTCTCTTCCGGGATCAGCACCGTCTTGATGCCGCCCCGAAGCGCCGCCATCAGCTTCTCCTTCAGGCCGCCGATCCCCAGCGCATTGCCGCGCAGCGTGACCTCGCCGGTCATCGCGATGTCCTTGCGCACCGGGATCTGGGTCAGCACCGAGACGATCGCGGTGACCATCGCAAGACCGGCCGAGGGCCCGTCCTTCGGAGTCGCCCCCTCGGGGACGTGGACGTGGATGTCGATCTTCTCGAACTTCGGCGGCTTGACCCCGATCTCGGGGCTGATCGAGCGCACGAAGCTGGAGGCCGCGTCGATCGATTCCTTCATCACGTCGCCCAGCTTGCCGGTGGTCTTCATCCGGCCCTTGCCGGGCAGCTTCAGCGCCTCGATCGACAGCAGCTCACCGCCCACCGAGGTCCAGGCCAGCCCGGTGACCACGCCGATCTGGTCCTCTTGCTCGGCCAGGCCATAGCGGAACTTCTTCACACCCAGGAACTTTTCCAGATTGTCAGGCTCGATCGCCACCGACTTGGCCTTCAACTTGACGATCTCGGTCACCGCCTTGCGCGCCAGCTTGGCGATCTCGCGCTCAAGGTTCCGCACCCCGGCTTCGCGGGTGTAGGTCCGCACCATCTCGGTCAGGGCGGCATCGGAAATCGAGAACTCGGTCTTCTTCAGACCGTGGCCCTTGATCTGCTTGGGCAGCAGATGCTGGCGCGCGATCTCGCGCTTCTCGTCCTCGGTGTAGCCCGCCAGCGGGATGATCTCCATCCGGTCCAGCAGCGGCCCCGGCATGTTGTAGGAGTTCGCCGTGGTCAGGAACATCACGTTCGACAGGTCGTATTCGACCTCCAGATAGTGATCGACGAAGGTCGCGTTCTGTTCGGGGTCAAGCACCTCAAGCATGGCGCTGGCCGGATCGCCACGGAAATCCTGGCCCATCTTGTCGATTTCATCGAGCAATATCAGCGGGTTCGTGGTCTTGGCCTTCTTCATCGCCTGGATGATCTTGCCGGGCATGGAGCCGATATAGGTCCGGCGGTGACCACGGATCTCGCTTTCATCGCGCACGCCGCCCAGCGAGATGCGGATGAATTCGCGCCCCGTGGCCCGCGCCACCGACCGCCCGAGCGAGGTCTTGCCGACGCCCGGAGGGCCGACGAGGCACAGGATCGGCCCCTTCAGCTTGGCCGACCGCGCCTGCACGGCGAGATATTCGACGATCCGCTCCTTGACCTTCTCAAGCCCGAAGTGATCGTGATCGAGGATCTCCTCGGCCTTGCCGAGATCCTTCTTCACACGGCTTTTCTTGTTCCACGGCACGCCCAGAAGCCAGTCGAGGTAGTTACGCACCACCGTCGCCTCGGCGCTCATCGGGCTCATGGATTTAAGCTTCTTCAGCTCCGCGTCGGCCTTCTCGCGCGCCTCTTTCGACAGCTTGGTGGCCTCGATGCGCTCTTCCAGCTCGGCGACTTCGTTCGAGCCGTCCTCGCCATCGCCCAGCTCCTTCTGAATGGCCTTCATCTGCTCATTCAGGTAATATTCGCGCTGGGTGCGCTCCATCTGGCTTTTGACGCGGGTCTTGATCTTCTTCTCGACCTGCAGGACCGACATCTCGCCCTGCATCAGGCCATAGACCTTCTCCAGCCGCTCGGCCACGTCGAGGGTTTCCAGAAGCTCCTGCTTTTGCGCCACCTCAATGCCCAGATGGCCGGCCACCAGATCCGCCAGACGGGCGGGTTCCGAGGTTTCGGCCACTGCCGCCAGCGCCTCTTCGGGGATGTTCTTCTTGACCTTGGCGTAGCGCTCGAATTCCTCGCCGACCGACCGGGTCAGCGCCTTCACCGAGTCAGGGTCGCCCGGCATTTCCGTCAGCAACGCGGCTTCGGCCTCGAAATACTTGTCATTGGGCAGAAATTCGGCGATCCGCACGCGTGCGCGGCCTTCGACCAGCACCTTCACGGTGCCGTCGGGCAGCTTCAGCAGTTGCAGCACATTGGCCAACACGCCAGCCTTGAAGATGCCGTCGCTGGCGGGGTCATCCTCGGCAGGGTCGATCTGGCTGGACAGCAGGATCTGCTTGTCTTCGGCCATGACTTCTTCCAGCGCCCGGACGGATTTCTCGCGGCCCACAAAGAGCGGCACGATCATGTGCGGGAACACCACGATGTCGCGCAGCGGCAACACCGGGTAGCTGGGGAGAAGGGTGTCGGTCATTCGCGTTCCTTTCTGGCGGAAGGGCCCGGTCCCAAAGATCGGCAACCCGGCGCTCCCCTGTTCTTCCCATATCTGGGGGCCACCGGGATGTTGTTCAACCTCGGCATGGCGCTGTCGGACACAATGGCCCGAGGCGGCGCCCGGAGCAAGCCGACAATCCTGTCGAATTGTCGCGTCTTCGTCGTGATCGGGCCGCGTTCAGGGGCCAGATCCAGCCGGGCGCGCGCCGAAAACCGGGCGCGCCCGCCGTCTTGTCAGGCCCTATCAGGCCCCGTCAATCCGCCTCAAACCGGTTCGAGGACCGGGTAATCCGTCAGCCCCTTGGCGCCGCCGCCGTACAGCGTGTCGCCGTCAAGCGGGTTCAGCGGCGCATCTTTTTCGAGCCGCTCGACAAGGTCCGGGTTGGCGATGAACGGCCGCCCGAAGGCCACCAGATCCGCCGCGCCGCTGTCGATCGCATCCAGCGCCATCTGCCGGTCATAGCCGTTGTTGGCCATGTAGGGGCCGTCGAACAGCTTGCGCAGCGCGGCGATGCTTTCGCCCTCGGCCAACGCGCGCGAGCCGCCGGTCGCGCCCTCGACCATGTGCAGGAACGCCAGGCCAAAGCGGTTCAGCGCCCCGATCACATGGCTGAACGTCGCCATCGGATTGGCGTCCGAGATGCCATTCGCCGGGCTGAAGGGCGACAGGCGCAGCCCCACCCGGTCACCGCCCAATTCGTCGGTGACGGCCTCGAGCACCTCCAGCAGCAGCCGCGCGCGGTTCTCGACCGAGCCGCCGTAAGCATCGGTGCGGTGGTTCGACCCGGTCTTCAGGAACTGGTCCAGGAGATAGCCGTTCGCGCCATGCACCTCGACCCCGTCAAAGCCCGCCTGCGCCGCCAGCCGTGCCGCGTTACGGTAGTCGGCCACGATCCCCGGCAGTTCGTCCAGTTCCAGCGCGCGCGGGGCCGAGGTGTCCTCGAACCCGTTTTTGGTGAAGGTCTTGGACCCCGCCGGGATCGCCGAGGGCGCGACCGGCGCCTGCCCGCCCGGCTGCAGCGAGACATGGCTGATCCGCCCCACATGCCAAAGCTGCACCACCATCTTGCCGCCCTCGGCGTGGACCGCGTCGGTCACCTTCTTCCAGGCCTCGGCCTGGGCCTCGGTATGGATGCCCGGGGTCTGGATATAGCCCTTGCCCTGGGCCGATATCTGCGTGGCCTCGGTGATGATCATCCCGGCGCTGGCGCGCTGGCGGTAGTATTCGACATGCAGATCGCCGACCACGCCGGTGGTGTCATCGGCCCGGTTGCGGGTCAGCGGCGCCATGACGATGCGATTGCGCATCGCGATGCTGCCGGCGGTGAAGGGCGAAAAGAGTTTGTGCGACATAGGGCTGCTCCTGTGATTGCCTTGCGCGGCCGGCGCTTGGGCCGGTGCGTCGCAAGGGGAGCTAGCCGGTTTCCGCGCCGCAGCAAGGGCCGGCACGAAGATCGGCGGCATTCCCCGGCGTCGCGCGGCTAGAGGCGCTCGATATCGCCTTCGGCGCGCAGGGCGTGGAAATCCTTAACGAAATCGTCAAGCCTTCCCTCGGCGATTGCGCCGCGCAGGCCCGCCATCAGGTCCTGGAAATAATGCAGGTTGTGCCAGGTCAGCAGCATCGAGGCGATGATCTCGCTCGAGCGGTAGACATGGTGCAGATAGGCCCGGCTGTAGCCCCGGCAGGCGGGACAGGCGCAGTCTTCGTCCAAGGGGCGCGGATCCTCGGCGTGGCGCGCGTTCTTCAGGTTCAGCTGGCCGCGCCGCGTCCAGGCCTGCCCCGTGCGGCCCGAGCGTGACGGCAGCACGCAATCCATCATGTCGACGCCGCGCTGCACCGCGCCGACGATATCGTCGGGCTTGCCCACCCCCATCAGATAGCGCGGCCTGTCGGCAGGCAGCATGTCCGGCGCATAATCCAGCACGCCGAACATCGCTTCTTGCCCCTCGCCTACGGCCAGGCCACCGATCGCGTAGCCTTCAAAGCCGATCCGGGTCAGCGCCTCGGCGCTTTCGGCGCGCAGATCCTTCGACACCCCGCCCTGCTGGATGCCAAAAAGCGCATATCCCGGCCGGTCGCCGAAGGCGGCGCGCGAACGTTCCGCCCAGCGCATCGACATCCGCATCGACTCGGCCACCCGCGCCTCGGTCGCGGGCAGCGCGGGGCATTCGTCGAAACACATCACGATGTCGGACCCAAGAAGCCGCTGGATCTCCATGCTGCGCTCGGGGCTGAGGAAATGCTCGGACCCGTCGACATGGGATTTGAAGCGCACGCCCTCTTCGGTCAGCTTGCGCAGGTCCGACAGGCTCATCACCTGGAAGCCGCCGGAATCGGTCAGGATCGGGCGCTCCCAGTTCATGAAGCGGTGCAGGCCACCCAGCCGCGCGACGCGCTCGGCGCCGGGGCGCAGCATTAGGTGATAGGTGTTGCCCAGCAGAATGTCGGCGCCGGTGGCGCGCACGCTTTCAGGCAGCATCGCCTTCACCGTGGCGGCGGTGCCCACCGGCATGAAGGCGGGGGTGCGGATCTCGCCCCGCGGGGTGTGGATCGCACCGGTGCGCGCGCGCCCGTCGGTGGCGGCGATGGAGAAAGAGAAACCTGTCATGGCAGGGACATAGCGCCCATCGGGGGCCGATGCAATTGGCGGCAACGCCGGGGCCAGCTTCCGGTCGGGCGGGCCGCAGGCACCGCCCCCGTGATCACGATCTTCGGACTGTCCGCCGCCCGGCCTTACGCGCACTGGACCCCGGCCCCGCTTTCCCTATATAAACAGTCGACAATCGTGCGAGAGATTCATGACCGCAGATGCTGCATACCCCGCCGAGGGCGATCCGCTGATCCGTCCCTCAACCCAGGACCACCCGCTCTACGACTCGGTCGTCGAGGCCTGCCGTACAGTCTATGATCCCGAAATCCCGGTGAATATCTTCGATCTTGGCCTTGTCTACACGATCGAGATCGACGACCAGAACGAGGTTTCCCTGATCATGACCCTCACCGCCCCCGGCTGCCCCGTCGCGGGCGAGATGCCGGGCTGGGTGGCCGATGCGATCTCTCCGCTGCCCGGGGTCAAGACGGTCGACGTGCAGATGACCTTCGATCCGCCCTGGGGCATGGACATGATGTCCGAAGAGGCCCGGCTGGAACTGGGCTTCATGTAACCCCCCGGCCGGCGCACCCTTGAGAAGCCGCGCCGGCGGGACTACATTGAGTGTAACGTACAGGATTACCCTGAAAGGTACCGACATGTTCGGCATTCCCGGCAAACAGGCCGTCTCCCTCACCCCCGCCGCCGCGAAACAGGTGGCCAAGCTGATGCAGCGCGATGCCGCTGCGGGGCTGCGCATCGGCGTGAAGAAGGGCGGCTGCGCGGGGATGGAATACACGATGGATTACGTCACCGAGGTCGATCCCCATGACGAGCTGGTCGAACAGGACGGTGCCCGCGTGATGATCGCGCCGATGGCACAGATGTTCCTGTTCGGCACCGAGATCGACTATCAGACCTCGTTGCTGGAATCGGGCTTTCGCTTCAACAACCCCAATGTGGTTGAGGCCTGCGGCTGCGGCGAATCGATCAAGTTCGCCGAAAGCTGATGGCCGCCGACCCGGCGCTGATCGAGCATCTGCGCGACCTGTTCGCCGGGCTGGGGCCGATCGAAATGCGGCGGATGTTCTCGGGCGCCGGCCTTTACGCCGAAGGCGACGCGATGTTCTGCCTGATCGCCCGCGATACCGTCTACCTGAAGACCGACGACCAGACCCGCCCGCTGTTTCAGGCCGCCGGCGCCCAGCCCTTCGCCTATGAGATGAACGGGCGGATGCGGTCGCTGCCCAGTTTCATGACCCTACCCGAGACCGCGATGGAAGACCCCGACGAGGCGCTGTACTGGGCCCGCCTCGCGCTGCCGCCGGCCCGCGCCGCCGCTCAGGAAAAGCGCCGGCAGAAGGCCCGCAAGGCTAAACCTGCGGCGCCGCCACGCGCCTGAACATGCCGACCACTTCCCTGTTCAGCCGCAAGACCTCGGCTTCCTCCAGCTCCTGCCAATGCTGCGCGAACCAGCGATCGGCCTCCAGCCCCATGGCAAACAGCATCGTCATGAACAGGCTGTCGGGCAGATCGCCGCGCACCGCGCCCACCGCGCGGCCGATCGCGACAAGGCGCGCGAACCCCTCGCGCAGGAAGCCCCCGGGCAGCGCCGCGCGGGTCGCCTCACTTTCATAAAGGCCCGAGGCCAGCGCGGCGAGCGCCGGATCTTGCAGCAAGACCTCGCTGACCCGGCGAAACAGCCGGTCGACGCCATCCCAGAACGCCTTTGCGTCGGGAGGCGTGCCGAAGGTGAAATCCAGCTTGGTGACAAGGCGGCGAAAGGCCCGCTCGATCACCGCGCCGTACAGATCGGCCTTGTCCTTGATGTAGTAATAGGCTTGCCCCTTGCTCATCCCAGCCGCCGCCAGAATGCGGTTGAGCGACGCCCCCGCGAAGCCATGCGCGGCGAACTCGGCCTCGGCCGGATCCAGCAATTGCGCCTGCCGCGCCGGGCTCAGCGCCATCAGCCGCGCGCGCGGGCCGCCCGTGGGATCAGCCATGCCCGGGCTTCGGCAACTGGCGCATCGCGGCCTTGGCGGGCGAGGCGCCCCATTCCGGATGCAGCGCCTGCTGTTCTTTCATCGCCCGCAGAAAGCGGCGCCAGGCCCCAAGGCCCGGCAGGCGCGGGATATGCGCCAGCTCCCAATGGATGCCATTGATCGGATCCTCGAAGAAGGTGGCGTAATAGCCCGGCGTATAGACCGGATATTCCGCCGGCGCATCGCTGACCGGCACCGCGTTCGGCACCAGGAAATCGCGGTGAAAGCGGTCCACCTCGCGCCGGCTGCGCGCCCAAAGCGCGATGTGGTGGATCCCCGTCGCCCGCGCCGCATGGTCCAGCTTGCCGCCGGTCAGCGCGGGCTGGATGCCGATATAGCTGTGCGGCACCGGAAAGCGCGCCATGTAATAGGTCGAACGGTAGCCGATATCGAGCGTCCAGAAGCTCTTGTAGCCGAGCCAGCCGAACATCCGGTCATAGAAGGCGACAGAGCGCTCATACTCGAGCACCGAGAATTCCACATGATTGACGCCGCGCCACCGCATTCGCCTGCCTTTCCTGACTGAAGCCACGGCGGCAACCGGCCGCGACGGTTAGACTTATGGTCTAATTACCATATTAGACCGTTGGTCTAATCCGTCAACGCCTAGTTTCACGCAGCACGGGACGCGACAGGCTGGCCCGGTTTCAGGTCAAAGCCCAATTGGCAACGCCGCACCAACGGCACCCCGTTGAGTATTTTCGCCAAGATGAATGGGAAAGAGCGCTCTTTGCTTTCATTGATCTACAAATACGCCCCGGGGACGGCGCCTTCCCACATGAAAATTCCGCAATGCAAAATTTCGTTTCGCGCGATTGACCGCCGATTTCGCTGTGGCTAGTCTCGCCCCCGGCGGCCCCGGGGCGTGAGAGGGGAACCGGAGGGAGAATCCATGGATTGGCTACATGAACTGCCGGGCGCGCAGCCCCGCAACGCCCGCGCGGTGATCGATCACGACGGGGCAGAGTTCAGCTTTGGCGCGCTCGACGACATGGCCACCGATCTGGCCCGGCTGCTCGTAGCCGAGGGCCTGCGCCCCGGCGACCGGCTGGTGCTGATCTCGGAGAATTCGGCGACTTACGCGGTCGCCCTTCTGGCCGCGAGCCGGGCCCGCGCCTGGGTGGTTCCGGTCAACGCCCGCATGTCGGCCGAAGAGATCGACGCGGTGATCGCCCATGCCGGCGCGCGCATGGCGATGTTCACGCCCGAAGCCTCGGCCCCTGCCCGCGCCCATGCCGAACGCATGGCGGCGCGGCGCGTGGGACGCATCGGATCGGGCGAGGTGCTGCTGACCGGCCCCCATGACGGCCCCGGCACCGCGCCGGAACCGGTCGAGGACGACCCGAAGGAACGGGTGGCGGTGCTGCTTTACACCACCGGCACGACCTCGGCCCCGAAGGGGGTGATGCTGACCCATGGCAACCTGATGTGGAACGCCCGGGTCTCGGCCAAGGTGCGCGGGGCGACACCGGGCGACGTGGTGATCGGCGTGCTGCCGGGGACGCATATCTTCTGCCTCGCCTCGGTCTATCTGGCGTCGCTCGCCGGGGGCTCGGCGATCCGCTTCCTGCCGCGGTTCTCGGCCAGCGCCGTGCTCGACGCCTTCGCGTCCGGCGATACGATCCTGCCCGCGGTGCCGCAGATGTATCAGGCGATCTTGCAGGAGCTGACGGTGCGCGGCGAACGACCCAACGCGCCACGGCTGCGCGCGATCTCGTCTGGGGGCGCGCCGCTTGACCCCGAGTGGAAGGAGAAGATCGAGGCGATCTTCGGCCTGCCGCTCAACAACGGCTATGGGCTGACTGAAACCAGCCCCGGCGTCGCCTCGACCCGCAGCGAAGCGCCGCGCCGCGATACCTCGGTCGGGCAGATCCTTGAGGATCTGGAATGCATCATCGATGCACCCGACGCCGAGGGCGTGGGCGAATTGCTGATCCGCGGCCCCAACATCATGAAGGGCTATTACCGCGACCCGGACAGAACCCGCGAGGCAATCCGCGAGGACGGCTTCTTCCGCACGGGCGATCTGGCGAAGATTGACCCCGACGGCACGCTCTGGATCAGGGGCCGCAAGAAAGAGCTGATCATCCGCTCGGGCTTCAACGTCTTCCCGCCCGAAGTCGAGGCGATGCTGACCCGCCACCCGGCCGTGCGCCAGGCCGCAGTGGTCGGCCGCACCGTGCCCGGCAACGAGGAGATCGTGGCCTTCGTGCTGGCCGCGCCGGGCGTCGACGAGGCCGGGCTGAAGGGCTGGCTTCACGGCCATCTGACCGGCTACAAAATCCCGCAACATATCTTCATCGTGGGTGAATTCCCCACCGCGCCGACGGGGAAGATCCTCAAACACAAACTGCTTCCGACCTATGCGCATCTTCTGGACGCGCGCGACCGGGGCCTTGAGACGGAGCCAAGCGCATGACCGATACCACCCCGATCAACGACAAGATCAGTCTTGAGCGTCAGGGCCAGATCGCCCTTGTCCGGATCGACAACCCGCCGGTTAACGCCTCGGGTCAGGCAGTGCGTCAGGGGCTGGTCGAGGCGGTCGAGGCCGCCAATGCCGACCCGGACGTGAAGGTGATCGCGATCTATGCCGCGGGTCGCACCTTTGTCGCCGGCGCCGATATTCGCGAATTCGGCAAGCCGCCGAAAGCGCCCGCGCTGCCCGATGTCTGCAACCAGATCGAGGCCTCGGCGAAGCCGGTGATCTCGGTCCTGCACGGCACCGCGCTGGGCGGCGGGCTGGAGCTGGGCCTTGCGACCCATGCGCGGATCGGCATCACCGGCCTGCGCGTCGGCCTGCCCGAGATCCTTCTGGGCCTCTTGCCCGGGGCTGGCGGCACCCAGCGCGCGCCGCGGCTGATCGGCATGGCGAACACGCTGGACATGGCGCTGTCGGGCCGTCAGGTGAAGGCCGAGGAGGCCCTGGCCTGGGGCCTGATCGACCGCGTCGAGACCGGCGATCCGCGCGCCGTGGCGCTGGCGGCAGCGGCCGAGGTTCTGGCCGGCACCCTGGCCACCCGCCACACCGGCGACCTGACCGCGACGCGCGATGAGGCGGCGTTGAAGGCCGCCCGGGCGATGGTGGCGAAGAAGATGGCCAACGTCGCCTCGGCGCCGCTCTGCATCGACGCGGTGGCGCGCGCGACCGGCCCGGTGGCCGACGGCATGACGTTTGAGCGCCAAAGCTTCATGGAGGCCCTCAAGACGCCTTCGGGCAAGGGCATGATCCATGCCTTCTTCGCCGAACGCGCGGTGGCGAAGATCCCCGAGGCCGGCGCGACGCCCCGCCCGGTGGCCAAGATCGGCGTGATCGGCGGCGGCACGATGGGATCGGGCATCGCCACCGCGGCGCTGCTGGGCGGCCTTGAGGTGCGGCTGATCGAAGTCGCGGAAGACGTTTTGGAGCGCGGCCGCGCGACGATCGAAAAGAACCTCGACGGTGCGGTGAAGCGCGGCAAGATCAGCGAGCCGAAGCGCGACGCGGCGCTGGCCCGCCTTGCCCCCTCGACCGATATGCAGACGCTCCGGGATGTCGATCTGGTGATCGAGGCGGTGTTCGAGAACATGGAGGTGAAGAAGCAGATCTTCGCCAAGCTCGACGCGATCTGCAAACCGGGCGCGGTGATGGCCTCGAACACCTCCTATCTGAACATCAACGAGATTGCCTCGGCCACCTCGCGGCCGCAGGACGTGCTGGGCCTGCATTTCTTCTCGCCCGCCCATATCATGCGGCTCTTGGAGGTCGTGGTGGCCGACAAGACCGCGCCCGAAGTGGTGGCGACGGGCTTTGCGCTGGGCAAGGCGCTGCGCAAGATCGCGGTGCGCGCCGGGGTCTGCGACGGATTCATTGGCAACCGGATCCTTGCGCATTACGGCAAGGTCATCATGTACATGCTGATGGACGGCGCCAACCCCGATGAGATTGACGCGGCGCTGGAAGGCTTCGGGCTGGCGATGGGTCCGTTCAAGGTGGGCGATCTGGCGGGGCTGGATATCGGCTGGGCCGAGCGCAAGCGCCGTGCGCCGCTGCGCCCGGCCGAGGAACGCTATATCCCGATCGCCGACCGGATCTGCGAACAGGGCTGGTTCGGGCGCAAGACCGGCCAGGGCTGGTATCTTTACGACGGCGGTGAGATCCGCCCCAACCCGGAGGCCCAGGCGATCATCGACGAAGAACGCGCCAAGGCGGGGATCACGCCGCGAAGGTTCACCCCCGAGGAAATCGTCGACCGCTTCCTGACCGCGATGATTTCGGAAAGCGCCCGGGTGGTCGCGGACGGCATCGCCCAGCGCCCGATCGACGTGGATGCGGTGTTCCTGTTCGGCTACGGCTTCCCGCGCTTCAGGGGCGGGCCGCTGCACCATGCCGACCAGATCGGTGCTGCCAAACTGATCGCGCGGATCGAGGCCTATGCGAAGGAAGACGCGCATTTCTGGCAGGTGCCGCCGCTGCTGACGACGCTCGCCAAGACCGGCGGCAGCTTCGCCGCGCTGAACACCGGGGACTGAGGCCGCCGCTCGGGCCAAGCCTCACTTTCGCCCGGAGCGCGCCGCAGGCGCAGCGCGAGCGCCTGCCCGTCCGGGCGGGCTGGCGCTTTGGCGCGCGCGATCACGCGGGCGGCGCGGGGGATGCTGAACCATGAATGGCGACGCTTCCCCATCGGGATGCGCCATCCCACGGGCAGGCGCCCACCCGGCTTCGTCAGCGTCGTCCTAGGCAGTGGAGCCGTCCGGCGCCTGCGCCGAAAGGTTGCGTGCGGCCTGTTTCAGCGGCTCCGCATAATGCGTCATCAGGTCTTCGGGGCTGACCAGAAAGGCCGGTCCGCCGACGTTGAGGCCATAGATGCGGTCGCCGTTCAGCGAGAACACCGGCACCGCGATGCCGTTCACCTCCTTGCGCCAGTTGCCGAAGCCGGTGCACAGCCCGAATCGCTCAAAATCGGCCAGCGCGTCGGCGACGCTCTGGTCGATCTCACCGGCCTCTTCGGGGCGGGCCTCCTTGGCCATCCGCACCACATGGTCACGCTCGCGCGCGTTCATGCCCACCACGATCGCCCGCCCGATGGCCGAGCGCAGGATCGGCAGCCGTGCGCCGACATTGATCGTCAGCGCCACCGCCTGCTGCGACCGGTGCACCGCCATGTAGACTGCTGACAGCCGGTGCATCTCGGCCAAGGCAGCGGTGACATTGGGGTTCGGGCCGGTGCACAGGCGCCGCAGTTCTTCCTGCGCGCGTTCGGCGATCTCCATCCCCGACAGCACGCCATAGCCCAGCGACAGCACCCCCGCCCCCAGCCGGTAGGTGCCGGTGCGTTCGGAATAGACCAGATAGTCAAGTTTGCGCAGCGTATGGGTCAGCCGCGAGATCGTGGGTTTCGGCAGGCCGGTGCGCGCGGCGATCTCCTGATTGGTCAGCGTGGTCTCGCGCGGGCGGAAACAGCGCAGCACGTCAAGGCCACGCGCCAGCGCGGTGACGAACTTGCGGTCGCCATCCTCACCCTCGATATCGTCGTCGAACTGGTCGTCACCTAGCATGGCGATCCCCCTCAAAGGCCCGTCATACGGGAAGCGGCGCGTCAGAGCACCTCGAACAGGCCGGCCGCGCCCATGCCGCCGCCGACGCACATGGTGCAGACGACGTATTTCGCGCCCCGGCGCTTGCCCTCGATCAACGCGTGGCCGACCATCCGAGCCCCCGACATGCCATAGGGATGCCCGACCGAAATCGCCCCGCCGTCGACGTTCAGGATCTCATCGGGAATGCCCAGCGTGTCGCGGCAGTAAAGCACCTGCACCGCGAAAGCTTCGTTCAGCTCCCACAGCCCGATATCGTCCATGGTCAGGCCGTTGGCCGCCAAAAGCTTCGGCACCGCAAAGACCGGGCCGATGCCCATCTCTTCGGGCTCCACCCCCGCGACGGCCATGCCGACATAGCGGCCCAGCGGCGCCAGACCGCGCTTCTCGGCTTCGCGCGCCTCCATCACCACCGCGGCCGAGGCGCCGTCGGACAGCTGGCTGGCGTTGCCCGCGGTGATGAAGCGTCCCTCGGCGATCCGCAGCCCGTCCTTGTGCACCGGCTGCAGCGAGGCCAGCCCTTCCAGCGTGGTCGAGGGGCGGTTGCCCTCATCCTTTTCCAGCGTCACTTCGACGTCCGAGACCGCCTTCGTCGCCTTGTCCATCACCTTCATGACGGTCGGAAGCGGCACGATCTCGTCGTCGAACCTGCCGGCGGCCTGGGCCGCGGCGGTGCGCTGCTGGGATTGCAGCGCATAATCGTCCTGGGCCGCGCGGCTGATGCCGTAGCGGGCGGCGACGGTTTCAGCGGTTTCCAGCATCGACATGTAAAGCGCCGGGCGGTGTTCGCGCAGCCAGGGGTCGCGGGCGCGGTCGGTGCGCATGTTCTGGTTCTGCACCAGGCTGATCGACTCGACCCCGCCGCCCACGGCGATGTCCATCCCGTCAAGGATCACCTGCTTCGCCGCAGTGGCGATCGCCATCATGCCGCTGGCGCATTGCCGGTCCATCGACATGCCCGAGACACTCACCGGCAGGCCCGCCCTGAGCGCCGCCTGACGCCCGATATTGCCCTGGGTCGAGCCCTGCTGCAGCGCGGCACCGACAATCACGTCCTCGATCTCATGCCCCTCCAACCCGGCGCGGGCGACGGCGTGCTTTACCGCATGGCCGATCAACGCCTGGGCCTGGGTGTCGTTGAACGCGCCGCGAAAGGCCTTGCCGATCGGCGTGCGCGCAGTGGAAACGATGACTGCATCCCGCATCAATTCTGTCCCTCTTCGAACCTTTTTCCCATGCCACAGGCCACGCACCGGACCCGGCCAGCCCTTGATCGGGGCCCGTTTTGCCCCGGCACCGCGACAAGAAGACGCCCTGTCGCGGCCCAAAACCATCGGGAGTTGGCGAATCTCCCTTTCCTTTCCGATACCAGCCGCAAGTGACCGCGTTTTGCAACGCAAAATTCAGTTTCACAAAATCCTTGACAAGCTCACGGCCTGATAACAACAATTTGACCAGCCGGGCACCCGTATATTGCAAAGCCCAGCGACTGGGAGGAGACAATGAATATCAAGAAGACGGCCATTCTGGCGGCCGCCTTGTCCGTGTTCACGTTGACCGCGGCCACCGCCGACACCATCAAGATGGCATTCATCGACCCGCTTTCCGGCCCCTTTGGCCCGTCTGGCGAATCTGCCTACACCAGCTTCCAGCTTGCCGCCGAACACATCAACGCAGCCGGCGGCGTCAACGGCGACAAGGTCGAAATCACCGGCTACGACAACAAGGTGAACCCCAAGGAATCCCTTGTTCAGCTGCAAAAGGCGCTGGACGACGGGGCGCGCTACATCGTGCAGGGCAACGGCTCTTCCGTGGCCTCGGCGCTGATCAAGGCGGTGAACAAATACAACGCCCGCAACCCCGGGCATGAGGTGCTGTTCTTCAACTACGCCGCCGTGACCCCGGCCTTCACCAATGAGATGTGCTCATTCTGGCATTTCCGCTTTGACGCGCATGCCGACATGAAGATGGCCGCCATCACCGACTGGATCAAGCAGAACCCCGATATCCACAAGGTCTATATCATCGGCCAGGATTACGTCTTTGGCCAGGCCGTGGCCAAGGCGGCGGTCGAGCAACTGGCCAAGAAGCGCCCCGACATCAAGATCGTCGGGAACGAGCTGCATCCGCTGGGCAAGGTCAAGGATTTCACGCCCTACACCCAGAAGATCATCAGCTCGGGCGCCGATGCGGTGATCACCGGCAACTGGGGCGCGGACATGCAGCTTTTGATGAAAGCTGCGGCCGAAAGCGGATCGAGCGTGCCGTACCTGACGTTCTACGGCGGCTCCAAGGGCACCGTGGCGGCGCTGGGCGCGGCCGGTGTCGGCCGCCTCTATCAGGTCAGCGAGGGGATCACCAACCTGCCGGCCTCGCCCGAGCAATACGCCCTGATAGAGGAATACAAGAAGCGCTTCCCGCAGTACGACTACTATTACCACCGCGCCTTCAACACGATGGCGATGTTCAAGGCGGCGGCCGAAAAGGCCGGCTCGGTTGAGCCGATCCCGGTTGCCCATGCGCTGGAAGGGCTGTCGATCGATCAGGCCTATGGCAAGGCGATCATGCGGGCCTCGGACCATCAGGTGCAGCAGCCGCTGTATATCTCGGTCGTGTCGGATGACGTGAAATACGGCGTCGACGATACCAAATACGGCTGGAAACTGGTGCCGGGCGGCACGATCTCGCTGGAAGCGGCCGAACAGCCGACGACCTGCAAGATGAAGCGGCCAACCTAACCCGTTCCCTCAGCGGAACCTGGGCGCCGGGCGGATCGCGCGGCGCCCCTTCTTTCAGCCGAACGGGGGCGGAATGGAAACCATCGTCTTCGCGCTTGTGAACGGCGTGATCTACGGCCTCTTGCTTTTCATGTTGTCATCGGGCCTGACGCTCATCTTCTCTATGATGGGTGTGCTGAACTTCGCGCATGCCAGCTTTTACATGCTGGGCGCCTTCTTCGCCTATACGATCATGGGCGCGACAAGCTTCTGGCTGGCGCTGATCTTCGCGCCGATCCTGGTCGGGCTGATCGGCGCGGCGGTGGAACGCTACGGGCTGCGACGGGTGCATGTGAACGGCCATGTCGCGGAACTTCTGTTCACCTTCGGGCTGGCCTATCTGATCGAGGAAATCGTCAAGATCGTCTACGGCAAGACGGCAGTGAATTACCGCGTGCCGTCGATCCTCGATTTTCCCGCGGTGCAGATCTACGGCGCCGATCTGCCAGCCTACCGGATCTTCATGCTGTTCGTGGCGATGGCCATGCTGATCGGGCTGTGGCTGCTGCTGCGACGCACCCGCGCCGGGCTGATCATCCAGGCCGCGCTGAGCCATCCGCATATGGTCGGCCATCTGGGCCATAACGTGCCGCTGATCTTCATGACCGTCTTCGGCATCGGCTGCGCGCTGGCCGGGCTGGCGGGTGTGATCGCCGGCAACATCTTCGTCACCGATCCCTCGATGGCGGTGCAGATGGGGCCGATCGTCTTCGTCGTCGTCGTGGTCGGCGGCATCGGCAGCCTTGAGGGCGCCTTCGTCGCCTCGCTGCTGATCGGCCTGTTGCAGAACCTCGCCGTGGGGATCAACGCCTCCTTCGCCGACATCTTCGGCTTCCTCGGCCTCACCTCGGCCAGCGAGGTCGGCTCTATCACCGTGTCGTCGCTGGGCCCGGTGCTGCCCTTCCTGCTGCTGGTGCTGATCCTGATTTTCCGCCCGCAGGGCCTGATGGGAGAGCGCGAGCTGTGAGCACCCAAGACACTTTCGACTACTCCGCGCATGTCCCCTCAAACGCCGAGAAATTCCGCCAGCGCACCCTGCCGCTGTTGATCTTCGCCGCGATCCTGGTGGCGATCCCGCTGACCGGCCCGTCGCGCACCATGTACACGCTGATGCATCAGATGGGCATCAACATCGTGCTGGCGATGTCCTACAACATGCTGCTGGGGCGCGCGGGGCTTCTGTCCTTTGGCCATGCAGTCTATTTCGGCTTTGGCGGCTATTTCGCCATGCATGTGATGAACTGGATCGCCGACGGCAGCGGCATCTGGGGCGGTTTTCCGGTCTTCCTGCTGCCGGTGCTGGGCTTTGGCGCGGGGGCGCTGGCCGGTGCGGTGATCGGCTGGCCGTCGTGTCGCCGGGCGGGCACCACCTTCGCGATGATCTCGCTCGGCGTCGCCGAACTGGTGGCCAGCGGCGCCTTCATGTTCGACGGC
Organism: uncultured Albidovulum sp.; assembly: GCA_913064775.1. Taxonomy (GTDB): domain Bacteria; phylum Pseudomonadota; class Alphaproteobacteria; order Rhodobacterales; family Rhodobacteraceae; genus Acidimangrovimonas. The sequence continues at coordinate 56,094 of CAJYAD010000001.1, read as the reverse complement.
TTCTTCGGCGGCGAACAGGGGATCTCGGGCGATAGGATGAACGGGCCTCAGATGTTCGGCCTGACCCTGGGCCCGATCTCGCAGGTCTACTGGTTCATCGCCTTCTGGACGATCGTCGGCGTGGCCGGCATGTATGCCTTCACCCGCACCCCGCTGGGCAAGCTGTCCGAGGCCACCCGCGACAACCCCCAGCGCGTGCAGTTCATCGGCTACAACCCCCAACGCGTGCGCTACATGGTGTTCATCTTCGCGGGCGGCTTCGCCGGACTTGCCGGCGCGATGTCGGCGGTGAACTATGAGATCTTCACCCCCGACGCCTTCTCGCTGGGGCCCTCAGGCTTCATCCTGATCATGGCCTATGTCGGCGGCATCACCTATTTCGTCGGCCCGATCTTCGGCGCCATCCTGCTGACCTACATGCAATCGATGATGTCGGATTTCACCGATGCCTGGCTGCTTTACCTCGGGGTGCTGTTCATCTCGATCGTGATGTTCGCTCCGCGTGGTCTGGCGGGGATCGTCTTCGGCTTTGGCGCCGGCCTGCGGGGGCCGCGCCCGCGGGCCTTCCTGATCACCTGGCTCACCCATCTGGCCGGGATCGCGCTGATGCTCATCGGGCTGATCGTGCTGGTCGAGATCGCGGTGCGCTGGTCGAACGGCTATGGCGAGGCCTTCGCCCCCTTCGGCCTGCCGCTGGCGCAGTCCAACCCGCTCAGCTGGCTGCTGGTGCTGCTGTCGGCGCTGGCCGGCGGCGCCCTCACCCGCCGCGCGGCCAGGATGCGGGAGGCCCAGGCATGACCCTCCCCCCCGCCCTGTCGATCCGGGGCCTCAGCAAATCCTTCGGCCCCGCCCGGATCATCACCGACGTCACCCTCGACATCGCCCCGGGCGAGCGCCACGCGATCATCGGCCCGAACGGCGCCGGCAAGTCGACGCTGTTCAACCTGATCTCGGGGCTCTACTTCCCGACCGCCGGGTCGGTGGCGCTGAACGGAGAGAACATCTCGGGGCTGCCGCCGCATCAGATCAACCGCATGGGGCTGTCGCGCTCTTTCCAGGTGTCAAACATCTTCACCAACATGACGGTGCGCGAAAACGTCCGCTGCGGGGTGCTGAACACGATGGGGCTGGGCTACAGCTTCTGGTCCAACATCGGCGCCAACAAGACCGCGCATGCCAAGACCTTCGAGATCCTCGAACGCTGCGGGCTGTCGGACAAGGCCAATGTGCCGGCCTCGTTGCTACCCTATGCCGATCAACGCTCGCTGGAGATCGCGATCACCATCGCGGGCGACCCCGACGTGATCTTGCTGGACGAACCCACCGCCGGGATGAGCCAGTCCGAGACCGCCCGCGCCGTCGATCTGATCGCCAAGGCGACCGAGGGCAAGACCCTGCTGATCGTCGAGCACGACATGGGCGTGATCTTCAACCTCGCCGACCGGATCTCGGTCCTGGTCTACGGCGAGATCCTGGCCACCGGCACTCCGCAAGAGATCCGCGGCAATGCCGAGGTGCGTGAGGCCTATCTGGGCGACGAGGCCCTGCCGGAGGAGCTGGCATGACCGAGCCGATGCTGAAGGTCACCGATCTGCACGCCTTCTACGGCAAGTCGCATGTGCTGCGCGGCGTGAACCTGGAAATCATGCCCGGCGAGGTGATCGCGCTTCTGGGCCGCAACGGGGTGGGGCGCTCGACCACCGCCAAGGCGATCATGGGAGAGGTCGCCCCGAAGGGCGAGATCCTGTTCAAGGGCCAGCCGATCGCGGGGCTGGAAAGCCACAAGATCGCGCGGCTGGGGCTGGGCTATGTCCCCGAGGCGCGCGACATCTTCCCGACGATGACGGTGCGCCAGAACCTGATCCTCGGGGTCAAGAACATGCGCAAGCCCGGCAAGCACAGCATCGATCAGATGCTGGACATGTTCCCCAACCTGCGCGAACGGGCCGACAACCCGGCCGGGGTGCTGTCGGGCGGCGAGAAGCAGATGCTGACGATGTGCCGGACGCTGATGGGCGACCCGGATCTGATCATCATCGACGAACCGACCGAGGGCCTTGCCCCCAAGATCGTGCACCGGATCGGCGACATGATCGCCGATATCGCCAGGACGGGCGTGGCGATCCTGCTGATCGAGCAGAAGCTGTCGATCGCGCTGCGCATCGCCCACCGCGTCTATGTGATGGGCCACGGCGAGATCGTCTATTCCGGCACGCCCGAGGATTTCCGTACCCGCGACGACATCCGCGCCGAATGGCTGGAGGTCTAGGCGGGGGGCAATTGTGGGGCTGAAGCCGGGGGTTTCACACCCCCGGACCCCTGTGGGATATTTCTACCAAAGTGAAAATAAAGAGCCCCAGCCGCTGATCCAGCAAGCCAGTCGCGCCGCCCCCTAGAGCGTAGCGGTGGTAACGTAGCGCAGCGCGCGCGCCACCTCTTGCGGGGTGCGGGCGACGGCATTGGCAGCGGCATCGACCTCTTTCAGCGCATGGTCGTGTTCGGGCGGATGCAGCACGATGATCGGCTTGCCCAGCGCCACGGCATAGCCCGCATCAAACGCCGCGTTCCATTGCTTGTATTTCTCGCCAAAGCACACCACCAGCACGTCGCTGCGCGCAATACCGGTCCGGATGCGTACCGCGTTCAAGAGCGCCCCCTTGCGGTCGTGCCAGAATTTGTCGTCCTCGGCCCCGAAGATCTCGACCCCGCAATCGTCCGAGGCGGCATGGTCGGTGACCGGGCCGAACCAGTCAATCTCCAGCCCGTCGCAGGCCGAGATGATCGCATCGCGCCAGTCGGAGTGGATCTCGCCCGCGAGATAGACGTTGAGTTTCATAGGCTTCGCTCCTGTTCTGTCGGCCATGCGCTGCGGAGCCTGCCAGAAAATGCCCGCCGGGAAAAGCCCGGGCGCCCCCGGCTACGCTTCCGCCCGTCGCCCGAAATCGCCGTAGCGGAGCGCCAGCGCGGGCAGCACCAGCAGGTTGAGCAGGGTCGAGGTCACCAGCCCGCCCAGGATCACCAGCGCCATCGGCCCCTCGATCTCATTCCCCGGCGCGCCGCTGGTCAGCGCCAGGGGCAACAGGCCCAGCCCGGTGACCAGCGCCGTCATCAGGATCGGCACCAGACGTTCCGAGGCGCCGCGCAGCATCGTCTCGGCCGTCCACGGCTGGCCCTCGACCCGCACCAGATGGTCGAAATGGCTGATCAGCATGATCGCATTGCGCAGGGAGATGCCGAACAGCGTGATGAACCCCACCATCCCGCCCAACGGCAGATTGCCGCCCGCCAGCAGTGTGCTGGCCACCCCGCCGACCAACGCGAAGGGCAGGTTCGCCATCACCAGCGCCACCAGCCGCGCGCGCCGCAGCGCAAGGCTGAGCAACAAGACCACCATGGCAAGCGACAACAGGCCATAGCCGAAAAGCGTCGCCTCCGACCGGCCGAGCGCGGCACCCTGACCCTCATAAAGCGCATAGACCCCGTTCGGCATCACCATGCCGGCGGCCACCCGCTGCTTCAGGATCTCCACGAAGCGCGTGGGTGAGACGCTGCCCAGATTGATCAACACCGATTGCAGGCGCTGGCCGTTTTCATGGGCGATCTGATAGCGCCCCGACACCTGCGAAATCCGCGCCAGATCGCGAAGCGGCACATAGCGTCCCGCAGGCGTGCGGATCGTCAGCGCGCCCAGATCCGTGACCCGTGCCCGCAGCGCTGGCGGCAGGATCACGGCCACCTCGGTGGTGCGCGTGCCATGGGTGATCTTGCCGGTCACCTGGCCCTGATAGGCGGTGCGCAGCGTATCCAGCACCTGCACCGGGCGCAGACCGTAGCGCACCAGCGCCGCCTGGCGCAGCCGCACCGACAGGCGCGGCATTCGGGCGGGCGTGTTCAGCCGCACGCTGGCCGCACCGGGGATCTTGGCCGCGATCTGGGCGATCTGGGCCGCGGTCTGGTCGATCCGGTCCAGATTATTGCCGAAGACCTTCACCACGACCGGCGCCGTCGCACCGGAGATCGTCTCGTCGATGCGCTCGACCAGGAAGGTGTTCACCGCCGTCGTCAGCCCCGGGAAACCGGCCAGCGTGGCGCGCACCCGCGCCAGCACCGCATCCTGTCCGGCGGCGGATTGCGGGGCAAGATCCAGATCGAACTCGCTCAGATGCTCGCCCGCGGGGTCGACCACATTGTCGGCGCGCCCGGCCCGCTGCGCCACCATCGACACCCCCGGGATCGCCGCCAGCGCCTTCGAGACCCGGTCGCCCACCCGCATCGATTCCGCCAGCGAACTGCCCGGTGCCACGCCCATATGGACGATGTAATGCCCCTCGCGCAGGTCGGGGATGAAGCTGCCCTGAACGAAGGGCAGCACGGCAAGCGACGCGACGACCAGCACCGCGGCCCCCGCGATCAGCGCCCGGGTGTGGCGCAGCGTGGCCGTCAGGATCCTGCGGTAGCCCCGCCCCAGCCGCTCGGCGACAGCGCGCGGGCGGTCGTCTTGCGGCGGGCGCTTGGCCAGCAGCCACAGCGACATCGCCGGTGTGACCGTCAGCGCCACGGCCAACGAGGCCAGCACCGCCGCGATATAGGCCAGCCCCAGCGGCGCGAACAGCTTCCCCGCCACGCCCCCCAGCATCAGCACCGGCAGAAAGACCAATGTGACCGCGAAGGTCGCGAAGATGACCGAACTGCGCACCTCGGTCGAGGCGTCCAGCACCACGCGGAAGGCGGCGCGCGGCGCGGTCAGGATGGCATTTTCACGCAGGCGGCGCAGGATGTTCTCGACATCGATGATCGCGTCGTCGACGATCTCGCCCAGCGCGATCGCCAGCCCGCCCAGCGTCATGGTGTTCATCGAGATGCCGAACAGGTTCAGCACCATCAGCGCGGCCAGCATCGACAAGGGGATCGCCATGGCCGAAATCGCCGCCGCCCGCAGGTTCATCAAGAACAGCATCAGCACCGCGACCACCAGCACCGCGCCCAGAAGCAGCACATCGCGCAGATGGCTGGTGGCCCGGGTGATGAAATCCGCCGGCCGGAAGACGTTGGGCACCAAGGTCACCCCCTGCGCCGCCAGCACCGGCTTCAGCGCGTCAAGCCGCCGGGTCAGCCTTTGCGTCACCGCCAGGGTGTTCGCGCCGTATTGGCCCTCGACGATCAGCATCACCGCAGGATGCCCCATGACCGACGCCGCCCCCACCGGGGTTTGCGGCGCAAAGGCCACCTTCGCCACATCGCCCAGGCGCACCGGCATGCCGCCCGCCGCGCCGCCCAAAGGCAGCGCGGCCAGCTGGGCCGGGGTGGTGATCTGGCCCTGCGCCTCGATCGTCAGATGCTGGTTCGGCGTGTCGATGGCACCGGCGGCGCGCGCCCCGGTCGCCTGCGCCACCGCCGCGGTCACATCGGCCAGCGACAGGCCGTAGCGTTGCAGCTTTTCGGGATCGGGCTGGATCTGTAGCTGGCGCTTCAGCCCGCCAAAGACGATCGCGTCGGCAACGCCGCGCACCGCCTGCAATTGCGGCTTCACCACCCAGCGGGCGATCGCGTGCAGATCCATCAGGGAACGGGTCTTCGAGGTCAGCCCGATGGTCAGGATCACGCTGGTCGAGGTGGTCAGCGGCAACAGCCGCGGTCGCGCGACGCCGCTGGGCAACTGGCCCTTAACGCCTGCAAGTTGTTCGGAAATAAGCTGCCGGGCGCGGAACACATCGGCCCCGCCGCCGAAGACCACCGTGACCAGCGAAATCCCCGCCAGCGAGCGCGAGCGCATGTCGCGCACACCCGCCGCGCCGCCCAGGGCGGTCTCGATCGGATGGGTGACCAGCGCCTCGACCTGGGCGCTGGAATAGCCGGGCGCCAGGGTTTGCACGACGGCCATGGGCGGCGCGAATTCGGGAAACACGTCCAGCTTCTCACGCGACGCCCCGATCGCACCGACGATCAGCAAGAGCACCGCCAGTGCCAGCACAAGACCGCGCTGGCGCAGGCTGAAACGCAGAAGGCGCCTCAGCATGTCGGCCTCGGCCCGGGCAGGGCGCGGATCTGGTAGGGGGCGCTCATCCGTCGCACTCCGGCGGGTCGGGGCATTCGGTCTTGATGTCCTTGGGGCGGATCTCTTGCGACAGCAGCAATTGCGCGCCGTGGGTCACGATGCGCTGGCCGGCGGTGAACCCTTTCGCCGCGACGGAGCCGCCCTTGGCAGGCAGCAGATCCGCCGCATCGGGCAGCGCATGCCGGGTAAAGCCGCCGCTTGCGCGCGCCACATAGACCCAACGCTGCCCGCCAAACCAGATCACCGCGCTCTCCGGCAGGAAGACGCCCGCCCGCGCGGGGCCAAGCGGGATAAGCGCCATCGGTTGGCTGCCGATCTCCAGCCCCCGGTCGGCCAGATAATAGGCCGCGGCACCGGTCGCCTTCGCGTTGCTGAGAGGCGCGGCCGAGAGGTAATCCGCGCCGACCGGGGCGCCGCTGTCCGTTTCCAGCTGGATCCGGGCGGCGGGCGTATCCGTCCCCGCGGGCAGCGAGACCGCGACCAGAGCCGCCGCCCCGCCGCGCAACTTCGCAATCATCGCCTGCGCCGACGCGGCATCCAGGAACGCCGGGCCGAATTGCGCCCGCAGCCCGGCGCGCAGATCGCCCAGCTGTGCCTGCGCCTGCACCAGCCGCTGGGCATCGGTTTCCTCGGCGGCCTGCGCCGCCATCAGCACCTGTTGCGACACCGATTGGTGATGCGCGAACAGCGACTGATCGCGCGCATATTCCTGGCGCGACAGCCGGGCCTGAGCCCGTGCCGCCACCAGCGCCGCCTGGGCCGCGGCGATCCGGCTTTCCTGTGCGAACAGGGGCGCGGGGTCGAGCACATGCGCATAGCGGCGCGCAACCGGGCGGAAGGGCACGGCCTGCAGCGGGGCAAGCGTGATGCCCCCCGCGCCCAGCGCACCCACATCCAGCGTCAGCACCGGCGGGCCCGGCACCTTGCGGGTATCCTGCCCGGCGGGCGCGGAGGGCAGCGCCACCGTGCCGAAGCCGGTGGTCAGCCATACCCCGCCCAGCGTCGCCGCCGCCGCCAGTGCGGCGACCGAGAACAGAAGGGCCCCGGCCCTAGCGATTTTCGTCATGGGCATCGAACACCTTCTTGGCGTAATCATCCAGCCGCACCTTGCAGGCCGCCAACCGCTCTTGTGCGGCTTTGGCCAGGGGGGCTACGTGGAAATCCAGCTTGCGGATCTTTTCCAGCCAGCGTTCCAGCTTGCGAAACTCGGCATCCTCTTCCTCCAGCTCGGCATAGGTGAATTTCTCGATCCGGATCTCCTTGTCGATCTCGGCCTCGAAAGCATCGCACTTGCCCAAAAATTCGCGGTACTGGTCGTCGCGGTCCGCCTGAAAGCGGGCGATCAGCTTTTGCTCTTGCGCGGGGTCAAGGCCCACCGCCTGCATCAGGACGCAATCGCCCTCCATCCCCGCGATCTCGTTCTCGAGGATCTTCAGTCGCCGCAGGTGATCGTCGGTCTGCGGCAGCAGGCAGACACCGCTTTGCAGATAGATCGCCCCCAGCCCCTTCAGCCGCCGCCACAGCCCGACGCGGCGAGAGCTGGGCTCGGCCGGCACGCGGTAGGTCAGCAAAAGCCAGTTTCCGTTTTCCATCCGCACGGGATATTTGCAACTGCGGTTGCATTCAATCCGTGCCGACGCGACTAACGAGAATGTGACACGCCGCGATCGGCGCGGGCGCGGGCAAAAACGCGAAGGCCCGCGCACGGGGCGCGGGCCTTCGGTTTTCCAGCGGGTTCGGGCAGCGCCTCAGGGCGAGACTTCGTGCAGATGCCGGTTGCGGGTGTGCAGGGTGAATTGCACCAGCACCGCCGCGACCACCAGAAAGCCCGAAACCAGCAAAAGTGCCTCGAACACGCTCAGATGCGGCAACATCGGCGCGATCACCATGATACCGACGCCGCCGCCCAGATGGCCGACCCCGTCGACCAGCGCGAAACCGGTCGAGCGGGCGCGGGTCGGAAACATCTCGGCGGTCAGCGCATAGGTCGGAGAGACCCACAGGTTGAACCCCGCGAAGACCAGCATCGAGCCGACAAAGGCCATGCCGATATGCACCCCCGCCCAGGCGATCAGCGCCGCCCCCGCGATCGTCACCACCGCGCCGACCGGCAGCCAGTAGCGCCGCTCAAGCGATTCCACGATCCACGACATCACCACGGCTTCCGCTACGAACCCCAGCGTGCCCACGGCCGCGATCACCCCGGCCTCGGGCGGGGCGTAGTGCAGCGAGGTCAGCACCGAGGTGAACCCCGCCGCGAACCCGTAGACGGTGATGTAGCCCACGAACCAGATCGCCAGCAGCAGGATCACGCGGCGCAGGTAGAGCGGGTTGGTGAACAGATCGCGAAACGGCGTGGCCGACATTTCGGGGATGCTGTCCGGCATCGCGGCGAAATCGGGTTCGGCCAGCGGACCCTTGGCGCTGGCATGGGCCTCCATGCCGACGACGACGGCCTCGGCCTCGGTCATGCGGCCGGCCTGGATCAGCCATTGCGCCGATTCCGGCAGCTTGACGCGCATCACGATGGCAAGCCCCGCCAGCACCGCGCCGATGCCGTACATCCAGCGCCAGCCCTGGGTGAAGCCCGCGCCGGCGATGGCGAAGGGCAGGCCCATCGGCCAGGGCGCGGCCGGCGTGGTCAGCAACAGCCCCAGCCAGATCCCGAAGACGGCGCCCAGCGCCGACATGATGAAGATCACGGTGGCAAAGCGGGCGCGGGCGCGGCGCGGGGCGACCTCGTTCACATAGGTGTTCACGATCGCCAGATCGGCGCCGATGCCGATGCCGGTGACCACGCGCGAGGCCACGAAATGCGCATAGGTCGGCGCCAGCGCGGTGTAGAGTGACCCCAGCCCGGTGATCAGCATGGTGATCATCAGCATGTTGCGCCGCCCGATCCGGTCGGCCAGCGGGCTAAGCACCAGCGTGCCCACGACATAGCCCAGCAGGTTCAGCAGCACCGGCAGGCCGATCCAGTTGACTGTGCTTTCCGGGGTGCAGCCCTTCACCAGCTGGCTGCAGGTCTGGATGAAGGACACGTTGATGTCGAAGATGTCGTAGAAGGTGAACAGAAATCCCAGCCCGATGATCGCCAGGAACGAAGGCGCCATCGACCAGACATGGATCCGGTCGAGCCGCGCCCGCAAATGCTGCGCCGTCGCGGCGCCGTCGGTGTTGTCACGCATGATCTCCCCCTCTTGCGTGGTCAGGCCGCCACGGCGGCCTTCTCGGCCAGGGAGGCTAGCGAGCGCGGCTTCGTTGCGCATGCAACATGATTGCACGACAGCTCACTATGATGCGAGATCCGAGGCGATCGGCACGGCACGGCGCCGCGCGGGCCCGGGTGTGGCGCAGGTTGGCGCAGGTTGGCGCGCGCCGCGGGCGTATTTGAGGAACCATGAAAGGGGCTTTGCCGGAATGGCCCAACATGCGGACCGCGCGCCCCCCTTTCGCTGCGTCTGCATTCCCCTTAGTCTGCGCGCGCAAGAACAGCCGGAGGCAGGCATGGAACGGGTAATCGGGGTGATCGGCGGCTCGGGCGTCTACGAGATCGACGGTCTGGAAGAGGCGCGCTGGCAGGCGGTGGACACGCCCTGGGGGGCGCCGTCGGACCAGATCCTGACGGGCCGGATCGGTGGTGTGAAGATGGCTTTCCTGCCGCGTCACGGGCGCGGGCATGTGCACAGCCCCACCTCGGTGCCCTACCGCGCCAATATCGACGCGATGAAGCGGCTTGGGGTGACCGATCTGGTCGCGGTGTCTGCCTGCGGGTCGTTCCGCGAGGAAATGGCGCCGGGCGATTTCGTCATCGTCGACCAGTTCATCGACCGCACCGTCCTGCGCGAGAAAAGCTTCTTCGGCGCCGGTTGCGTGGCCCATGTGGCCTTTGCCAACCCCACCTGCCCGACGCTGTCGGCCGCCTGCCTGACAGCGGCGCTGGACGCGGGCATCACCGTGCATGACGGCGGCACCTATGTGGCGATGGAGGGGCCGCAATTCTCGACCCGGGCCGAAAGCGAGATGCATCGCGCCTGGGGGGCGGATCTGATCGGGATGACGGCGATGCCCGAGGCCAAGCTCGCCCGTGAGGCCGAACTTTGCTATGCCTCGGTCGCGATGGTCACCGATTACGACGCCTGGCATGACGGGCATGAGGCGGTGGATGTCGCCGCGGTGATCGCCACGCTCACCGGCAACGCGGGTCGCGCGCAGGCGCTGGTCGGCGGGCTTGCGCCGCTTTTGGGGGCCGAGCGCCGCCCCTGCCCCGGGGGGTGCGATCATGCGCTGGACCATGCGCTGATGACCGCGCCGGCCAAGCGCGACGCGGCGCTGCTGGCGAAGCTTGATGCTGTGGCAGGCCGGGTTCTGGGGGGCTGAGATGCAAAAGAAGACCGTGAAGGATTACATTCGCACGATTGTCGATTTCCCGCATGAGGGGATCCTGTTTCGCGACGTGACCACATTGTTCGCCGATGCCCGCGGTTTCCGCATGGCGATCGACCAGATGCTGCACCCCTATGCCGGCCAACCGATCGACAAGGTCGTGGGGCTGGAGGCGCGGGGCTTCATCCTGGGCGGCGCGATCGCGCATCAGTTGTCGGTGGGCTTCGTGCCGGTGCGCAAGAAGGGCAAGCTGCCCGGCGCCACGATCGCGCAGGAGTACAAGCTGGAATACGGCGAGGCGGTGGTCGAGATCCATGACGATGCGCTGGCGGCGGGCGAGCGGGTGCTGCTGGTCGACGACCTGCTGGCCACCGGCGGCACCGCCGAGGCCGGGATCAAGCTGATCGAGCGGTTGGGGGCCGAGGTCATGGGCTGCGCCTTTATCGTCGACCTGCCGGGTCTGGGCGGGCGCGCGCGGCTGGAAGGGCTGGGGATGGACGTGCATTACCTGTGCGAATTCGAAGGATTGTGAGGCAGGCGCCGGGGGCCAGCCCCCGGACCCCCGGCGTATTTGGGGAACCATGAAGAGCGCGCGGCGCGGGAGGAGGCGGCAATGATGCTGGAGATCGGGCTGGGCGTGCTGGCATTGCTGGGGCTGGGGCTTGCGGGCGTCCTGATCTTCGGGCCGGCGATCGTTGAGCGCGGCATGAACGCGGTGCTGCCCGGGCGGCTGGCGCCGGTGCCCGAGGCCGCGCGGGCGCTGCATGCGCGGCTGGTGGTGGGCGACTGGCATTGCGATTCACTGCTGTGGAAGCGCAACCTGTTGCGGCGCGGGCGGCGCGGGCATGTCGATTTCCCGCGCCTGCGCGAGGGCAATGTCGCGCTGCAGGTCTTCACCACCGTCACCTGCGTGCCCGCCGGAATGAACGTGATCCAGAATGAGCCCGGCGCCGACCGCATCACCCTACTGGCGATGGCGCAGCTTTGGCCGGCGCGCACCTGGCGCAGCCTGTGCGAGCGTGGGCTTTATCAGGCGTCTCGCCTGCAGCGCTTTGCCCTGCGCGCCCCCGAGGCGGTGAAACTGCTGCGCACCCGGGCCGATCTGCGCGATTTGCTGGCAGCGCGGGCGGGCGGGGCGCAGACCGTCGGCGCCGTGCTGGGGGCCGAGGGCGCGCATGTGCTGGACGGGCGGATCGAGAACCTCGACCGGCTGTGGCAGGCGGGCTTCCGGCTGATCGGGCTGCATCATTTCCTCGACACCGAGATGGGCGGCTCGCTGCATGGCGCCTCGGGGGCGGGGCTGACGGACTATGGCCGCCGCGTGGTGGCGCGGATGGTCGAGATGGGGTTCATCATCGACCTCACCCATTCCTCGGAACAGACCGCGCGCGACGTGATGGCGATGACCGATGTGCCGCTGGTGGTCAGCCACACCGGCATCTGTTCGCATTGCCAAAGCCCGCGCAACTTTCCCGATCCGCTGATGGCCGAGATCATGGCGCGCGGCGGCGTCGCCGGGATCGGCTATTGGGCCGAGGTGATCGGTGACCCCTCACCCCGGGGCATCGCCGGGGCGGTGGTCGCGGCGGTCGGGCTGCTGGGGGAAGATCACGTCTCGCTCGGGTCGGATTTCGACGGCGCGGTGGCGCAGCCCTTCGATACCTCGGGTCTGGCGCAGGTCACGGCAGCGCTGATGGCGGCCGGGCTGGAAGAGCGGGTGATCGCAAAGGTGATGGGCGGCAACATGGTGCGCCTGCTGGAACGGATGCTGCCCGAGGTGTGACGGCGCCCGCCCGGGGGCCTCAGGCGCTTTCGGCCCTGTAGATCGCGTCGATCATGCTCTGGTTGCCGAGCGAGAATTCCAGCGGGCAGGCATAGGGCGCGCCATCCAGAACGCTGGCGGCGAAGGCATCGGATTGGGCCACGTATTGGTCGACCCGGGTAAAGCGCTCGGTCCGGCGGCCGCCGACGCCGGTGAAGATCTCGATCACCGGATCGCCATACACCTCGGCGTTGAACGGCGCGTTGACCCGGATCCAGCCCTTGTCGCCATGAAACAGCATCTGCTGCCAAAGCGCACGGCGCATCGAGACGAAGAACTCCAGCGTGAAAGAGGGGAAATCGGCCCAGACCCGGGCCGAGGCATCGATGCCGTTCTCCCAGGTCAGGCGGGCACAGATGTCCTGCGGCTCCTCGCCGGTGACGAAGCGGGTCACGACCGAGGGGTAGACGCCGATGTCGCGCAGCGCGCCGCCGCCTTGGGCCGCATCGTTGCGGATGTTGCCCGGATCGTCGTTGAAGAAGGAAAACCCGCCCTGAACGCCGATCAGGGTGCCGATCTCGCCCGCCGCGACCAACTCTCGCACCCGCAGCCATTGCGGATGATGGGTGACCATGAAGGCCTCGGCGGCGAAGCAGCCGGTCTCGTCCCGGGTGCGGATCAGCGACTGGATCTGATCGGCCTGCATCGACAGGGGCTTCTCGCAGAGCACATGCTTGCCGGCGCGCAGGGCCTTTTCGGTCCATTCGACATGGGCGGCATTGGGCAGGCCGATATAGACGGCGTCGACCCCGGGATCGGCCAGCAGCGCGTCGTAATCGTGGTGGATCGTGACCGGGCCGTAGGGGGCAGCAAGCGCCTCGGCCTTGCCTGGGGTGCGGCTGGCGACGGCGGCGATACGACCCCGGGCGGAGGCATGGATCGCGGGGGCCACGAATTCACGGGCGATCTTGGCCGCGCTCAGGATGCCCCAGTTGAGTTGCGTCGTCATCGTCAGACCTCCGATTTCGTCGGCCGCACCCCAGCCACAATGGGACAGAAGTGCAAGCAAAGACCGCTCCTGGCTTTCACTTTGGTAGAAATACTCCGGGGGTGCAGGGGGCAGAGCCCCCGCCGCCGCCGTGGCAAACCGAATTGCCGCTTCCCCCCTGCCCGGAGCGCGCGAAGCCCCCTACCCCGCCAGCCGGGTCCAGAGCCTGCGGCCAAGGTAGAGCAGCGGATAGCGCAGGACCGAGATCAGCACCGCCACCGCGACCAACCCAAAAAGCGCCCCCGAGCTGCGGAAGATCAGCACCACCAGCGGCACCGCGGTGATCAGCAGCGGGATCGCGCCCCAAAGGTGGAACCGGCGCGGCAGGGCGGCGATGCAGGCGGCAGCCACCACCCAGAGCATCCCCCAGACCAACGGCGCCGCCATCCCCTAGCCCTTCAGCCGTTCCGGCAGCGCATTGGCCCAGGCCGAGATCGTGCCGGCGCCAAGGCAGACCACCATGTCGCCGGGGCCGGCCTGCTCGCGCACCAGCCGTACCAGATCGTCCTCGTTCAGGATGGCACGGGCGTGGCGGTGGCCATGGGCGATCAGCCCGGCGACCAGATCGTCGCGGGTGGCGCCGGGGATCGGGTCTTCGCCGGCGGCATAGACCTCGGCGATGGCGACCACATCGGCCTCGTTGAAGCAGGTGCAGAAATCGTCGAACAGCGAATGCAGGCGCGAATAGCGGTGCGGCTGATGCACCGCGATCACCCGGCCCTTGGTGGCCTGACGCGCGGCCTTCAACACGGCGGCGATCTCGACCGGATGGTGGCCGTAATCGTCGATGATAGTGACGCCATCGACCTCGCCCACCTTGGTGAAGCGCCGGTTGACGCCACCGAAATTGGCCAGCGCCTCGCGGATCTCGTCCTTCTTCATGCCCAGATGCCGCGCCACCGCCACCGCCGCCAGGCTGTTCGACACGTTGTGGTCGCCCGGCATCGGCAGGGTGCAGCCCTCGATTTTGCTGCCCTCGCCCTCGCCGTTCAGGGCGATGTCGAAATGCGCCACGCCGTTCTCATAGGTCAGGTTGACCGCGCGCACATCGGCCTGAGCGTTGAAGCCGAAGGTCACCACGCGCCGGTCGGTCAGCCGCCCCACCAGCGCCTGCACCTCGGCATGATCGGTGCAGCAGACCGCCAGCCCGTAGAACGGGATGTTCGATACAAAATCGGTGAAGCCCTGACGCAGGCTGTCGAAACTGCCCCAATGTTCCATATGCTCGGGGTCGATATTAGTGACGATCGCGATGGTCGCCGGCAGCCGGTTGAAAGAGCCGTCCGACTCGTCGGCCTCGACCACCATCCACTCGCCCTCGCCAGCCCGCGCGTTCGAGCCATAGGCGTGGATGATACCGCCGTTGATCACCGTGGGATCGAAGCCGCCCTTGTCCAGAAGCGTCGCCACCATGGTCGTCGTCGTGGTCTTGCCATGCGTCCCGGCCACCGCGATGTTCGAGCGCAGGCGCATCAGCTCGGCCAGCATCTCGGCGCGGCGCACCACCGGCAGCTGGCGGCGGCGGGCTTCTTCCAGCTCGGGATTGCCGGGCTTGATCGCCGAGGAAATCACCACCACCTCGGCCTCGGCCACGTTCCCGGCCTTCTGGCCGACGAAGATCGTCGCGCCCAGCTTTTCCAGCCGGTCGGTGATCTTGGTCGCCTTCAGATCCGACCCCTGCACCCGGTAGCCCAGGTTCAGCAGCACCTCGGCGATGCCGGACATGCCGATGCCGCCGATGCCGACGAAATGGATCGCCCCCAGCTCTCCGGGAAGTTTGGTCGCCGCATTCATTCTTGAGCCTCTTTGTTCAGCCGCCCGCCCGCGCCGAGCGCCAGCCCCTCGACCATCTCGGCCAGCCGCTCGCAGGCGTCGGGCCGGGCATGCCCCCCGGCTCCGCGCGCCATCATCTCGGCCGCCTCGGGCTGGGTCAGGATCATGGCGATCTGCCCTGCCAGCGCCCGCGCGTCAAGGGCGCGTTCGGGGATCAGGATCGCGGCCTGGGCCTCCACCAGCCCACGGGCATTCGCCGTCTGGTGATCTCCGGTCGCCGCCGCAAAGGGGATCAGGATCGAGGGCCGGCCGATGATCGCGATATCCGCCACCGACGAGGCGCCCGAGCGCGAGATGATCAGCTGCGCCTCGGAAAACCGGCGCGGGATGTCCTGAAGGAAGGGCTGCACCTCGGCCCGGATGCCGGCGGCGTCATAGGCGTCGGTCACGCGCGCCAGATCCTCGTCGCGGGCCTGATGGGCGACGCGGATATTGGCGCGCAGCGCCTCGGGCAGCGCGGCCACGGCGGCCGGCACCACATCCGACAGGATCCGCGCGCCCTGAGAGCCGCCGATCACCACCAGGCTCATCGGATAGTCGCCGGGCGGGATATAGGCCGCGCCCGCACGGTCCAGCACCGCGCGGCGCACCGGGTTGCCGGTGTGCACGCCGCTCACCCCCCGCGGCAGGGCGGTGGGCCAGGTGCCGCAGGCCACCGCATCGACCCGACGGGCGAAGATCTGGTTCACCCGGCCCAGCACGCCGTTTTGTTCATGGATCATCCGTGGCACGCGCAGCAGCCAGGCCGCCGACAGCGCCGGGATCGTCGGATAGCCGCCAAAACCCACCACCACGCGCGGCCGGTCGGCCAGCATCGCGAACACCGCCTTCAGGATACCACCAGCGATGCGGAAAGGCACACCTGCGCGGGCCAGCGCCCCGCCCCGTGCGAAGGTGGCCGACGGCATCTGGCGCACTTCGACCACATGGGGAAAACCGCCGGTGTAGCGCGCGCCGCGCGCGTCGGTGGACAGGCGCACCCGCCAGCCCTTGCGCACCATCGCCTCGGCCAGCGCCTGAGCGGGGAACATGTGTCCGCCCGTCCCGCCCGCCGCGATCAGAAGTAGCGGGGCTTTGGCCGCCATCAGCGCCCCCGGCCGAGGATATCGCCGATCTGCCCCTGCGGCCGGCTGCGTGTAAGGGCCAGCAGCATGCCCATGGTGATCCCCGCCGCGAGGATCGACGAGCCGCCGTAGCTGATGAAGGGCAGTGTCATCCCCTTGGCCGGCAGCAGCCGGCAGGCCACGCCCATGTTCACGATCGCCTGCACCCCGAAGATGCAGGCCAGCCCGGTCCCGGCCAGCCGGGTGAAGGGGTCGCGCTCGCGCATCAGGCGGGCCAGCGAACGGATCACGATGACGGCATAGAGCGCGATGATCACGAAGACCAGGATCATGCCGTATTCCTCGGCCGCGACGGCGATGATGAAATCGGTGTGGGCATCGGGCAGCGACCATTTCACCTGACCATTGCCGACGCCGACGCCGAAGAAGCCGCCCTCCTGGATCGCGTTGGTGGCAAAGCCGATCTGGGTGCGCGGATCGACATCGGCGGCGAGATAGCCGTTGATCCGTTTCGCGAAGTGGTCGGAATATTGATAGGCCAGCATGCCACCGCCCGCGACCATGCCGCCCACCGTCGCCAGCAGGGTGATCGGCGCGCCGGCGACGAAATAGATCGTGCCCCAGGCGAACAGGATCAGCGCCGATTGGCCGAAATCGGGCTCGGCCGCAAGGAAGGCGACAACGACGATCGCCACCGCGAAGGAGATCGACTTGCCCGGCGGGCCGTTGATTTCCTGGCTGGCGGACATCAGCCAGCCGCAGAGGATCACGAAGAACGGCTTGACGAATTCCGACGGCTGCACGGTGAGAAAGCCGAGCGAGAACCAGCGCGTGGCGCCCTTGCCGAAGTCCGACCCGAAGATCGGCAGCAGCGACAGCGCGATGAAGGCGAACAGGAACCCCACCACCCCCAGCCGCCGCACCCGGTCGGGCGACAGCGTCGAGGTCAGCAGCATCACCACCATCGACACTGCGCCGAACACCGCCTGCCGGTCGACATAATGGAACGGCGGCAGCCCGTTGCGGGTGGCCAGCGGGACCGAGGCCGCAAGGCCCAGAAGCAGCCCCATGCCGTAAAGCACGAACACCGCCAACATCGACCATTTGTCGACCGTCCGCCACCAGCGGGGAAGAACCGGCTCGCCTGCCTGTGCCGGCAAGGCGCCATAGACCATTTCTGTCATCGGAGAAAACCGCTTGCTGCCTCAAGAACGCCCGTTTGCCGGGTCTGACGCCAAGTTTAACCGATAGGCGCCTTGCTGGCTAGAAGAAAGGCCGCAACCACGCGGCTTTACGCCCAAGGCCGGGGGGCCTACCCCGCGTCCAGCGCCTGCACCCGGGCGGTGAAATCCTCGCCGCGTTTCTCGAAATTCGGATATTGGTCGAAACTCGCGGCGGCGGGGGCCAAGAGGACGGTGTCGCCCGGCTCGGCCTCGGCGGCGGCGCGGGCGACGGCCACGTCCATCGTCTCGCAGATCTCATGCGCGGTGTCGCCAAGCTGCAGCGCGAAATCGCGCGCCGAATGGCCGATGAGATAGGCCTTCACCACATGGTCCAGATGCGGCGCAAGCGAAGCGATGCCGCCCTCCTTGCCCAGACCCCCGGCGATCCAGCGGATGCGGGGAAAGGCCTGCAGCGCCTTGGCGGCGCTGTCCACATTGGTGGCCTTCGAGTCGTTCACGAAGCGCACCCCGGCGCGTTCGGCCACCAGCTGGCTGCGGTGCGGCAGGCCCGCGAAACTGTGCAGGGCCGCTTCGATCAGCTTCGGCGCCAGCCCCAGCGGGCGCACCGCCGCATAGGCCGCGCAGGCGTTCTGATGGTTGTGCGCCCCGGGCAGACCGGCAATCCCGCGCAGGTCGATCGAGGCCACCTGCCGCCCCCTGCGCCATTCCGACAAGAACCCCTTGCGCGCGAAGACCGACCAGCCCGCGCCCTCCAGCTTGGTCCCTGAAGAAATGCGGATCACCCGGTCATCGCCCGGCCCCTCGGACAGCTGATTGGCCAGAAAGCGACCCTCGACCTCATCCACGCCGATCACCGCGCGGTCCGGCCCGCCCTCGGCGAACAGCCGGCGCTTGGCGGCGAAATAGCCGCCCGGGCCGCCGTGCCGGTCCAGATGATCGGGCGAGAGATTGGTGAAGACGGCGATGTCGGGGGTCAGCGCCCGCGCCAGATCGGTCTGGTAGGAGCTAAGCTCCAGCACCACCACCGCGCCGTCGCCGGCGGGATCGATATCCAGCACGCCACGGCCGATGTTGCCGGCCATCTGCACCGGACGGCCCGCGACCTGCAGGATATGGTGGATCAGCGCCGTGGTGGTGGATTTGCCGTTCGAGCCGGTCACCGCGACCACCTTGGGCGGCGTTTCCAGACGGTCCCATTCGGGCGTCGCGAAAGAGCGAAAGAACAGCCCGATGTCATTGTCGACCGGGATCCCCTCGGTCAGGGCGCGGTCGACGATCGGGTTCGGCGCCGGGTAAAGATGCGGGATGCCCGGGCTCAGGATCAACGCGGCGACGCCCTCGAAAGCGCGCGCGCGCGTCAGATCGTGGGGGGCGAAGCCCTCGGCCTCGGCCTTGGCGCGGGCTTCGGGGCTGTCGTCCCAGACCAGCGGCTCGGCGCCGCCGGCGGCCAGCGCCCGCGCGGTGGCCAGGCCCGAGCGCCCCAGCCCCAGCACGGCGATCTTCTGTCCCTCGTATCCCCTGACCGGAATCATGCGCGCCCCCAAAGTTCGGCCCGGACCTTGCCCCGGAGCCGCCCCCGAGCGCAAGGGCCACACCGGGCAACGGGGGTTTCACACGCCGCATCCAAGGTCGCGCGGACCGATCGCGCTCCGATTGCGACGCCGTGGAGTATTTTGACCAAGATGAAGGGCGCGGCGCGACCCGGTAGTGGCGGCTGGGGGCTGAGCCCCCGGCGCCGTGCCTTAGCGCGGTTTCAGCACCGCGACCTTGCTGCGCGAGACCAGCGGGAATTCGACCCAGAAGGTCGAGCCCTTGCCCAGGTCGGAATCGAACCCGGTCTTGCCGCCCATCTGTTCGGCCAGCTCCTTGGTGATCGCCAGCCCCAGGCCGGTACCGCCGGCCTTGCGGATATCGGACGAATCCACCTGCGAGAAGCGCTTGAACAGGCGGTCGTGCTTTTCCTTGGCGATGCCGCTGCCCTGGTCGATCACCAGAATCCGCACCGCCGAATTCGAGCAATTGACCTTGAGCTGCACCGAATTGCCCTTGGGCGAGAACTTCACCGCGTTCGAGATGAAATTGCCCAGGATCTGCAGGAACCGCTGCCGGTCGACGTAGACCTCGTGCTCGCAGCCTTCCAGCTCGGCCAGGATCTTCACGCCGAAGGTCTCGCCAAAGCCGAGGTTGTCGTCGACCGCATCCGAGACCAGCTTCTCGATGCGCCAGAATTCCATCTGATAGGTGACCTTGCCGCTCGACAGTTTCTCGATGTCCAGCAGGTCGTTGACCAGCGACGACAGCCGCGTGCAATTGCGCAAGGCGATCTCGACCAGATGCTCGATCTTCGGCGGCAACCCGCCAAGGGCGTTGCTGCGCATCAGCGACAGCGCCCCCGAAATCGAGGTCAGCGGCGTACGCAGCTCATGGCTGACGGTCGAGATGAATTCCGCCTTCATCCGGTCCATGCGCTTGCGGTCGGTGATATCGCGGATCACGCCGACGAAGATCGGCTCGCCCGCATGGGTGACCTCGGTCACGCTGATCTCGATCGGGAACAGATCGCCCGACTTGCGCTTGCCCTCCAGTTCGGGGCGTTCGTTGATCACCTTGCTTTGGCCGCTGGCGGCATAGGCCGAAAGGTATCGGTCGTGCCGCATCGCGAAGGATTGCGGCATCAGAAGCGCGACGTTCTTTCCCACGATCTCGGATGAGCGGTAGCCAAAAATCTTCTCGGAGGCCTTGTTGAACGAACGGATACGGCCGTCATTGCTGATCGTGATGATGCCGTCGGCAACGGTATCAAGCACCGCCTGATTGAATTCAGATGCTGCCACCGCCGCCCTCGCGTGGGCTAGCCGGTCGTCCCCGACTTCCGGATCACTTTGCACATCGAAACCTTTCGAATGAAGAATGGTTACAGAAGGTCACTTAAATAGACACGGGCGCACTGTTGCGCCACATGCCCGAAAGGCCAATGCCAAACGGCACGAAAGCGCCGAGTGTCGCAGCTACGCATCGCTTTCTCAGCAATAAGTGTATGCAGTTCCTCGAATGTGCCTATTCGTTGCGCAACGGCCACAATCCCGCCGCAGTCAGGAGAGCACGCCGCACCCGCCATGATCCCGGTCCCGCCCAGGCCAGAACGGGAACGGCCCGGTGAAAGGCTGTCAGCGCAGCTTCAGCGTCGCCAGACCGATCAGCGCCAGGATCAGGCTGATGATCCAGAAGCGGATGACGATCTGCGGCTCGGCCCAGCCCAACTTCTCGAAATGGTGGTGGATCGGCGCCATCAGGAACACCCGCTTGCCGGTGCGCTTGAAGTAGAGCACCTGGATGATGACGCTCAGTGCCTCGACCACGAAGAGGCCACCGACGATGGCCAGCACGATCTCATGCTTGGTGGCGACGGCGATGGCGCCCAGCGCGCCGCCCAGCGCGAGGCTGCCGGTATCGCCCATGAACACCGCCGCGGGCGGCGCGTTGTACCACAGAAAGCCCAGCCCCCCGCCGATCAGACCGGCGACGAAGACCAGCAGTTCGCCAGTGCCGGGCACGAAATGCAGATCCAGGTAATTGGCGAAATTCGCGTTGCCCACGACATAGGCGATCACCCCCAGCGTGCCCGCGGCGATCATCACCGGCATCACCGCCAGGCCGTCCAGCCCGTCGGTCAGGTTCACCGCATTGGCCGAGCCGACGATCACGATCATGCCGAAGGGGATGTAGAAATAGCCCAGATGGATCAGCACCCGCTTGAACACAGGCACGGCAAGATCGCCGGACAAATCAGCGGGTTGCACCCACATCACCACCGCCGTCGCCACCCCCGCGATGGCCAGCCCCAGAAGGAATCGCACCCGGCTGGAGACGCCCTTGGTGGTGTTCTTGGTCACCTTCTGCCAGTCGTCGGCGAAACCGATCAGGCCGAAGCTCAGCGTCACGCCCATCACCAGCCAGACATAGGTCACGTCGAGCCGCGCCCAGAGCAGGGTGGAAACCACCACCGCCCCCAGGATCAGCACGCCGCCCATGGTGGGCGTGCCGGCCTTGGAGAAATGGGTCTGCGGGCCGTCGTCGCGGATCGGCTGACCCTTCTTCTGGCGCAGGCGCAGGAAATTGATCAGCGGCCGCCCGAACAGGAAGCCGAAGATCAGCGCGGTGAAGAATGCCCCGCCCGCCCGGAAGGTGATGTAGCGGAACAGGTTGAAGATGTCGCCGCCGTGCGAGAGGGCGCTCAGCCAGTAGAGCATTCAGAGGGGTCCTTGGCTTGGGGTGGCGTCCGCTTGGCGTAATTTGCGCAGCGCGTCAACCACAAGGCTGACCTTCGAGCCTTTCGAGCCCTTGATCAGCACAACATCGCCGGCGTCGACCAGATGATGCGCCCGGGCGGCAAGTTCGGCGGCCGTATCGTGCCATTCGCCGCGCTGGCCCCGCGGCAACGAGGCCCAGAGGCCCCGCATCCTGGGGCCGACGCAATGGATCGTGTGGATCGCCTCCAGCCCCGGGTGGCGTGCGATGGCAAGGTGCATCAGGTCCTCTTCCGGGCCCAGTTCCAGCATGTCGCCGAGGATCGCGATGCGGCGGCCTTCGGCCACGCGGCCGATGCCGTGCTCGGGTTCGGCGGCGATCAGCACGTCCAGCGCCGCCGCCATCGAGGCGGGATTGGCGTTGAAGGCGTCGTCGATCAGATCGAAGGCCATCTGGTCCTGGACCACATCCATCACGATCCGCTCGCGCTTGCCGCGCCCCGCGGGGGGCCGCCATTGGCCGATGTCCAGCGCCGCGACCGCCAGATCAAGACCCAGCGCCTCGGCCACCGCCAGCGCGCCCAGCGCGTTCACCGCGAAATGGCGCCCGGCGGAGCGCACCTTGTACAGCAGCGAAGCGCCCCGCGCCCGGGCCTGCACGACCGTGGCATCGCGGCAAAGGCGGACCTCATCCAAACGGAAATCGGCTGTCTTTTCAGCGCCGAACAGGATGATCCTCGCGCCCGCGCCCGTGGCGGCCCCGGTCAGGATCGGCGTCACCGCCAGATCGGCGGGCAGCACCGCCGCACCGCCCGGCTCCAACCCCTGAACGATCGCGGCCTTTTCACGCGCGATCGCCTCGATGCTTTCAAAAGCTTCCAGATGCGCCGCCGCGACGGTGGTGATCATCGCCACATGCGGCCGGGCAAGCCGGGCCAGCGGCGCGATCTCTCCGGGGTGGTTCATGCCGATCTCGATCACCGCGAAATCGCTCTCCTCCGGCATCCGCGCCAGCGTCAGCGGCACGCCCCAATGGTTGTTGTAGCTGGCCTCGGCGGCATGCACGCGCCCCTGCCCGGCCAGTACCGCGCGCAGCATCTCCTTGGTCGAGGTCTTGCCAACCGAGCCGGTGACCGCCACAACCTGCGCCCGCGTCCGCGCCCGCCCCGCCGCGCCCAGCTTTTCCAGCGCCGCCAGCACGTCATCGACGACCAGCAGCGGCGCGTCCTCGGCCACGCCCTCGGGGATGCGGCTGACCAGCGCGGCGGCGGCGCCCTTTTGCAAGGCCTGGGCCACGAAATCATGGCCGTCGCGAAGATCCGTGAGCGCCACGAACAGATCGCCCGGCGCCAGCGTGCGGGTGTCGATCGACACGCCGCTGGCGGTGAAATCGCATGTCGCACGGCCCTGAGTGGCAGCGGCGGCCTCGGCCGCAGTCCAGAGCGCACTCATGCCAGCTTCCCTTCCAGCGCGGCGACGGCGACGCTGGCCTGTTCGGCATCGTCGAACGGATAGACCATGTCGCCCACGATCTGGCCGCTTTCATGGCCCTTGCCAGCGATCAAGAGCGCATCGCCCGGGCCCAGCGCATCGGCGCCGCGCAGGATCGCCTCGGCCCGGTCGCCGACCTCGCGCGCGCCGGGGCAGGCCGCCAGGATCGCCGCGCGGATCGTCTCGGGATCTTCCGAGCGCGGGTTGTCGTCGGTCACGATCACCAGATCGGCGTTCTCGGCGGCGGCGCGGCCCATCAGCGGGCGTTTGGTTCGGTCGCGGTCGCCGCCTGCCCCCATCACCACCACCAGCCGGCCCATCACATGCGGGCGCAGCGCCTTCAGCGCGGTTTCCACCGCATCCGGCGTATGGGCGTAATCGACGAAGACCGGCGCGCCATTGGCCCGCGTCGCCACATGCTGCATCCGCCCGCGCACCGTGGTCAGGCGCGGCAGCACATCAAAGACGGCCTCGGCCGGTTCGCCGCTGGCGATCGCCAGACCGGCTGCCAGCATCACATTCTCGGCCTGAAAGCCGCCGATCAGCCCCAGCCGCACCTGATGCGCCGTCCCGTCCCAGGCAAAGCGCAGATCCTGCCCGGTGGCATCGAATCGCTGGTTCAGGATGCGCAATTCGCAGCCCGCGGACCGGCCCACGTTCAGCACCGTCTGGCCGCGCAGCTTGGCGACCTGACGCATCTCGACGCCGCGAATGTCGTCGACATTGATCACCGCGCGCCCTTCCTGGGGCAGCACCCGGTCGAAAAGACCGGCCTTGGCCGCGAAATAGGCGTCAAAGGTGGCGTGATAATCCAGGTGATCCTGGGTGAAATTGGTGAACCCCGCCGCCGCCAGATCCACCCCGTCCAGCCGCCGCTGATCCAGCCCGTGGGACGAGGCCTCCATCGCCGCATGGGTGATGCCCGCCGCCGCCGCCTGCGCCAGCGCGCGGTGCAGGGTGATCGGCTCGGGCGTGGTGTGGTGCAGGGGGGCGGTCCAGCTGCCCTCGATGCCGGTCGTGCCAAGGTTGATCGCCATCAGCCCCAGCTCATTCCAAATCTGGCGGGTGAAGGTGGCGACCGAGGTCTTGCCGTTGGTGCCGGTCACCGCGACCATCACCTGCGGCTGGGCGCCGAACCACAGCGCCGCCGCCATCGCCAGCGCCTGACGCGGATCCTCGGCCACGACGACGGGGATGTCCGCCGCCGCCAGCGCCACGGCCGCCTGCCGGGCGCCCTGCGGGTCGGTCAGCACCGCGCCCGCGCCGAGGCTCAGCGCCTTGTCCAGAAACGAGATCCCGTGCGCGCGGCTGCCGGGCAGCGCCGCAAAGAGATTGCCGGGCTCGACCCCGCGGCTGTCGACGGCAAGGCCGCTGATCGCCGCCTCGCGCCCGCCGCGCGCGGTCAGACCCAGCTGGGCCAGGCTTTTCGTCGGATCTTGTGCCGCCATCGCAAGGCCCCTTCCGGATGCGCTTAATTCTGGGCGATCTTTAAGCCATTCAGCGAGGTGGTTTCAACTTGTGGCCGCATCCCCAGCAGCGGCGCGACGCGGCGGATGATCTCGGCCGCCACGGGCACCGCGGTCCAGCCGGCGGTGCGCTTGGGATGGCTGCCGATGTTGTCCGAGGGCTCATCCAGCATCACCACCAGCACATATTTCGGATCATTCGCCGGGAAGGCGCCGGCGAAGGTGGACACCACCTTGTCGTGATAATAGCCGCCCTGAGGGTCGGGCTTGTCGGCGGTGCCGGTCTTGCCGGCCACGTCATAGCCCTTGACGTCGGCCATCGTGGCGGTGCCTTCGGTCACCACCTTGCGCAGGATGGCACGGGCGGTGGCAGACACCTGCGGCGAGATGATCTGCGGCCCGATCTTCGGATGATCGGTCTGGATCAGCGAGGGATAGACCCGGTGCCCGCCATTCAGGATCGAGGCATAGGCCACGGCCAGGTTCAGCGGGCTGACCGCCAGCCCGTGCCCATAGGCGATCGTGGTCGAGGCCACTTCGGTCCATTTCGCCGGCGCCAGGGGCCTGGCGCCCTCGGCCTCGATCAACTGCACCCCGGTGGGCGACAGCAGGCCCAGCGTCCTGAGGAAGGCTTCCTGGCGCGCCGGGCCGATCATCTGGGCGATCCGCGCCGCCCCGATGTTGGAGCTTTCCACCATGATCTTGGTGACGCTCAGCTTGCTGCCGTAATCGTGGAAATCGTGGATCAGGAAGCCACCGATGCGGAACGGCTTGGTGTCGATCACCGTTTGGGGGGTGACAAGGCCCAGCTGCAGCGCCTGCGCCAGGGCGAACAGCTTGAAGGTCGAACCCAGCTCATAAAGCCCCTGCACCGCGCGGTTGAACAATGGCGAATCGCCCGGATGCACGCTGGGCACCGCCGCCGGGCGGCGGTTGGGATTGAAATCGGGCAGCGAGGTCATCGCCACGATCTCGCCGGTGTTGGCGTTCATCAAGATCGCGGCGGCGCCCTTGGCATTCATCATCTTCATGCCGGTCTTCAGCACTTCGCGCACCGTCGCCTCGGCCGTCAGATCCAGCGACAGCACCAGCTGCTTGCCGCCATTGGCCGGGTCGCGCAGCCATTTGTCATAGACCTTCTCGATCCCGCCGACGCCCACCAGTTCGGCCGAATCCACCCCCTCGCGTCCGTAGCGCACGCCGCCCAGGATATGCGAGGCCAGATGCCCGTTGGGATAAAGCCGCATCTCGCGCGGGCCGAACAACAGACCCGGAGAGCCGATGTCATGCACCTTCTGCATCTGCTCGGGCGACAGCTGCTTGCGGATCCATACGAAGGTGCGGTTGCCGGTGAACTGACGCACCAAGCGCGCCTCGTCCAACTCGGGGAAGACAGTCTTCAGATCCTTGGCCACGCGCACCGGGTCGATCATCTGCTGCGGCTGGGCGTAAAGCGAATAGGTGGCCATGTTGGTGGCCAGAATATTGCCATTGCGATCGACGATATCGGCGCGCTGGTTGAGGATGCGCGCATCCGCCACCGCCGCACCGCTGCCCGCGCCCGCCGCGCGCGGCTCGGTCGGGTCGGAAGACGAGACCACCTCCATCTGCAGGGCGACCGCCATGAAGGCCATGAAGAAGAAGGCGCACATCACCAGAAGGCGCCCTTCCGCGCGCAGGCGCTGCTTGTCGCGCATCTGCTCGTGCCGGGCGTGGATATTCTCGCGCTCGATCACGTCGGGGTTCTCGCCCCGGGCCCGGGCCGAAAGAACGCGTGCCAGCGGGCGGAGGGGGGTGCGGGTCATGGTTTCTGGCCTAGCTTCGCGGAGGGAGAGTTGAGCACCGCGCGCGCGCCACCGGCATCGGCAGCGCCCGTATTAGAGCCCGTGTTGGCCACAGGGCCGGCGCCGGGGCCGCCGGCGGGATCGGACGAGGGCGGCGGGGCAAAGGGGATCTGGCTGACATCGCCGAACTGATTGGGGCTCATCGGCACCAGCTTCAGCTTGTCGAAGTTCAAAAGCGCCAGTTCGCGCAGCCGCGAGGGGCGGTTGAGGAAGGCCCATTCCGCGCGCTGCATGCCAAGGTTTTCCTTCAGCCCGGCGATCTCGGTCTGCAGCTTGGTGACCTGCTTCAGCGCCTTTTGCGTTCCGTAATTCTCGCGGTAGGCCCAGAACACCAGGCCCATCACGGCCAGCGCGGTGAGGGCATACAGAAGGTTACGCATCAGCCCCGCCCCTTTCTGCCGCTCTGGCGCGCGTCGGTACGTGTCAGCCCCGGCAGGCCCAGGCGGCTGCGGTCGACCGGCCCGGCCGGCGCCTCGGTGCGCGAAGCGATCCGCAGCTTGGCCGAACGCGCGCGAGGGTTTTCGGCCATCTCGCCGTCATCCGGGGCCACCGCGCGGCGCGTCATCAGGGTGAAACGCGGCGCGTCCTCTTCGGGCTGCGGCGCATAGCGGTTGGCATTGCCCGCCTGACCCGCGCGCAATTGCAAGAAGCGCTTGACGACCCGGTCCTCAAGCGAATGGAAGGTCACCACCGCCAACCGCCCGCCGGGCTTCAGCGCGCGCTCGGCGGCCTCCAGCCCATCGACCAGCTCGTCGAATTCGGCATTCACCGCGATCCGGATCGCCTGGAACGACCGGGTCGCGGGATGGCTTTGCCCCGGCTTCGGCCTGGGCAGGCATTTCTCAACGATACCGGCCAGTTGCAGCGTGGTCTTGATCTCGACCTCGGCACGGGCCGCGACGATCGCCCGGGCGATCCGACGCGAAGCACGCTCTTCGCCGAAATGGTAAAGGATATCGGCCAGCTCGGCCTCATCGGCGGTCGCGACCAGATCCGCGGCCGAGGGGCCTTCCTGGCTCATCCGCATGTCGAGCGGGCCGTCGCGCATGAAGGAAAAGCCGCGCTCGGCCCGGTCAAGCTGCATCGACGACACGCCAAGGTCGAGCACCACGCCCTCGACCTGCGCGCCCGCCAGTTCGTCCATCTGCGAGAATGTGCCGCGCTCCAGCCGCAGCCGGTCGCCGTAGTCGCCGGCCCAGGCTTGTGCCATCTCCAGCGCCAGGGGATCGCGGTCGATGCCGATCACCAGATCGGCGCCGGCCTCCAGCAGGCCGCGCGCATAGCCGCCCGCGCCGAAGGTGCCGTCGATCCAGGCGCCCGAAACCGGGGCCACGGCCGCAAGCAGGGGACGCAGAAGAACGGGGACATGCGGGGCGGAGGACCGGGCCTCCATCATCCCTGCCCTTTCGCGGCGGCCAGCAGGGCGTGCGGGTTGAAATCCTCGCCCTGACTGGCCAGGAATTCGCGGGTGCGGCTGGCGCGTCGGGTCTTGTGCACCTCGGGTGCCCAGATCTCGAAGCGGTTGCCCTTGGCCAGGAACAGCGCCTCGCCGTCGATGCCGATGCGGTCGCGCAGATCCTTCGACAGCACGATGCGCCCGTCGTCGTCGACCGCGAATTCCTGCACGCAGGAATAATAGAGGTCTTCCATGACCTCGCGCGCGTCGGATCCGGGGGGGAGCTGGTCGATCTGGTCGTGCATCTCGGACAGGCCCTCGACCGAATACCCTTCCAGATAGGGGCGGCCGTCCTCACCATATGCGATGTTGAGCGTGGGGCGGGCGCCGGGCACCCAGGCGGGGTCGGAGGTCTCGACCACACGGCGAAACGAGGCCGGGATGGAAACACGGCCCTTGCCGTCCACCTTCTGCTCGAATCTGCCTACGAACTTGCGCGCCACCTGCTCGCGCCCCTTCAAATTATGCCGACCCGGTCCCCGCAGAACGGAAAACGGCGGTCGGGCCGCTGCCACCGCCCGATCCGCCGCCCTCGTCCCATCTCTGGGTTGTCCGGCTGCGCACGCCACCTGGGGGGATGTCTGCTCGCTTGCGCGCCGGATCTCTTCAGTTCGATGAAAGCGGCTGCCTGTATGAAACCTGCTTGGTTGCCTTTTTTCGGGGTCTAGAGCGCCCCATCTATTGGCCGTCTCATCGTGTCATTAGGGATGCCATGGGACTTCATGGTACGCAATGGTTTTCTACCCCAAACAAGCCCGTGACAAGCAGGTGCGCCCTCGCACCCAGGCCCAGGCATCACCAGAAAGTGAAAATTATGGCGCACCAATGGTGTACCTGAAAAATATACCCACAACATGTGGGAAAATCAGGCCCACCCCCGCAAGTTCCATAAATTCCCAGCAGATTTCGGATTATTGCCAATTTGCCACAGGCTGAGCAAAAATTCCTATGATCTCATTTTTGGTATTCACAGGTGAATGTCCAGAAAACACAGGCCATCACGGCGCATTGATTCGGACATCAGACCCGAAAGCGCGGCCAGAAACCGGCCGCTCCCATGATTTCCCGCGCCCCGCCGAAGATGGAAAGACCCCCGGCGATGGCCCGCCGGGGGTCTTTCGGAACATCATTCGCACCGGCACGGCCGCTGCTGCGGCTTCGGTCAGGCCTTGCCTTCGTCGATCAGCCGCTTCGCCAGCGCCATATAGGCGTCGGCCGCCGGCCCCTCGCCCGTCGCCACCGGCGCGCCGGCATCGCCCGCGACGCGCACATCGAGGCTAAGCGGCAGTTCCGCCAGAAGCGGCACGCCCATCTTCTTCGCCTCGGCCGCGACGCCGCCATGACCAAAGAGGTGCTCTTCATGGCCGCAGTTGGGGCAGACATAGGTGGACATGTTCTCGATCAGGCCCAGAATCGGGGTCTTCAGCTTGTCGAACATGTCGATCGCCTTGCGCGCATCCAGAAGCGCCACATCCTGCGGGGTCGACACGACGATCGCCCCGGTCATGATGGTGCGCTGGCCCAGCGTCAGCTGCACGTCGCCGGTGCCGGGCGGAAGATCGATGATCATCACGTCCAGCTCGCCCCATTGCACCTTGTTCAGCAGCTGCTGCAACGCCCCCATCAGCATCGGCCCGCGCCAGACCAGCGCGGTTTCCGGCGCCACCATCAGCCCGATCGACATCATCGTCACGCCATGGGCCGTCAACGGCACGATGGTCTCGCCATCAGGCGATTCCGGGCGCGCGCTGACCCCCATCATGCGCGGCTGCGAGGGGCCGTAGATATCGGCATCGAGCAGGCCCACGCGCCGCCCCTGCCGCGCCAGCGCGACCGCCAGATTGGCCGAGACCGTGGATTTGCCGACCCCGCCCTTGCCCGAAGCGATCACCAGGATGCGGTCGACCCCGGGCACCGCCTTCGGACCGCCCTCTTGCGGGGTGGGGTGACCGCCGACCCGCAAGGTGGGCGGCGCGCCCGCGCCACCGGCCGTGCCACCGCCCGCACCACCGGCGGCCGATTGCCCGGCCGGCGCCGTGGGCGCGGTCAGGGCGACGGTGACCTTTTCCACCCCGGGCAGTTGCGCGACCTGCTTCTCGGCGATTTCGCGCAGCGATTCCATCGCGCGTGCCGCCTCGGCGCTGGGGGCCTCAAAAACGAATCGGACATTGGCCCCGTCCACTGTCAACGCACGCACCAGATCGCGCGACACCGGATTGCTGCCATCCGGAAAAGACAAGGCCTTGAGTGCTTCGAGCACGGCTTCGCGGGTGACCGCCATGACTGGCTTCCTTTCACATTCCAAGCAGCGCATACCATGTCTTGTTTTGCCGCGAGGGCAAGGGTCGCATCCCCAAAGTGGCGCGAAAATACGCAAGAGCGCAGAAAAGTTGGCGCCAAATAGGTCAGCAACAGTTATGCACTTGCTGCATGGCAGCATTTCGCAACGGCGGGATTGTGCATCCGCAGCGAGCCCCTATTTTGAACCCAACGACGCGAACACAAATCGAAAGACGAAATGATGGCAAGTCTGAGCATGACCCATGTGGCCGGCAACGCCCGTAACGGGCGGCTGGGCCTTCTGAAATCCCAACTCGGCGCCGCGCTGGAGCGCCGCCGGATCTACCGCACCACGCTGACCGAACTGCGTGCGCTGAGCGACCGCGACCTCGCGGACCTGGGCCTGCACCGTTCGATGATCAAGCGGATCGCGCTGGAGGCAGCAAACAAAGTTTAATGAGGTTCCTTGGAAGGCTCTCTCCTCCTCCCTGAGCCTTCCAGATCTCGCGGCGGCATCTCTCCTCCTCCCTGATGCCGCCGCATCTTTCTTCCCGGGGCCCGCGCCCGAAAGCGCCCGCCCTGTCAGTTACGAAAGACCCTCTCCTCCTCCCTGGGTCGATCGTATCTCGCGGCGGTGCCTCTCCTCCTCCCTGGCACCGCCGCACCTTCATACGGGATCTTCGGATCCTGAACGGTTTACGAAAGGCCCTCTCCTCCTCCCTGGGCCGATCGTATCTCGCGGCGATGCCTCTCCTCCTCCCTGGCATCGCCGCACCCTCATACGGGATCCATCGGGTCCTGAACGATTACGAAAGACCCTCTCCTCCTCCCTGGGTCGATCGTATCTCGCGGCGGTGCCTCTCCTCCTCCCTGGCACCGCCGCTTTTTCATTTTCATGGCAGGGCTGTTGCGGCTCGGTAGCGGGGGCTTTGCCCCCTGCACCCCCAGGATATTTCCTCCAGAAAGAAGCAAGGGCCTCTCTTTGCGCTTCATCTTGGTTGAAATACTCATCGGAATCGCCGTTGGCGCGCCGTCGCCATAGGGCCCGGACCAGGGACCCGGCCATCGGCGCCTTGGAGCGACGATGGCGACGGGTTTGCCCCCCGGTGCACCGCAGGCCACGAGAGCGGCCCTTACACCGCAATGGAAAGCAAATATGCGCCGGCTGCGGCGCACGGGTTTACGCCTGCGTCGGCCTGAACTAATCAGGGCAGGCAACGACCGGGGCGAAGCATGCGTATTCTCATCACCAATGACGACGGGATCAACGCCCCGGGGCTGATGGTGTTGCATGACATCGCAACCCGGATTGCCGGCGACGGCGAGGTCTGGACCGTCGCCCCCGCCTTTGAACAATCCGGCGTCGGCCATTGCATCAGCTACACCAAGCCGATGATGATCGCCGAGCTGGGTCCGCGCCGCTTCGCCGCCGAAGGCTCCCCTGCCGATTGCGTGCTGGCGGGATTGCATGACGTGCTGGACGGCAAGTTGCCCGATCTGGTGCTGTCGGGCGTGAACCGGGGCAACAACGCGGCCGAGAACACGCTTTATTCCGGCACCATCGGCGGCGCGATGGAAGCCGCGTTGCAGGGCGTGCCGGCGATCGCGCTGTCGCAATTCCTGGGCCCCGACAATTACCACAGCGACAACCCGTTCGAGGCCGCCGCCGTGCATGGCGCCGGGGTGGTGCAGGCACTGCTGGATCACGCCGATTGGCGCGCCGGCCCCTACCGGACCTTCTTCAACGTGAATTTCCCGCCCGTGAGCGCGGCGGGGGTGCGTGGCACCCGCGTGGTCCAGCAAGGCTTTCGCGAGGACACGCATTTTTCGGTCGAGCCGCAGCATTCCCCCGCCGGCCGCCGCTTTCTGTGGGTCAAGGGCGGGCCGCAGCACATGCCCACCGCGCCCGGCACCGATGCCGAGGCGAACCTGGCCGGCTATATCTCGGTCACGCCGATGCGCGCGGACCTCACGGCGCATGACCTGATTGGCGATCTGCGCGCCCGGCTGGAGGCGGAGTTGCCTGGATGAGCGCCGAGGACGATCTTCCCGAAGACCGCGCCGAAAGCCTGGCAGAGCGTCAGATGCGCTTCGTCTATGCCCTGCGCTCAAAAGGGGTGACCGACGCGCGCACGCTGTCGGCCATGGAAAAGATCGACCGCGCCGCCTTTGTCCGCGGCCTTTTCGCCAACCGCGCCTATGAGGACATGCCACTGCCGATCGCCTGCGGCCAGACCATCAGCCAGCCCTCGGTGGTCGGGCTGATGACCCAGGCGCTGCAGGTCGGCCCGCGCGACAAGATCCTTGAGGTCGGCACCGGATCGGGCTATCAGGCCGCGGTCCTCAGCCTTCTGTGCCGCCGGATCTACACCGTGGACCGTCACCGCCGGCTGGTGCAGGAAGCGCAAGAGGTCTTCGACGCGCTCGGCCTGACCAACATCACCGCCATGACCGCCGACGGCAGCTTCGGGCTGCCCGATCAGGCGCCCTTCGATCGCATCCTCGTGACCGCGGCGGCCGAGGACCCCCCGGGCCCCCTCTTGGCCCAGTTGCGTGTGGGCGGTATCATGGTATTGCCGGTCGGGCAGTCCGACGCGGTGCAAAGCCTGATCCGCGTCACCCGAACCGAGGACGGGCTGGAATATGACGAGCTTCGCCCAGTGCGCTTCGTGCCGCTGATCGAGGGGCTTGGACAGGACTAGGCCGGCCCGCGGGGCGGTGTTGAAGGAGGCGGCCCGGCAGTGTCCGGGCCTTGGCAAGAGGCAGATTGATGACCAAGCGATTTTCGCTGACCCGCCCGCTGGTGCTGTGCCTGGCCGTCGCTGGCCTGAGCGGCTGCACCGATGGCTTTGACTGGGATTTGCGCAGCCACGGCAACGGGTTCGACACATCGGGCGCGGTACGTGAGGCGATGGCCAAGCGGCCCCAGCCCGACAGTCGCGGCATCATCTCCTACCCCGGCTACCAGGTCGCCGTGGCCCGCGAGGGCGACACGGTGATGAGCATCGCAAACCGCGTCGGCATCAATCCGGGCGAGCTGGCGCGCTACAACGGCGTCGCGCCGAACGTGGCGCTGCGCGACGGCGAGGTGCTTGCCCTGCCGATCCGGGTGACCGAGCCTTCGGCCGCGACCGGCGCCTTTGCCGGCACCGGTGCGGCGGGTGGCACTGGCCCGCAGGTCGGCAATCAGGTGGGCGGCAGCGGCCAGATCAACATCACCGCGCTTGCCAACAACGCGATCGACCGCTCGCAAGGCGAAAATCCGCCGTCCTCGGCCAACACCCAGCCGGTGATCCAATCCGGCCAGCAGCCGCTGCGCCACAAGGTGCAGCCGGGCGAGACCGCCTATTCCATCGCGCGGCTCTACAACGTGCCGGTCAAGTCGCTGGCCGACTGGAACGGGCTCGATTCCAACCTCGATGTGCGGGTCGGCCAGATCCTGCTGATCCCGGTGCCCAAGCGCGCCGCCAACACCGCCGGCACCCGCGCCGCCGCAGGGGGTGCGATCGCGACCACCGCCGTCTCGCCCCCGGGGCATCTGACGCCGGTGCCGCTGCCGCCCTCGGCCTCAAGACCGCTGCCCGCCAGCAGCCCGCCGGCCGCCGCCGGGCCCGGCCCCAAGGTTCCGCCCTCGCCCGATCTGGGCAAGGACCGCACCAAGGCCTCTTCGGCGCAATTCGACATGCCGGTGCAAGGCAAGATCATCCGCGGCTATGTGAAGGGCAAATCCGACGGCATCGACATCTCGGCCCCTGCGGGCACCGCGGTGCATGCCGCCGACAGCGGCACCGTCGCGGCGATCACCAAGGATGTCGACCGGGTGCCGGTGATGGTTGTGCGTCATGCCAACAACCTGCTGACGGTCTATGCCAATATCGACCATATCAAGGTGAAGAAGGGCGAGAAGATCAAGCGCGGCCAGACCATCGCGGTGGTGCGCAAGGGCAGCCCCTCCTTCGTGCATTTCGAAGTGCGCAAGGGCTTCAACAGCGTCGACCCGATGCCCTATCTGCAATAGCGCGACCGGACCGAACGAAAGCCGGAGAGCCCCCGGCACGACGGGAACACGCGCAATTGCGTTTCTTTCTGGTGTAAATATCCCGGGGGTGCAGGGGGCAGAGCCCCCGCCGCCGTCTGCCAGCCAGTCAGGGCGCCTGATAAAGCGCCCCGGCCTCGGCCCGCAGGATGCCCGCGATCTGGGCGCAATCCTCTAGGCTGAAAGTCAGCGGCAGGCGCATGTCGATCAGCCCCGCAAGCACCCGGTCGGTGGCCGGCAGGGGCGCCGGCTGCGCATAATGCCAGCTGTCGTAGCGCGAGGTGAAGCCCGACGGCTCGGCCGCGCCGAACCATTTCAGCTCTACCCCCCGGGCGCCGCAGCGGTCCAGATAGCTGCGGATCTTGGCCTCGGACCAGCCGTCCAGCCGGAACTGGAACGAAGAGCCGACGAAGTCCTCGGCCTCGGGACGGTCGATCAGCGAAACGCCCGGCGTGCCCTTCAGCCCCGCCTCGACCCCCCGGTAGCGCGCGGTCCAGGCGGCGCATTGCGCGTCCAGCCGCTTCAGTTGCGGGCGCAGGATCGCCGCGCGCAGATTGTCCATCCGCCCCGAGATGTTGGGCGTGGTCCAGCGCAGCCCCTCGAAGGCCTCGGGCGGCGGCGCGGCGCGGTGGCGCGCATACAGCATGTAACTGCCCGACAGCATCACCGCCCGCGCCATCAGATCGGCGTCGTCGGTGGTCAGGAACCCGCCCTCGCCCGAGTTCAGATGCTTGTAGGTCTGGGTCGAATAGCAGGCCACCGCCCCATGCTGCCCCGATTGCGTGCCACGCCAGCGCGCGCCCATCGTATGGGCGCAATCCTCAATCAGCGTCAGCCCCAGATCGGCGCATAGCGCGACCAGACGGTCCATGTCGCAGATATGGCCGCGCATGTGGCTGAGCATCAGCACCCGCGCGCCACTCGCCCGCGCCTGCACCGCCAGATGATCCATGTCGATCGTCAGGTCGGCCAGGGTTTCCACAAACACCGGCCGCGCGCCAAGGCTGGCGATCGCGCCCGGCACCGGGGCCAGGGTGAAGGCATTGGTCAGCACCGCCTCGCCCGGCGCCACCTGCACGGCGCGCAGCGCGCAGCCCAGCGCATAGCCCCCCGAGGCCACCGCCAGCGCATAGCGCGCGCCCATCGCCTCGGCGAATTCCTGCTCAAGCAGCGCGACCTCGGGCACCTCGCCGGGCGCGGTGTTGTAGCGGTGCAGCCTGCCGTGACGCATCACCGCGATGGCGGCCTCGATCGCGTCTTCGGGGATCGGCTCTTGCTGGGTGAAACTGCCGGTGAAACGTTCCATTCAACCCTCCGGCAGCAGCCGCAGCGCCAGATCGGGCAGTGCGTCGAAATGATCAAGCAGCGCATCGGGGGCAAAGCGTTCCACCCCGCGCCCCTCGGGGCCGAAGGTGACCAGCGCCAGCGGCACGCCGCAGATGCGGGCGGTCTTGGCGTCGGTCTCGGTATCGCCCAGCAGCGCCGAGCGCCCGGGCGTACCACCGGCGCGGGCGACGGCGGCCAGATAGGGGGCGGGGTCAGGCTTGCGGGTAGACATCGTGTCGGCCCCGACGAGCGAGGCAAACAACGCCCGCACGCCCAGCCGGCGCAGCAATTCCTCAGCCAGCGCCTCGGGCTTGTTGGTGCAGATCGCGGTGGCGATGCCCATGGTATGCAGCGTCTCCACCGCCCGCTCGGCCCCGGGATAAAGCCGGGTGTGGCGGTCGATATCGGCGGCGTAAGCCTCCAGCAGGCGCGGATATTGGGCGTCGACATCGGTTTCGGACCAGCGGCCATCAAGGCGCGAGAACCCCAGCCGCAGCATCGCGCGCCCGCCGTGGAAGGCAGTCAGCGCATCGGCCCCGGGATCCAGCAGGTCGCCATGACCGAGGCTGCGAAAGCACTGGTTCGCGGCGGCGATCAGATCGCCAGAGGTGTCGGCCAGCGTTCCATCAAGATCGAAGACCAGCGTACGCATGCATCCCCCTGAAACATCCGGTAAGGAGTTTTGAAGCCGCGCCACTTGCGGCCCCGACGCCTCTGGGTAAAACGGGCGGGACCGGAAGGAAAGACCAGACATGCCAACCACCCTCATCATCCTTGCCGCGGGGCAAGGGACCCGGATGAACTCGGACACGCCGAAGGTGTTGCACCGGGTGGGCGGCGCGCCGCTTCTGGCCCATGCGATGGCCGCAGGCGCCGCATTGGCGCCCGAGCGCGTGATCGTCGTCACCGGCCATGGCGGCGAGGCCGTGGGCCGCGCGGCGCTTGACGCCGATCCCGAGGCCGTCGTCGTCGAACAGGCCGAGCAGCTGGGCACTGCCCATGCGGTGGCCCAGACGCTGCCTGCGCTGCAGGGGGCCACGGGCGATGCGCTGGTGCTTTACGGCGACACCCCGCTGATCCGCGCCGAGACGCTGGAGGCCATGGCCGAGGCCCGCGCCCGCCACGCCGTCGTCGTGCTGGGGTTCGAGGCCGCCACCCCGGGCCGCTATGGACGCCTGGTGACCGAAGGCGAAAGTCTGCAACGGATCGTCGAATTCAAGGACGCAACCGAGCAAGAGCGCGCCATCACCCTGTGCAACAGCGGGGTTCTCTGCGCCGAGGCCGCGGTGCTGGCCGATCTGGTCACGGCGGTGGGCTGCGACAATGCCGCGGGCGAATATTACCTGACCGATGTGGTTGAACTGGCGCGCGCGCGCGGCCTTTCTGCCGGCGTGGTGATCTGCCCCGAGGCCGAGACCATGGGCGTGAACACCCGCACCGAGCTGGCCGCCGCCGAGGCCGCCTTTCAGGCCCGCGCCCGCGCCGAGGCGCTGGAAATGGGCGTCACCCTGACCGCGCCGGAAACCGTCTTCTTCGCCCTCGACACGGTCGTGGGCCGCGACGCGGTGATCGGGCCGAACGTGATCTTCGGCCCCGGCGTCACGGTGGAATCGGGGGCCGAGATCCGCGCCTTCTGCCATCTCGAGGGCTGCCATGTCAGCCGCGGCGCCAGTGTCGGCCCCTTTGCCCGGCTGCGTCCGGGGGCCGAGCTGGCCGAGGACACCCATGTCGGCAATTTCGTCGAGATCAAGAACGCCATCCTCGACGAAGGCGTGAAGGTCGGCCACCTGACCTATCTGGGCGACACCCATGTCGGCGCGCGCAGCAATATCGGCGCCGGCACCATCACCTGCAATTACGACGGCGTCTTCAAGCACCGCACGGAAATCGGCGCGGATACCTTCATCGGATCCGACACCATGCTGGTGGCGCCGGTCCGGATCGGCGATGGTGCGATGACGGCGACCGGATCGGTGATCACCAGCGACGTGCCGGCCGGCGCGCTGGCCGTCGCCCGCGCCCGCCAAGAGGTGAAGCCCGGCTTCGCCACTCGCTTCTTTCAGCGCCTGCGGGCGCGCAAGGCTGAACGGAAGGAAACCACCTGATGTGTGGCATCGTCGGCGTTCTAGGCAATCACGAGGTGGCGCCCCTGCTGGTCGAGGCGCTGAAGCGGCTGGAATACCGCGGCTATGACAGCGCCGGCATCGCCACGGTAACCGGCGGCCGGCTGGACCGGCGCCGCGCGGTGGGCAAGCTGGTCAACCTGTCGGATCTCTTGGTGCACGACCCGCTGTCGGGCAAATCCGGCATCGGCCACACCCGCTGGGCCACCCACGGCGCGCCCACTGTGGTCAATGCCCATCCGCACCGCGCCGGTCCCGTCGCCGTCGTCCACAACGGCATCATCGAGAATTTCCGCGAGCTGCGCGCCGATCTGGCCGCCCACGGCATCGGGTTTGAGACCGAAACCGACACCGAAACCGTGGCCCTGCTGGCGCGCCATTACCTCGATCAGGGCATGCCCGCACGTGAGGCCGCCGCCGCCACCATCGGCCGCCTGCGGGGCGCCTTCGCGCTGTGTTTCCTGTTCGAGGGCGAGGACGATCTGATGATCGCCGCGCGCAAGGGCAGCCCGCTTGCCATCGGCCATGGCGAGGGCGAGATGTTCGTGGGCTCGGACGCGATCGCGCTGGCGCCGATGACCGACCGCATCACCTATCTTGAAGAGGGCGACCGGGCCGAAATCACCCGCGCGGGCGCGGTGATCTTCGACGCCGAGGGCCGGCTGGCAAATCGCGCCGAAACCCGCGTCGCGCGCGAGGCGACCCAGGTCGAAAAGGCCGGCTACAAGCATTTCATGGCCAAGGAGATCGCCGAACAGCCCGGCGTGCTGGCCGATGCGCTGCGCCATTACCTTCGCGACGGCGGCACCGCCCTGTCGCTGCCCGAGGCGGTGGATTTCACCGGCGTCGACCGGCTGACGCTGGTCGCCTGCGGCACCGCCTCTTATGCCTGTCAGGTGGCGAAATACTGGTTCGAGCAGATCGCGGGCCTGCCGGTCGATGTCGATATCGCCTCGGAATTCCGCTATCGCCAGCCGCCGCTTTCGCCGACGTCCTGGGCGCTGTTCGTCAGCCAGTCGGGCGAAACCGCCGACACGCTGGCGGCGCTGCGCTACGCCAGGGAGAAGGTCGCGAAGATCGTCTCTGTCGTGAATGTGCCGACCTCGTCGATCGCGCGGGAATCGGATCTGGCGCTGCCCAGCCTTGCGGGGGTCGAGATCGGCGTGGCCTCGACCAAGGCCTTCACCTGCCAGCTCACGGTGCTGGCCGTGCTGGCGCTGAAGGCGGCGGTCGATCGCGGCCGGCTAAGCCCCGAGGCGCTGGCCGGGCATCTCGCCTCGCTGGCCGCGCTGCCGGGGCTGATGAACCATGCGCTGGGGCTGGAAGAGCCTATCGCCACGATCGCCGCCGAACTGGCCGAGGCGCAGGATATCCTGTTCCTGGGCCGCGGCGCGATGTTCCCGCTGGCGCTGGAAGGCGCGCTGAAGCTGAAGGAGATCAGCTATATCCACGCCGAAGGCTATGCCTCGGGAGAGCTGAAGCACGGGCCGATCGCGCTGATCGACAGCCATGTGCCGGTGATCGTGATGGCGCCGCGCGACGGGCTGTTCGACAAGACCGTGTCGAACATGCAAGAGGTGATGGCGCGCGGCGGCAAGGTGCTGCTCTTGTCCGACGGCGAGGGCGTGGCCGAGGCCGGCGCGGGCATCTGGCGCAGCCTGACCATGCCCAGTTGCGATGCCTTCACCGCGCCGATCCTCTACGCCCTGCCGGCGCAGCTGCTGGCCTATCACACGGCCATCGCCAAGGGCACGGATGTCGACCAGCCGCGCAACCTGGCAAAATCCGTGACCGTCGAGTGACCTCCGCCGACCTGCCCCCCGAAACCGGGCCCGAAACCGCCCCCGAAACCACGCTGGAGGCTGTGGCGGCGCTGGAGGCACTGGGCGACCCCGAGCGCGCGGCGGGAGCGGCGGCCTATCACAAGGCGAAGCGGCGCTATCTGGGCGTGCCGGTGCCACAGATCGACGCGCTGGTCACGCCGTGGCGTCACGCGCTGGGGATCGAGGCGCGCCTGACCCTGGCCGATGCCCTGTGGCAAAGCGATATTCACGAGGCCCGCATCGCCGCCGCGCGGCTGCTGACCCAGGCGCGCATCCGTCCCGACGACGGAGCAGCCTGGGATCTGGTGGCTTCGTGGGTGCCGCAGTTCGATGCCTGGGCGATCGCCGATCATGTCGCCAAGGCGGGCGAGCGGCGGCTGGTGGCCGATCCCACACGCCTCGATCAGGTCGAGGGCTGGCTGGAGGCGCCCAACCTGTGGCAGCGCCGGGCCGCGCTGGTCTTCACCCTGCCCTGGACCAAGATCCGCGACCCCAAGCCCGAGGATCTGGCGCGGCGCGACCGGATCCTCGGCTGGGCCGCACGTCTGGCCGAGGGGCGCGACTGGTTTGAACAGAAAGCCGTGGCCTGGTGGATCCGCGACCTGTCGCGCCATGACGCGCCGCGCGCACGGGCCTTCCTGGCACAGCACGGCGACACGCTGAAGGCCTTCGCCCGCAAGGAGGCGGCGCAATACCTGTGACCCGGGCCGCCCAGATTGGGGCGCCTTGATTGGGGGGGGCGTTGACGGGAACGCCCGCCCCCGGGCGCCTCAGGCGATGCGCTTGATATAGGTCCAGGTCGGCACGCGGGCGTCGCGGGCGATGCAATAGGTTTCGGCGTCGCCGAGGTATTCAAAGCCGCAATTGGTCAGCACCCGGGCCGAGACGGAATTATCCTGAAACACCTCGGCAAAGATCGTGCGCGCGCCCTGGGGGTTCGCATCGACCAGCGCCTTCACCGCCTCCGAGGCGAAGCCGGTGTTCCAGAAGGCCGGCGCCACCCAATAGGCGATCTCGGATTGGTCGCGCTCCATCTTGCGCAGGCCGACGGTGCCCAGCACCTCGGCCAGGCCGTTGGCCGATCCGTCCAGAACCCACACGTCTTCGGCCCGTTTCTCGGCCATCACCCGTTCGATGAAGGCCTCGGTCGCGCCGGGCGGCAGGGGATGCGGGATCGAGCGGGTCGCCTCGGCCACCCGCCGGTCGGCGGTATACATGGCGATCAGCCCGGCGTCCGAGCGCCGCACCGGCCGCAGCACGAAACGCTCGGCCGCAATCTCCCGCTGGGGGTGGATCGTTTCGAGTTTCATGGCTTCCCTCCTCTGAAGCGCACGAAGTGCCAGCCGCCGATCATCATCGGCGGCGCCGGCCTGTGCAAGGTCGTCTCGGTAGCGGCCAGCGGTCGACCGCGCAGAAGAACGCCCCTCAGCCAGGAGCTGAGCCCCCAGCCGGCGTGCCGCCACATGCAAATCCACTGCTCCACCCATCGCGCCCTCGAACGAAAAAAGGGACCGGCTGTTCCGCCGATCCCTATACTGTGCAAAGAGTTAAGGTCGGCTTACTCGGCGGCCTCCGCTACCGGGAGGACCGAAATAAAGGTGCGCCCCTTGAGGCCCTTTTTAAAGGTCACGTGGCCATCAACGGTAGCAAAGATCGTGTGATCCTTGCCCATGCCGACGCCTTCGCCCGGCCACCAGGTGGTGCCGCGCTGACGCACGATGATGTTGCCCGGAATGGCGGACTGGCCACCATAGAGCTTCACGCCAAGGCGGCGACCCGCGGAGTCGCGGCCGTTGCGAGAGGAACCGCCTGCTTTTTTATGTGCCATGGTCTGATCTCCTTACTTCGCGAGGTCTTTGGCCTGGCCGACCCAGCCTTCACGCTCGATCCGGCCCTTGAACGACAGCTTCTCGTCCATCTCGGCGACGTCGGCGTCGGTCCAGGCAGCGATCTGGGCGAAGCTGGTCACACCGGCCTCGTGCAGCTTCTTCTCAAGCGCCGGGCCAACGCCCGACAGCTTCTTGAGATCGTCCGCAGCGGCGGTCGCGGCCTCGGCCGTCTTCTCGGCCTTGGGGGCAGCCTTCGGGGCGGCGGCCTTCTCGGCCTTTGGGGCCGCGGCTTTCGAGGTTGCGGCTTTCGGGGCCTCGGCCTTCTTGGCCGGAGCCGTGGTGCCGGTCTCATGCGCGGCGATGCGCGCGGCGGCGGTGCCCAGCGCGGCGCTGACGCCCGACTTGTCCGCGCCCGAGGCGAGGATGTCGGTGACGCGCAGCAGCGTCAGCTGCTGGCGGTGACCCTTGGTGCGCTGCGAGCTGTGCTTGCGGCGGCGCTTGACGTAGTGGATGACCTTGTCGGCCTTGATCTGTTCGATCACTTCGGCCTGCACGGCGGCGCCTTCGACAAGCGGCGCACCGACGGCGGGCTTGTCGCCGCCGATCATCAGAATCTCGTTGAACTGGATCTTATCGCCAGCATTGGCCGCAAGCTTTTCCACGCGCAGAACGTCACCCGCCTGCACCTTGTATTGCTTGCCACCGGTCTTGAGGACCGCAAACATGGGTCTTTCCTTTTCGTTCCCCGCGTCCTGCGGCCCCCCTTGCGGGGCGTTCGGGCCGGTTTCCCGGCGCCTTCGGACAGCGCGCCCCGCAGCGGGGGCCGTATTGCAAAAACCCCGGAAAGTGCATGACACCATCCGGGATGGCGGCTTATCGGGAATCGCGGGGTGAAAGTCAAGCCTTGCAGGACAGGCCCCGGGCGGGGGCTCTGCCCCCTGCGCCCCCGGGATATTTCCACCAGAAAGAAAGGGCACAGGGAAGTGGGAGGGGGGGCTGCGGAGGGCTAGTCGACCTGGGCGGCGCCGTAGATCCGGCCGGGGCCCGGGGCCTGGATCAGAAGAACGGCAGGGGCATCGCCGTCGATCTTGACCTTGGCCTGATAGGTGCCCGCGCCGTCCCAGGTGCCGATCCTGGTCAGTTGGCTGACGATGTTGTGGTAATCCATCGTCCGGCCCGCGTTCTCGCCCCGGGTGATCTTGACGCGGCGGACCGGGAGGTAGCGGACCAGTTCGATCTGCGCGGGGGCGTTGAAACGCCGATCGGCGGTCGCCTTGATGGTCAGCGTATCGCCCGAACGCGCCATCGTCACCCGTGCCGCCGGCGGGGTGGCCTGATACTCGCGGATCAACCCGGCCACCTCGTTGGGCTTGAAGCCCACCACCCGGTCGGTGCCCTGAAGGATCATCTGCGGCGTATAGATAGTGCGGTCGCCCGCCGCGCGGGCATAATCCTTCTGCCGGGCGGTGAAGGCCGGCGAGCCATAGGCATCCTTCCAGCCGATGTAATCCCAATAGTCGACGTGGAAGCCCAGCGCGATCACCCCGCGGTGGGTGGCCAGCCTGCCCAGCAGCTCATCCGCCGGCGGGCAGGACGAACAGCCTTGAGAGGTGAAGAGCTCGACCACCACCGGCTGGTCAGACACCACGGCCGCAGCCTCATCGACGCCCGTCACCGCCCCCGTCCCGGCGGCAATGGCGGCGCCCACGCCCCCTGCGAGGACCAGTGCCAATGCCAAAGCGGCGCTTGAAAGTCTGTACATGATCTTGTCCCGACCGGTCACTCCCCTACACTTTCGTATAAGACGTCACGCCCGCACCCGACCAATCACCGTTGCGCGAGCGACTGTAACAGCCAGCCCCCGCCGGAACCGGCGATCCGCCCCGCAGACCCCGGAAATTGCCTCTGGATTTTCGGCATACAATTGCATACATACCCGGCGAGCACCTTGCGCGCCCTGCCCGGCTGGGGCATGGAGTGCAGCAAGGACAGCCCTCGGATAAATCTAAGGAGGTCGCGATGAGTGTCACCGTCGGACATGACAGCCAGAAAACCCGCCAGAGCCTGACGGCCGGCGGCGCCAGCTTTGCCTATTACTCGATCCCGGCGGCCCAGGCCGCGGGTCTGGGTGAGTTCACCCGCCTGCCCGCCTCGTTGAAGGTGGTGCTGGAGAACATGCTGCGCTTCGAGGATGGCAAGACCGTCAGCGTCGACGACATCCGCGCGTTCGGTGAATGGGCCAAGAAGGGCGGCAAGAACCCGCGCGAGATCGCCTATCGCCCGGCCCGCGTGCTGATGCA
This sequence comes from uncultured Albidovulum sp., assembly GCA_913064775.1. Taxonomy (GTDB): domain Bacteria; phylum Pseudomonadota; class Alphaproteobacteria; order Rhodobacterales; family Rhodobacteraceae; genus Acidimangrovimonas. Next base: position 12,541 of record CAJYAD010000001.1, on the reverse strand, counting down.
GGACTTCACCGGCGTGCCGGCGGTTGTCGACCTTGCGGCGATGCGCGATGGCATCCTTGCGCTTGGCGGCGATGCGCAGAAGATCAACCCGCTGAACCCGGTCGACCTGATCATCGACCATTCGGTGATGATCGACGAGTTCGGCAACCCGCGCGCCTTCCAGATGAACGTGGACCGCGAGTACGAGCGCAACATCGAACGCTACACCTTCCTCAAGTGGGGGCAGAAGGCGTTCAACAACTTCCGCGTGGTGCCGCCCGGCACCGGCATCTGCCACCAGGTGAACCTGGAATATCTGGCGCAAGCGACCTGGACAGACACCGACCAGAACGGCGAGATGGTGGCCTATCCCGACACGCTGGTCGGCACCGACAGCCACACCACGATGATCAACGGCCTGGGCGTGCTGGGCTGGGGCGTCGGCGGGATCGAGGCCGAGGCCGCGATGCTGGGTCAGCCGATCTCGATGCTGATCCCCGAGGTCGTGGGCTTCAAGCTGACCGGCGAGATGCTGGAAGGCACCACCGGCACCGATCTGGTGCTGAAGGTCGTCCAGATGCTGCGCAAGCACGGCGTTGTCGGCAAGTTCGTCGAATTCTACGGCGACGGGCTGGACCGGCTGCCGCTGCCCGACCGCGCGACGATCGCCAACATGGCGCCCGAATACGGCGCCACCTGCGGCTTCTTCCCGATCGACGGCGAAACCCTGCGCTACCTGGAAATGAGCGGCCGCGACAAGGACCGCATCGCGCTGGTCGAGGCCTATGCCAAGGCTCAGGGCATGTGGCGCGGCGCCGATTACGCGCCGGTCTACACCTCGACGCTGGAACTGGACATGGGCACCATCGTGCCGGCGATCTCGGGGCCGAAGCGACCGCAGGATTACCTGCCGCTGAACACCGCCTCCGATGCCTTCCTGAATGTGGTGAACGAATACCGCGGCATCGGCGCCGGCAGTGGCGCGACCGACATGGCCTCGGAAGGCCCGACCCCCGCCGCCCCGGTCGATCCGCGCAAATCGGGCAGCGTCGCGGGCGAGGGTTACACCCTGCACGACGGCTCGGTGGTGATCGCCTCGATCACCTCCTGCACCAACACCTCGAACCCCTATGTGATGATCGGCGCCGGTCTGGTGGCGCGCAAGGCCCGCGCGCTTGGCCTGACCCGCAAGCCCTGGGTCAAGACCTCGCTCGCCCCCGGTAGCCAGGTGGTCAGCGCCTATCTGGAGGCCGCCGATCTGCAAGAGGATCTGGACGCCATCGGCTTCAATCTGGTGGGCTATGGCTGCACCACCTGCATCGGCAACTCGGGCCCGCTGCAGCCCGAAATCTCGAAGTCGATCGCCGACAATGACCTGATCGGTGTCTCGGTGCTGTCGGGCAACCGCAACTTCGAGGGCCGCATCAGCCCCGATGTGCGCGCCAACTACCTCGCCAGCCCGCCGCTGGTGGTGGCCTATGCGCTGGCCGGCGACATGAACATCGACCTGACGACCGAACCGCTGGGCGAGGACCGCGATGGCAACCCCGTCTATCTGAAGGACATCTGGCCGACGCAGAAGGAAATCGCCGATCTGGTCCACAAGACCGTGACGCGCGAGGCCTTCCAGTCGAAATACGCCGACGTCTTCAAGGGCGACGACAAGTGGCAGGCGGTCGAGACCACCGACAGCGAAACCTACGACTGGCCGCCGTCTTCGACCTATGTGCAGAACCCGCCCTATTTCCAAGGCATGTCGAAGGATCCGGGCAAGATCGAGAACATCTCGGGCGCCCGCGTTCTGGCGCTGCTGGGCGACATGGTCACCACCGACCACATCAGCCCCGCGGGGTCGTTCAAGGACAGCACGCCCGCAGGCAAGTACCTGATCGACCGCCAGGTGCCGGTGCGCGAGTTCAACTCCTACGGATCGCGCCGCGGCAACCACGAGGTCATGATGCGCGGCACCTTCGCCAACATTCGCATCAAGAACGAGATGCTCGAAGGGGTCGAGGGCGGCTATACCAAGGGCCCGGACGGGGCGCAGACCTCGATCTACGACGCCGCGATGGCCTATCAGGCCGACGGCACGCCGCTGGTGATCTTTGGCGGCATCGAATATGGCGCGGGCTCCAGCCGCGACTGGGCCGCCAAGGGCACCGCGCTTCTGGGCGTGAAGGCGGTGATCGCGGAAAGCTTCGAGCGCATCCACCGCTCGAACCTCGTCGGCATGGGCGTGATCCCGTTTGAGTTCACCGGCGGCGACACCCGCCGCTCGCTGAAGCTGACCGGCGACGAGGAAATCTCGATCGCCGGGCTGTCGGGCGATCTGAAGCCGCTGAGCGAAGTGCCCTGCACGATCAAATACGCCGACGGCACCGAGAAGACGACCCAGATCAAATGCCGGATCGATACGGCGATCGAGGTCGAATATGTCGAGAATGGCGGCGTATTGCACTATGTGCTGCGCAACCTTGCCAAGGCCTCATGATCGGCTGAACTGACAGGCAAACACCCCGGCGCGCCGCAAAGGCATTCCGCGCCGTGGGACCAGACCTTCCCGACCTGCCGGCTTTCAAGCCGGCAGGTTTTTTGTTTCCCGGGCCTATTCCCGGCCGACGTGTCCGATCTGGAAAACCCTGCTCCGGCTGCGCAGCGCCACGCTAAACGGTTGATCCCGGGCCTCTTCATCCCCCTCACTCGGTGAACGGCGCCACCGCCGCCGGGCGCAGGCGTGTCGCGCAACTGTGTTGACTTGTCATGAAACCGAACGCCGCCCGGAAGGTTACTGCTAAAAGGTGCGCCCTTCTTTCGTATCGACGCCCCGGGCCGCCACCAATTCAGAGGAGGCCCCATGCTCAAGCGCGCCATCTTGCCGATCGCCGCCGCAATCCTGACCGTCCTGGCCCTGATCCCGGCCCTTTGGAACCCCTGGTGGTTGCTGATCTGGGTCGTCACCCTGCCCACGATCGCCCTCGGGATCTACGACTATACCCAGACCCGCTGGACCATCACCCGCAACTACCCGGTCGCCGCCCGCCTCCGCTGGCTGTTCTACGATCTGCGCCCCTTCCTGCGCGCCTATATCGTCGAGGGCAATCTAGAGGGTAAACCCTTCTCCTACGAGACGCGCAACCTCGTCCACGCCCGCGCCCGCGGCGAGAATGACACCCATCCCTTCGGCACCGAGCGCGACACCGAGGCCGAGGAATACCTCTGGCTCAACCATTCCATGGCCCCCGCCGACGCCCCCGAGATGCGGCCCCGGGTGACGGTGGGCAACGAACAATGTTCGAAACCCTATTCGGCCTCGGTCTTCAACATCTCGGCGATGAGCTTCGGCGCGCTCTCGGGCCGGGCGGTCGAGGCGCTGAACCTTGGCGCGAAGCTGGGCGAATTCTACCACGACACCGGCGAAGGCGGCCTGTCGCCCTATCACCTGAAGAATGGCGGCGACATCGTGTGGGAACTGGGCTCGGGCTATTTCGGCGCCCGCGACGATCACGGCAATTTCGAGCCCGAGCTGTTTCGCGACCAGGCCCAGAACGACGCCGTCAAGATGACCGAGATCAAGCTGAGCCAGGGCGCCAAGCCCGGCCACGGCGGACTTCTGCCCGCCGCCAAGGTGACCGAGGAAATCGCCCGCGTCCGCAAGGTGCCCGCGCATCAGGATTGCCTGAGCCCGCGCAGCCACAAGGCCTTCAAGACGCCGGTCGAGATGATGGAATTCGCGGCCCGGATGCGCGACCTCTCGGGCGGCAAGCCGGTGGGGCTGAAGCTGTGCGTGGGCCAGCCGCATGAGGTCTTCGCGCTGGTCAAGGCGATGCGCAAGACCGGCATCTACCCCGATTTCATCGTTGTCGACGGCGGCGAGGGCGGCACCGGCGCGGCGCCGCTGGAATTGTCCGACAGTCTGGGGATGCCGCTGATCGACGGGCTGGTGCTGATGCGCAACGCGCTGGTCGGCAGCGGCGTGCGTGACAAGGTGAAGCTGGCGGCCTCGGGCAAGGTCTATTCGGGCTTCGGTCTGGCGCATAGCATGGCGATCGGCGCCGATTGGTGCAACGCGGCGCGCGCCTTCATGTTCTCGATCGGCTGCATCCAGGCGCAGCGCTGCCACCTGGGTACCTGCCCGACCGGCGTGACCGCGCAGGACCCCAGCCGCCAGCGCGGCCTGATCCCCGAGGTGCAGGGCGAACGCGCCGCGCGCTTCCATGGCAAGACGCTGGATGCGCTGGCCGATATCGTCGCCGCCGCGGGCCTGACCCACCCCACCGATCTGCAACCGCATCATATCGTCCACCGCATCGGCGTGACCCAGGCGCGCACCATCGACACCGTCTACCCCTTCCTGCCCGAGGGGATCCTGCTCGATGATCCCGACGGCACCGAATACGCCGATTGGTGGAACGCCGCCGACCCCGACAGCTTCGCCCCGCGCTTCCCGCTAGAGCGGGCGCGCGAATCCACCCGCGCACGCGAAATGGAGGCCTGACCCATGGCACAGACCGTATCCGAAATCGTCACCGACACGCTGGTTCAGGCCGGGGCGCAGCGCGTCTACGGGATCGTCGGCGACACGATCAACCATTTCACCGACGCGGTGCGGCGCTCGCCCCTGCGCTGGGTCCATGTCCGGCATGAGGAGGTCGGCGCCCTGGCAGCCGGCGGCGAAAGCTACATGAGCGGCGAGATCAGCGTCTGTGCCGGCACCGCCGGGCCGGGCAGTCTGCATTTCGTCAACGGTATTTTTGAAAGTCACCGCAACGGCGCGCCCGTGGTGCTGATCGCCTCGAACATCGACCGGGCCGAGCTGGGCCTCGGCTTTCCCCAGGAGGTCGACCAGCGCAAGATATATGAGCAGGCGTCCGTGTTCTGCGAGGCGATCAGCCACCCCGATCAGGCCCGCCGGATTACCGCCATGGCGGTGCAGGCGGCGCTGGCGCGGGGCGGCGTGGCGGTGGTGATCGTGAACGGCGACATGTTCAAGGAAACCTCCGCCGACGCGCAGCCCTGGGGCGTGCACCGCGCCCATCCGGTGGTGCGCCCCTCGGAGGCAGAGCTTGACGAACTGGCCGCGATGATCGCCAGGGCCAAGCGCCCGACGATCTACGCCGGCATCGGCGCGCGCGGCGCGGCGGATCAGGTCAAGGCCCTGGCCGAGCGGCTGGGCGCGCCCATCGCCCACACCTCGCGGTCGAAGGAATTCATCGAGCCGGACAATCCCTTCAACGTCGGCATGACCGGCATCCTCGGCAACCGCGCGGGGATGGAGGCGGTGGCGCATTGCGACCTGCTGCTGTGTCTGGGCACCAATTTCGCCTATACGCAATTCTACCCCGAGGCCGCGAAAATCGCCCAGATCGACACCGATCCCACCCATCTGGGCCGCCGCGCGCCGGTGCATCTGGGCCTGGTGGGCGATGTCGGCGCCACCATCGAGGCGCTTTTGCCGCGGCTCGCCGCGCGTCCCGCGGGGCCGCATCTGACCAAGGCGCAGGCGCAATGGGCCAAGGACAGGCACGGCTATCACGATGAGGGGGCAGAGCCGGATCCGACGCTGATCCATCCCCAATTCGTGACCCAGACGCTTGACCGGCTGGCGGCGGACGACGCGATCTTCACCGCCGATGGCGGCTCTCCTATGGTCTGGCTGCTGCGCCACCTGACCGCGCGCGGCGATCGGCGGTTCCTGACCTCGCTGCTGCACGGGACGATGGCGAATGCCTATCCGCAGGCGCTGGGGATCAAGCTGGCCATGCCCGAACGCCCGGTGATCGCGCTCTGCGGTGACGGCGGCATGACCATGCTGATGGGCGACCTTCTGACGTTAGTGCAAGAAGAGATCCCGGTGAAGCTGTTGATCTACAACAATTCCTCGCTCGGCTTCGTCGAGATGGAGCAGCGGGTCGAGGGCATGCTCGACAGCTATACCAGCCTCAAGAACCCTGATTTCGCCGCGCTTGCCCGCACCATCGGGATCGAGGGCACGCGGGTCGAGGCGGCCGGCGATCTGGAGGGCGCGATGCGCGACTGGCTGGCGGCCGAGGGGCCGGCACTGCTGGACGTGAAGGTGAACCGGATGGAGCTGGTGATGCCGCCCAAGATCGAGGCCGCGCAGGTGATGGGCACCGCGATGTTCGGGTTGCGCGCGGTGCTGGGCGGCCGCTCGGGCGAGGTGGTGGACCTGCTGCGCAACAACTTCCTTCGCTGAGGGGGCGGATTGCCGGGCGAGCGGGGCACGCGCCTGCCCGTGGGGGGGCGCGCCATGACGGCGAAGCGTCGCCATTTATGGCGCAGCCTCTCCTTTGGCTGATCCGTGATCGGGCGTTGCAAAGCGCCAGCCCGAGGGGACGGGCAGGCGCGCGCCCTGCGCCTAGCCGCGTACCGGGCGGCAAGAGGGCCTGGCTGCCCCCCCCCGCCCGGGGCCCCTGCCCTACGCCAGCCCTTCCATCAGATCATCCAGCCGGATCGGAAAGCGCGTCACCCGCACCCCGGTCGCGTGCCACACGGCGTTGGCGATGGCGGCGGCGGTGCCGGTGGTGCCGATCTCGCCCACGCCCTTGATGCCCAGCGGGTTCACATGCGGGTCGTCCTCATGCACCAGCAGCGTCTGGACCGAGGGCACATCGGCATTCACCGGCACATGATATTCGCCCAGATCGGCATTCAGGATGCGGCCGCTGCGGGGATCCATCTCGGCCTTCTCCAGCAGCGCGAAGGACAGCCCCCAGATCATGCCGCCGTTCAGCTGGCTTTCGGCCAGACGCGGATTGATGATCCGGCCCGCCGCGAAGGCACCGACCAGACGCGAGACGCGGATCTGGCCCAGCTCGGGGTCCACCTTCACCTCGGCGAAGACGGCGCCATGCGATTGCATCGCATAGGCGCTCGCAGCCTTCGGGTCGCGCGCGCCCTTGCCGCTGCCGGTCAGCGCGGACTTGCCGGCCCGCGCCAGGATCTCGGCATAGGTTTCGCCGCGGCCTTCATCCCCGGCGGCATGCAGCCGCCCGCTGCGCGCCACCACGCCCGCATTGCCGGTACCATGCAGCGGCGAGGCCGGATCGGCGGCGGCGATCTCGGCCAGTTGGCGCAGCGTGTCGCTGCCCGCGACCTCGATCGCCAGCCCCGCACTCGCGGTGTGGCCCGAGCCGCCCGCAACACCCGCGTTCGGCAGGTCCGAGGCGCCGCCACGCATCTCGACCTGATCGAGGTCGAGGCCCAGCGCATCCGCCGCGATCTGCGCCAGCGCGGTCCAGGCGCCCTGCCCCATGTCGATCAGGCTGGTTTCCACCAGCGCGGTGCCATCGGCGCGCAGGGTGGCGCGTGCCTCGGCGTCGAACATCGGGCAGGGGAAATTGGCCGTGCCCATGCCCCAGCCGACCCGCATCCCCCGGTCGTCGGTCATCTGGCGCGGCGCCAGCGGCCGGCCAGCCCAGCCGAAGGCCTTCGCGCCCTCGGCAAAGCATTCGCGCAGCGCCTTTGAGGAATAGGGATTGCCGGTCATCGGATCGGTTTCGGCGTAATTGGCCAGCCGGAAGTCGATCGGATCCATCCCCTGCGCTTCGGCGGCGATGTCGATCGCCACCTCCAGTGCTGCGGTGCCCGAGGCCTCGCCCGGGGCGCGCATCGGTCCGGGCAGGCCGATGTCGTTGACCACCGCCTCATGCGTGGTGGATATCGCGGGGCTGGCATAAAGCAGCCGCGAGGGGGTCGAGGCGGCCTCGATGAATTCGTCGAAGCTGGCGGTTTCGGCGATGGTGTGATGGGCCAGCGCGGTGAAATGGCCCGCGCTATCAAGGCCCATCCGCAGGCTCTGCCGGGTCGCGCCGCGGTGGCTGACGGGGCCGAACATCTGGGCGCGGGTCAGCACCATCTTCACCGGCCGCCCGACCATCCGCGCGGCCAGCGCCGCCAGGATCTGCGGCGCCGACAGGATCGCTTTCGACCCGAAGCCGCCGCCCAGGAAGGGCGTGCGCAGCAGCACGTTCTGCGGCGCGATGCCGAACCAGGCGGCGAAGGCGGCAGCCGCCATCACCGGGGCCTGATTGGGCGTGTCGATGATCAGCCGGTCACCCTGCCATTCGGCGACCACGGCATGGGGCTCCATCGCGTTGTGATATTGGGCGGGGGTCTCGATCGTCACCTCCAGCCGCTGGGCGGCGGCGGCAAGGCCTGCCTCAATATCGCCCTTGCTGACCTTCGCGGGCGCGCCGATGCCGACGGCCTTGGGCGCATAGGGCGGCTCATCCAGACCGATGCGGGGGGCCTCGGCCGCGTAGCGAGGGGACAGACGCGCGGCGCCCTCGGTCGCGGCCTCGAGCGTTTCGGCCAGGACCAGCGCGATGGGCTGGCCGGCATAGAGGACCCGGTCGTCCTGGAACACCTGGGTGCGGAACCAGAAGGGCATCGGCTTGCTGTCGGGATCGGCGGACAGCGGTGGGCGGTTCGCGGGGGTCATCACCTCGACCACGCCGGGATGGGCCTTGGCGGCGGCCACGTCCAGATCGGTGACCCGGCCACGGGCGATGGTGGCGCAGGCAAAGACCGCGTGCAGCAGGCCCTGCGGGTGGTTGTCGGCGGCATAGGTGGCCGTGCCGGTGACCTTCAGCACGCCGTCGCGCCGCGTCGTGCGCTGGCCGGCGTTTGAGCCCATGCGCTGCGGCAGGGCGGTGGCAATGGGGGTTGCATCAGACATGGGCGGTTTCTCCCGAATGGACAGAGCCGGGCAAGGCGGGCACGCGCGCGGGCGTGCCCCGGGCGGCCTGGGTCAGGGCGCGGGCGGCAAGGCGCTTGGCCAGCGTGATCTTGGCGTCATGGCCGGCGGCGCCCTGCAGCGCGGCCTCGGCGGCGCGCGCGAAACTGTCGGCGTCGGGGCGCGCACCTTGCAGCAGGGCCTCGGCAGCCGTCGCGCGCCAGGGTTTGGGAGCGACGCCGCCCAGCGCCAGCCGGGCCTCGGCGATCACGCCATCCTCGATGCGCAGCAGCGCCGTGGCAGAGACCAGCGCGAAGGCGAAAGACGTCCGGTCACGCAGCTTCAGATAGCGGGCGTGGTGGCGGAAGCCGGCCGCCGCGGCCGGCAGGCGAAGTGCGATGATCAATTCGCCCGGCGCCAGCCGGGTGTGGCCCTCGGGGCCAGTGCCGGGCAGCAGGTGGAAGTCGGTCAGCGGCGTCTCGCGCAGACCCTCGGGGCCTGCGATCTCGACCACGGCGTCAAGCGCGGCCAGCGCCACGCAGAGATCCGACGGATGGGTGGCGATGCAGGCGTCAGAGCCGCCGAGAACGGCAAAGCCGCGACGGTCGCTGCCCTGCGCCGCGCAGCCCGCGCCCGGCGCGCGCCGGTTGCAGGGGCTGAACGGGTCGGCGAAGAAATGGCAACGGGTCTGCTGCATCACGTTGCCGCCCATCGTGGCGGCGTTGCGCAACTGGCCCGAGGCGCCCGACAGCAGCGCCTCGGCCATCGCTGGGAAAGCGGCGGCGATGTCGGGGTCATGGGCGGCGTCGGAATTGCGCACCATCGCGCCGATGCGCAGCCCGCCGTCCTTGCCCCATTCCCAACGATCCAGCCCGGGCAGACGGGTGATGTCAACCAGCCGCTCGGGCCGGGCGGCACCGGTCTTCATCAGATCCAGCAGGTTGGTGCCCCCCGCCAGATAGGCACTGCCGGGCTTGGCGCCCTCGGACAGGGCCTGGCCGAGGCGTTCGGGGCGGATGTAGTCGAAGGGTTTCATGCGCGCTCGGCCTCTTCGGTCAGGGTTTCGGTGGCCTGCAAAACCGCCGCGGTGATCCCCGCATAGGCGGCACAGCGGCAGATGTTGCCGCTCATGCCTTCGCGGATGCGCTCGGGGTCGGCACCGGCCTGGGCCTCGGCGATCAGCCCGACGGCGGACATGATCTGCCCCGGGGTGCAATAGCCGCATTGCATGCCGTCATGTTCGATGAAGGCGGCCTGCACCGGGTGCAACTCGCCGCCCTGCGCCAGGCCTTCGATCGTGGTGATCTCGGCCCCGTCGTGGCTGAGCGCCAGCGCCAGGCAGGCATTCATCCGCCGCCCGTTCACCAGCACCGTGCAGGCGCCGCATTGGCCGCGGTCGCAGCCCTTCTTGGTGCCGGTCAGATGCAGCCGCTCGCGCAGCAGATCCAGCAGCGTGACACGCGGATCGTCGAGTGTGACTTCCTGCGCGGTTCCATTTATCGTCAGGTTCAGTGTATGGGACATGTCGGGCTCCAGACGCTCGGGATGTCGGGGAAGACCCGCTCGCGGCGCCGAAGGGCGGCGGCGAAGGGCCGAACGGGATCTCGGGCGGCGCCAGGCGGCGCCGGACTGGGGGGTGGATGTCGCGGTCTTTGCGGTTTCGCGTGGCTTCTGTTATACGGAGGGCGCCTCCGTTTTGCAAGTGGGCATGGCGGGCCTTGTTTCGCGGGATCTGGAAAGGCGATGACGAAGGACATGGGGCAAGAGGACGCCAAGGCAAGCCGCAAGCCGCGGGCCGATTCCCTGCGCAACCGCGAACGGCTGCTGGCGGCGGCGACAGAGGTGTTTCGCGCCGGCGGCCCCGAGGCCAGCCTTGAGGCGGTGGCGCGCCGGGCCGAGGTGGGCATCGGCACGCTCTACCGTCATTTCCCCACCCGCGACGCGCTTTTCGAGGCGGTGTACCGCCGCGACGTGGACCAGTTGGCCGACCTGGCCGAGGTCCTTTCGACCACTGAGCCCCCGGGTGAGGCGCTGCGGCTGTGGATGCACCGCGCGGTCGACGTGGTGGCGACGAAGAAGGGGATGCTGGCGGCGCTGACGGTGGCGACCGAGGGGCGGCAGGAGCTTTATGCCTATACCTCGGGGCGGATGCATGACGCGGCGCGCGGGCTGCTGGAGCGGGCGGTCGCGGCAGGCGCGGTGCGCGATGACGTCACGCCCGAGGACTTGCTGCATGCCTTCGTCGGCATGTCCTCGACCCGGCCGAGGCCGGATTGGCGAGAGGCGGTGACAAGGGTGCTGGACATCTTCGTCGACGGGCTGGCACCGCGCCACCGCTAAGCGGCGCGAAGGTTCCATCAGACCCCGCCACCCCAATTCCTTTCGGCCCGGGCCTTATGATCCGCGAATTGGCGCCTGCCGGCGGCCCCGCCGCGATGCCATCGCACCGGGCTGCTCGCCAGAATCTTTCACGGATATTTCGGCAATTCCTGTCGCAACCCTGCTGACCTGCCCCCCCTTGGATCCCTCGTTCATAACGAGAGTCTGCGGGTTTGAGATTGGCAGTCAGGCCGGTCGGGCCGGGCAAGCGCGCCGGGCGCGGAGTCCTCAAATTGCTCAGGCGCCCGGCGCGCTTCGAGCGGCGTCTGGTTCCCGAGCGAGGAATGCAGCCTGACAGCGTTGTGATCGTAGCGCCAGAGCGCCAGCTTGCGGCGGGCATCATCTAGGGTGCGGAAGATCTCCTCGGTCAATAGCTCGTCGCGCAGGCCGCCGTTGTAAAGTGAGGAGGGATCAGGAAAGGCCCCGGTGGGGCGCTTCCCCCGACGTAAAATGAAGGCGTTCTGCTGCAGTTTGCCCGGGTCGATGTAAAGCCAGGGGACCGCGTTCTTATCGGCCCACTTCAGGATGGCCCGGCTGGTGAACTCGGTGCCTTTGCCATTGTCGCTCGGACCAATGGCGCTCCAATGGCAACTCGCTGACGATGCATGCAGGCTTTCCGTAGATCCGCACCAGCGCGTCCAGCGCGCGGGCCACACGGACGCACGAGATGCTGGTGTCGGCGGTCAGGCACAGGTTCTCCCGGCAGCAATCGTCGATCACCGCCAGAATGCGGAACTTGCGCGAGGCGCCGAAGCTGGCCGCCAGAAAGTCGGGCGACCAGCGGGTATTCGAGCGTGGCACCTCCGGCAACCTCCCTCAATAGGCTGTTGCGACGACCGGTTGAGACCGCCCAATACGCCTCAGCCCGTTACACCGAACGCCTGGCCGAGGCAGGCATCGAGCCTTCAGTCGGCAGTGTCGGTGATAGCTATGACAACGCCTTGGCCGGGACGATCAATGGCCTCTACAAGGCCGAGGTCATTCGTCGCCGCGGTCGGTGTCGCAATCTGGGGGCGGTCGAAATGGCAACACTCGAATCGGTCGACGGGTTCAACAACCGTCGGCTGCTTGGACCGATCGGGAACCCCAAGTTCATCAGTTAATCGCGCAAGTGATTGATATTGTTATGGCCGGATGGCCAAAAATGTGACAACGGCGCCCGTCAGGCGGGCTTTGGCAGGTTCATTGCGTCAAAGAGATCGAGTTGCTCCGGAGTGGTTTTGCTGATGCCATGCAAGGATCGGTTCCCGGCATGGGCGGTATGCTTCTGGATCCGCGCCAGCAGGTCGAGCGCGGTGCGGGACTGGCGGCATTGCCCTTCGCCTTTAGCCGCATGCGCATGACGCGGTAGAGCACGAGGACAAGGAAGCAGATCAGAGCATGGGCCCGGATGCGATCCGGCAGACGGTGATGGACCGGCGCGATCTCGATGTCGGATTTCAGGACGCGGAAGCCGCGCTCGATGTCGGCAAGGCTCTTGTAGCGAGT